>CACYMP010000009.1 GCA_902775565.1 Oscillospiraceae bacterium
CTCGTGTCCGTTGGATAACGCATATATAGACAGCTCCCGTCCGAAAAGAGTAGTGTTCTTTGAATATGCTGAAACGGGCGAGACTGACGGTTATGGAGATAGAGTTGTTGAAGATTACACGTATTATAAAGGCATATATTTTGATCTGATCAACAAGATAAATGTACCGACCAAAACACTTCGTGCAGAAGATGGCTCTGAAATCACGCTTACTCCTTACGGTGTGAGCCGGATGGATAAAAATTGGACACACCCTGAAGATGAAGATTTAACCGAAATAGATATAAACAGCTTTGTTGTAGTCTCATCTGACGGTGAAAGAACGGATATTCTGTCACTTCCGATCACCGGTAAGGTATTTGGTCAAACGTCAACAGGATGGTTTGGAAGCGGCTGTTTCTCGTATAACTTTGGAACTGTTCTAAACATAAATAACATAAAAGGTGTCGAGATCAACGGAGTGGCATTTATGGAATAACAATTTCCTGAATAAATGAATGAAAAATGTGCCCAATTAACACAGCGATCGAACGGGTGTTCGGTCGCTGTTTTTCTTGCTTACGATGTTAGTCTTCCTTAGGATATATCCAGTCAAGCTTCCTTAGTTTAGATTCCTGATTATTTAGTCATCTAGGAGTATTCTTGTCATCTATGGATATAATTGAACCGCAGTTCTTGCAAAGTTCTCACTCGTATAGTTCTTTGTCAAGATTCCAGTTACCGCATGCAACGCCCTCATTATGCATCGCCAATTCTTTCCAAGTTATTCTATCTTCTGCCGGATCAAAGCGGGTTTGTGCTGATCCGCCGCCCATACTGTTTGTTATGTATTTTCCGGTATTATCAAAGACCAATTCTACCCATCCATAATCCACTACAGTACCGCCAACAAAAATGACATTTCTTGAACCGTCACTGTTAACGAGCTCATAGCGGTAATAGCTTGTCTCACTACATTGATCTGTCACATCAGTCTTGATATTCCCAAGGACAAAGTATAATCTGCCATTCTCAACACGGGCATATCCCTTTTCATCGACTTCATTAACAACTGCAACCGATTCATTGGGAAGCTGTTCAACTGTAATCTTCTGACCATTGGCAGTAAATACACTAATAATCCTCGATGCTGCATTTACGATTTCTGTTCTGGTAGCAGGGATTATACATAAAACCGCGATCAATCCCGCTACTGCCAACGAAGAACGGATCCAGATGGCATTTTTGTTCTTCTTGTTTCTTAAGACTGCTACCATTTCCATCCTACGTTCATCATCGATTCTTATTTTGCTGTATGTGCTTTTAAACTGGTTTTCCATGCTTATTCCTCCAGTCTTTTCCTTAATTCTTCTTTTCCTCTGCTTATTCTCTTTGATATTGTGGCCTCAGATGATTTGAGAATCCCGGCTATCTCTTTGTGGGAGTAGCCCTCATAGTAATGCAGATAGATCGGCATTCTATATATCTCATCCATTTGACTAAGAGCCTTAAACAATAAATCATCGTCTTTGGAATAATCAACTGATATGCCTATAACATCTCCAAGAGTATCAATATCAACATTTGCCTTGTATTTAGGAGATTTAAGATGATCCTTACATAAGTTAGCAGTCATCCTCAACAAATAAGCTTTCTCTTGTTCCGGTCTGATAATTAACGGCTTGGATATCAGCTTCACAAATACATCCTGAACAATATCTTCGGATTCACATTGATTTCCTATATAGGACAAAGCAAACCTGTAAAGATCATCTGAATATATGGAGAATAATCTTAACACCTCATCGTTTTTCAATGAATAACCTCCTCTGCTGTATTGAGATCTCACTAAAAATACGATTTAAATGCTCAGATCCTGACAATGACATGAAAATCTCGTGCCACTGTAAATAGTGAAAAAAGCATATTGGTGGACTATAGTCGACCACCATTCTATACTAATGCTTCATTCTCAGACCTGAGGATTTATACCATATTTTCCGAACGCATCCAAAATCGCCTTTTCTTTTTGCGGGGTGCAATTTGTCCTGCGCTGATTCTCAGTTCTTGGCAGGTTATGATTCACTCTTTCGATCATCCCGTATTTGCGTTTAACTTGTGCAATATTCAAACTCGTTACATTTAACCCGGTCTTATCTTTTACATGTTTTTTAATCTCGCCATATGAGGTTTTTCCATGAGCAGCAGAAAGATCCATATTCTCTACAGACATCTCCACACGTAGCTTTCCTGCAGATATATCGATTCCCTTGGAAAGAAGAACTACCGTCTCAACATGCGGCGTGTACGGGAAAAGATCCACAGGAGTCACTTTTCCGATGCTGTACTTCTGCGCGAAAAGCTTTAAGTCTCTCGCAAGCGTCGCAGGGTCGCAGGACACATAGACCACGGCCTTAGGCGCGATCTCCATTATCCTGTTTATCACACCCGGATCCATTCCCTTCCTCGGCGGATCCACAATTATCACGTCCGGTTCTTCTAATTTCCCGCTCCTGATAAGTGACTTTATATCAGCCTTCAGAACGTCCTTACAGATGTAGGAACACTCATCCGCGCCGCCCTCCGGGAAAGCCAGGGAACGGTTGATCTTGGCAGACTCCACGGCCTCGGGCACCGTCTCTATCCCGAAGATCTTCTGACCGGGCTTTTTGATACCTATCCCGAGCGTGCCGCATCCGCAGTACAGATCGTAGATCACCTTTGCATCAAGACATCCCTCCGATGCAAGCTCAGCCAGCTTTTCGGCCTGCTCCGTGTTGACCTGGAAGAACGATCCGGCCTTGACTCTCATCTTTCTTCCGCAGAAGATCTCATCGTAGCTGTCCGTTCCCGAAAGCGTAACTCTCGTGCCACCCCTGGTCCGCCTGGAAGCCTTGTCCGGGCTTATCCTCAAAAGGATTCCGTTAAGCTTATAACCGGCCTTGCCGCAGACTTCTTCAAAAGATCCACTGATGCCCGCATCCTTGATAAATGAAGCGCAGTCTCTGATAACGATCTCATGCGGCGCGGTACTTCCGCTGACAAATTCCGCAAGGAGTTCATTTGTCCTTCGCGATGCCCTTAAGACAAGGCCTTCGAAAAGATTTGTCGGTGCCCTTTCAAAGCACTTTTCGAGTGCTTCGCGAAGCAATGAGAAGATCTCATACTCGATCTTTTCACCCTCATAATCAGCAAGCTCATGCGAGCCTGAAGCGAGCAGTCCCACACGGCCGCCCGAAATGGCATACTGCATGTGATTCCTGTATCGAAGCGGCGGCTCGCAGGCTGCGATCGGCTGCATGACCCGATCAAGTAAGTCTTTGTCAAAGCGGCCGATGCGCTCAAGGCATTCCCTGACACGTGACGCTTTGAATTCAAGCTGCGCGGGATAAGCAAGCGATGCTAAAGGAAGTCCTCCGCAGAGAAGCCTGCCCGGCTCGAAAGGCTCAGTCCTGGAAGGTGAAATCTCTGTGACAGACAGCGTTTCACATACCGAGAATCTGGAAGATGAGGAGGTCTCGCGAACAAGGCACTTCTCGCCGGGGAACACGCCCTCTGCAAAGAAAGTCTTGCCGGAGGGCATCCTGCCGATACCCCTTCCCGCCTCGTCAAGGCCCGTGATCACTGCTTCAAAAGGCTCTTCCAATGCCTACTCTCCTTTTGCCTCATAATTTTAAATTTAATTATAGCGAACTCGTGGTAAAATTAGGAGAATTTGAAGGAGGACTGCATGGCAGCAGCTAACGAGAAAAAACAGAGATCCACCGTACCGGTCAAGCCTGAGAACAGCGCTCTGGCCGATGAACTGAGGCACAGACTTAAGGGCAAGCCCACCGCTGCGGGCTTTTCGCGCAGCTGGATCCGTGAAGCAGGCAGCTTCATCTGGGACTGTGTCAGGATCATTATCGTATTTGTTCTTTGTGTATGTTTTATTTTCGGCGGTTTCGGCGCCGGAATGCTTCTTGGATACGCTTCCACCACCAAGCCTTTGTCTATCGGTGACCTGACTTCCGCAGAACAGTCGCAGACGTCTTTCGTCTACGACAGCGAAGGCAACGTTATGGCAAAGCTTACAGGAAGCGAGAACGTTGACCGTATCTACGTCTCTTACAGCGATGTAAGACACACATATATCGATGAGGCGATCATCGCGGTTGAGGATGAGCGTTTCTATTCCCACTCCGGAATCGACCTCAAGCGTATCGGAAGCGCAGTGCTTTCGGCTATCGCTCACGGCGGTAAAGCAACATACGGCGGTTCCACCATCACACAGCAGACAGTCAAGCTCATAAGCGGACAGGACGAACACTCCACCTCACGTAAGGTCCAGGAGTGGTTCTCCGCCATGTCTTTGGAGCAGGACCTCAGCAAGGACGAGATCTTGGAGCTTTATATCAACCTCGCCCCGATGGGCAACAACTATGTAGGCATCCAGGCCGCAGCACAGAATTATTTCGGCAAGGACGCAAGAGACCTCACTCTTCCCGAGTGCGCTCTCATCGCAGGTCTGCCAAAGAGCCCTTCTTACTACAATCCTCTCCGTGAGACAGGCCGCAGAAATGCATTGCGCCGTATGAGGATCATCCTCGGCATGATGCGCGACCAGAACAAGATAACCGAAGAGGAATATCAGAACGCGCTCAATACCGAAGTCGTTTTCAAGTCACGCAATACCAAGTCGGTCAAGATCAACTCCTATTTCACCGAGTTCGTGATCTCCGAGGTCATCTCCGACCTTTCGAAAGCACGCGGAATCTCCAAGAACCTCGCAGCTTCCCTCGTATACAACCGCGGTTATCACATCTATTCCACAATGGAAAAGTCCGTTCAGGATTCCGTGGATGAGGTTTTCAAACGCCAAAGCCTGTTCCAGTCAAAGCCCGCGCAGCTTGTCTCCTATCCTGAGAAGCCGAACGGCTCCATAGTCGTTATCAACGTCCAGACAGGCGCTATCTCAGCTATGTGCGGCGGCTACGGCGAGAAGACGATGAACCTTTCGCTTAACCGTGCCACATCGACCTACAGGAACCCGGGTTCTTCGATAAAGCCGCTGATAGCTTATGCTCCCGGATTAGAGCTTGGAATTATCGCTCCGGGCACCATGGTCAACGACCGCAAGGTCTATCTCGACCCCAACAACCCGAAGAAGGCATGGCCTGTTAACTATGAGCGTAACTATGCCGGTGCCATGACCATCCGTCAGGCGCTCGTCAAATCACGTAATACCATAGCCGCAGAGACCTGGACAAAGGTCGGCGGAGACACCGCTCTGTGGTATCTCAAGCAGGTCGGTATCGACCGTACTGCTGAAGGCGCACACCCTTCACAGGCCGTAGGCGGCTTTACCAAGGGCATGACAACTCTCGAAATGGCCGCAGCCTACGCTACTTTCGCGTCAGGCGGAACATATACCGCTCCTTACGGCTACACCAAGGTGCTCGATTCCGAAGGCAAGCTCGTTATCGAAGCTAAGCCCATCAAGTACCGCGTTTACTCTAAGGAGACCTGCTTCATGCTCTCAGACATCCTGAAGGGCGTAGTAACGACCGGCTGGCTCCGTCATTACGGCGGACAGATCAAGAATGCCAAGGGCAAGCAGATCGATACCGCAGGTAAGACAGGTACGACTTCAGACAACATCGATAAGTGGTTCTGCGGATACACTCCGTATTACGCAGCTGCCGTCTGGTACGGATACGACAACCGCCTCAAGCAGACCAAGATCCCCAAGCAGGACTGGTACGGCGCGGGAAGGATCTGGGAATATGCCATGAAGGCTATCCATAAGGATCTCCCTGCCGCAACGTTCAAGAGACCTGCCACTGTCGTCAAGGCCAGCTACTGCAGCAAGTCGGGCATGTATCCCAACGCCGAGTGCAAGAAGGACGGCACCATCAAGTCCGATTATTTCGTTAAGGGCAGCTTCCTTATGCCTAAGGAAGACAAGCCTTGTAAGGTTCACGCTACACCTACTCCGGGCCCTACGAAGGCTCCTACGCCTCCGCCCGAAGATCAGAATAACGGCTGATACATAAAGCTCACCTTGCAATTTGATTAATTACAGTATATTCTTACTGTGCTTTAATTATGCGCGCGTATATAAGAAGCGCAAAATACGGCAGTAAACCAAGGAGACCAGAGGATTTGAGTACTAACGGCGGAGATCGTGTCGCAGTCAATTTTGCGAAAAGAATAGTAGTTAAGGTAGGCACTTCTTCCCTTACATACGATAACGGCAAAATGAACCTCGGAAGCATAGACAGGCTTTGCAGGTCTATCGCTGATCTTATGAACCGCGGAAAAGAAGTCCTTCTGGTAAGTTCCGGCGCCATCGGAGTCGGAATCGGATACTTAGGACTTACAAAGCGTCCCGAATCGACAAGAGAGAAACAAGCTATCGCGTCAGTCGGCCAGTGTGAGCTGATGAATGCTTATGCCAGGAGCTTTGCCGAGTATTCATACCGTTGCGGCCAGATCCTCCTTACCAAGGACGGAATCACCGATAAACTTACAAGAGCGAACGTTACAAACACCATTGAGACACTGCTCGAGATGGGGATCGTACCGGTCATCAATGAGAATGACTCGGTGTCAACAACTGAGATCATGCACAACGGAACTTTCGGAGACAACGACACGCTTTCAGCTGACGTTGCATGCCTCGCGAAAGCCGATCTGCTTGTTATCCTTTCCGATGTTGACGGTCTTTTCGATTCCAATCCGCGCGAGAACCCTGACGCCCAGCGCATTTCCTTTGTCGAAAAGGTTACGCCCGAGATGCTGGATCTTACTACCGGCAAGGGCTCATGGCTTGGCACCGGCGGCATGATGACCAAGATCACCGCCATGAAGAAAGTTACAGAGAACGGCATCTGCGGCGTTATCGCCGACGGTGCGGCTACCCAGACCTTAGAGAAGATCCTCGACCAGGACGATGTCGGGACCTTCTTTGCGGCACAGTAAAGAATTCAACCATGAACGAACGTATCCGCAGCGCCTGTAAGCGCTACGCTGTCAATATAGCCCTGACCGGTCTTCTCTTCGCACTGCCGACAACAGCGGTGGCGTGCAGTTCGGGCAAGCCCGCGAAAGGCACTTCCGTAACGCTTTCCAACGGCGAGACGGCAGGCGTCATAGTCACTATGGGGCCGGATGAATCCTCTTCCCGTGCCGAGACGAACGAGGCTACCACAGGCGGAACATCCTCATCCGGAAGCTCCACCGGCGACAATGTCATAGCGGCTCCCACCTCACCCAAGACAGGCAATTCATTTGCATTCAGATATCAGAATATCCTTTTTATTCCGGGCTCTGATGCCGCATCCGCAGTAGGATCTGTCACTGAAGACTGTGAGATTTCCGATACGACGGAGACCGATAAGAAAGGTGCCGAATATTTTGTCAGGAGCTATACATTCTCGAGCTTCGTTTTATACGCAAGATCCGAGACTGACGGAAGATATACGATAACAAGGATAGTCTTATCCAGCCCGAATTCCGTTACGCCTGAAGGCATCGGGATCGGCGCTTCACTTGAAGACGTAATAAAGACTTACGGCAGCCAGTATACCGACAACGGCAATTCGATCACTTATACAGCCGGCTCCACCGATCTGACGTTCTTTTTCGCGAACGGATCGGTAACCGACATCACCTACAAATACAACAAGCTTTCCTGATACGGCTCACATCCTAAGCGCAACGATCGCAAAGCATACCGCCGCTATGACCGATACCGGCGTCATTATGTATTTTTCCTTTTTGCTGGTCGAAAAGGCGTTCATTACGATATTTCCCGTAAACATGATCGCAAATATGATAACCAGAGCCTTGAGCAGTCCCTGAGGCAGGAAAGTCGGGATAACATGTCCGCCGGCAAGGAGGACGAGCAGAGCGATGACCTGCACTACCAGCTGTCCTATGGCAAGGGGCCTCATCTCCTTCGGCCAGACCTTGTGTTTTCCGCCCATCGTGAGCTCTCCCAAAGGAAGCCCGCACAAAAGAAGGATACTGAGAACTATTACGCCGACAAGTAAAATGGACCCGATAATGATGTGCATGGTTAACCCCGTCCGTGATAAAACATTTCAATTAAAATATTGCGGATATTGCCTTCTTTGTCAATCGGATTTATCGGCAATTGAAAAAGACCCTGCTTTTGGGCAGGGCCTTTCCGGTGTATGTTCGGGAGAGAGGTCGGTTTAAGCGCTGGCCTTAACCGTGTTCCATATCTCCGTATACTTTTCTTCGATCTTGTCGGATGTATAGTAGAACTCGAGGGTCTTGAATGTTGCCTCGTCAGGATAGTAGTACTTGTTGTTTGCCACCTCAGGATCGAGCATTGCCCTTGTCGCTACGTTCGGTGTCGAGTATCCTACGAATTCGCAGTTCTCCAGTGCGACCTGGGGATCGTACATGAAGTTGATGAAATCCATGGCACCCTGATAGTTCTTGCAGTTTGTGGGAACGCACATCATGTCTACTGACCAGTTGGAATCCGTGGGGAGCGCAAACTTGAGATCGATCTCATCGCTCTTTCCAAGCTCCTCGAGCCTGTCTAAAGTGTTGATGTGGTCTCCGGACCATGCAACTGCACATGAGACCTCGCCGGAAGCAAGCTTGTCCTTGAGGTTGTCTACGCCGTATGTGGGGTGAAGACCTGCCTTCTGCTTGATAAGAAGCTCTTTGGCTTCGTTCAGCTGAGCCTCATCCATGGAGTTGATGGAATATCCGAGATAGTTGAGTGCCACGCCGATGGACTCGCGCATAGAGTCGTACATGCCGACCTTGTTTGCGTTTGCCTCATCGAAAAGCGGAGCCCAGATGACCTTCGGATCTGTTGTTCCCTCGGGAATGGTAATCTTTTTCGCGTCGTAAACAAGACCTACCGTGCAGTACAGATAAGGAACAGCGTACTGGAGAACGGAATCGGAGATCTTCTGATCCTCGCAGTACTTGACCTTGCGGAACATGGGGTCCATGTTCTTTTCGACATTGGGGAGCTTGCTCCAATCGATCTGCTGGATCCTGTCTTCCTCAATAAGACGGCAGACCATATAGTCTGAAGGGATGATGACATCGTAGCCGTTTGAAAGGTTGGGATACATCGTCTCGTTTGTCTCGAAAGTCCTGTAAACGACATCGTACTGCGGATACTTGGCTTTGAAATTATCGATAGTCTTCTCGCCGATATAATCACCCCAGTTGTAGATGATGAGTTTCGTCCTTGAAGAGCATGCTCCGAAAGACAGCACAGATGCAGCGATGAGTCCGGTCATGGTAACCAATGTCAGGACCTTCTTGAGTTTCATGTTCATTTCTTCTTACACTCCTTTATCTTTTAACCTTATTGTTATTGGACTTCTTGAACGACGACAGGTTTGACAGCACCATCAGGATGAGGACCACCATGAAGATGATCGTGGTAAGAGCGTTCATCTTCGGGTTGACGCCGAGTTTGGCCATCGAATATATCATCATCGGCAGCGTCTGGATCGAGCTGTCGACGTTGAAGTTGCTGATGAGGTAGTCATCGACCGAGAGCGTGAAAGTAAGCATCAGCGATGACAGGATACCGGGCATTATCTCCGGGATGATCACGAGCCTTAAGGTCTGGAAGCCCGTGGCGCCAAGGTCCATCGCTGCTTCCGTAAGGCTCTTGTCCATCTGCTTGATCTTCGGGCTGATCGAAAGGATCGCGAAAGGCACGCAGAGCGCGATGTGCGACATGATCAGCGTGAACTCGCTCTTCTGTACTCCGAGGAAGGAGAACAGGAGCATGAACGAGATGCCCGTAACGAGATCAGGCATTACGTTAGGAACATAGGTCATGGTCATGACAAGGCCCTGAAGCTTCTTGTTCAGATAAGCGATGCCAAGTGAGCTTATGACTCCGATCAGAGTGGACGCAACGGCCGCAATCGCCGCAACCTTCAATGTCTCAAGAAGCGAGTCTAAGATACCCGTACCGTCAGATCCCGAGAACAGGCTTGCGTAATTTCGGAGCGAGAATCCGCCCCAGATAAACGACTTCGGCATCGAGTTGAACGAGAACACGATGAGCACCACGATAGGCAGATAGATGAATATCAGTATGAGCGCGAGATAGATGTCGGGAACGAGTCTTTTAAGAAATCTCATAATGCCATACCTCCGCTTCCCGCGTCCTTATCCTGGCCGCGTAATATGCCCATCGTAAAGAGGACGAAGATCAGGAGCAGGAGAGACAACACGTTTCCCGCCTGATTATATGTTGAGCTCTCGTTGAGGATGAAGTTCTGGACCGTGTTTCCGATCGTCGTCTTGGAACCCTCATTGAGAATGTCAGGGATCATGTAGTAAGTGAGCGAAGGCATGAATACCATCTGGATGCCCGAGATGACGCCCGGGAAAGACAGCGGGAAGATGACCTTCATGAATGTCTGAACGCGGTTTGCGCCGAGATCCAGAGAAGCCTCCGACAGCGATCCGTCGATCTTGACCAGTACCGAATAGATCGGCAGGATCATGAAAGGCAGGAAGTCGTTCGTCATGACGAGCTTGGTGACAATGTCCGCCAAGATCTCGTTCTTGAGGAACAGGACCGGTTCGTTGATCAGATGCATGCCCTGAAGCATGGTGTTGAGCACTCCCGTCTCAGCAAAAAAAGCTCTCCACGCATATGTCCTGAGCATTGTGTTCATCCACATCGGAAGAACGAACAGCAAAAGAAGCCTCGAGCCGTTTGAGTGAGCCTTTTTCGCGCGTGAAGCAAGGATATAGGCGACCGGATATCCGAGCAGCAGGCATCCTATCGTTGTCCAGACCGCATAATCAAAGCTCCTGAGGAAGATCGAGAAATACTCCTGCAACGTGACCCTGAACCCGTAGAACGACGTGGTTACGGTCTTGTTCGCGAAAAGGATCTTAAATCCCGCAGTAGTGAACTCGTATCCGCCGCCCGCTGCCTGCTTGAAGAAAGCACGGAAGAAGATAAGGATCAGGGGCAGTATCGTGAACAGTACGATCCAAACGATATAGGGATATGCAAAAAGCTTATAATTCATGCGCAGGCCGAGGCCGCCGTACAGTGCGGCAACCGCGCCGATGAAAAGCACTATCGTAAGTATGTTGCCTGCAAAACCCTGTGCGACATAGAGGCGCTCCGGTGTCAGGTTATTGCTGTTGATCATCTCCTCGGAGACCATTTTCGAGAGAGTAAAGGCATGTACTACAGCGCGGGCAACGAAAAGCGCAAGGACAAAGAAGCATCCTGTCCTCTTCTTCCCTTTCGACTCCGAATAGAAAGGATATGAAGCAGAGAGCGTCAGTGCCGCGACCGCGAGAACAATGCTTACGACGAACATCCATGCCGCAAAGGTCTGGAAATTAAGGTCTACCGGGCCGCTCCTCAGCTTTGACTGGTAATAAGGCGAAAGTATAAGCGTGAAAAGAGAATAGTTCCTGACGGGAACATACTGCACGAAAAGCTCGAACATCGGGATGAAAATCGAGACAAACGAGAACAGCGCCGCGAATATCATCACGAACGCGTGAAGGGGCATCACCTTTATCTTTGACTTAAGTTCCGCTACCACTTTTATTCTCCTGCCGCCGGAGCTTCCGTAGCTGCCGGAGCAGCTGCGTCTGCACTGTTTTCTGCGGGTTTCTTGATCCCGTACGAACCGAAATCGGGTGAAAGCTCCGATCTTCTCATTATCTGGATGTCGTCAGGGTCAACGTAAAGTCCTACACGCTGGCCGATCTTGCAGGGGTCAACGTTCTGGACCATCCAGACGATGCCGTCATCAGCCTTGACCTGCATCTCATAGTGAACGCCCTTGAATACGATGGACTCGACGGTTCCGTTGATGCGGCCTTCCTTCTCTTCCTCAACATAGAAGTCCTCAGGCCTGATAACGACATCAACGATGTTGTTTATGCCTTCGGTGAATTCCTTGAACATGGGGTCAACGCATTTGAATGTGATGCCGCCGGAAAGAGTGACCTCATAGTCCTTGCTCATCGTGCCCGCAACGATGTTGGATTCGCCGATGAAGTCAGCGACATAAGCGTTCTTGGGCTCGTTATAGATATCGATGGGTGTTCCGATCTGCTGGATGATGCCGTCCTTCATGACGATTATCGTATCCGACATCGTGAGCGCCTCTTCCTGGTCGTGTGTAACGTAAACGAATGTGATGCCGAGTTCCCTCTGCATGCTCTTGAGCTCGAGCTGCATCTCCTTCCTCATCTTGAGGTCCAATGCTCCCAAGGGCTCATCGAGAAGAAGTATGCGGGGACGGTTAACGATAGCTCTCGCTATTGCGACTCTCTGCATCTGGCCGCCCGAAAGCTGGTCGATATATCTCTCGCCGTAATCGGCAAGACCTACGGTCTCCAGTGCCTTTTTAACGCGCTCGTTGATCTCTGCTTTGGCAACCTTCTTGATCTTGAGACCGAACGCAACGTTGTCGAAAACGTTAAGGTGCGGGAAAAGAGCGTATCTCTGGAAAACCGTGTTGATATTACGCTTGTTGGCGGGAGTCTTGAGCAGATCCTTGCCCTCGAAATTGACTATGCCCGAATCCGCGGTCTCAAAGCCCGCGATTATACGAAGTGTAGTGGATTTGCCGCAGCCCGACGGGCCGAGGAGCGTAATAAACTCGTTATTCCTTATATAAAAGGTAATGTCCTTGAGGACCTTTGTACCGTCAAAGCTCTTATTGAGATTCTTTATCTCAATGATGTGCTCGCGGCCGGTATCATCCTCGAGAATCTGATTGTATGCCATGTTCCGTTCCCCTCTTTTTTGTTTTCTGATCAAAAGCTCGGCGGCGATGATATCCAGAGTGCCTTTACCGGTCTGGTTCCCCTGTTTTCGAGCATGTGCGGCTTATTCGACGTGAAGTAAAAACTCTCGCCCTTCTTTGCCAGATACTCCTCGTCCCCGATAACTACCGTTACGGTTCCCTCGAGCACATAACCGAACTCCTCGCCCTCGTGCGGAGTGTCCGGATAAGTCGATCCGCCCGGTTCGATGGTCACCATTATCGGCTCCATCCCGTTCTCCTGTGCTGTCGGGACCAGCCAGGTGATCTCATTGTGCAGCTCTTTGTCAGTCTTTACCGCGAAATCCTTCTTTCCGAAAACCACCCGCTCGGGCTCATCCTCTTTGAAGAATTTTGCGAAATCCGTTCCGAGTGCGTCCAGGATGTCTCCTAAAGTCGTGATCGACGGTGAAGTCTGGTTATGTTCGACAAGCGAGATAAAACCCTTGGAAAGCTCACATCTGTCCGCAAGCTCCTCCTGAGTCAGTCTGTTCTTTAATCTAAGATTTTTTATCTTCTCACCGATGTTCACCGACGGCCCCGTTCTAAACTGAAAGTTTAATATTTCTAAATTTATTTGTTCAGCGGATTATACAGCACGTTAAACTCGCTGTAAAGTATTTCTAAACATTTTCTCTTTTTGAATTTGTCAAAAAACGGTGTTTTTTATCTTGAATTTCTTTCCCTCACAAGTATAATTAAGTTGAAAGAACTTCTTTACATTTTATTTACATTTTTGCATCTATAGGGGAGTGTTGAAAATGAGCGGAGTATTAGGTTATTTCGGTAAAGACAAGAACGACCGTCACAACGGTCTTGCTTTTAGCGGCGCATCCGCAGGCGGTTCTCACGACGGTTCTTCCGTACGTCCGGCTCCTGCAAACATCGCGCAGGCTACAAATGTTACACCTGTTCATGAAGGCGGAAGGCCCGGTAATTCATCCCAGCCCGCTTCTCATTCATCATCAGCTTCTGAGCAGCCTTATCAGTCTCCTGCACAGCAGCTCGCCAGAGAGAGAGCTGCAGCCGCAAAGGCTCAGATCGCTGCCCGTAAAGCTATGGAAGCTGAAAGAAAGAACCAGGAGAGAGGCACAAAGTCCGATGATCCTTACAACACCGGAACCCTGAGAAGCACTCTCAAACCCCCGATCAAGCGTCCTATCTCCGCTTCTGTTAACCACGCCCAGGCTATGGCTGCCATGAAGCAGGAAGAAGAAAAGGTCAAGAAGCCCGCTACCATGCCTCTCAATTCCGTTGCTGCAATCGCAGAGCGCGCAGAAGCTATGGCAAAGAAGGCTAAGGCTGAAGAAGAGCGTCTTATCCTTGCTGCAAAGACTGCAGCTAAGAAGCTCGAAGATTCCAAGACAGCTGTTACACGCGCCGAAGAGATCCAGGCTGCCGCTTTCAAGTCCGAAGAAGAGACAAAGGCTGCTGCTCTGAAGGCTGCCGAAGAGACAAAGGCTGCCGTTGCACAGGCTGATGAGGCTAAGGCTGCTGCCAAGAAAGCTGAAGAAGCTGCTCTTATTGCCAACCAGAAGGCTCAGGAAGCTGCAAAGTATGCTTCCCTCAAGAAGACAGAGGAAGACGCAAAGGTTGCCGCAAGACAGGCAAGCGAGAAGGCTCGTATCGCTGCACAGGCTTCCGTTGAAGAAGCTAAGGCTGCCGTACATACAGCTGAGATAGAGGCGACAAAGTCCGAGCAGAAGGCTAAGGAAGCCAGCGAACTCGCACGCAAGGCTGAGGAAGAAGCTGCACTCGCAGCCAGAAAGAAGACAGAGGAAGATGAGCGCCTCGCAGCTATCAAGGCTGAGGAAGATGCACGCAAGGCCGCTGAAGAAGCACTTGAGAAGGCACGCCTCGCAGCTAAGAGAGCTGAGGAAGCTATCCTCGCTGCACGCAAGGCAGAAGAAGAAGCACGCATCGCCGCACAGCAGGCTGAAGAAGGTGCTAGACTTGCTGCTCTTAAGGCTGAAGAGAAGGCAAAGTTCGAGGCTGCTCTCAAGGCTGAGGCAGAAAAGAACTCTGCAGCATCCGCTTCCGTCACACCCGCGCCCGCCGCTGCAGCCGCTGCTGCTCCTGCTCCCGCTGCCGCTGCAGCAGAGAAGAAGCCTGAAGCTGCACCTGCTTCCGCACACGTCGCACCTGCCCTTGCAGCTGCCCAGCAGCAGGAAAACCTCAAGCAGGCTGAGTAATCCTTACAACAAAGCAATGACCAAGGGCTCCCTGACGGGAGCCCTTTTTTTTGACATATGTGTTGGTATTTCTTCTGCCGGTTCCCCGGGAATCCCTCTTCCCTAAAATCTGTACTAATCTGCCCTTTTTAGTGTAGATTTTTGTGTAGATCGGGCTTTTTTACACTTTTTTCTACAGTAAATATGCCATTTTACTGTAGGTTTTAGTGTAATTGCTTTTCGAGAAGATCATGGCCGCATTATCTTTTCGGCCGTGAAAGTAAGCGGGATTAACTGCCTCCATTCAAAGTAAAAGGGCTTCGGAAACCCGAAGCCCTTTGATCTGTCAGTTTGTTTAACCGCTAATCGATTACTCGATGATTGTAGCAACTGTACCAGCGCCTACTGTGTGGCCACCCTCACGGATAGCGAACTTAAGACCCTGCTCCATAGCGATAGGTGTGATAAGCTCAGCTGTGATTGTTACGTGGTCACCAGGCATGCACATGTCAACACCCTCAGGGAGCTGGATTACGCCTGTAACGTCTGTTGTTCTGAAGTAGAACTGAGGACGGTAACCAGGGAAGAATGCCTTGTGACGGCCACCCTCTTCCTTAGTAAGAACGTAAACCTGACCTGTGAACTTTGTGTGAGGAGTTGTTGTACCGGGCTTAGCGATAACCTGGCCTCTCTCAACTTCCTTACGATCGATACCTCTGAGGAGGCAGCCGATGTTGTCACCAGCCTCAGCCTGATCCATGGACTTACGGAACATTTCTACGCCGGTGATTGTTGTGGACTTAGGCTCATCCTGGAGACCAACGATCTCAGCAGGGTCACCAACCTTAACAGTACCTCTCTCAAGACGGCCTGTAGCAACTGTACCACGGCCGGAGATTGTGAAGACGTCCTCAACAGGCATAAGGAAAGGCTTGTCTACAGGACGCTCAGGTGTAGCGATGTAGCTGTCAACAGCATCCATGAGTTCCTTGATAGGAGCATATACAGGGTCGTTAGGGTCTGTAGATGTAGACTCGAGAGCTGCGAGAGCAGAACCACGGATGATAGGTGTGTCATCACCAGGGAAGTCATACTGGTTGAGGAGGTCACGGATGTCCATCTCAACGAGCTCGAGGAGCTCTTCGTCGTCAACCTGGTCGCACTTGTTCATGAATACAACGATGTAAGGAACGCCAACCTGACGAGCGAGAAGGATGTGCTCACGTGTCTGAGGCATCGGGCCGTCAGAAGCGGAAACTACGAGGATAGCACCGTCCATCTGAGCAGCGCCTGTGATCATGTTCTTGATGTAGTCGGCGTGGCCAGGGCAGTCAACGTGTGCATAGTGACGAGCTGTTGTCTCATACTCAACGTGTGCTGTGTTGATCGTGATACCACGAGCTCTCTCCTCCGGTGCGCTGTCGATCTGGGAATAATCCTCGAACTTAGCGCCGCCAACGAAAGAAAGATACTTTGTGATAGCAGCTGTGAGTGTGGTCTTACCGTGGTCAACGTGACCAATGGTGCCGATGTTTACGTGCGGTTTGCTACGTACAAACTTTTCTCTTGCCATTTTAATTCCTCCTAGAATTAAGTGAATCAATTTTTGTGACGCTTAGATCAATACAGCGATAAACAACATTTTACATATTTTCCGTGTCACTTTCAACATGGAATATAAGAAAATAAAGTATTTATTTAGCTGTACGGTCTAAGCTGACCGTTGAAAGACATTACCTCTTGAGGATGTCTTCCATGATGCTCTTCGGTGTCTCAGCAAAGTGGCTGATCTGCATGACGAAAGTACCACGACCCTGGGTTGTGGATCTCAGGTCAGTTGCATAACCGAACATGTTTGCGAGCGGAACCTCAGCATGGACCTGCTGTGAACCGTTCATAGGCTCGATATCCTTGATGTTGCCACGACGTGCGTTGATGCCGCCGATAACGTCACCTAAGTACTCATCCGGGATCTCGACGTCTACCTTCATGATAGGCTCGAGGAGGCACGGATCACCCTTCTGCATACCGGCCTTGAAACCCATGGATCCTGCAATCTTGAATGCCATTTCCGAAGAGTCGACATCGTGGTAAGAACCGTCGAAAACAGTAACCTTAACGTCAACAACAGGGAAACCGCCGAGAACGCCGGCGCCCATAGCTTCCTGAATACCTGCATCGATAGGTGCAATGAACTGCTTCGGGATGGAACCGCCGACTGTTGCATCGACGAACTCGTAACCCTTGCCCGGTTCCTGGGGCTCAAGTCTGAGCCAGCAGTCGCCGTACTGACCGTGACCACCGGACTGACGTACAAAACGTCCCTCGGCCTCGACAGTCTTTCTGATGGTCTCCTTGTAGGAAACCTGAGGTGCACCTACGTTTGCCTCGACCTTAAACTCACGGAAAAGTCTGTCTACGATGATGTCGAGATGGAGCTCGCCCATTCCGGCAATGATCGTCTGACCTGTTTCCTGGTTTGTATAGGTACGGAAGGTCGGATCTTCCTCAGCCAGCTTCTGAAGTGCGATGAGCATCTTCTCCTGCGAAGCCTTGGACTTAGGTTCGATAGCTACTTCGATAACAGGCTCCGGGAACTCCATGGACTCGAGGATGATAGGATGATCCTCGTCACAGAGTGTGTTACCGGTTGTCGTATCCTTAAGACCGATAGCGGCAGCGATATCACCGGAGAAAACCTCGGTGATCTCTTTACGCTCATTAGCGTGCATCTGCACGATACGTCCGATACGCTCCTTCTTGTTCTTAGAAGAGTTAAGAACATAAGAACCTGCAGTAAGAACACCGGAATAAACTCTGAAGAAGCAGAGCTTACCGACGAACGGGTCTGTAGCGATCTTGAATGCGAGAGCTGAGAAAGGCTCTTCATCAGAAGAAGGTCTGTCCTCTTCCTCTTCTGTATCAGGGTTTACACCCTTGATAGCAGGAACGTCGAGCGGTGAAGGCATGTAGTCGACAATAGCGTCAAGAAGCATCTGGACGCCCTTGTTACGAAGTGCCGTACCGCATGTGACGGGTATGAGCTTGCACTCACAGGTTGCTTTTCTGAGAGCAGCCTTGAGCTCGTCATTGGAGATCTCCTCACCTTCGAGGTACTTCTCTGTGAGCTCGTCGTTGGTCTCGCAGATCTTCTCAATCATCTCTTCTCTCTTGGCCTTGATAAGTTCAGCCATATCAGCCGGAACTTCGCGGTCCTCGTATTCCTTACCGTCCTCAGAGGTATATACCTCGGCACGGAGTGTGAGAAGGTCGATGATTCCCGTGAAGCTGTCCTCTTTACCGATAGGGTACTGGATAGCTACAGGATTGTTCTTGAGACGATCTCTGATCATATCGCAGACATGATCAAAGTTAGCGCCTACGATGTCCATCTTGTTGACGAAAACCATTCTCGGAACACCGTAGTGCTCAGCCTGTCTCCAGACTGTTTCCGTCTGCGGCTCAACGCCGCCTCTTGCAGACATGACCGTAACGGCACCGTCAAGTACACGAAGCGAACGCTCAACTTCTACTGTGAAGTCAACGTGGCCTGGAGTGTCGATGATGTTGATACGGTGACCCTTCCAAGGTGCTGTGGTAGCAGCAGATGTGATCGTGATACCACGCTCCTGCTCCTGAACCATCCAGTCCATGGTAGCCGTACCGTCATGAGTCTCACCTAACTTACGGTTGATACCGGAATAGTAAAGGATTCTCTCTGTGGTCGTTGTCTTACCGGCGTCGATGTGAGCCATAATACCGATGTTTCTGGTCTTTTCAAGCGGATATGCTCTAGTTGCCATAGTATTAATGTCCCTTTCTTATCCGGTTTATTAGCGGTTGAAATGCGCGAAAGCCTTGTTAGCCTCAGCCATTCTGTGCATTTCTTCTTTTCTCTTAAATGCTCCGCCTGTCTCGTTAGCAGCATCCATGAGCTCAGCAGCAAGACGCTCCTTCATGGTACGCTCAGACCTGCTTCTCGAGTACTGGACGATCCAGCGCAGACCCAGTGTAAGTCTTCTGTCAGGCTTAACATCCATAGGGATCTGGTAGTTGGCACCGCCGACACGGCGAGCCTTGCACTCGAGGGTGGGCATTACGTTCTCAAGAGCCTTGTAGAAAACTTCAAGAGGCTCTTCGTTCGTGCGCTCTTTGATGATGTCAAAGGCGTCGTATGTGATTTTCTGGGCTACGCCCTTCTTGCCGTCCAGCATGATATTGTTGATGAGCTTGCTCACCTTGATATCGTTGTAGACCGGATCAGGAAGAACGATCCTCTTTGGGGTATTGCCTTTTCTTGGCACTTTGCTTCCCTCCTAACATGATTATCAAAAAATTTCTTGAAACCATAGGTACTCACGATTCAGTTATTGGACCCGTGTAAGTGTCATCCGTGACAGTGTCCCGTTTATATGAACAATGTACTGATCACTTATGTCCATATCCTGTCCATATAAACAGGATTACTTCTTAACCTTCGCGGCCTTCGGCTTCTTCGCACCATACTTGGATCTGCCCTGCTTACGGTCAGCTACGCCTGCTGTATCCAGCGTGCCTCTGACGATGTGATAACGTACACCAGGGAGGTCCTTGACACGTCCGCCTCTGATCAGAACAACAGAGTGTTCCTGAAGGTTGTGTCCTATACCCGGAATGTAAGCCGTTACTTCGTAGCCGTTGGTAAGACGTACACGTGCAACCTTACGGAGAGCCGAATTAGGCTTCTTAGGTGTTGTGGTCTTAACAACTGTGCAAACGCCGCGCTTCTGAGGTGAATCAAGATCAGTCTGCTTGTTCCTGATCGTGTTCATCGAAAACTGAAGTGCAGGGGAAGCAGACTTATAGGTCTTATCCTGTCTTCCGGTCTTGACAAGTTGATTGAACGTTGGCATCAATACATCTCCTTTCTTAAGATTTGCGCAACAATAGAGGCACAAAGTCCCCTTTGCGAGCAATTCAGTATACACCCGCCTATTTTAAATGTAAACGGTTATTTTTTCGGAAAACAAAGCGTCCTGAGTGCAAAATCGTCAAGATAAAATGATAATTTTTGCTATTCACATATCAGGGCAAAGCCATTATACTTGGTAAGGTTATTTATTATAAAGGAGTGTGACTTCAATATGAAAGTAAAAATCACAGAAACCGTGCTGCGTGACTCTCAGCAGTCGCTCATCGCAACACGTATGCCTTTCTCCGATTTCGAGGGGATCCTTGAGACTTTGGACAACGCCGGCTACTACTCACTCGAGTGCTGGGGCGGTGCTACATTCGATTCCTGCCTCAGATATCTGGACGAAGATCCGTGGGAGAGACTCAGAAAGATCAAGGCTGTCTGCAAGAAGACTCCCTTACAGATGCTCATCCGCGGCCAGAACATCCTCGGATACAAGCACTATCCGGATGACGTAGTACGTCTCTTCTGCCGCAAGGCTGCAGAGAACGGCATGGATATCTTCAGGATCTTCGATGCTCTGAACGATTTCCGCAATATTGAAGTCTGCATTGACGAAGTTAAGAAGTGCGGCAAGCATGCACAGGGCTGCATCTGCTACACAACATCACCCGTACATACGATCGAGAAGTACGTTGAGATGTGCAAGGAGCTTGAGGGCATGGGCGTTGACTCCATCGCTATCAAGGACATGGCAGGTATCTGCTCTCCTAAGGAAGCATATGATCTCATCAAGGCTATCAAAGATGCCAAGATCAAGGTGCCTCTCTTCTTCCACACACACCACACAACAGGCATGGGTCCTATGACTCTCATGAAGGCTGTTGAGGCTGGTGTTGACGGAATCGACTGCGCTATCTCCACAATGGCCGGCGGTACATCACAGCCTGCTACAGAGACAATGGCTTTCACACTCGGCCAGTTCGGTTACGAGTCAGGTCTCGATATGGATAAGCTTAAGGAGATCGCTGATTTCTTCGTACCCGTAAGAAAGAAGTTCCTCGACAACGGCACACTCAATCCTACAGTCATGGGCATCAAGGCTGACATCCTCAAGTATCAGGTTCCGGGCGGAATGCTCTCCAACATGATCGCCAACCTCAAGGATATGCACGCCCTCGACAAGTTCGACGAGGCTCTCGCAGAGATCCCCGCAGTCCGTAAGGATATGGGCTATCCCCCGCTCGTTACACCTCTTTCACAGATGGTCGGTAACCAGGCAGTTCAGAACGTTCTCCTCGGTGAGCGCTACAAGAACATCTCCAAGGAGATCAAGGCTTACTTAAGAGGCGAGTACGGAAGAGCACCGGGCGAAGTCAACCAGGAACTCATCGACAGATGCTGGAAGCCTGAAGAGCTCGTTAAGGGCAGATATGCAGATTCGCTCGAGCCCGTTTTCGAGAAAACAAAGAAGGAACTTGGCGATAAGGCAAGATCCGACGAGGATGTTCTCTCCTACATTGCTTTCCCTCAGGTTGCTGAGAAGTTCTTCGCAGCACGTGAAGAGAAGGAATCCAACACTGTCAGCTACACCATCGAGAAGAAGGAGGACTGACAATGGACTTCATTTTCAATAACGCAAAGGAGTTCGTGATGCTTGCCGGTGAAGAAGCCGGTGAGACCACCGCGGCTGTCGGCGATTCCAAGGTATTCACCTTCGGCCAGCAGCAGATGGGCACCTCAGAAATGCTCATGAACGCAGGTATCGTAATCCTCGTTGTTTTCGGTGTTCTTTTCATCATGTACGTCCTCATCTCTCTCGCAGGCAAGATCCTCGCAGCCGCTACCAAAGACAGCGGAAAGGCCGAGGCAAAGCCCGCCGTTGCAGCTGCTGCAGCCGCACCTGCTGCCGCTCCTGCTGCTGAAGAAGAATTCTCTTCCGGCACATTAAAGCTCAAGGGATGCGACGAGAAGACAGCGGCCATGATCATGGCCATCGTTGCCGATGACACCGGAATCCCGCTCTCAGAGCTCGTTTTCAAGTCCATCAAGCTCGTCGAAAAGAAGTAAAGGAGAACTACTCATGATTTATAATGTTACGATCAACGATAAGGTTTACGAGGTAGAAGTTGAGAAAGGCAAGGCCAATCTCATCAGAACTACCGCTGTAGCAGCTGCACCCGCACCTGCTGCCGCTCCCGCAGCTCCTGCAGCTGCTCCCGCTGCCGCACCTGCACCCGCAGCACCCGCTGCCGCTGCCGCAGCAGGCACAACACCTGTCAACGCACCTATGCCCGGTACGATCCTCGACGTTAAGGTCGCTGTCGGCCAGGCAGTCAAGGAAGGTGAGCTCGTCTGCATTCTCGAAGCTATGAAGATGGAGAACGAGATCTACGCTCCTTGCGCAGGCACAGTTGCTCAGGTCCTCACCTCCAAGGGCGCTTCAGTCGACACAGGAACGCCTCTTGTTACTATTTCATAAGTGACGGCGGAGGAATCATAAATGTTAGAAGTATTAAAGAATCTGTGGGAGACTTCGGGCTTTGCCCAGTTCTTCATCACACAGGAAGGCTGGAAGAACGGTGTAATGATCCTTCTTTCATTCGTCCTTTTGTACATGGCGATTAAGAAGCAGTTTGAACCGCTTCTCCTGCTCCCTATCGCTTTCGGTATGCTCCTTACGAACCTTCCCTGGCCGGGCGGCGGAATCTTCCATCCCGAGTGGTTCCAGGGCGACATCAACTGGGCTGCGCTTGGCGGACACTATGTCAACGAAGCCGGACAGCACATCGATCCGGGTCTTTTCGACTTCCTCTACATCGGCGTTAAGATGGATATCTTCCCCTGCCTCATCTTCATGGCAGTCGGCGCGATGACAGACTTCGGACCCCTGATCTCCCGTCCTTCATCCTTCTTCATGGGTGCAGGCGCTCAGTTCGGTATCTCATTCGCATTCGTAGTTGCCATCCTCCTCGGCTTCTCACCTGAGGGTGCCGCTTCCATCGGCATAATCGGCGGCGCTGACGGCCCGACGGCAATCTACCTTACATCTAAGCTCGCACCTGAGCTCCTCGGCGCTATCGCCATCGCAGCTTACTCATACATGGCGCTGATCCCGATGATACAGCCGCCTATTATGAAAGCCCTGACGACCAAGAAAGCGCGTCAGGTAAAGATGGAGCTCTCAAGACCTGTTTCCAAAGTTGAGAAGATCTGCTTCCCTATCATCGTTACAGTTGTCTGCGTTCTCATCCTCCCTTCCGTCGCACCTCTCCTCGGTTGCCTCATGCTCGGCAACCTCTTCAGAGAGTCCGGCGTAACAGAGCGTCTCTCCGAGACATCTCAGAACGCAATGTGCAACATCGTCACGATCTTCCTCGGAACATCAGTCGGTGCTACAGCTGTCGGTAAGAACTTCCTGCAGCTCCAGACCATCATGATCATCGTCATCGGTCTCACAGCTTTCGCTCTCGCAACAGTCGGCGGCCTCCTCATCGGCGACCTCATGTATGTCCTCTCCGGCGGCAAGATCAACCCTCTCATCGGTTCCGCAGGCGTTTCCGCGGTTCCTATGGCAGCACGTGTATCTTCCAAGGTCGGTCAGAAAGAGAACCCTTCGAACTTCCTGCTCATGCACGCTATGGGTCCGAACGTCGCAGGCGTTATCGGTTCTGCTATCGCAGCAGGCGTTCTTCTCACACTCTTTGGTTAATAGAGTAAGATAATAAATAACCTCTTGAGGCTGTCTTCGTTGAAGGCAGCCTCTTTTATTTGGTAAATATATTTATTTTATTGCACCCGCCTTTTCGCCCGCTCTGTTTGTCGGTTTTTGTCGGATTTTGTCGGTTCTTTTTTGCTTTTCGCGCGCCATAATCAGGGCATGGAAATAAACAACAGGTACATCCCGCGCGAATACCTCGCGCTCAAGATCAACTACTGCAAAAAGCAGCTCGCCGAGCTGCCTGAGGTGCGGGTGCATAACCATGTAGTTAACGGAATTGACACCATACGATACATTGTGGGTCATCACAGGTATGAATCCAATTCAGCAACAGGAAGAAAACTCGGTGATATCCTTGCGTTACGGGAAGAAACTGAACGTAATCTTAAAGTTTGCGAAGCCATCTGGACAAGTTGTTTTCAGGGGCAGCCACCTGCATTGATCAACCCACATAGAGTTACTCGTACGTTAGCTGTTGATTATGATAAGCGTGTTGTTATGAATAAGGCCTTTTTTGACAGTCTTGCAAACGATAACAACACCAAGCACCCGAAGCAGTCCGGTTACTATTTTAATGGCATTTGCTATAGATCCGCATCTGAAAGAGATATTGCCATTATGTATACTGAATTGGGTATCCCCTTCAAATACGAACCATCAGTATCGCTGGCCGGGTTGCCCAACCCGATTAACCCCGACTTTGTTTTCTATATTGAAGAGCTTGATACCTGCAAGTTCCATGAACACTTTGGAATGAAAGACTCTTCTGACTACCTTCGGGTAACAAAGATTAAATATGGTAACTACACCAATGCAGGACTCGTCCCTGATCTTGATATCTTATTCACCCATGATACTGAAGAAATGCCGTTCGATATCAGGTATCTGCTGACAAAACTAAACTCATCAATATATGGTTCCCTGCTCTGCAGCAAATAATTAATGTGATTCCTAAAAATCTACACTAAATTAACTGTTTTAGTGTAGGTTTTAGTGTAAATCCAAAGAAATTACACAAAAACCTACAGTGAAATGACTATTTTAGTGTAGATTTCAGTGTAATCGGCTTTAACAGGAATCTGAAAGCAGCAAACACCGCCCGCCGCCCCAACAAAAAACGCGCCCCCGAAGGAGCGCGCGGTAATTCAATTGGTCAGCTTAACCGAAGAAGTAGACGAAGCCCAGAACGTGGAGCACTACGCCTGCGAGGGCGAAAAGGTGCCATACCATGTGGGAGAACTTGAATCTTCTCGATGAGGGCGCGAAAAAGATTCCTACCGAGTAGACGATCGCGCCGGAGATCAGGAGCCAGAAGCAGAGGTGTGAAGCGTTGTTGTAGAACTCAACTACTCTGAAGATGATCGCCCATCCCATCAGAGCGTAGATGAAGTAAGAGAAACCCTTACCAACCTTGGTGTGATAAGCGAGCGCGGTAACGAGAACACCTGCCAGCGCCATTGCGGCTTCCAATGCCCAAAGGACTGCGCCGGATACTGTACCCAGGAAGTGGATGCAGATGGGTGTGTATGCGCCGAGGATCGCGAAATAAGCAACCGAGCGGTTGATCTTGTTCATGACGCGCTTGTGCGGTGTGCCATGCTTCATGAAGTGATAGATGGTTGCGAAAAGAAGTGCCAGGAACAGCGTGATGATGAACGCCGAAATGCCGATAACGGACATAACCACCGATGACTTTGTAGCACCGGCTTTTGAAGTGGCACTTAAATATGTGTTGATTGAAGCGAAAGGCAGAAGGCCGAGCAGGTAAAGTGCGGGAACACCGGTCGTGATGGAATTGCCGACTTCCTCACCGAAGGTCTCGTAAGTCTTGTTAAGACCGCGTCTTACTGCACGGCGGGAATTCTCAAACCATGTAAGGTCCTTAAGACCCTCTTCAAGCGGATCCTCTCCGGTCGCAGCAGCGTACTTCTTGTCATCGCTCTTTGCGAGGTGGGTTTTCCAGAATTTCGTGTTCTTAGCCATCAGTTGAGAACTCCATATCTATAGTCAGTCGTAATATTTTACAAGTTGTCGTTGTTGTTTTCAACATTATCATCGGATTGCCCGGATGACCGGGGTGCAGGTGCGCCGAGTTCAATGACTGAGGGCGCGCTGCCGGATTCCTTGTCTACGCGGACGGGCTTGTTGCCCTCGCTGAGAATGACAGAGGCGTCCGGTTCGGAAACATCAGAGGCCTCTTCCTCTTCAATGAGCGCAGCCAGAGGGATCGATTCGGGTTCCTCTGCAGAAGAAGGCGCCTCCAAAGCGATAGCGGCGTTTTCAGAGGATGCGGGCGCGGAAAGCGGGATGGAGATGGTCTCGGTCTTGCCCTCGATCTCCTTGGGTTCATCTTCCTCTTCTTCCGGCTCGATAGCGGAACTTCTCTGTGAGAGAACTGCCTTGCCTGTTACTTCGTCAGGGGAAGCAGCAACTGTAGGCGCCGTGATGACCGTGCCGAGGACTTCGGGCTTTACCGCGGGGCCGGTATGGGCAGCAGCGGGTGCCGGCTTGACCTTGGGCATCGGGTTGAGCTGCTCGGAAAGGTATGCGCGTCTGTAGAAGCGTCCGATCTTGAAAACGACAGGCCAGATGAGCGCCATCGGTAAGATCCAGTAGACCAGGCCGGATGCCGCCTTGTCGCCTATCAGCGTGGAAAGGGCAGCGAAAGGTGCCTGCATCATGCCGTAGATCCCGCGGAGAACGACAGCGAGAAGCATTTTCGTGAGCTTGGCATCATCGCCGTTGATCAAAGCTTCGGCAGGATAGAAATATTTCGGAAGATATATCAGTACACCGTAGGCTGCAAGACCCCAATTGACCCAGACTTTGGTGCGGAAAGCAGCGAAAAACGGAAGGAAGATAATGAAAAAGAACGCATAAAGAGCGCTCATCAGGCGTTCGAAAAGACCGAACTCCCTGGGGACCGTTCCGCCGTAGATGAAATACAGCGGGGCAAAGCAGACGAACATCAGAGCGCCCGCGATCAGCCCTAAGAAAACGCATGTGAAATAATCCCTGCGCAATTCCCTTCTCCCTTCAGAACAATTCCCAAAAATGGCTGCGCGGAAAACCTGATTTCCGCACAGCCACTATTTTATAACAAAAAGCTTTCTTATTAAACCTTAAACGTCAAAGCGTGTCGTTCTCGGTAAAAGGCCTGATGTATCTGATGACCATCTTCTTGAGCTTGACGCCGGGCGCTGAGAAATGCAGGCGCATTACGCCGTTTCTGGTGAAGAGGACTACCTGCTGCTTGAGCGTGACATCTTTGCTGTCTGTTCCGTTCCAGGTTACGACTGCGAACGGGATGCTCGATACGTACATCTGCATCGGTACCTGGGCAAGGCTGTTCAGATCGCTGCTTCCGGTCATTTCGAGCTCGAAAAAGCCCTGTTTCTTCGCCGTGATACCGAAAACGAAGTCCCTGTCGGTCCATGTATTCTCGGGACGGTCGATAACGAGTTCGTCATCGATCTCGAAGAACATGTCAACATCAACGGAAACGTCGTCCTCCTTGAACGGATCGTCAATGTGGCTTACCAAAGCGGGTTTTCCGCAGATCCTGTCCATTGCGGGCGTGTTCATCGCGAACTTAAGGATGTTGGCGGCATTTCTCTGGAGCTCGGCACGGGTGATCCTTGAACCGTCGCCCTCAGTCAGAGCCTTGAAGGTATCGGCCTCATCGAGGTGCTCTAACTCAACGCTCGAGCAGACCATATAGATATCGTTCTGGGAACGGGCCATGACGGAATGATCCGTGAGTGAATATTCCGCTGTATCGCCGCCGGTCACGCCGATATATGCCCACCAGTCGCTCATGACTATACCGGTGAAATTCCACTGCTCGCGGAGGATCATGGTATTCATGTCGTAGTTGTTGGCGCTGTATATGCCGTTTACGCGGTTGTAGCTGGTCATTATGCTGCGGGCGCCGCCTTCTCTGACAGCGATCTCGAACGCGGGCAGGTAGATCTCGCGCAAAGCCCTCTGAGAGATGACCGAGCTCATCTCGCGGCGCATGGTCTCGCGGTTATTACCGCAAAGGTGCTTGATCGTGGGCGTTACGCCGTTTTTCTCGAATGCCCTGACCTGCGCGCATGCCATCAGTCCGGTGAGAAGCGGATCCTCCGAGAAGTACTCGAAATTCCTTCCGTTCAGCGGGTGCCTGTGAATATTGATACCGGGCCCCAGGAGCGAATCGATCTTGTTGGATACCATCTCAATGCCCAGATATGTATAAAGCTCTTCGACCAGCTCAACATTGAAAGTTGACGCGAGGCATGTGCCGTTGGGCAGCGAAAAAGCCTTCTTGCCGGAGTCGATCCTCATTCCCGAAGGGCCGTCGGAGCAGCAGAGCGTGGGAACGCCCATTGCTTTGAGTCCCCTGCTCAAGCCTCCGAATGCCGCGGCCGTGCCAATCGTGGCCTTTGAACTGCCCATTCCCTCGCCTCTGATGATGAGGCAGAGCTCCTCGTCGGAGATCTGGGCAATGAACTCGTCCAGCGTATTCTTTCCGTTCTTTACGTCTGCAAGCTTTATTCCGGCATCACCCGTCTGAGGGATCTCGGAAGGAACGCGGGACATTCTTGTTTCGAGGAAGTTTACGGTCTGGAGAGGGGTGTCTTCACTTCCTTTTACAAAACCGTTTCCTGAAGGTGAAGGGACCGCGGTCATGCGCTTAAAGGCCTTGGTCGGACCCATGGCATTTTTGAGCGCTTCGAGCATGACGGGAGCTTCGAGGTCGAAATTGCCTGCCTCGAGATCTGATGTCACGTCGCCGCCAAGGTAGAAAGAATAATGGCCTGCGTCAAGGATGAAGCCTGTTCCGAGACCGGTCCTGCCGTCGTCGTCATAGGAAGCGAAAGTGCGGACAGGCGCTGTTATCTCTACCATCTCGCTCTCACCTGGCGGAATAAGGCCCGTTTTCGCAAATCCGGCAAGAACGCGGGCAGGCTTGGAGAGCTTGCCCTGGGGCGCCGAAGCATAGAGCATGACGGCCTTCTTGCCCGGAACGCTGCCGGTATTGGTAACGCTGACCGCAACCTTAACTGTCTTTCCGTCAAACACGAAGGATGTGACCTTCAGGTCGAAATCAGTGTACGAAAGGCCGAAGCCGAACGGATAGAGGACCTTTGAAGGCGCGAATGTCGAAAAGTATCTGTAGCCTACGAAAATATCATCCTCATAGATATCCTCATGGATGTCCTTGTTGCCGAAATTGTCATTTGAAGGATAGTCGGCAAGGTCATAGGCAATCGTATCAGTAAGGCATCCGGAAGGGTTCACCTCGCCTGTTACGACGCGCGCGACGGCAGTGCCTCCGATCATACCGCCCTGCCATACATAGAGAACGGCTTTGATGTCGTATTTGGATACAAACTTCATGTCGATGATGTTGCCGACGTTGAGAAGGACAATGGTGCGCTCGAACGCGGAAGATACTGCGGCAAGCATCTCCTCTTCACTGTCGCTTAAGAAATATGACCCCTTCTCAGCGGTGTTGTCACGGTCCTCGCCGGCCGTGCGGGCAATGATGATAACTGCCGCATCGTTGCGGGAAGCGAGAGATGAGGCAAGCTCATCAGAAATGGGCATTTCCTTCTGCGACCAGGCTTCCTGGCCCCAGCCCAATCCTTCGTCGACCGGGTTCTCCTCATCCCACTTGTCATAGATATCCATGAGCTCGGGGTCCAGAGTGAGCGCAGGCGATGCAGCAAGGCCTTCGCGGATGTCGGTGACGTGGCTGACATTGACCATGCCGCCGCTTCCCGTGCCGCTCTTGTAGTAATGCGTCTGCATCCTTCCGAAAAGGGCAACCCTCGTGCCGTGCTTAAGCGGCAGGGCCTCCCCTTCATTTCTCAGCATGACGGTTCCTTCAGCCGCGGCCATTACCGCCGATTCTATATATTTATTCCAATCAAGGACCAGTTCAGACATATGCCGTCCCCCCGCTAAAAACTCTTTATCTGAATAATAACCGAAACCATCGTCCGTTTTCTTTATAGGAACGTGGCTTTTATATAACCTTTAATGTTTTTCGCAAATGTATTATTATTATAAACAAGCTGAAGTATTAAGGCATCCTACCCGAACAGACAGTATTTTCAAGCCGTTGCGGCTTAACGATTGCGAGGAATCCAGATGGGCGGCATATCCGATTATTTCTCTGATGAGAACAGCTTTTTCGACCGTTATATACTCAATGCACCCATTCTGAGCGCAAGTTATTTCAACGTTACCCGTGACGAACTTGTCAGCTGCCTTACTACAGGCAAGGTTTTCCATGCCGATCCTCCCGAAGGCTTTACCGAATACGCAGAATCCTTCTGCCCTGGCATCAGGAACCAGGGAGAACAGACCCGCGAGCAGCTCCTTAAAGCAGCCGCACTGGTTGGCAACAAAGAGACACAGATCCAGTTCTTAATACATTTCAGCCTTGAAGGCATGAGAAAACTCTACGAGTCCGGCCATAACGAATACTACCTTGTCTACGATATGCTCACCCCGAAAGTCACCTATTTCGTCCTGACGCAGCTCGTCCTGATGAAGGATCTGAATACCGGTGATCTCGTCGCAAGCTTCATGACCAAGGACATCTCGAGGCTCAAGCATTTCCGCAAGATCGCGACGATGGCCGTCAACTCCATTTGCGACTGCATCGCGGTAATCGACACCATGGACGGATCGGTCACCTTCGAGACAGTATCCGCCCAGCTCATGAGGGTAATGCCTGAACTCGGCAGCGAAAAGAAGCTCGATTACGACAAGACATTTGTCGGGATCATTAACGCCATGGCCAAGCCGGGGGAGAATGCCCCGCTTTCCGATGCAATATCCACGGATACGATAATCAAAGAGCTTTCCGAAAAAGATGAATACATCACGGTCTTCGATCTTGAGACAAAGCCGGGCGAGGTCTCCCGCAAGCAGGTCATGTTCCAGTGGTTCGACAATTCCCACCGCTATATCGCCGCCCTGCAGTCCGATATCTCCACGACTTACCATGAGGAGATGAACCAGCTCGACAAGCTTAACCGCGATCTCAGCATCAAGCTCGGAAGAGACCAGGTAACGGGCCTTCCCAACAAAAATTCAAGCGAGATCCAGATCGGGGACAGATTCGATCCCAGGGACAGCGTATTGTTCCTTTTCGATCTTACGAACCTTATCTATATCAACAACACGGTCGGAAGAGATGTCGGCAACATGCTGCTCTACCAGTTCGCGCACATCATTTCCGCTGTCCTGCCGGCAGGCACGTTCATAGGACGTTACACCGGTGCGGAGATAATAGCACTCTGCAACGGCATCAGGCACAGCGATGCTGAGGAATACCTTGGCAGGATCGAGAACAAGATCGCCCACTACAATGAAGAGAATCCCGACTGCGAAGTCGAATACGTCAATTCGGTCATCTTCGCTTCGAGCTTTGAAGACTGCACTTTCCCCAAGCTCTATTCAGAAGCTTTCCGTCTGCTTAACGAAGCCAAGAATAAGAAAGGCATTCCTGCAGCCGCCGAAGGCGATCTGTCTTATCAGCTTCAGGAAATGAGCAGCAAGAGCAAAGAACTCGAATACACTTCCCGTCACGACGGCCTTACCGGACTTCTCAACAAGACCGCAGGCTTAGACGAGATCGCCGACCGCACGCTTTATCCGCCTCACAGATATCACGTCATGTTCGTCATGGACATAGACAATTACAAATATATCAACGACACGTTCGGTCACGAGTTCGGTGACGATATCTTAAAGAAGCTCGGCGCCATTATCCGCAGGCAGTTCCGTCCGGGCGACGTCCTGGTGCGTTACGGCGGAGATGAGTTCATCGCTTTCATGACCAATGTATCAGGCCCCGCGCAGATCGAAGACAAGGCATGGAGCATTATCGAAGCAGTAGACAACATGCTCTGCGAATCAGGCTGCCGCAAAACGGGATTCGATCAGTCAAACAGCCGGAGCGACTTAACGGGTATCTCGATCGGCATCGTCTGGACCGACAAGTCCGCCGACGCTTCAAAGATGTTCGCGCAGGCCGATTCCGCCCTTTACGACGCGAAACGCGCAGGCAAGAACAGATTCGAGATCACCAGAAATATGGGATTCAACGATTAATAAGCTAAGCTTCAGTTGTTGCTGTAGTATTCCTCAAGCCTTGGCTTTGCAGCGACATAGTACTTTTCGAGCCTCTTGTCGAAATGCTTCCCGAAGCTTTCCATCATGATCTTATCAGCATCTTCAAACGAGAACTTGTCCTTATAGACACGCTTGCTTACGAGCGCGTCATAGACGTCCGCGATCGCCATGATGCGAGCCTCGATCGGGATCTCCTCGCCCTTGAGTTTTTCGGGATAGCCCGAGCCGTCCCACCTCTCGTGATGGTAATGCGCGACGTTGACAGCAACCTTATGGAACGAAATATCCTCGGTTCCTTCAAGGATGGAATCTACGATGCGCGCGCCTTCAGCCGCATGTGTCTTCATGATCTCATATTCATCGGGTTCGAACTTGCCGGCTTTTGTTAAGATGGCATCGGGAACCGCAATCTTTCCAAGGTCGTGCATCGGGGCCGCTCTTACGATGTCATCACAGAATTCTTCGGTAAGGCCTTCGTGTCCGAACAGAAGGAGCATGTTCTTTTTGTCGGAAGAGTCCTTCTTAATCTCATCAATCAGGATCTTTATGACATCGCTCGTTCTTCTGATATGACCGCCCGTTGAGTTGTCACGGCTTTCAACCATGGTTGCCATGCCAAGGATCAGCCTGTTATGCATCTGAACGATGTGCTCGGTCTTCTCCGTGACCTCTGCCGTCAGCTGGTCGTTATAGTTCGAGATGAGCTTCATGTACTTACGGGAAGCAGTGTCATCGGTGATGAAGAACTGATAGCCTCTTCTGTGCTTGCCGTCGTAAAGGTAACGGATCGTTATGAGGTAGATCTTATCGTCAGCTTCGTAGTAGTAGTGGTCCTTCGTCTCATCGCGCTTAAACTCGCCGAGCCACTTCAGGAGGGTGTTCTTTACCTGAATGTACCTGCCGAAATAAGTGTCGACCTTGATGTTGGCAAGATACGGGAAGACCTTCTGCGCGCTCTCATTCGACCCGAGATACTTCTCATCGAAATCGATCGAGACAAATCCCGTGTCGCCTTTCTTTATGAGCGAATCAACGCCGAGGTCTGTGATATCGTAGAGGCACAGACGGTGCACGATGATGAGATATATTATCTGCGCGAAAACATAAGAAAGCGGCATCGCGTCTATGCCTTCGGGCGTGAACCTGTTCGCGAAATAGGATAAGAACGAAATGGTCGCAGGCAGCATCAGGAGCACGATGGTCTTGTTCGATACATCCTTCTTTTTGATGAGGCTGTATACCATCGCCGAGAAGCTGATAATGACCAGCGAAAAGATAACGATCAATGTGAGCGTATGCGCAAAACCGTATGTCTTAACGAGCCTGCCCACACCTTTGTCGATCTCGAAACCGACCGTCTTGTAAAAGTACGGCGCGTTGCCCATTGAGAGCGCGAACGCATAGCTGGTCAGGCACATTATCATCAGTACCGCGCTCATCCACCTCTTAAGGTTGATGTGGCACAGCCCGAAAATACTCTGCGTAATGAACAAAGACAGGAAGCACCCGCCTACATAGGTCAATTTCGCCGCAACTAGAGCGGCATCAAGAGTCCTTGCGTGCGCCATTAAAGCATACGCAAGGTTGACCAGCGGAATAAACGCAAATATAAGCGATATGTGCGTATCGAAATGCTTATGCCATATGATGATGTATATCAGCGTCAGAAGAACTGACAGACCGAATAATACTTCATAGTACGCGCCCACTGAATAACCTCTCTATTTTTCCTTTATTGTTTTGATTTTAACATCTATTTTCCGCCCGCAGGTTAAGGTTTTGTTGATTTTTTATTGCTGATCTCAAGCCTTGCCGTCAAGCTTATCGAAAAACTCCCTCATTGCCTTTTCGCACTTGTCGGGCTCTTCTCTATAAACGCCGTGTCCGCAGTCAAGCTGCACGACGGTTGCACCGGACAGCTTTGAAGCATAGTCCTTAACCATACCGGTCCATCCTTCCAGGATCTTTCCGTCTGAGACGATGAGAAGTGTAGGAACGTCCGGCATGTCTTTGCTTTCGATAAGATCACGGTCACTTATCAGGTAGTCTGATTCATGAGCATATGTCTCATTGCAGTATCTCCCGCAGACAAGAGCCATCGCCGTAGCTTTCTCCTCAGCCGCAAAATCTTTATTAATGCTGCCTCCGGCCAAAAGCCTTACGATCCCCATCTTCCTTACTGCCCTCATCAATGAGAATTGTGAGGCATTCGACTTTATGTAACTCTCGTCATACATATCGTAGGCTGCCGGTATGGCCATATCAAGACCCGCTATTGCTTCAACTTCCGAAGGAAAAGTCTGTGCCCAGTATATGGTCTCAAGTCCTGAGTAGGAGTGCGGGCACAAAATGTAAGGTCCTTCTATTCCTGCCGCTTTAAGGGCTTTTCTGTCCTGATCGACTCTGGTCTTAACGTCCCTGGGGCCGTCAAAAGCGTCGCTGAAGCCGTATCCGAACTTCTCGATGATGACCACTCTGTAATCGCTGAAACGGTCTGCAAAAGACTTAAAGCTGAAGATCGGACCTGAGTCACCCGCACCCGCCATGAACACGAGCGTGTGATCGCCTTTGCCTGCCGTGTAGATGCTCATCCGGGCACCGTCGACTTCAACCTTCTGCCCGTACATCTGGTTCTCGATAAGCATCTTTTCGGAAGACAGCATGATCCTGTCGTAAATGAACAGTCCCAGCAAAAAGACCGCTATGGCCGCAGTGATGATCATTAAGACCCTGCCTGTAATTTTCAAAAACTTCTTCATATATGCCTCTTATCCCTTAAGAAATGCTTTTATCTCATCTGTAAGTTCAACGGGACGCTGTCCCATCGGAGAATGTCCGCAGCCTTCCATGAGTTTTACCTTTACCGAAGGTGCTTTGATCTTTTCCGCGTATTCCTGCATCAGGCCGAACGGGCATGTCCAGTCACAGCCTCCTGATATGAAAAGCACAGGCATCTGATACTGATCGTCAGTCTCAAACCCATTGAAACTCATTATGCGGTCATCAAGAGGTTTTTGCAGCTGTTCAAACCTCGTATCACCTACAAAAGCGGTTTTCAGTTCAAGTATGAACCATCTGAGATCATCGACTCCTGCAATGGGGCTGGTAACCGTCGGGAAAGTCGAGGAATCAGCTGTTTCTGTCACGGGGTGATATACCTCAACCAGTTTTCTCAGAGCAAGAAGATTGTTAAGGCTCATATCAGCTTTAAACTTCTCGTATGCCGCTTTCATTTCAGAAGTATCGTCGCCCTTTTCCTTTGCAATGCGGAGAGCGTCTTCATATGAATAGACCTCGCCTGCGTAATCCTTTTCGTTTACGACCTGCCCGATACCGATATAAGCCGATACTTTTTCAGGATGAGCGAGTACATATCTGCTGCCCAAAAGACTTCCGTAGGAGTGCCCCATGATGATGACCTTGTCCTGGCCGAAACGGTTTCTTGCGTAATCAACAAGGGCATCAAGATCTGACAACTGCTGTTCAAAAGTAAGCGTCTTGTTGTCAGGATCAGCCTTTTCATTCTTATAGTAGGTTCTTCCGCAGCCTCTTTCATCCCAGGCAATGACCGTGTAATCATCGGTGAGATAGTCGTGCCAGTAGTAATCACTGAATGTCGACGGTGCGCCCGGTCCTCCGTGGAGTGAGATGATGACCGGATTGGATCTGTTCTTTCCGCAGATCGTAATGTATTCCTGCTGGTCGTTCAGCTGCACATAGAGCTGTTCGTTGACGCCGTCCTTATAGGTAACCGCGCGGCTGATCTGTCTGTAATTGCGGACCGCGATGCAGAAAATGAACGAGCCTCCGATGACGACTGCCAGTATGATGCAGACCGCTTTCAAAAAACCTCTGACGATGCGCACACCAAGACTCTTCTTTTTCTTCGGGCCGTTTACTTCTTTTTCATGCTGCAGGTGGATTCCGATGTGACCAATTCCCAGAACGATCGTTCCAACGAGCATCACGATGTTTCCGCCGTAGATTCCGAGCAGGAAGAAAGCGATAACCGGAAGCGTTGCGCCTGCTACGGGAATGCCCAGGAAGCTTCTGTAATAGTCCTGCATTGTCTTTTCACTTCTGAAATATCTGATCCAGGAGAGTTCATAGAGCACCATGAGAATGAAAGACACAGCAAGGACCGTGAACCAGAAATTGAATCCCTTGAAGTTGAAATCAGAGAATATCAGCGCCGTGGTCGTAACGATGACCTGGCCGCTTCTTTCAAATGCAAGAAGGATCTTATTCTCATTTGATGAGTATTTTTCATAATCCTTCGGCTGGTTCTTTGTCCATATAAGATTCGGGACTGTCAGCATGATGAGCCATATCAGTCCGATGTAAGATAATCCGAAATTCATAATCTATCCCTTATCCCAAGGCTGCGGCACCTTTTGAGGGGTGCCGCGATCCTGTTTGTTATCTGATGTCGATATTGCCTGCGTCGACGTTGATCTTGATAAAGCCTGCACCGGCGCCGCTTGCTTTGTATTTTCTTCCTGCACCGTCGCCTCCGATGTTGATGATGCCTGCATCGACTTTGCAGTCGTAAGAGTATGCATCAACACTGCCCAGGTCATTGATATTAACGCTGCCGAAATCAACATCGATGGTGACATCTTCTAATCCTGTCTTTCTGATATCGATATTTCCGGCGTCAGCATCGATCTTTAATGTCTTCATTCCTGCGCCGTCGATGGAGATATTGCCTGCATCTACATCGATATCGGCCTTGCGGAAAACAGAATCCCTGATCGAGATGTTGCCTGCATTAAAATCACCGAAGAAGTAATCTGCGTTAACGCCATTGATGCTGATGTCACCTGCATTGACCTTGATCTCGAGATTGTCGATCTTAGTCTCTTTTCCAAGCTTGATAGTAAGCACCGGCTTGTTAATTTTGAATCCGATATTAAGTCCGCCTGAAGCATTATTCTTGGCAGTCAGCTTACCGTTCTCGAATGTGACGTCAGGCTTAAGCCTCTTGTCTCCGGTATATTCCACGTCAACAAGGCCGTCTCCTTCTGCCGGTTCGATTATGATCTTGCATGCATTGAGATTGATGTTGATGGAGTTGATTTCGCCCTTTGAGATACCCATTCCGCTTTCTCCTTCGTTAAGAGAATATGTTGTTGCGACCGTTTCACCGCTGTCATTGAAAAATGTGCCTGAGAAGAACGGAAGAACGAATCTGGTACCCATGGAAGTGATCATGACTCCTCCGACGATGAGCGCGCAGATGACGATCGGGAGCTTATTGACCTTTCTGTCAGACTCCGGAACAAATTCCTCTCCCATTCCGATGTTGAGTTCAAGGAGCCTGTCATATCCCTTCATCTTTGTGTGAGCATAAGTAATAAGGAATACGCCGAGTCCGATGAATCCGAACATCATGGCAGCACCGAAGCTCGAGCTTACATAAGGTATCTTGTCGAAAACGATCGGATTGAGAATGCTCAGGATGCAGAGTCCGATACCGATGGATGACAGCATTCCGTAAGAGCTCTTAAAGCTGGATCTCTCGTTCCTGACGTACTCCGCGCCTTCAACGCTGAGCGAGCATTCCTTTCTTCTGACTTCCACATACTCCTTGCCCCTGATCCCTGCAAGAACGAAAAGGACTACCGCTACGGCAATCATGGTGAACATGCCGCCGACTCCCATAATCTCCATGTCGAATGGCAAAGCTTCTTCTAATATAGGTGATGCAACACTGCAGATACAAAGTGCGACTCCGATAGGGATCAGAAGGGCTCTGCTGTTGATCATTGAGAGGTAGGACTTGATCCTGTCGATCGAAAGGATCGGCTTTGATTCATCCGCGCTTTCCGTAACCTGTTCGCCGATTCCCAAAGATTCCGCCAGTTCTTCGAGGTTACCGAATTCGGAGATGACGATACCGATCGCTTCGTTCTCTGTCTTTCCCTCCCTGATAAGTTCCTCATACTTATCTTCCATCATCTGCAGGAGTTCAGCCTTGGCCTTCCTCACCGCTTCCGTATTAGGAAGATTACGGAACATATTGTCCAGATAATTTCTTATGGTATTCATACTGCTCTCCCCTCACCTGCAATAAACTTCTCGATTACTTCTTTCGTCAGCGTCCACTCTTCACACTTTGCGCGGTAGTATTCCCTGCCTGCAGGTGTTATGCGGTAGTAAGTCCTCTTTTTCCCGCCTGCGAGATCCTGATCCACGAATGACTCGATGAATCCGTTCTTCTCCATTCTCGTAAAAGCCGAGTAGAGCGTGGTCTCTTTGATAATGTACTTGTCCTCGGATAACGTGCGGATCTGCTTGGAGATCTCATATCCGTAGGACGGGTCATTAAGAAGCAGGTAGAGAATGATTATGTCATTGTAGCCTCTGATGACATCGCTGCTTATCTCTGCCATTGTTCTGTCTCCCTTCCCTTATTCTGACAGCCGCTTTACTACGTTTGCCGTTCCTACGTCTGACGTTGCTCCGACTATCGTACTACGTCTGTCGGAGTAAATATAACACCGCCCGAAAATGATGTCAACAGGAAAATCCAATAATTCAAAATGTTTTTATATACACAGCTTTTCTGCTTTATTATATTAGTCATATATACGAATCTTGCGAAAAGAGGTACGCCCATGGAGCTCTATGTAGACATCAAATTCCTTAACAACTCAGGCGACGGTACAAAAGAAAAGCCTTTCGGCACTATCTCCGAAGCAGCAGCAATCGCAAAACCCGGCGATACGGTCCACGTGGCTCCAGGCCTCTACAGGGAATACGTATCCCCCGCAAACGGCGGTACCAAAGATGCTCCCATCACTTATGTCAGTGACGAGCCTTTGGGTGCAACGATCTCGGGCGCAGAGCAGATAACGACATGGAAGCCTTACGACGGCAATGTCTGGGTCTGCAGAGTGGATAACAGGATCTTCGGCGATTACAATCCCTACACAACATTCTGCTACGGTGACTGGTATTTCGCAGGCAAGAACAGGCACGTAGGCTGCGTCTATATCAACGACAGAAGGCTCTACGAGGCAGCTTCCGTCGAGGAAGTCATCAAGGCTCAGGTCTATAAGTGCTCGTGGGTTCCCGAGGAATCCAAGTACAAGTGGTACGCAGAAGACGACGGCGATGAAACAGTCATCTACGCAAACTTCGGCGGTCTTGATCCCAACAGTGAAATGGCCGAGATCAACGTCAGGAGAATGTGCTTCTTCCCCAAGGAGACAGGCAGGAACTATATCACAGTAAGAGGCTTTAAGATCTGCAAGGCTGCCACGAACTGGGCTCCTCCGGCCGCATGGCAGGAAGGCATGATCGGTCCCCACTGGTCAAAGGGATGGATCATCGAAGACAACGAGATCTATTTCTCCAAGTGTTCAGGCATCGGCCTCGGCAAGTACTTAGATCCCGAGAACAACCACTATTTCACATACCATCACCTGAAGAGCCCCACGCAGATGGAGCGTGACGCGGTCTGCAGAGGCCAGTATCACGGCTGGCTCAAGGAGAACATCGGCAGCCACATCGTAAGAAGGAACAACATCCACCACTGCGAGCAGGGCGGCATCATCGGACGTATGGGCGCAGTCTTCTCCACGATCGAGGATAACCACATTCACCACATCAACAACATGATGGAATTGGGCGGAGCAGAAGTCGCAGGCATCAAGCTCCATGCGGCGATCGACGTTCTCATGAGAAGAAACCACATACATCACTGCGTCATGGGCATCTGGACAGACTGGGAAGCGCAGGGCACACGCATCACGCAGAACCTCCTGCACGACAACCAGAGACCTGAATACGCAGAGCCTTTGAAGGGCGGCATGGGCAGCGAGGATATTTTCGTTGAGGTCGGCCACGGTCCTACCCTGATCGACAACAACATACTTTTATCTGACGCTTCGCTCCGTATCGCGACACAGGGCGTTGCGATGGTCCACAACCTCATCTGCGGCGCTTTCACATCGGTAGGCGCAGGCACAGACTGGCGCTATACGCCTTACCATATGCCCCACAGGACCGAGGTCATGGGCTTCATGACGATCCTGCACGGTGACGACAGATTCTATAACAACATCTTCTTCCAGAAGCACTCCAAGGCTTCCCTCGTCTCCCGCTTTGATGACGGCAGGGTCGAAGTCGAAGAGCGCGTTGTAGGCACGCACGTATGGGACCAGTATCCGACTTACGACGAGTGGATCCAAAGATTCGATCTCGAGTCAGACACACCCGACATGATGAAGATCGCAAAAGCCCACTTCGATCACCTTCCCGTATGGATCGACGGCAACGCATACCTGGGCGGCGCGCTCCGTTACTGCAAGGAAGAAAACTTCATGGTCGACGACACATCCAAGGTCTATGTCAACGTAAAAGAAGACGGCGACAAGGTCTATCTCGAGACGAACCTCAAGGACGTCATAGGCGCATTCACAGCATCCTTAGTCGATACAGAAGTACTGGGCAAGGCTTTCGAGCCCCAGCAGAGATTCGAGGACAGGGACGGCAGCGATATCGTTTTCGATACCGACTATTTCGGCGCGAAGAGAAATGACATCATTCCGGGGCCTTTCGCAAGCCTCGACCTCGATGGAGTCAACGTAGTATTGTGATTAAGAATTCCACGCTGCCTGCCGCGTTTTGGCCAAAATGAGCAGGCTGCGTGAAACAGGTAATCTGATAGAAAAAGGAGGAAAAACATGCCGCACGTAGAGATAAAATGCTTTCCCGGAAGATCCGAAGAACAGAAGACCAAATGCGCGGAGGCTGTAACAAAGGCCATTTCCGAGACAATGGGCTGCGACGCTTCAAGTGTTTCGATAGCGATCAAGGAGATCGAAAAGGACTCATGGAAGGCACAGGTCTGGGACACCCAGATCACACCTGAAATGGACGCCTTATATAAGAAGCCGGGTTACACCTGCGACTGATCCGGGTTCTTATAAACATCAGGCTTCTTCATCAGCCTGAACAGTATCCGCTTGTAGCGCGGAAAGTCCGGGATGGTCATTTTCATTGTCTTTTCACATGACGAGACGAGCTCACGGAATTCCTTTCGTGACAGATCATGGCCTGAGAATCTCGCTTTCTCGGCGGTCTCATTGACCGTGTCCGGATAAACGAATCTGAAGATTTTCGCCATCAGCATGTAGTAGTGATAGTAAGCGACGATCCTGTCATTGATGTTCTCGGTCTTAAACTGCCTGTACCAGTAGATCACGAAAACCGCTCTTCCTGCGAGCACGATCAGACCGAAGACCGCAGCCGCGATAACAAGCGCAGCGAACATCTTGAACGCGCGTACTACCTGCCTGGGCAGTTCAAAGGTTTCCTTTCCGCCCTCGCCGGGAGCCTGAGAACCTGCGGGAACAGACGTCTTTGATTCATCCAGACCTGCCTGTATCCCTGCATTGCCCGGATCGTATTCGGGAGCGGCTGTCTCTCCTGCTTCATTTGTCGTCGTTGTTGCTTCGGGAGCAGTCTCCTCGGTCGTTCCGGTTTCTGTCTCTGTCTCGGTCTCAGTTGTTGTTTCCGTTGTTGTCTCCGTAGCAGCATTCTCATAGTTTTCTTTGGAGAATCCCGCCTCTTTTATTTCCGGGTGCGCCCTTTCGATGCTCTCAAGATTGAAGTGGAACTCATCCATGCCGTAGCCGGGAGTCGCGTCTCCCATTACCCATCCGTATTCGGGCACGAAAACCTCAAACCACGCATGCGCCTGTGAGGCAAGGATCGTGCTCTCTTTATCAAGTCCCGAATTCGCGTCGACATAGCCGCGGACATATCTTGCAGGGATGCCTATCATGCGCAGAAGGACCATGGATGTTGCCGCGTAATGCACGCAGATGCCTGTTTTCGCGTCCTTCACGAACCACGGTACGAAGTCTGCGCCTTGAGGCGGATAATCGGTGTTTGCATCATACGGGTGAAGGTTTCTTACAAACTCGGTAACGCCTCTCACCTTTTCGGCATCGGTCATCTGAACTCTTCCGTAATACACGTCGAGGTACCAGTCGGGCAGTTTGTCCGACGACAGCAAAGCTCTGTCGGTTGCGTACGGAACTTCAAGGCATGTGCCGTAAACGTACTTTTCCAGATAGTTCTTCGAATAGATATTGCCCGTCTTTACCGGCACGTTGGATGAAGCAAACTTAAAGACACGCTCATGCGTGTTGTTGTAAGGATTCATCCTGACAGGCAGGGAGCTATTCATCTGATAGTTGTCAGCGTAATACGGAACGATGTCCACCGAGCAGCTCTTGAGCGGTGTGATCGTGATCGAATACATCGCTTCCTCTTTCGGGAACTCGGTTCCCTTGTTGAAAGGCGCCGCATTGATCCTTGTGCTGGTCAAAGAGTTGTTCGCGTAATGGTCACTCGACTCGATCTTCAGATACAGCACGTTGCCGCCATAGACCGGAGCACGTCCCGAATAATTGGGATTGCTCTCCCTGTAGACCTTCAGGACCTCTGCATCCGACGGATTAAAAGGTCCGACGTTGTTCAGGTTGGTCGCTGACGAATAAAGCGGCGAGATTGCATCAAAGCTGGCATCGAAATCCGTGTTTTGCAATCCGTTCAGGGCTTTTTCGATTATGCCTCTGATGAAGCTGTTGCGGCCTGCGGCACGGTCGGCCGAATCTCTCATCTCGATCAGGATCTTTTCAGCAAACTTGTCCTTGTTGTAGTTCTCCTGCGGGAAAATGCCTCCTGCCAGGAACATTACCAGGATTACAGGAACCGTGAGGGTAAAGATCATCTTCACGTATGTTGCAGTCTGCTTTTTGCGGAAAGCGTTGCTAAGCAGTATCAGTATCACCGCTGCGCCCGAGATCAGTGCCGGCACTGCCTTGGGCTGCATGTCGGTGTTGGAGACCGAGCACAGGAAAAGCGGTGCGTAGAAAACGAGAGAAGCGGGTATCCACCTGCGCTTGATCAGAACGAATGTCGTTATGGCAACAGCGACAAGGCTGTACGCGGTAAGGAATGCCAGTATAGTCCGGCTGCCCTCAATGTCTTCAAAATAATCGCCCGGGAACCACAAAAAGACGTAGGACTTTATGTAGTAGAGCGTGGACATGATGCCTCTTCTTATATCGAAACGGTCGAAATAGACGCATGCGGTAAAGATCAGCGGAGCGCTGATCAGCGCGGCAAAAGACAGCCATTTCTTATTGAACATAAAGATCGCAGTAAACGCCGCCGAGATGATCAGCGATGAGATGATCACGGAAGATACCTTGAACTCAATGCTGAATGAGGACCCGAACATCAGAATGAATCCGCTGTTCAAAAGCGTAGCGATCATGACCGCCATCAGTGCGGACAATATTCTGGGATAGGTCTTCCCGCTGACACTCACTGCAGTCTCAGTCTTCATCGGGTATCCTCATGCGGAGAATGGAAGCTATCGCCTTTTCGAGATCGACCTCCGACTCGATCTCAAAAGAGACTTCACTCCTGTCAGGCGGAATGACCCTGATCCTGTGCGAAGTCTCATGCTCGATATAGAATTTCGACGTGAAAACGATCTGTCCAAGATGCAGATCCATCTCGTCCCTGTCGCCGCTCATCCTGAGCAGAACGCGTGAATGTCCGCCGTATTCTTCCAGCGGTTCCTTAACGAGAAGCGCATCCTTCTTTGCCGACATTTTCCAGTGGATCGATCTTAAAGGATCGCCGATCTGATACTCCCTGATGTCGTAGATCTCCGAGTTGGGAAGCTTGGATCTGCGCAGGTTCTTTGCCTTGAAGCCGAACATGTCAGGCATCACCGAAGGCATCGCGGGAACAGGCTTTACGAGTATCTCGTTGTTCATGTTGAGATTGATCTTCACGAAGAAAAGCCCGAAAAGATCGTATATATAAAGCCACGTCAGTCTGTATGAATAAGCACCGCAATGCGACGTGTCCACGGGTATCTGCGAAGTGCCCCTGTCATGGATCATGAAGACTTTTTTCACGGTCTTTCCGGCCATGTAGTCGGTGACGGTCATCCTCACTTTGCAGAATGAAAAATAAGATGCGATGCCGCTCGTCGTAACATTCAGGTGGATCTCATCGCCCAGACGGATCGCTGCGGGACAGTCCGCCTTGAACTTCATCGTTGCCGACGCGGCAAGGCTCATTGCGAGCGACAGCAAAGGAACTGCCAAGACAATAATGAGCAGTATCCAGGACACCCACATCTTGTAACAGAGAAAAAAGACGAAGGATGAGATTAAAGAAACTGAGTAAACGCCCCAGGATCTGAACATAAAAGATCAGACCTTCGGAACAAAAGTAGACGCAAGGATCTCTTTTGCGATCTCAACGGTATTCTTCCCATTGACCTCCGCTTCCGGCGTGAGAATGAGCCTGTGCGTTATGGCCGGCAGGAACACCTGCTGCACGTCCTTGGGCACGACATACGTCCTTCCGTTCAGGTAAGCATATGCCTTGGCCATCTGGTTGAAAGCTAGCGAAGCACGCGGAGATGCGCCTCTTGCCAGGTCGTGATGGCCTCTGGTCTTGTTGACCAGCGCGATTATATAGTCGGTCACCGCATCATGCACGAAAACATTGTTGACCTGCGACTGCATCTCCAGAAGCTGGTGCGCGCTGCACAGAGTCTTTACCGTATCCATCGGATTGGTGCCGTTCTTGCGGCGCTCGATCATGGCCTTCTCGTATTTCGCGGACGGGTAACCCATCGAGATCCTGACCATGAAACGGTCGATCTGCGAGTCAGGCAAAAGCGACGTGCCTGAAGCACCTGTAGGGTTCTGCGTCGCGAAAACGATAAACGGATCCGGCAGCATATATGTGTTGCCGTCAACAGTCACGTTCGCCTCTTCCATCGCCTCAAGGAGCGCGGACTGGGTACGCGAAGATGCACGGTTCAGCTCATCTGCAAGAAAAAGATTATGGAAGATCGCACCCGGCTGATACTTCATCGTATCGGTATTGCGGTCATACATCGAAAATCCCGTAATGTCCGAAGGCAGTACGTCAGGAGTAAACTGGACTCTTCCGAAATTGAGTCCCATCGTCTTGGAAAACGCAAGCGCCATCGTGGTCTTGCCCACGCCCGGCACATCCTCCATCAGGATATGCCCGCCTGCAAGTATCGCCGTCAGCGCCTGTTCGATGACAGAGTCTTTTCCGCTGATCACCTTTTTAACTTCGTGGATTATGCCATCAGTCAAAATACCCATAAATCACCCTGTGCCTTCTTAAAATAGTCTCAAAACCCTTTTGAGTATACATTACTTCAACCACATGATTATTGTATATTTGTGGCAAAAGACTTTCGGATGTCAACTTCAGCTCTGACCGCCCCGGACAATGTCAAACACGATTTCGCGGCCCTGTTTTTATTCGTACATACGAAAAGCGAAAAAGCGAGCATTTTATACGTGCATTTTCATCGAAAAGTGCCGCTGAAAGCTTTAGCGCACGGATAATTTTAAGAAAAAGTCTGTTTTCGTATGTGCATTTCCCGCTGACCGGCAAGAAAATAACCAAAATGCACGGATAAATTCTTCAAAAATACGGATTTCGTATGTATGCCTGTTTTTTCCTGTAATACCGGCTGCCTACACAAAGCAAACAACCCTTTGCGATATTAGTTCCGCAGGCGGGCAAAGCCCGCCACTACGCCAATGAAAAACACCTTGCAACTAGTTCCGCAGGCGAGCCTCGCTCGCCATCACGCCACGAAAAAGGCCTTCTGAAATTAGTTCCGCAGGCAAGCTTTGCTTGCCGAGGACTTGTTCGTACATTTCAGAAGGCCTTTGAATGTGGCGCTCCAAGCAGGAATCGAACCCGCATCAACGGTACCGGAAACCGCTATTCTATCCATTAGACTATTGGAGCACGGCAAGCTGTATTATACAGCATTCGTCCTGTTATCGTTAAGTATGTTGAGCAGGCCCTTGATCTCATTGACCGTGGCTGCCTGCTTAGTGGAAGTGGGTTTGTAGAGCAGGTACGGGCGGTCGCTCATGGCATTGATCGTCACGCGAGCGCCGTAGAACTTGTCACGGAGAAGAGCGCCAAGAGCGTTCATGTCGAGCTGCAGCTTCGGGTCAAGATACAGCCTTACGCCGGTGCTTCTGATGGATGCTCCGGTAAAGCCCAGCTTTCCTGACATTGCGCGGATCAGAGAAATGCCCGCGAGGATGTATATCTCTCTCGGAGGGTCGCCGTAACGGTCCACGATCTCGTCCATAAAATCATCGTAAAGGCTGAAATCGCTGATGTTTCCGATCTTTCTGTATGTGGCCATGCGGCTCGCTTCGTCTTGTATATAAGACGAAGGGATGTATGCGTCGTAATCGACTTCGATGGTAACATCTCCGGCAACGGCGGGTGTCTCCATACCTTCAAGCGCCTTGCTCTTCTCGGCTTCATTCTGGCTCAAGGTCTTGATTTCTTCATCAAGCAGCCTGCAGTAGAGCTCGTATCCGATGACGTCCATCTGGCCGTGCTGTTCGGCTCCGAGGAGGTTGCCTGCGCCTCTTACTTCAAGGTCTCTGATGGCGATCCTGACGCCCGAACCAAGCTCGGTAAATTCACGCAGCGCGTTAAGTCTCTTCGTTGCTTCCTCGTTCAAAGGAGCGTCCGCATCGTAGGTGATGTAAGCATATGCCTGCTTGTCGGACCTTCCGACACGCCCCTTGATCTGGTAGAGCTGTGACAGACCGAAACGGTCGGAATTCTCTACGATAAGCGTGTTTACGTTCGGCATATCGACACCGTTTTCGATGATGGTCGTGCAGACAAGGATGTCGTACTTGCCTTCGATAAAATCTCCGACAGCCGCTTCGAGGCCGTTCTCGGGCATCTGCCCGTGAGCGTAAGTTACTCGCACTCCGGGCATCAGCTCTTCGAGCTTTGTCGCGACCTTGTCTATATCCGACGTCTTGTTATACAGGTAGAAGATCTGACCGCCGCGCGCGATCTCACGCATGCAGGCCTGCACTATTATCTGCTCGTCGTAGCCCATGACGTATGTCTGGACCGCGCGTCTGTTGAAAGGTGCCTCCTCAAGGACGGAGATGTCCCTGATGCCCGAAAGCGACATGTGAAGCGTCCTCGGGATAGGCGTCGCGGAAAGCGAAAGGACATCGATGTCGGTCTTCATAGACTTGATTTTTTCCTTGTGATTGACGCCGAATCTCTGCTCCTCGTCAACTACCAAAAGACCCAGCTGCGGCGGTCTCACGTCGTTCGAGAGCACTCTGTGCGTTCCGATTATGACGTCTGCCTTGCCGTTCTTGATGTCTATCAGATTTGCTTTTATCTGAGCAGGCGTAACGAATCTCGAAAGCAGTACTACGTTGACCGGGAAGCCCTTGCAGCGCTCTACGAAATTCTGGTAATGCTGCTGTGCAAGGAGCGTCGTGGGCGCGAGCATTATCGCCTGCCTGCCGTTCATTACCGCCTTGAACATAGCCCTGAACGCGACCTCGGTCTTGCCGAATCCGACGTCGCCGCAAAGCAGCCTGTCCATCGGTCTTTCGGACTCCATGTCCGCCTTTATCTCGCGGCATGCGCGGAGCTGGTCCTCCGTCTCAACGAACGGGAACTTATCCTCGAAAAGCTTCTGCTGCTCGTCATCAGGATCGCACTTGTAGCCGCTGTTCACACTCCTCGCCGCATATATCTTGAGAAGGTCATAAGCGACCTTCTTGATCGATTCCCTGGCTCTTGAGACCTGCCTCTTCCACTCGTCTCCGCCAAGGCGGGAAAGCTTAGGTTCACGCTCGCCGGGGCCGACGTATTTCTGGAGCGAATCGAGATTTTCGGGCAGGATATATAAGACCTCGTCTCTAGCGTAAGTGATCTTGAGGTAGTCCTTGCGTGTATCGCCGACCTTCATGTTGATGAGACCGTCGTATCTTCCTACGCCGTGTTTGTCGTGGACGATGAAGTCACCGGGATGGATGTCACCGAAAAACGTGATCCTTGCGCCGCCCTTTTTCTTGGGCTTTGCTGCCCTTCCGCTTCCGAAGATCTCCTGTTCTCCGAGAAGCGTTATTCCGAGCGCAGGATAGGAGAATCCCTGTGGAAGGTCCGCGTATATGATATCGGGCAGTGCGCCCGCATCGATCAGGCTGTCCCTTAACGCTTCTGTCCTCTTGCCTTCAGGCAGGACTATCTTTATCCCCTGTGTCCCTTTATAAGCTTCAGCGAGTTCGTCTATCCTTCCGGAATAGTTGTCCGCCGGGAATCCCGATGTGGAGACATTAACGCCGCCGGGAAGTCCGCCGCCCGTTGAAGCAAACGTCGCAAGGGTTATAACCTTCGCAAGATTGTCGATCTTTTTCATTACCTCGGAGGTATCGAAAACAGCTTCGGGAGCGCATGACGGCGCGGTTCCCGCCTCGAAAGACTCAGTGCAGCGCTGCATGTATTCGGCTGAAAAAGCCTTCATCCTCGCATCCGTATCCACAAGCTCATCTGCAAACCAGAGCACATCAGATGCGCCGTTCAGCTCAACATAATCGATCGCGCATGCGCTCTTGGAAAGCAGGAGTCCTATCCAGCGCGCGATACCCGTGGGCTCGCCTCCGAGCTCGATCTTCTGCGCATCAGCCTCGGCGGTGCGCGAAAGGAGTTCAGCTGCGCGTCTTGCCTCGCGCGAATCGGTCTTCATGTTGGAGATGTCTTCAGCCGCCTGGCTTCTGATCTTCTCGGCAGCCTCTTTGCGTGCATCCTCATCACCCGCGGAATAAGACCTTACAGGTATGATGCGCACGTCTTTGAGCATTTCGGTCGAACGCTGGGTCTCCAAGTCGAAGTTCTTCAGCTGGTCGATCTCATCATCGAAAAAGCTTATTCTGACAGGCTCGTTCATGTCCGGCGGGAAGATATCCAGGATGTCTCCCCTTCTTGCGAACTCGCCGCGCTCCATGACCTGCGGGACCTTTTCATAGCCCATTTCGGTGAGCTTTAATATCATCTCATCGGGATCGATGGTACTGCCGGTACTCAGATCCAATATCCTGGAAGCAAATGAAGAAGGTATCTCGAGCTTGTTCATCAGCGCGCCTGCGGTAATGACCGCGGCACCAAAGCTTCCCGTTACGAGCTCAGCCAGCGCGGCGCATCTCGTGAGCTCTAATTCACGTGAAGAAGCCTCAGCCGTAAGGAGCGAGAGCTCGGCCGGGATGAGGGTTGCGACAGAACCGTCAACAAATGCCGAAAGAGCGCGCGACATCGCCCTGGCGCGTGCAGCGTCAGGTACGATAACTACAGGCTTTAAAGACTTGTGCGAAGCAAGCGCGCTGATAAGATATGCCTTCTGCTCAGCGCAAACGCCTGAGATATTAAGATGTCTGCCCTCTTTTCGCGACTTTTCAAGCCCGTCAATGACAGTCTTGTCGGACGCGATAAGACCGAGCAGGTCATTTATTTGCTGATTCATTTGCGATCAATCCTTCAATGGCCGCACAGGCCTCGATGAAAGCATCGTTCATAAGGAGACGTTCTTCCTTGGGAACTTCGGAGAGAACATAGTTTATCAGATCGAAATGCTCGGGAACAGGACCCGTGCCGATCCTTACGCGAGGGAAATTCTCCGTTCCCAGAAGCTGGATGCAGGACTTCATTCCGTTATGCGTGCCGGCACTTCCCTTGGGTCTTACCCTGATCGTGCCCTTCTTGATATCGATATCATCATATACGGTAATGATATGCGTGGGATCGACCTTGAAAAACCGGCTCGCCTCGACAAGGCACTCACCGGAAAGGTTCATATAGGTCACGGGCTTGATGACGATAACATCCTGCCCTGCGATCTTTCCCTTGCCGTACATGCCCTTGAACTTGTCTTTATCCAGTGAAATGCCGTGTTTCTCGCATAACATATCAACAGCAAGGTAACCCATGTTGTGCCACGTATACATATACTGTCTGCCCGGATTTCCGAGTCCTGCGACTATCCACATATCAGAATTCTGAACGTCTGTCGTCGAGTCTGATGTAATTGGAGCCTCTGCTGCGGGACTTATCCGCAACCCAGTTCTCCTTGTTTACCTGCTTTGAACGGCCGAGTCCAAGCGCAAGCGGAGGTACGTCCGTCGTGATGGTCGAACCTGCGGCAATGTAGGAATCCTTGCCGAGAACGACTGCGGAAACGATGTTCGAGTTGCCTCCGATAAAGACGTTGTCCTCGATGGTGCATCCCACCTTGTCCTGTCCGTCGAAGTTACAGGTAACGGTACCGCATCCGAAGTTGACGTTCTTTCCAACCTTGGAATCACCGATATATGTAAGGTGTCTTGCACGTGTGTGAGCTCCGACTGAAGAAGCCTTGACTTCAACGTATGCACCGATCGTGACCTGATCATCGATGACGCAGTCAGGTCTGATATGTGAGAAGGGTCCGATACGGCAGTCTTTGCCGATGCGGCTTCCCGTAACGATCGAGTTATCGACCGTCGTCTCATCGCCAATCTCGGAGCAGTCAATTCTTGAATTCTCTCCGATGATGCAGTCGCTTCCGATGACCGTGTTGCCCATCAGCGTCGTGCCCGGAAGGATCGTTGTGTCCTGACCGATCTCAACTGCGTTGTGGATCCATGTTGTCGAGGGGTCAACGATAGTAACGCCGTTCTTCATGTGTCTTTCAATGATCCTGCGGTTCATTATCGACTGGACCTGCGACAGCTGGATACGGTCGTTGATTCCGCGCGTATCATCGAAATCGCATACAACGGCACCGACCTTATAGCCGTCACCGATAAGGATACCGATAGTATCCGTAAGATAGTATTCCTTCTGTGCGTTGTTGGCTCCGATCCTTCCCAATGCGGAGAGCAGGAGCGGGGTCTTGAAAACATACATCGATGAATTGATCTCTGCAATCTCAAGCTCTTCCGGTGTGCAGTCCTTATGTTCGACGATCTTGACGACGTTGCCGTCTTCGCCTCTTACGATCCTTCCGTAACCGGTCGGATCGTCAGCGATCGCGGTGATAAGAACTGCGGCGCAGTTGCCTTCAACAGATTCAAATGCCTTGAGAGCCTTGGTTATGGTATCAGCGGAGACCATCGGGCAGTCACCGGGCAGAACGATCGTAAGTCCGTCTCTTCCTTCAAGGAAAGGTGCAGCCTGCATAACGGCGTGTCCCGTTCCGCGCTGCTCCTCCTGAAGAACATAAGCGACATCCTCACCTAAGATAGCTCTGATCTCATCCTGGGCATCACCTACGATATAGACCTGTTCCTTGCATCCTGCATCGAAAAGCGCGTCAGACACCCACTGGATTATAGCCTTACCGGCTACCTGGAACGTAACCTTCGAATGCTTGGACTTCATTCTCGTGCTTCGGCCTGCGGCCATTACAACTGCACTGATCTCCATTTTCAAAACCCCTCTGTGTTATTTAAGAATTCAATATTACTTTGTTACTCGGGTCCTTCCGTCGTGACCTCGGCAGGCTGCTCTTTTGAAGGAGCTGCCTGTTTACCGGGAGCCGTTTCCTTTACGACGGCGGAATCCTTGGAAGAAGTCTGTTCCTTTACAGGTTCAGCCTCCTTGGCGGGCACTGCGGCTTCCTTGCCGGCAGATTCCTTCGCGGGAGCCTCTTCCTTATCCGAATCAGCAGAAGAATTATCTACCGACTTCGCCTTGGAATCAATAGCTTCGTCGTTGTTGTCCTTTTGTCCGTCAGAAGAAGGTCTTTCATCTTCGCCGGATGCAGCGTCCTTGCCGGGAGCAGTAGAACCTTCGTCAGGCGTTGCGTTGCCTTCCTCGGGTTGCTTTTCACCGTCTTCATCAGGCTGGCCCTCGGGCTGCTGTGCGCCCTCTTCAGGCGTTCCTTCAGAAGGTGTAGCAGTATCATTGCCGCCTTCTGCCGGTGTATTGTTATCCGGTGTGGTCGTATCAGGCGTGTTGGAGTCCGGTGTATCGGTCGGTTTGGTCTCGCCGCCTTCGCCCGGATCATCGGGCTTGACCGGCATCGTAGGTGAAGGAAGCCTGTCGATGTATGCGACATCAAGATCGACGTCTCCGCTGATACCGGGCACTCTGCCGTGAGAGTTGACCTGCCACATATAGTAGGTTCCCTTATAAGATGACTTGGTTACCCAGTGAGCCATCCAGATGGAAAGGTTGTTCTTTCCTGCCTTCATTGCCTTGATCGAAGGTGACCATGTGCCTTCAAGCCTTGACTTGCTTCCGTAGATGGAAGCTGTGTAGCCGGCCTTCTCGACTTCCTCTGCGAAAACGGCAACCATCTTGTTCAGGTCTTCGTCAATATGCTTGTTCATGGTCGATGTGGACCATCCCTTGCTCTTGTGGGCACGCTTGTAGTAATCGAAATTCTCCCAGTCGAAAGCGATCGGGAAGTCCAGCTTCTTGCCCTTAAGGCACTTGTTGATCATGTCCCGGGTGTACTTGCGCATGTTCTCTTCCGTGTAGTCGCACGTGAAGAAATACACGCCTACCTTGAGGCCAGCCGCACGGGCATCCTTGTAATACTGCTCGAACTTTCTGTCGGGAGCGTTGCACCAGACGTACTTTTTCGCATCGTTGTCGTAGTAGTTGTTTCTTACATAGCAGCGCAGGATAACGAATTCACAGCCCGCACTCTTGACCTTCTTGAAATTGATGTCGCCCTGGTACTTGGAGACATCGATACCGAGCATGGTCTTGGAGGTCTTGTAATCCGTCTTGAAATCCGCGAACTTGAGCACCGGATTGCCGTTAACGAGGTATGAAGAAGTATACTTGCTCTTTATGCCTCCGACGTTTCCGGGTTCGCCCGAATCCTTGGGAACTATGACGCACTGGAGCGCCATAATGTAGTAGTTGTACTTATCTGTTCCGGAACGCTCTCCGTTCTTCGCCCAGCCGAGCCATCCCTTCTCCTTTACCATGGTCCTGTAGTAGATGTCGAAATGCTCAGCCAGTTCGCCTGAAAGCTTGATCATTACCTCTTCCATGCGTTTGCCGTTGGTCTTCTTATACTTTCCGACCTTGGCACTCTTTGTATTCCAGGCGGTCCAGGAATAGCCCTGTCCTCTGGCGCAATAATATATGTTGCCTGTGTATTTCGAGCCCAGAACTGACATTGAAAGGCCTTCATGCTTCTGTTTGCCGCCCGAAGTAACGCCTGCGACCTGACCGTCTTTTGACCACTTGGAAGACCACTTGTAATTGTCCCTGTACATGCGGTATGAGACAGAGGGCGTTTCTTTCTCCTGATCTCTTGCAACCAGCTTGACCTCGATCTGCTCGAGTCTCTTGCCTTCTCCTGTGGCACCTGCAATGGTGCCGTTGCTGACCCATCCCTGATTGTACTTATACGTCTGCATGTAAGGTCTGTAATAGACGCTGTAATGCTTGGCAAGCTCGCCCGTAAGCTCGATGCTGAATGCCTCGACCCTGTATGTCTTGCCGCCGCCGGCCTTCTGTCCGCTCGTCTTCCAGCCGGACCAGCCCTTTTTGCGGCGGTATACCCTGTAGCGGATATTGCCCGAATAACCTGTATTGTTCTTGAGATTAATGGTTATTGCGTAGATATTCTTCTTTTTGCCCTTCTTGCCGAGGGTAAGAATGCCGCTGCTGAAAGAACCTTTCTTGTTTCCGTACGACTGCATGCTCGCTTTTCCGGAAAGCGTATACATGTTTGCTGCAGTTGCAGTGGTTGTTGTGGTATCGGCATTGACCTGAATCTCATCAAAGCGCGAAAAAGCACCCGTCAGGGTAAATGCAATTAATAAAGCGACAACTGCCGAAGACACCTTCTTCAGTCCGTTAAGCATCTGAATAATCTCCAATCCTTGCTTTTGATATTTCCCCAGATTGTGCCGTTATTATATCATGCCTGCTTTTTGCTTTTCTTATTTTGGGGCGCAGTGCCACAAAATGTCCTTAAAATGCAATAAAAAACCGACCCCTCTGAAACAGAAGGGCCGGTCAGCGGTTTTAAGTTAAGAAAAATATCAGAGACCTTCAACGGAAGCGATAGCTTCACGCATATTTGCTTCGGATCTCTTGAGGAGCTGATACTCCTCATCGGTAAGACGCATATCGATGATCTTGTCAACGCCGTTAGCACCGATAAGTGCGGGAACATCAAGCGTTACGCCGCTGATGCCGTACTCGCCGTTGAGTCTTGTGGATACTGTTCTGATAGTATGCTCGTCTTCTGTGATACTCCTGAGGAGTGTGGCAGCACTTACTGCGATACCGTTGAATGTAGCGCCCTTGAGCTTGATGATCTGTGCGCCGGAAGACTTTGTCTGCTGTGCGATCTCATCTTTGACATCCTGGCCGAAAGGTACGCCGATAGCTTCTGCGTACTCATCGATGCCCATACCTGCAACGTGTGTGTGGCTCCATGCAGGGAACTGTGTCTCGCCGTGCTCGCCGAGGATATAGCCGTGAACGTTTCTTACGTCAACACCGAGCTTTCTGGAGATAAGGACTCTGAAACGTGCGGAGTCGAGGTTCGTACCAGAACCGATGATCAGGTTCGAAGGGAGTCCTGACCACTCTGCAACCTTATATGTTACGAGGTCGCAAGGGTTGGAGATGACCATGATGACACCCTTGTTATAGTGCTCCATGATGCTGTCTGTGATTACATGAGCGAGCTTGACGTTCTTCTTTGCAAGGTCAAGTCTTGTCTCGCCTTCTTTTCTCGGGATACCTGCAGTGATGATGATGCAGTCGGCATCCTTAACATCGCTGTAGTCTCCGGCATGGATATACATATCGCCGATGAACGGAAGTCCGTGGCTGATATCAAGCGCCTCTCCTAAAGCCTTCTCCTTATTAACATCAATGAGAACGAGCTCTGAGCAGAGCTGCTGCATTGCAATTGCGAATGCGGTGGTTGATCCTACCGCGCCGGCGCCGATAATGGCGACCTTGGTACCTTCCTGTTTATACATAACTTGTTGCCCCCTTTTATAGCAATACGAATAATATCAAGAACAGTCATTCAATTAAAGTTGTTTTTCGTTAGGATTTTTACCTAAAAAATTGCCCCTCAGGCACCCCTGAAAGTGTAATTTGATAATTTGATAATCAAACTTTTTCTTAACGAAAATGGCTTTTCCCGTCTTGCATCAGAGTTTTTCGGGGGCTGATACCAGGTCCAGCGCAAAATCCCTCAGCTCGGGAGCGTGCTCTTTTACATATGTTTCCCTGTAAGAATAGTCTTTACGGCTTCCGTCCCACTCGCTGTAAAAGGAAAGTTCCGCGATGATGATCACATTGCCTTCCAAGCAGAACATTGCCTGTATCGTCGCATCATCAACATAGGGCATCTCGCCTTTGAACCGGTTCGGATCCTCGTTTTCCCCGTAGCTGTCCTTCCTTTTCGATGCTTTGTACCATTCTTCAAATGCAGCTCGGGCCTGCTCCTCGGTATCGTAGACCTCATAACTGTATTCGGTCTCATTCCCGCTATTCTGAATAGTCCTTATATAAAGGTATGTGCCCTTTTTCTCATCCCGGCGCTTGGTTATTGTCCAGATACCGTTAACTTCACGACTTCTTTCATTTATGTCGAGGGGATAGTCCGTGACATACCTTGGTCCGGCTATTCCGGTATTCTTAAAGGCCCGCTTTCCGTTACAGGTCAGCAGGATCAAGACTGCGGCTATGCACACCAGCGCAACAGCCGCAAGAATACTTACCGTTATCCATATGCGTTTCATTTCCGGTGCCTTCCCCCTGCTTTTATCTTAAATGCATACGTTCTGATAAGCAAATAAAAAACGGCACGGAACTTTTTATGTCCCGCGCCGCCGTAAGTCATTTAAAGATCAGATGATCACATCTCCTGAGGGAGCTCCAGCGTTCTTTCGGCATTGAGCTTTTTGCAGATCTCAACGAACTTGTCCAAAGCTACGCCCTGAAGCTGCTTGTTGGAACCTCTGACGTTGACTGCGACAGTGTTCTCGGCAGCTTCCTTGTCGCCTACTACGAGGATATAAGGATCCTTCATCTGCTTGAACTTCTTGATCTTGTCTCTCATGTTGACGTCAGTGTAGTCAGCCTCGACGCGTACGCCTGCGGCAGTGAGCTCGGACACGACCTTCTGCGCATAGTCGTTGTGCTCGGGCCTGATCGGTACGACTGCAACCTGGTAAGGGTTGAGCCAGAACGGGAACGAACCCTTGAAGTGCTCAGTGATGATACCGATGAATCTCTCGAAAGAACCGAAGATAGCACGGTGGATGACGATAGGCATCTTCTGTGAGCCGTCCTTGTCGACGAAGGTGAGCTCGAAGTTATGAGGGAGCTGGAAGTCGAGCTGGACTGTTCCGCACTGCCACTCACGTCCAAGAGCGTCCTTGATCTGAAGGTCGATCTTCGGGCCGTAGAATGCGCCGTCTCCTTCGTTGATCTCGTAATTCTCCTCACCGTACTTCTCGTCGAGAATCTCCTTGAGTGCCGCCTCGGCTGCATTCCAGGACTCGAGATCGCCCATGTAGTCCTCAGGTCTTGTTGAGAACTCAGCGCGGTATGTGATACCAAACGTCTTGTAGATCTCGTCTGCGATAGCGATTACATCCTTGATCTCATCCTTGATCTGATCGGGTGTGACGAACGTATGGTCATCATCCTGACGGAATTCCTGAACTCTGAACAGACCGTTCATCTGACCGGACTTCTCTTTTCTGTGGAGAACGTCATATTCGCTGTAACGGATAGGAAGTTCCTTATAAGAATGCATCGTGCGCTTATAAGACATCATTGCGTTAGGGCAGTTCATAGGCTTTGCTGCCATGGTGTCCTCTGCGTCAACGGAATACTTTTCCGCCGTCTCGTCGCTCTCGACAGCAGCACAAGCATTAACGCCCTTTGTGATGCCCGGAACGATGAACATGTTGTTCTGATAGTGTGCCCAGTGACCTGAGATGAGCCAGAGCTTCTTGTTGTTGATAAGAGGCGCGGAGATCTCCGTATAGCCGTGCTTGAGCTGGATCTCACGGGAATACTTCATGAGTTCCTGATAGAGGACCCATCCCCTCGGGAGCCAGTAAGCCATGCCCGGAGCAGTCTCACGGAACATGAACAGGTCAAGCTGCGTTCCGATCTTCTTGTGGTCTCTTTCCTGTGCTTCCTTGAGCCATGCAAGGTGAGCCTTGAGCTCGTCCTTGGAAGGGAAAGCGAAAAGATATATTCTCTGCAGCTGATCCCTCTTCTCATCGCCTCTCCAGTAAGCGCCCGAGACATTCTTGATCTTGAATGCTGCGCTGAAGAGCTCCTGTGAATTGTCTACGTGGGGGCCGCGGCAAAGATCGATAAAATCATCGCCGGTGTTGTAAGTTGAGATTACCTCGCCCTCGGGCAGATCGTTGATAAGCTCGGTCTTGAACTTCTGATCCTTGAAGATCTCAAGTGCTTCAGCCCTGGAAAGCTCCTTGCGGGTCCAGTCCTCACGGCGCTTGATGATCTCATGCATCTTCTCTTCGATTGCGGGAAAATCTTCTTCGGTGACTGCTCTCGGCAGGATGAAATCATAGTAGCATCCGTCTTCGATCTCAGGACCGATCGCGTACTGCACCTCTTTACCGAAGATCTCGATCACGGCCTTTGCCATGATGTGAGCCAGAGAGTGACGGTACACCTTCAATACTTCTTCTTTTTCCATTGTAAAAACCTCCTCCAGAGTTTTATGCACAGAACCGCTGTGCAGAGTATTCGAGCATTTTAACAAAAGAAAACCTATTTTTCCACAAAAACCGCCTTTTTTCGCCTTTCGGAAGGCTGATTTCCAAAAACCTACACTGATTCCGCACTTTTAGTGTAGGTTTTAGTGTAAATCCCCTTTAATTACCCAAAAAATTACACTAAAACCGCCTTTTTAGTGTAGATTTCAGTGTAACCAGCACATCGAAGCGTTCCGCGCGCCGCCGCACCCCGCACCCCAAGCCCCGCCGCCGCCCCAAACAAAAAGGCCGCACCCTGCGGCACGGCCCTTTCTTCTTGTGTTGAAAGATCTTACTTGATGAGGTCCTCGAAAAACGCTTTCGGCTTGAATCCCAAGGACTGCTCCACTACCTCGCCGCCCTTGAAAAGCAGCACTGTAGGGATGCTCTGGATTCCATACTGAGCTGCGAGCTCGTCTTCCTCGTCAACGTTGACCTTGCCTACCTTGACCTTGCCCTCGTTCTCCTCGGCGATCTGGGAAATGACCGGGCCAAGCATCTTGCAGGGACCGCACCAGGGTGCCCAGAAGTCGACTAATACGGGGATCTCCGATCCTATTACCTCGGTCTCGAAGTTATCTGATGTAAGAATGATTTCTGCCATAGTTTTGCACTCCTTTCGAGTTGATTTCGTCCTATAGCATAAGTATATTTGGTACGGAAAACTTATCAAGTACGCAGTTTTAACTCATCAGGTAAGGAATTTATTACTATGGCTAAGACAAAAGCAGCAAAAGACACGCTCTGCGAGAGCATCACAGGCCAGGGATGCGGCTTAAAGAAGATCATCGGCATCATCGGCGGGAAATGGAAGATACTGATCCTCTGCTACATAGATGCCAAGGAGATCGGCCGTTTCGGCGAGATGAAAAGGACCATCTACGGCATCACGAACACTATGCTGGCATCTTCGTTAAAGGAAATGGAAGCTGACGGTCTTGTGGAAAGACACCTTTACGACGAGATGCCGGTCAGGGTCGAATACACCCTCACGGAAAAAGCCAAGACCCTCATTCCCATCCTGCTGGAGCTCAAACGCTGGGGAGAGGTAAATCTTTAATGTAAAAAGTTAATGAAAAATGACAATTTTAAATAATCACGGATAATTTACTAAATTTAGCCTGAAATTTTTAAAGTTGACTTAAGTTTTGCTCATTATAATCATCACAGCTATTAACATGCGAGGTTAAATAACATGGCAAGAAGGAAAAAGGTTAAGAAATCGACTATCGTAAAGGTCATCGTGATCGTCAGCATTCTTGTGGCTGCTGCGACGGCAGGCATCATCTACGCGAAAAACTACGTTTCGAAAAAGTTTGCCGATACGAAGCAGACTTATATTTCCGCTGAGGCGAGCGTTCAGGATCTGAGCTCAAGAGTCTCCGGAACAGGTTCGCTTACGGATTCTGACACGGAAGATTATGAGATCCCCGATAACGTGGACATCGACGAAGTTGTCGTTGAAGTCGGCGACAAGGTTGAAAAGGGTCAGGTGCTGGCAAAGATCAACACCAACTCCGTCCTGGCTGCAATGTACGAGATCCAGTCCAAGATGGACGCTATCGACAAGCAGCTCCAGAAAGCTTCTGAGGAGAAGGCCGCAACGACCATCAAGTCGCAGGTCAAAGGCCGCGTAAAGGGCATCTACGTTAAGAAGAACAGCAACGTCATCTCCACGATGACCGAGAAGAACGCCCTGATGGTCCTTTCGCTTGACGGCAACATGGCTGTTGAGATCGAGACAAACGATCTTACTGCAGGCAAAAAGGTCAAGGTCAAGTCCGGCAAAAAAACTTATAACGGCGCTGTAAAGAGCGTTTCCGACGGCAAGGTCAGGATCGTTTTCACAGACAACGGTCCCGTTCTCGGTGCTGACGCAACGGTTACTTCAACAGACGGCAAGACCACTTACGGCACAGGAAAGCTTCAGGTCAACTCACCTCTTTCCATCGTTGCTTATGCCGGCAAGGTCTCATCCGTAAATGTAAAGCTCAACCAGTACGTAAAGAAGGGCAAGGTCCTCATGAAGCTCACTGCCACTTCATATACCGCAAACTACGACAAGCTCATCAGGGATCGTGCTGACCTTGCGGAAGAGCTTTCCGATCTTCTCAGGATCTATAATGACGGTGCGATCCTTGCACAGATGTCCGGAACGATAAAAGCTGTTCCCAAGACTGACGATTCAGAGACAACAACATCTTCATCCGCTTCCACAAGCTCTGCCCAGAGCTATTACGGATATTACGGACAGTCTTCCTCATCGTCTTCAACGGATACTTCAACAACAACCAAAACAAACATGTTCTCCATCTGCCCCGATCTCAAGATGACCGTTGAGGTCTCAGTCGATGAGAAGGACATCCTCTCCATCTCAAAGGGACAGTCTGCAGACGTCACCGTTGACTCGCTCGATAAGACGGTCAAGGGAACCATTACGGAGATCGACAAATCCGGTACCACGACAGACGGCACCGTCGGATACACCGCAGAGATAACGATCGACAAGGAAGACGGCATGCTGTCAGGAATGTCCTGCACGGTCCTCATCGCAGTTACCGAACACAAGAACTCGATCGTCGTTCCGGTCGAAGCACTCAACAACACTGGTTCATCTTATTTCGTTTACACGACATACGATGAAGAGACCAACACTCCCGGCGGTATGGTCGAGGTAAAGGTCGGTATCCAGAATGATTCGTTCGCCCAGATTACGGAAGGCCTCAAAGAGGGTGACACCGTATGGTACAAAGAGCCCGAGCAGAATCCTTTCGAAAGGTACATGAACAGAGCCAACGGCAACGGCAGCAACCGTAATAACAACAGAAACAGAAGCGGCAATAACAGGCCCCAGGGCAGTTATGGCGGCAACAACAGACAGGGCGGCTATACTGGCACAAGATCCGGAGGTTCCGGCAACGGTAACCGCAGCAACAGAAAATCTTCTGTGATCTGACGCGGGAGGCAGAATCAAATGATTACCATGAAAGACATCTGCAAGACCTACCGCATCGGAACCGAGGTAGTTCATGCACTGGATCATGCCACTTTAGAGGTCAATGACGGCGAATTCGTAAGCATCATCGGTCCTTCGGGAAGCGGCAAATCAACACTTATGAACATAATCGGATGCCTGGATATCGCTGATTCCGGCGAATATCTGCTCGACGGCATCCCGATCGAGGACTATTCCGAGAATGAGCTCGCGACCGTACGCAACAAGAAGATAGGCTTCGTTTTCCAGAGCTTCAATCTTATCAATAAGCTGACAGCTGCTGAGAACGTTGAGCTTCCGCTCATCTATCAGAAGCTCAAGAAGTCAGAGCGCAAAGCACGTGTAAGAGCCGCCCTCGAAAAGGTGGACCTGCTCAAGCGTGCCGAGCACTTTCCTACCGAGCTTTCGGGCGGACAGCAGCAGCGTGTTGCCATCGCAAGAGCAATTGCAACACACCCCTCGCTTATCCTTGCCGACGAGCCCACGGGCAACCTCGACTCGAAGACAAGTAAGGAGATCATGGACATATTCCACGATCTCAACGCGCAGGGTAACACGATAGTCCTGATCACTCACGACAGAAATGTCGCGATGCAGGCCAAGAGAGCCATCAACATTCTTGACGGCAGAGTAACGGAGGCGACGGATGATTCAATCATTTAAAATGGCGCTGAAATCAATCAGCGGAAACAAAATGAGATCGTTCCTCACGATGCTCGGTATCATCATCGGCGTAATGGCCCTCGTCATACTCGTCAGCCTCGTAAGCGGAACGACCAGCTCGGTAACAGACACTATCAATAAACTCGGATCTAACCTGGTCGGCGTTTCAGTCCAGAACGATTACGGCAACCCTATCAGAAAAGAAGATCTTGATGATCTCATGAAGTATCCGGAAATCGGTGCCATTGCGCCTATCGCCAGCGGTTCAATGACAGGTAAATACAACACCACTTCAAAGACTGTCACGGTTTACGGAACAAACAGCCATTATTTCGGAATAAGAAATTATGATCTCATGATCGGCCGTCTGCTCAAGGATTCCGACTATGACAACCACACGAACGTATGCGTTGTAAACACGGCTCTTGCCGAGCAGCTCATCGGATTCACGGGATGCGTCAACGAGGAGATAACTCTGAACGGTACGAAATTCACCGTCATCGGCGTTCTCAAGGAAAACTCCGAACAGTCCGCACTTACCTCGATCATGGGAGGCGGAACTCTTGAGGCTTATATCCCTTATTCAACGCACGTAAGACTTTCAACCGACACATCCATCAATATCAAGGCGTTCTATATTGCCGCCGGAAAAGATGTGCCCACCGAAACCACCAAGAATCTCGTCAACCGCCTCATGCTCGAAAGATTCAATTATGATGAGGACGCTTTCAATATCCAGTCCACTGATATGCTCGAGGATGCAATGGGCAACATCACCGCGATCCTTTCCATTCTCCTGGGCGGCATCGCAGGCATCTCGCTTGTCGTCGGCGGTATCGGAATCATGAACATCATGCTCGTTACCGTTACCGAAAGGACAAGAGAGATCGGTATCCGTAAGGCTATCGGAGCTTCCAGGGGCGCGATACTCCGCCAGTTCCTGATTGAGGCGATCGTGCTCTGCATGATCGGATGCGCGATAGGCATCTTCCTGTCATGGAGTTTCTTAAGGCTCGTATCCGTCATCACGGCAAGCCTTGATCTCTCATTCGAGATGAACGGCGCAGTCGTGATCGTAGCCGTAACATTCTGTTTCTTCATAGGCGTTGTCTTCGGACTCTACCCTGCCAACAAAGCAGCAAAGATGAAGCCGATCGACGCGCTCCACTATAGCGAATAAGGAGGCCTGATATGTCTGACAACAAAGAAAACAAGGCCATGGAAAACAACAGCTCTGCAATGCAGAGACCGGGTTCTGCAGCAGGCATGAGCCCCGAGATCATAGAAGCCAAGGAGCCCGAAAACAAGGCTCCCCTTCAGGATATCGATTCTCCCTTCAAGGCTGTTGCAACGCCTGCAGCCTCTTCCGAACCTGTTCCCGAAAAGCAGCCGGAGACAGCTGCAAAGGCTGAGCCGGCAAAGGTCGAAGAAGCTGCCAATCAGTCCAAAAAGAAATCCAAGAATCAGAAGAACGACAAATTCAGCGGTATGACCGAGGAAGAAGCCGAGGAAGAGATCAACAGGCTTCACAAGCGCCGCAAGAGAAGAGCTGCGATCCTCGTTACCGTCGTTGTCATTCTCATCGTCTCAGGCATCCTTCTTCCGAACCTTTTCAAGTTCGTGGTGCCTAAGGTTGATCTTTCCAACATCAACGTTAATATGAAGACCCTTGACTATAAGGTGGGAAAGACAAACATCCTCAGGGATTTCACGGCATCCGGAAGCCTGGCTGCCGGCGAGACCAAGGATATAAAGATCGCAGGCGACATAGAGATCGACGAGTTCTTCGTCAAGAACGGCGACGTCATCAAGAAAGGCGACAAGATAGCATCAGTATCAAAGCCTTCCGTCATGAGCGCGATCGTAGAGGTACAGAAGACACTTAAGTCTCTCGATACCGAGCTCAACAAGATCAACTCTTCCGACAATACGACTGTCGTCAAAGCTGATTCCAAAGCGCGTGTAAAGGCGATCTACGTCAAGAAAGGCAGCAACGCCAAAGACACCATTTCAAAGAACGGTGCTCTGATGCTCCTCTCGCTTGACGGACTCATGGCAGTAGACATCGACAAAACCGCGAACACAAAGCTTGGAGACACAGTTACAGTAGTTCTTTCGGATAAGACAAAAGTTGAAGGTCTGATAAGTTCCGTCAACACGGATTACGTTACATGCGTTATCTCCGACAAGACGGCCAAATTCAAGGACAAGGTTACCGTTCTTGACGCATCCGGAAAGCAGATCGGTTCTTCCGAGCTCTATATCCACAGCGTGCTCCCCATCATGTTCTATTCGGGTGCAGTAAGCAAAGTATCCGTTAAGCTCAACGAGCAGGTTAAGAAAGGTACCGAACTTCTTACCCTCACCGGCACAAGATACTCCGGAGAGTTCAGCAACCTGATGTACAAGAGAAGCGTTCTCGAAGATCAGATGAAATATCTTTTCGAGGTATATCAGACAGGCATCATCTACTCCGAATATGACGGCGAAGTCACCGGCATCAACGACAAGGAAGATGAGGAAGAAGAGGAAGATTCCGATGAGAAGTCTTCAACAAGCTCATCCAAGCTTTCGGCCGGCCCGAAAAAACTTGGCAGCCTTACGATCAAGATCGACAATGACAGTACAAATCCTCCGGAAAACATTCCCACAACGGGATTTCTGAACTATGCCTTCACAGTGGCAGGCTTCAGCACTACCGGCGGTGTAACAAAATATACTATCAACGGATCTTCTGAAAGTTCACAGCAGCTTCCGGATGTGGATTATACAAATCTTCCCGACAGTATAACCAAGCGCGACCAGTATAAGTACTCACAGCAGGGCGGTCTTGAGATCGGCTCCTCTGTTCCGGTTTATTCATACGATAAAGCAAACAAAGCGTGGAAAAAGGAATCAACCGATAAGATCGCAATGGGAGACCTTCTGATCATCACATTCGCAAGTGCGCAGGATCAGGATCCCTTATGGGTCATCAGATATCCCCAGACTTCGACCAATCCCGATCAGGGTGGCGGCCAGGGCGGCCAGGGTGGACAAGGCGGACAAGGCGGTCAGGGTATCCCCGGCGGCTGGGGTGGCCGTGGCGGTTGGGGCGGCAAAGGCGGCTTTGACTGGTCCTCCCTCTTCGGCGGACGCGGAGGAAACTCTTTCGGCGGCAGGACCGGTCTGGGTTCCATCTATGGCAATCAGGGCGGCACAACGACGCAGACCGAAGAGGAAACATATGAAGTTGAAGAGACTCTCATTGCAACCGTAGTAAACCTCGAGACCATGTCTGTCACCCTTTCGGTCGATGAGCTTGATATCGTCAACATCAACAGAACACAGGAAGTCGATGTGACCCTCGATGCCATCAAGGGCAAGACGTTCAAGGGCAAGATCGTCTCGATCGACACAGACGGCACAAGGACAGGAACCGGCAATGCGAAATACAGCGTAAAGATAGAGATAAAGAGAACAGATGACATGCTCACCAACATGACCGCATCTGTCCGTGCAAACATCAGTACTGCAGAAGTCTTAAGTGTTCCTGCCGAAGCCCTTTTCGAAAAGGATAACAAGACCTACTGCTACACTTCATACGACAAGGAGAACGATGCCCTTACGGGCGAAGTTGAAGTCAAGACGGGATTGTCCGACGGCAAGAATGTCGAGATAGTCTCCGGCCTCAATGAAGGCGACCAAATCTGGTACAAGTACGCAAACGGCCTGATTTACAACTTCGTAAGATAAGCGTTTAAACCGTACGCGAAGATCAAAAGAGGCAGCTTCCGTTTTCGGGGCTGCCTCTCTTTTTGCTTTGATTCCGGGTTCCCTGCTCTGTAATTACTTCTTCCCGTTCAGCAGATCGGTGAAAAGGAATCCCCAGATGCCGAGCGTGACCATCTGCGTCAGGTCGACGAGCAGGAATATAACGGTATAAACGCCTTCAAAGCCGTACGACACAAAATTCGAAATGTCCGATATCAGCCAGAATACCAGGCAGGACAGGACTGCTATCTTCGCGAAAAGATAAGCGCTTTCGCGCCTTGCGTCAGTTACGACGATGCCTGTGAGCACCGTGTAGAAAACAATAAGGAATACCGTGGCGACAAAAGCCAGAGACGGTATTATGCTGTCTCTCATGTCTCTGAAATGAACGAGAAGATCTAACGCCTGCGGGATTATGTTGATCAGAAAGCCCCACATAAGAGGGCCGTTGCGGCGCGTTTTCCAGAAGCCCGCGAGGATCATGGCATCCGCAATGACCCTTAGGGTGTTGGCCCACAGGTCGGCATTTCTGACATTGATCTTAAAAATATTTCCGGATGCGCTCAGGGATTCGTAGAGCATGGCAATGGAAGCCGCGACCGACACCATATAGATGATAAAAGCCGCCTTGAGCAGCTTATCCTTCTTCGCGGTCAACCTAAAATCTTCTGCCATACGTTCCCCTCTTTAAATATACAGCGTCTGCTATATTATACTTCATTCGGGGCTTTAGGTAACCGCGTTTTGACCGCAAAAGGCAGGAGATCACCTCTTAAACTTCACTGTAGCCTTGAAAACACCGTCTGAAGATTCCAGTTCGAGCTTATAACCCAAAATGTTCAGATTATTGTCGGCGATGGAAAGCCCGAGTCCCGTGCCCTTGTCGCTCCTTGAATCAGAGCCCTTCACAAAAGGTTTCTTGAGAGATTCCGCATCAGGATATGTCTCGGAAGTCTTGTTGGCTATCGTAAGGCAGTCGGGCCCGACCGTGATCTCAACAGCACTTCCCTTCTCGCCGTATCTGTCGCAGTTGGACAAAAGGTTATCGACGGCCTGCCTGAAAAGCTTTCTGTCAGTCTTAAGCTTGACCTGTGTGCCGCTGATGTTTGTCTTAAGGTCAGGGAACTGATCGATGCTCTCTGCCAGCATCGCCATGACATTTACCTCTTCAGTGCTGACATCGACGTTGCCGGACTCGCTCCTTGAAAGAGCAAGGATATCCTCGACCATGTGATCCATCGTCTTTATCTTTTCGCTGATCCTCTGCGAATATTCAGCCGTTTTCGATGCGTCTCCCGCAAATGATTCCATACTCTCCGCATATGCGGCGATCGCAGCCATCGGGGTCTTGAGGTCGTGCGCCATGGCCTCGGTCGTCTTTATCCTGTATTCAAAGATATTCCAGATGGTCTTGTCCTTCTGGTACTTAACGAATGAGACGAGCAGCGTCACTATGACAGCCAATATAAAGGATAAGACCAGTATGCACGTGCTTGTAACCGGAGCATACTCAAAGGCTGACCCGCTGTAATGGTATTCGCTGTAACCGACATACCAGGGTTTGCTGTATACATCTGTGGACGGGTCATCATTTGCATAATCATAACCGTGAAGATCCCATGGATTGCCGCGCCCGTCGGGTATGATAAACGAATCGACATCTTTTGATGTTTTTTCAGGTGCGACCCTATAGCACATGTCGATGAAAAAAGCTGAGTAGCCGCTCTCTACTTTCTCGTATCCTTTTGTATCTTTCGGTGTGCAGTCCACATCGTATTCTTTTCCCGATTCCGTGATATGCACTACTCCCGGAATAAATGTATGGGTCTCCCAGTTAACATACGCGTTTTCGAGTTGATAAGTTCTTTCTTTGTAATGCATTTCGTTATACGCAAATAAGTAAACGAATTCATACTGGTTCTTACTCATCCACTGATTGTATTCTCTGATGTCAAATCTGCCGTCCATATATTTGTTGACGGGATCAAGATAAGAGATGTCTTCTATGAAGAATATCCTTCTTGGCCCCTCACCCAGCAATACGGCGGCCGTATCCCCGGCTTTAATGGTCTCAGAACCGATGTGAACTTCAGCATAGTTGCGTTCGACCATCTGATAGATAGCCATTGTCAGTTTCAGTTCATCAAGAGCTTTCCCGTAATCTTCACCTTTTTGTTTCGCTTCATATAATAGCCTTGCATGCTCTCCGACCTGATTACGGTAAGACATGTTGATGTCTTTTGAATTGATATATCCGCCCATCCACGCTACCGTTATCGCTCCGGCGATCATGAATATCACAAAGGCAACTACAAACCTTGCTGCGAATATATTGCTGAACTTGGGCTTAGTTATTGCATTCTTTACCTTAGCCATACTTAACCTCCTAACAAAAGATCACACGATCTTGTAGCCGCCTCCGATGACCGTCTTTATTGCTTCCCCTGGCTTGCCCAGGTTCTTCCTGAGCTTCTTGATGTGGTTATCGACGACTCTGTCAGAGCCGTCAAAACCGATGCCCCACACGAGGTCTAACAGCCGCTCTCTTCCAAGGACCATCCCCTTGTTCTCCATGAGGACCTTGAGAAGAAAGTATTCCTTGGGAGCAAGAATGATCTTTTTACCCTCAGCTTCAACTTCCATGCGCATCGGATAGAGCTTGATCCCGCTGCACTCAAGCACGATCTCCTTCTGAAGTCCCGTGTCCGTCCTGTTTAGGAGCGCCAGGCATTTTGCGTACAGCACCTTGAGCGAAAAGGGCTTTACCATGTACTCGTCTGCACCGATCTCGTAGCCTTTAAGGATGTTGTTCTCGTTTGCCAACGCTGTCAGGAAAACGATGGGGCATTTGCTTTTCGAGCGCAGGGCTTTGCACACGTCAAAGCCGCTCGCACCCGGGAGCATGATGTCCAGGATCGCGATGTCGTAATCGTTCGAGCCTATAAGGTTAAGTGCGGTATCGCCGTCAGAAGCGGTATCAACGTCAAACGATCCCTTGCTCTCGAAAAAGCCGGCAACAAGCGAAAGAAGCTCTTTTGCATCTTCGACTATCAGGATCCTTGCCATTTTGAACGCCTCCCCAACGCAATACTACCAACCATTATAGACTAACTATTCAAAACATTTTTCGAACTCTTCCGCTGATCTGTTCTTCGGGAAGCTGATGCTCATAAAAAGGATCACGTCGTCATCGATCTTCCTTGCGTAGTAGCAGACGTGCATGTCTCCGATACTGATAACGGTCTCAGCCTTAAGATATTCCTGTCCGCCGAGTTTGATCTTTCCCCTGCTTGTCTCATCCTGCGTTCCGCCTGCTTCCTTAACGCCGAAACTGTTGAACGCAATGTAATCCGTGAGGAGCTTGTCCTCGTTATACGCAGGATCTCCGGGCATTGCCTGCCTGCTGTTAAAGAAACTGAATTCAACGCAGATGGATGTTGATTCCTGCCAGAAGGAAGCGTCATAAGTCTGGGCTTTCAACAGTGTCTTGTCCTTCTTGGTCTCTGCAAAAGAGATTCCCATGTTCTTTCTCTGAGCAAGTTCCTTTTCGGGATCCTGTGTAAATCCTTCCGGAACGTTAAATCTTATCTTTGCATACTCATTTACATAAACACCGTTACTGAAATCACCCTTCACATAACGCGTTCCGGCCATCGGATCGTCTCCGTCAGACTGAGAGGCGGCGCCTCTTCTTTCGAGCTTGATCACGTAGATATGCCCGAATTCCTCCGAATTGATGATCTTGTTGTTTGAGGTGCACGTAAAAGATGAGCCGCTGTGTGAATAGCCTTTTTCATCCTTTATGAGACCGCAGCAGTAACCGTTTTCTTCTTTGAGAAGCAGTTCCATCGAACTCTTTTTAAGGAGCTTTCCGCCGAAGAGCGCGCGGTCAAACCTGACCATGTCGGAAAGGCACGAATGTATTCCGCCGTCTCCTCTGGAATTGTTGGGGCATGCGGGATAACCTTCCTTATCTGTAAAACCGTAATTCACGAGTTCTTCGTAATCGGCGGGCTTATAAGTCATGTCGTCCAAAGCCATCGATGTCGTTTTCGTCATGCCGCACTTATCGAAAATGTTTTTCTTAACATAGTCGCAGTATTTCATACCTGAAAGCTTCTCGATGATGAACGCAAGAAGACGGTAATTCGTGTTGCTGTATTCGTATGAAGAGCCCGGCTCAAAAGCCAAAGGCGCCTTATATAAAGCAGTCAGGAACTGCTCATCAGTTACCTTGTCGAGATAGATGTCAGAGAGCATCTTATCCGCCGCTTCCGCGCCCGAGATGTTCCAGAAAGGATCCGGGTTATTGCAGTAATCGGGAATGCCCGAACTCATGTGAAGCAGGTGATCTATAGTGATCTTTTTGCCTGTCTCATATTCGGGAAAATACTTGTCGATAGTATCATCAAGCTTTAGCTTCCCTTTCTCCGCAAGCTGCAGGATACATACCGCAGTGAAGGTCTTGCTTACTGACGCGATATCGAAAACCGTATCCTGCGATTCAAGCGTCGTGCCATCTTTCTCGAAAGCTTTTTCGGCATACAGATAGACGATATCCTTATCCGTAGCAACGGCCAGTGTGCCTGTGAAGGAATCATCCGCATATTCTTCAAGGACAGCCTTATACTTCCCGTCAGGATTTGACCATGTTCTTTGCGACTCCGAAAGCTTTATGTCAGCAAAAGCATCCTTTGCGCTGCATGCTCCGAACGACAGCAACATTGACGTCACCATCAATGCGGAAACTGTTTTCTTAAATAATCTGCCCATGAAAAACCCCCATAACCGTTCAAGTTAAGAACGATTATAGGGGGTGCTTGTGTTCTTCCTGTATCCAAACAGTTACATTTAGAATGTCATATAGATATCGTTGTTTACGAACTGTGTAGGAGCCTTCATCTGACGGAGCAGGAAGCATCTCTTGCCCTTTGAATTAACGAAAGGCACGGCAGAATTGATCGACTTGCTTGCGATCGCAGCATTATACTGCTTCTTGGTCTTGCTGCTCTTGTCATTCTTCAGGATATTAGTGCTCCACCAGTTCTTGACACCGGTCTTGACCTTGTTGTTGAATGTACTGCTTGAGACACCGAGGAGCTTGAGCATTTCGCTCTTGGAGAGCTTCTTTCCGGTAACTCTTGAAATGTTATATGCATAGTACTCGTTTCCGTCCTTGCCGGCATCGAGATTTACGGTTACCAGTATGGATACGTACTTCTTGCCGATGTAATACGAATACTTGACGACACTGTCATTCTTCTTGGCGATCGGACCGAACTTCTTCGCGATCTCCTTGTTGACTGCTGTTGTGCTGACACCCTTGATCGTTACTTTAGGATACTTAGTGGTGAACTTTCCCTGGTTCTTGATGGTAAACGTTCTGCTGTAGGCATTGGTTACTGTCGTCTTGCCTATCGGCTTCGGTGTCGGAGTCGCAGCTTTTGTCGTCTCGGCCGTAGTCTCAGATGTTGTCTCTGAAGTAGTCTCTTCGGTCGTTGTCTCTTCTGTAGTCGTCTCCTCCGAAGTCGTCTCTTCCGTCACCTCTGTAGTTGTCTCCTGCGAGCTCTCAGATGTCTCTGATGTGACCGGCAGCGATATCGTTGTGGCTCCCGAAGTGGTTTCCATTCCCGGGATCAGACCTGTCCCGTTGCAGGCTGCCATCGAAAGCATCATGCCCGCAAGCATAAATACAGCTATTATTCTTTTGCTCATTTTTTCTCACCCCTGTAGGTTTGATTAAGGCTTTAATTCCCGTTAAAGCCGTTGTACAGCAGATGCATCACCGGCATATTAATTGCACCGGCCGGCGTCATCTCCTGTCAACGCAGATTATAGACCTAGCAGCGTTTATCAATTAGGCAAAATTCACGCAATTTGTCCTTTTGTAATCAGCAGAAAGCACTGCATAGCTGTATAAACCGACACCGGCAGCAGCATTTGGATGACATCCGTCTTTCATAAAGACCGATGAACCTTTATCGTTTAATACTGACATTATTGCCGGTTCAGGATCGATATATATATTTTTATCCGCGCCGCAACAATCTTTAAGAGCCGAACGGAACTGTCTTCCGCGTTCAATTGTTCCTTCATCCCATCCGGGCAATGCCCAGGGTGCAATAAAATAGATCTTCGCATTGGGTGAAACGCTTACGATCGATTCCGTTAGCTGTCTGATACTTTGAACGTAGTCTTCCGCTGTTGCTGCTGATCTGACGGAATCAGGATGCATTACATCGTTTATTCCGATTGCAACTACATAAATATCAGATGAAGGAAGCCTGCTCTTTCTCTTGACCAGATCAGACACCGTCCATCCGCCGTGTGAAAAATCCGAAATATTACCCCGAATATATGGGATTAATGGCTCATACCAATGTATTCCGTAAATCTCGTTTCCTTTGGTAATACTGTCTCCGACAAAACAAAACGATTTCCCACTTTCCATGTCCTTAAAAAGTTCGCTTTTTTTCAGTTCATCGGTCAAACCACCATAAACATTATATTCAAGCCGGATCAAACGATTGTGCATATACCGGGGATATGCTATGTAAACCGCAAAAAAGTAAACAGAAAGCATAGTTAAGATGATCACTAATATGATCGTAAAAGGCCTGTTTTCTGCTTTCTTTCCGCCATTTCTCATATAAAAATCATATCAGATATTCATATTAAATGGAAAAAGACAGTAAATCGATGTTATCATCTGAATCATAAGTATTTATCGGAAAACATCTTGGGAATAATCATTTTATGGATACCGAAACACATAATCCAACAGTTGTTTCATTTCTGTCTAAACAAGACACACTGGTCTTGAAAGGTGTGGCTATTCTCCTTATGCTTGAGCATCATCTGTGGGGATTTCCCGAAAGAATTCCCGTCCAGCTCCACAGTATGGTAGGTTTAGCGGACAGTAATTTTCTTTCTGTAATCGGAGATTTCGGGAGAATCTGCATTGCTGTTTTTGCGTTTTTAGGCGGTTACGGTAAGTTCAAAAAATACGCTGATAAACCAGTAAAGCTATTCGATGAGATTAAAAACCTCTATGTAAGATATTGGCAGATATTCATCATTTTTGTGCCGATAGGATTTGCATTCTTCAATTCCCAGTCCCCTTACTGTCATGAAAAAGCAGTCTATGCCTGTTTCTCGGTGTTTTCACTGAAGGAGTTATTACTTAACTTCTTTGGTCTTTTATCAACTTATAACCGTGAATGGTGGTTTCTGGCAACTTATTTAATCTGTATCATTTTATTCCCGCTTATCAGAATAATCGTCAACAAACTGTCTTTATTGATGAACGTGATACTCGTTCTTTTATTTGAGTTTCTGTTCCTCCTGTTGGATCTTTCCGGCCTTTTTATCAACAACAGGATCTACTTCAATTTAATCGGTTTGAAGGCTCCTTTCATCGCTTGTTTTTGGTTTGGGTGTTTTTTTGCAAAATATGAGTTTTTCTCAAAATTCGATTTGAAGATCAAAACGCTCAAAGCAAAACCGTTGCTTTGCATCTTATCGATTCTTTCGATTTTTGTTCTAAGAGAACTGATCAACAATCTGGCTTTGGAATTTCTGTTCGTAGTCGTGTTTGTTTTCTGCTGCAAAACATTATTAGAAAATAGAGTGGTATTAAATAAACCTTTTGCATTTTTAGGAAAGCACAGCACAAACATCTGGCTCGTTCACACGTTCTTCTGTTACTATTTTGGCGTTATTGCTAAAACAGTCGTATCTTTACAATGGGCTGTGCCTTCTCTTCTCCTGCTACTGGTATATTCTGTTGTTGCATCTGTTCTGATCACATATTTCTGGGATTTCCTTAGAAAGGGCGTCAAAAAACTGTTCGGAAAGAAAAAGGATCCTTACTACAAGTCGAAGTGATCAGAAGAGTTTTCCGATAACGAAATAAAGTCCCAGAAGGATCGCAAGGAAAATGATATTGACCACACTGAAGGCGCCGACATAGCTGACGCCTTTTTCTTTGGCCTTGGGGAGAGCCGCATGGAACTTGTATGTGATGAGGCTTGCCATGCTCGCAATGAGCGTTCCCAGTCCTCCCAGGTTTGTTCCGATAACAAGGGCTTTCCCGTTCTGTGTAAAAGCCGACAGGAGCAGTGCCGCAGGAACGTTGCTTATGACCTGTGAAGATACTATCGCAGTGAGCACGGGTGACTTTTCGACGATGGCTGAGATCGCGTTATAGACAAGCTCTATCCTTCCCATGTTGCCTACGAACACGAAGAAGAAAACGAACGTGATGAGAAGCGTATAATCAACGCCCTTGAATGCCTTCCTGTCCATGACAAGCATGACGGCCGCAAGAACTCCGAACGCTATCAGGAAATGGATGACCCTTAATACGACCAGGAGGCTTACGATAAAGAGAACTATGCATATCACGGTCCTGACACCTGATATCTGCTTTTGCTCCTCCTGTTCTTTATGTTCTATCTTCATATCCTTGCAAAGGACAAACACCGCTATCGTAACAAGGATCAGAGCGCAGAGCGAATACGGGAGCATCAGCAGCAGGAAGCTTCCCATCTCCATCTTGTAATGCGTGAAAAGATAGATGTTCTGCGGGTTTCCGATAGGCGTCTGCATGCTCCCCAGATTGGTGGCGACCGTCATGAGGATAAGTGTGAATGTCAGCGTCTTCCTGTCTTCAAAAGACTTCATCAGCGCGATCGCGAACGGCACGAGAGTAACGAGCGTAACGTCATTGGTCAATATCATGCCCATAAAGAAAGCAAGCCACACGAGAATCAGCGATACCATCCTCGAGGAATGCACCTTGGACAACAGCTTGTTCGTGAGCTTATCGAAAACGCCCAGGATCACGAGCTCGGACACGACGAGCATCATGCAGAACAAGATGGCAAGGACCCTGAAATCAATGTAACCCAGATATTCCTTGTCCGGGCGGACAAAGAAACAGGATACTGCTGCGAGTATCCCGGATATGAACAGTACAGGGTCTTTCTTGATTCGTTCCAACATAGCGAAAAAGATTTTACACCTTAACGCCCGGAATTGTAACTTGTAACCAGTCCTTTTTTTCTGAACTCATCAATTATGGTCTCTATCGACAGATCGTTGCTGCAGCCGAAAGAATAAAGGCCATCCTTCTCTATTATGTGTACGATATGCCAGCGGTTATCCGCATTGGGATCTTCTATGTTAGTGACACCCTTAACTTCCTGTATGTCATTAATGGCGCATACATGGACTTCATCTCTTTTATATACGACATAGTAGTCTTGTCCTATCACAAGAAAACCCGAGGGCAGCCTGTGCGTCGAACCGTGCATGAAATCCCTGTTCACATCGTCCGGATCAAAGCCTTTGATATAAAGCTCTTTTCTAAGGTCGTCCGCACTCTTGTATTTTTGGTTTGCCTTGACGGCAACGCCTGCAATGAACGCCAACAGCAGAATATAAAATGCCGCCATCACAAAAGGAGGTATCGTCATTCCGAGCACAGCTGTCCGCGGATTAAGGAAGATCACGGCGATAACTAGAACGGCAATAAAGGCGATCAATATCACTGAGTTTCTGCGGAAACGCTGCCTGTATCTTTCGCAGACCGCAAACATATCCTCCCCGTCCTTGCGCAAATACATCGCGGCTTTCCGCTGATCAACATCAGTATCGCTTATATTCGGGCTGACGAATTTCTTTATGTAATATACGATCAAAAGACCCGTGGCAGCACCGAATATCAACGTGAATACGATGCCCAGGACTATCTCCTTAACGGGTCCGCCCAGGAAGATAACGCCGATATCAACACCTATAAGGATCACGAGAAAAGCAACGCAGATGCCGATGTTAAAACGCATCGTCCTGCGTTCCCTTGCTTCATAATCTTTCGGCTGTCCGTCTCTGTCGTTCATGTTCTCATCACCTTTTGTTTAGAATAATTTATCACGTCTTTTCACCATCAAAAAGCATGTTTTTCAACACGCGGTATTGCAAGTGTTGATTATTCAACAACAACCGCATCAATTGGTTATAGTTTGCCTTTATTTCAGGTGTTTTAATTCGGGTATCAAATAAAAAACACCGGCAACCGAAAGGAATCTAACTTATGAATAATGACATTCTTGTATTACTTGCAACAGGCGCAGTAGTATTGACCGCTTTGACATCCGCTGCAGGATGTGCAAACAGGGCTGCAATTATTCCCCAGCCCGCTCCCGTTACAGCTGTTATCGAGACAGAACCCGTCACACCGGCAGTTGAAGACGCTGAAGCGGCAGCAAAGCTCGAAGCACAGGCTTCACACGTTTTCGCGCACAACCCCGTAATGGATTACACAGGTGACTACTACAATAACAAGACTACTCTCCTGGTCGAAGCAGACGGCGAAGAGAAGGCAATGCTCACAGTAGTACTCGCAGGCGACAAGAAGACACAGACCATTTTTACGGCTAATACAAAGTTCGATGAAGATACAAACTCACTTGTTTATACGAACGGTACAAAGAAGCTTGTCAAGCTCGACAAGGACGGCAATATCATCTCCGAGAAAGAGATCTATTCAAATGACACCGGCAGATTTGTTCTCGGAGCAAAGAAAGCGGTCTGGACCGACAGCAACGAGCAGGTGTCAAATCTGGTCTTCGCATACGGCACACCTGTAAACAGCACAAGCGCAGTCAGGGTTTAACGAACAGCCTGTTATTTCCCAAAACAATTCAAAAGTCTGTCTTATCTGATCTTAAGACAGACTTTTTTATGCGGAACCGGTCTTTTCAACAGATTTAAGTTCAGGCACCCTTCGCGTAAAATTCCGTTGTAGTCTTATTCGACTGGATAAGAATGGAACTCTGATGGAACTTGTCGATAAGCTCGTCGGCAGCTTTGTGGACTGATCCCAGTGATGTGTCGCTCAGGAAGATTACCAGAGTATATTCCTGATATACCTTATCGTTATCTTTCCAGCCGCCCTCGGCTTCCTGTATCGTGTAGCCGCCAAAGTGTCTCAAAAGGATCTCTTCTGCGACCTTCTTCGCCTCTTCCTTTGAATAAACAGGCTGGTTGGTATCCTTGTCATTGGTACCGAGATAGAGAACATACTGAATGTCCTTGGCGTTTTCCGCAGACCTCAGCTCCACCTCTTTGACTCTTTCAGAAAGTTTCCTGTCATTTGAAGTGTTCTTAATAACAGCAATTCCGAGAATACTGACCGCAACAACAGCAATGCACAATGCAACGGAAAGCACCAATACCGACTTTTTGAAAGAACTGTCATTCTCTTTGTTTTCCATTACCGCACACCTCCTTATCAAACATCCGTTATTTATTATAACATCTGTTGCGGCAAACCTTAATTTGCTGTATCGTGACATCATAAAGAGCGCAGGCAGGTATTTATGATCCTCTATTTCAGTGCAACGGGCAACACCAGATTCATAGCTGAAGAACTCGCAAACAGGTTGGACGACAGCACCGTCAATCTTCTTAAAAGGATCAGGGAAAAGGACTATTCGCCCATCACTTCCGAAAAGCCTTTCGTCATATGCGTTCCGGTATATGTCTGCGAGATCCCGCCTTTTGTCTGCGAGCTGATCCGCAAGACTCCTTTTGAAGGCAACAAGAATATCTATTTTGTCTTTACGAGCGGCGGGTATTCGGGTATCTGCAGCACCATGGCCAAGCGCCTTGCGCGCAAAAAGGATCTTAACTACATGGGCTCGGCTGACTTTAAGATGCCGCGCAACTACATCGCCAACAACACATATCCGGAGCTGACCGAAGATGAGATAAGGCGAAGGATCGATGTCTCTTATAAGCTCATTCCCGAGATCTCAGATCTTATCAGAAACGGTCAAAAGCTGGTCAAACGCTCCAAGCACGTCTGGCTTTTTGAGATCCTTATTACGGTGCCCTTCACACCGGTATGGACAAGGATAAAGCAGGGAGTAAAAAAATTCAGTGTCAGCGACAAATGCATAGGATGCAGGAAATGCGCCAGCCTCTGCCCCGTCAGAGTCATCAGCCCCGATGCGGACGGGAAGCCGGTATGGGACGCAAAAATGTGCGCTCACTGCATGTCGTGCATCCAGAACTGTCCCGTCGAAGCGATCGATTACGGCGATATAACGCCTTCGAAAAAGAGATATACCTTCGGCAGATACGATTTCAGAAAACAGAAAAAGTAAGGCAGTTTTTCAGTTTTACAACACATGATCTCACGGGTGTTGCTTATGCTACAAACGGCATGAGCATTAATGATGTTTTTCCGTTCTTCAAGATGGTTAAATCTGCTTATCCAAACCAAAACACACCACAAAGGACGGTACTAAAAATGAACAAAAAGATCGTAGTAGTATTAGCAACAAGCGCAATGATCGTATCAACGCTCGGTGCTTCCGTAGCATGCGCAAATAAGAGCATGGACGTAACAAATCTGATCCCTGCAGTTACAGTACAGGTTCCCGAAATCAAGCCTGTTTCTATGATCAACGAGGGTCCGATCGAGGTCACTCCGGTTCTTTTCCAGAACCCCGCAGTTAACTTCGCAGGCAACTATTTCAACAACAGAACAACACTCTTCGTAGAGGCTGACGGCACCGATAACGCAAAGCTCACAATTGTCCTCGCTGAAGATGCAAAGTCTCGGACAGTACTGAACATTGATGCAAAGTTTAACGGTGATACAAACTCCATCGAATATACAAACGGCACCAAGAAGACGATCGCACTCGATAAGGACCGCAACGCCGTTTCCGAAAAGGAGATCTACAATAACGGCACGGGCAAGTTCGTTTTCGGCGAGAAAGAAGCTGTCTGGAACGACACGACAGAGAAGATCTCAGACATGGTCTTCAAGTTCGGTACACCCGCAGATATGACAACAGATATACAGAACGGCACTCAGAAGACAACGAAGAAGACCGCCAAGAAGACGGCAAAGAAGGCTAAGAAATCCAAGAAGTCCAAGAAGAACAACAAGAAGAATACTTCTGAAGCTAAGTTCACTTACGGAAAGAGCACATACACCGCCAAGAACGTTACCATCAAGGTCACCATCAGCAAGGATAATTCCGTACAAGTTTTGGTAGTACGTGATCTTCCTGATCAGGATGGTGTATACGGTATCACAAATGAGTGGGCCTTCTCAGGCAGGATCGATCCCAAGACAGGTATTCTCAGCTATGACAACTGCCAGAAAATGTATATGGTAAGGACTGTACATGTCAGACAGGCAAGATGTGATTATATCTGCGGTAAGGGCGAACTCAGATTCGATGGAAACAGAGTTTTCTGGAATGACTATAAAGAGCATCACGCTGACGGATTATACTTCAGCAAAGTCTGACCTTCGTATTCAGTCCATAAAAAATAACAGGAGCTGTCTCAATATCTGAGGCAGCTCTTTTTCTTGTTATCGGAATATCTTTTTAATCCGGAATTTTCGTTTTTCAGGTGATCTTACGCGTAAAGCGCGTCCCACAATTCGTTCTCGAAAACCGCGCACCTTTCAAATATCCGGCACATTTCATCCGCCGTCTTTTCGTCCGCGCCTTCACTCAGCTCATCAAGAAGATCTATCCAGAGCCGGTTGGTATCAAGATAGCTTTGGCATGAATAAGCCTCAAACCAGGAGCCGTAAGAAGACTTCCCAATCTCATCAGGGAACCTCTTTAAGACCTTCTCCGCTATGTAAGCATATACCCATGAGCACTGCAGCAGACTTGTAATGCCTCCTGTCAGACCGTACCTGTCCGTACATTCACGCATATACTCAACATACGCGTTGATAACGGGGAACTTAACGCTCTTTGCGATGTCGTCAGCGGTTATTCCGAGTTCTTTCATATTGGCCACATGAACCCGCTCCGTCTCATCGACGGTCCCGTCGATGATCCTTTTCAGGAAAGCCTTTATCTTCACGTTTTCGGCGATCTCCCAAATGTCTTTCAGTATCGCGATGTAATCCTGAAGATAGAGATAATCCTGAAGCATATAGCGCTTGAAAAGGTCCGCATCCAGTGTGCCCTTTGCCATTTCAATGACAAAGGGCTTGTTTGCGGCCTCGTCCCATAACTCTTTTGTTTTCGCGAAAAAAAGTTCAGACAGTTTCATTTGTGTTCCTTATTTCTCAGCGATGATCGCGACATATCCGCCGCTCTTGTAGCCTTCTGCCACTTCTTCGGGCTCCTCATTAGTATAAAGCGGATTCTTGACTAATGTCTGATAGAAAGAGAACTTGGTAATGCCCAGGCTCTTCAAGACATTGATCTTCTCTTCTGTGGTGTGCCATACACCGGATGCAGCAAGCGCCAGAGGATAAGGGAGCTCGGGCATTGCGCCTTCAAGATATTCGTGATCGTATGTGTTGAGGCTCTTGCCGAGCAGGTACATGAAGCCGAAAGCGCTCTCCTTCGGAACGTCCAGAAGGATGAGCCTTCCGCCGTCTTTAAGCGCCTTGAGGGACTTCTCGTAAACGGGGACAAGGTCTTCCATGTAGCTTGAGCTCCCGTTGAAATAGATAACATCGTATTCGTTATCGGGAAGATCGACGTCTTCGATCAGGCCGAACTTGATGACGTTAACTCCGCGCTTGACCGCGATGCTGCCCATGTCTTCAGAAGGCTCTATGCCTTCAATGTTCGAGCAGTCGATATAGCTCTCGAAAAGTCCGCTTCCGCATCCTACGGAAAGGAGCTTCTTTCCGGAGATGTCGCCTAACACCTTCTTGAAAAGCCTTAATTCACTGATGAAGAGGTTCTCATTCTTCATGAACCATTCATCGTACTTTGCTGCATAGCCGTCAAATTTCTGTTTTACTTCGCTCATTATATTTCTCCAGTTTCAGTCGTTTTTCAAAGGATCTTATAGTTGTGGCACAGAGGTCCGCTGCCCTTGCCGAGGTCGAGCATAGCCGCGAGAGCGCCCGAGATGTAATCCTTGGCATTCTTGACCGCGCTGTCCATGTCCTCGCCCTTTGCAAGATTGGAAGCGATCGCGCTCGATAAAGTGCATCCTGTTCCGTGTGTGTTGGGATTGTCTATCCTCTTGCCCTTGAACCAGACGTAGCTGCCATTGCGGTAGAGCAGGTCGTTTGCGTCGTTGATCTGATGTCCGCCTTTGCAGAGTACGCTGCATCCGAACTTCTCGCAGATTGCCTTTGCCGCAGCGATCATGTCATCCTCGTTTTTGATCGTCATGCCCGAGAGCACTTCCGCCTCGGGAATGTTGGGCGTGATGACATCTGCCAGAGGCAGGAGTTCAGACTTGAGCGTCTCGATCGCATCGTCGCTGATGAGCTTTGCGCCGCTCGTTGCGACCATGACCGGATCGACTACGATGTTCTTTGCGCCATACTCCTTGAGCTTTTGCGCAATGACCCTGATAAGTTCACTTGAAGCGACCATACCGGTCTTGACTGCGTCCGGACGGATATCCGTAAAGACCGCGTCCAGCTGCGAAGCCAGAAATTCCGGCGTCACTTCCATGATCCCTGTTACGCCGGTAGTGTTTTGGGCAGTAAGAGCGGTGATCGCTGACATGGCATAAACGCCGTTCATCGTCATCGTCTTGATGTCTGCCTGTATACCGGCGCCTCCGCAGGAATCGCTTCCCGCGATAGTTAATGCTGTTTTCATCTCATTTACCTTCTTTCGTAAATTTGTTTTCGCATTACTTTTATATAGCGGCATAAGGTGGTGCCCCCGGTATGCCGCTCTAACAGATCGCTCTGTTATAGACTGTAAAACTGTTCAAGAAGCGCGGGACATTCAGTCAGTTCCTTCACGTAATGATCGCCCGTGTTCCTTACTCCCTCCTGGTCGCTCTCGCCTTTTATGTCATAGACTCCGACCGTATTAAATCCCGCATTCTTAGCCGTTTTGAGCGCGTACAGCGAATCCTCGAGGACAAGAGTCTCTGAAGGCTTTGTTCCGAGATATGACGCGGCCATGTTGTATATCTCAGGCGAATGCTTGCTCGCTCCGACCTCGGAATTCGTGAATATCTTTTCGAAAAACTTCAGCATCCCGTTCCTTTCGAGAGCCTTCTCGATATGAAGCCTCGGGCTTGATGTGGCGGCTGTGATCTTTATCCCTTTCGCCTTAACAAACTCCAGAAGGTCCTTTGCGCCCGGCTTGGGAAGCACTTCATTGAAGTAGAAATCCTCGAGCATCTGAGACAGTCCCATGTGGACCTCTGCATCTGACTTTTGCAGGTCATAGTGCTCATTAAGATATGAAGCACCCTGCTCCATGCTCATCGAAAAGAGTATCTCATTAAGGCCGTCTTCAGGCTTTACTCCGACGCTTTGAAGATACCTTGCCCCCAGGTCATCCCAGATGCCCAGCGAGTCAAGAAGCACTCCGTCTATGTCGAAAATGATGCCTTTAATCATTTGGACTCTACCATCTTTATCGTAGCAGCCTTAAGGTCTTCGGTTGCCTTTTTAATATCTTTCTGAGCGTAGATCGCACTGATGACCGCGATGCCGCAGATGCCGCTTCCCGCGAGCTCTCCGACGTTCTGCTGAGAGATTCCTCCGATAGCGATAACCGGAATGGATACCGCTTCGCATATTGCCTTCAATGTCTCGTGCGGAACGTCGATAGCATCGTCTTTTGAACCTGTCGGGAAAACAGCCCCGACACCCAGGTAATCAGCGCCTCTCTTTTCTGCGAGCACAGCTTCCTCAACCGTTCCCGCGGACACACCGATTATCTTGTCGGGACCGAGCTTCGCTCTGACATCGCCTGCTTCCATGTCGCTCTGTCCGACGTGAACTCCGTCGGCATCCATAGCGAGCGCGATATCGACATTGTCGTTGATGACGAAAGGAACTTTATATTCCCTGCAGAGCTTCTGAAGCTCTTTTGCTTCCTCAAGGAAAGTACCTTCATCAAGAGTTTTTTCGCGGAGCTGTACAAAGGTAACTCCGCCGTCAAGGCTCTCTTTTACCACTTCATAGAGCGTTCTGCCGTTCAGCCAATGGCGGTCTGTTACCGCATAGAGCAGAAGGTCTTTCTTATCTAACTTCATATTTTGCTCCCTTATCAAGAGTGTCCTTATCCATGTTGTAGATCGCGTCTATTATGCGGTTGCGGTATGTGGAGTTGCCGTCGCCTTTCTGCATATTTGACCAGCCGATCTCACCTGCAAGACCCATCGTGCAGACAGCTGCAGCAGCTGCTTCCAGTTCATTGCCGGGATTTGCGACGATGAATGCGGTCATCATGCCGGAAAGCTGGCATCCCGTACCGGTGATCTTACCCATCTCTGCGCGGCCGTTTCTTATCACATAGCACTTATCGCTGTCGCTTACGAGATCGATCGCGCCTGTGATCGCAACGATAGAACCGGTGCTTTTCGCAAAGTTCTTTACGAAAGCTACTGCCTGATCAAGCGTATCCTCAGTAACCGCATCAGCGACATCAGCGTCAACGCCCTTGGTCGTGCCGCTGCCCAGTGCAAGTGTCTTGATCTCGGAGATGTTTCCTCTGATGACCGTGAACTTGATCTCTTCCATGAGCTTGACCGCCGTGTTGGTACGGAGTGCTGAAGCTCCTGCTCCTACGGGATCGAGAAGGACCTTGTGACCAAGTTCGTTCGCCTTTTTGCCTGCAAGGAACATGCCCTTTATGCTGCTCTGGTTAAGCGTTCCGATGTTGATATTGAGACCTCCGCAGATGGAAGTGATGTCCTCGACATCCTCGGGCTCGTCCGACATGATCGGGCTTCCGCCGCATGCGAGCAGGACGTTTGCAACGTCATTGACCGTTACATAATTTGTGATGTTGTGTACCAAAGGTGTTGTCTTGCGCACGTTTTCCAAACAAGAACCTAACATTTATATATCCTCCTGAATTCTTTGTTTTTGTGGTGATTTGAAAATAAAAAACAGACATACCGCACTCCGGTATATCTGCTTAACTAATACTCTTTAACCATAGCAATTCCCTCCGTTGGCATTATCCAAATCAGGTTTAAGGGTCCAGGATCACATCTCTGTTCTCAGCCTGTAACACAAGCTCCCCGTTGTGCGCATGCTTTTCAAGATCAAAGCATACTTAAAACATGGACATTATATGTCTGTAATCTCAAAATATCAACTTGCTGAACGTTCTTTATTTTCCGAGCTTTGCGAAACCAACAATGACCAAGTAGAAGATTACCAGCGCAACTATAATGAAGATCAGTGTCTTCAGAAAATGCGACTTGGTCATGCTGTCGACGGTGTAAAGCGTGCAGTTATCGTTCGGATCAGCGGGATCGTAGCAGATCATCTGCTTGTCTTTCTTCCAGAAGGCACCGTTCCCCTCTCCTTCTCCGGTATAGACCTGTCCGTTAACTTCAAACTGATAAGATATGTAAGTCTTGTATTCATAGGAGTCGTTGGTCTCGGAATCGGTACTCCGGTAGCGCAGCTCCCTGACCTTGCGGTAATCGGTCACGGTGGCCATGGCTCTTCCCGTTAAGTTCTTAAATGCAGCTCTGGCTTTGATCCTTTTGGGGATGCTCAGCAATTCGGTAAGCACCATCAACGCGATAAAAGCTACTATGATGATCACATAAGGATTGGCGTTCTGGATATTAAAAGGAAGTTCTGCTGCAAACATATTCTCACCCTCAATTGCATGTAAACCCGAATTCCTGTTTCCAACAGCCACATTATATCAAGTTTTTCAAGGGAGTTCAGATACATCCATAACTTTGATATTGTTTTCCATGAGGAGCTTTGCAAAAACGCCCTGTCCCGGTATCAAAGTTCCCGAAAACGTCCCGTCGTACACATTTTTCGCTCCGCAAGAAGGGCTCCTGGACTGCAATATCACCAGTTCCGCGCCCGCTTCCATAACCTGCTTTAACGCAAGCTCCGCGCCTCTTCTGAACTCAAGATCAACGGAAGTTCCGTCCTTATGCCTTACGACCCCGTTTACTATCTCTGACGATTCCCTGGGAGTGGGAAGCCCGCCCAGCACCTCAGGGCAGACAGCGATCACCTCATGGCCTTTGACAAACTCCATGACCTTTTCGCTGAGATTATTCCCGCCGTTGTATTTGCAGTTACTGCCAAGCAGGCAGGCGCTTACCGCTATCTTCATTTCCGCCCCCGTAAAAACTTATACGGCAATTATACCACCGGGGTCAGCCGGCTCTGGATCTCAGCCTTTTCGCGGGACGCTTTATCAGGAGCAAGATGAAGATGGCTATCGCATTAACACCAAGGCTTATCGGATAGACGGCCATGATGCACGTGAACGTCCGGAAATGCTCGAAAATGGCATATATCCAGAAGATCCTTATTCCGCAGATGCAGCACATAGTGACAAGCGCAGGCGACAGTGATATTCCGAATCCTCTCATATAGCCGCTCATGACATCATAGAACAGCGAGAAAAGATGTGCCGTCGTTATAAACAGTACGCGGACATATCCTATCTCGACGATCTCAGGTTCAGGTGAAAATATGGCGATCATGCTCTTACCGCACAAAAGCAGCACAGTGACCATAAGTCCTTCGATCACGATGCCTTCCAAAAGGCAGAGCTTCAATGACTTTTTGCATCTGTCCAGCTTCCACGCGCCGTAGTTCTGACCCGTGAAAGTAGTGCATGCCTGTCCGAAACTGTTGAGCACATAATATGAGAATATCTCGATGTTGAACGCCGCGGAGGAAGCAGCCGCAACTGCGGTCCCCAGGCTGTTGATCGCGGACTGGATGATTATATTGGCAGATGAGAACACACATGCCTGAAGGCTTGCGGGAATGCCGATCTTCATTATGCGCTTTAATACGGGCTTATCGATCTTAAGGCGCTTTGCCTCGAACCTGGCGGCCGTCTTTGTCTTCTTGAGGCAGATCAGCAGTATCACGCTGCTTATCAGGTTGGATATGACCGTTGCAATGGCTACGCCGTCGACAGTGCGGTGAAGAACGAGAACAAAGAACAGATTCAAGCCGACATTGATGACTCCCGAGATTACCAGCGCTATAAACGGAAGCTTTGTATTGCCGATTCCTCTGAATATCGCCGCTTCGAAATTATAAAGAAGTATTACCGGCAGTCCGCCGACATAGATGCGGAAATAGATGATCGCCATATTGACCGCTTCATCCGCGATCTTCTGGGACCTTAGGAGCGGTTCTGCTATGAGCTGACCGAGCACGGCGGTGATGACGCCGCAGATGAGCGCGACAATGATCGAGGTGTGTACGGCCTTTTGAATAGTCTCATCGTCTTTCCTTCCGACGGCATTTGCGATGATGACGTTCGTGCCGAGGGATATCCCCAGAAAGCCGTTGATTATGAAGCTCATTATAGGGGTGTTGGCGCCGACTGCGGCCATGCAGGCTTTTCCCAGGCCTTCCGTGAAATTTCCGACAACAGCCAGGTCTGCCGCACTGAACATCTGCTGAAGTATTCCGGTCAGAGCCAGCGGAAAAGCAAACCCGAGGATTTTATTCCACAGGCTTCCTTCAGTCATCGAGTTTTTGTTCAGTGCTTTAGTACTCATATTACTTTTAAAAGATTGCCGATAGGTTATATCACATTTTGCCCATGTATAGTATTTGATTTTTGTTATCTTGATAACGTTCAGAGGAAAATGTAGACTTTCGGGTGTTATTTTATTTTTCGGAGACAGAACGTGGAAAACAACGGACAGATTCAGTATAACGACGGCAGGATAATTGTCCCCTACGACAAAGACCGCAAGAAGGTCACTTTCTATGACACCTATGTCGACATCAACGGAGACATCGTCAGATACGATGACATTGCAGTTTTCCAGTCCGAAGCGCTCGACTCGGAATCGCAGATCGTCTTTTATTTCAGCAAATCGTTTTCCTATAAGTTTTCTTTCACGACATACGACGGAACAAAGCACGAACTTAACCGCATGGGCTATTCCGCCTACGGAATCGGCACATATAAGCGTGTCAAAAATGAATTTGAGCCTGTCGCAGACCCCATGTACGACATCGTTCTGAAGAAGGTCTTCGAGCGCATCTGCGAAAGGATCGAAAACGGCGCAACAGTAAAGATTTGCGGTCTTACCATCACCAAAGACAAGATAACCTTAGAGAAGAGAAAGCAGACGGTAGTCATAGATAAGAGCAACTTCGCCGCTGCGAACGTCAGTAATTTCTCCTTGGATCACAGCGCACAGATCTTCCTTAAAGATGAGAAAAGGCCTGTTTTCAAGGTATCTCTCAACGAGCCCAATGCAAGGCTCATAGTTCCGCTCGCAAACTATCTTATTAGGCAGCAAGCCTGATCACTTGGGCAAGTATTCCTCTTCCTTTGAAAGCTTCTTTCTCGCCTTCGCAATATTGACGATCGCAACCGTATAACCTAAGACCGGGATAAGAAGGACTCCGCCTGCGAGCAGTCTGTAGTATGTCTTGGAAGCACTGCAGTCCATCAGATCGTAGTAGATGGTGTTTTTCGTTTTGCCGATGATGTTCATCTTGTTCAGAGCTTCCATGTAATATGTCTTAGCCTTGGCTTCCTGGCTCTTGACCGTTCCTGTGAAGACCTTGGGATCCATCTCTATCTTCTCAGTCTTTTTGTCGATGTAATCGTATGTGGCATCGGTCAGCTTATCCAGGTACTCCCTGTCTTCCTTCTTGGAAACCGATATGGGCATGAAGGAGCCGTCCTTCATCCAGATCAGATAGTAGTATTCGTGGCCCGTGGGAATGAAGTTCGTTGACTCGGTCTTTTCAGCGTATTTGCCGAGGCATGCCACGACCTCATATGAGACCCATTTGTCGTTATATTCGGTCCTGTTCGCGGCGGCCTGCTCATATGTTCCGACGACATCACCGAAGATAAGGCCCCTCAGAAAGAATACCGCAACGCCGAAAAAGATAAGCGCTATTGTGGAAATGACCAGAAGCTTAGCCTGACTTTTCATAAACAAATCCCCTCAAACAATTAAATGCACCCTTAGGCACGGACATTATAACAGAATACAAAGCTTTCTAAAATCAGGTTCTCACTCTGATCGGTTTACGCTCTGCGCTCCGGCCTGACAGGGGATTTTCCGGCACCTACTATTAATTTTCGAAAAAGCGCGAATCTAATAGTAGGTCAAGTTATCTTACCGTCGAATAACCCTGACCTTCTCTCAAGGACGATGTTCTTGACTATATAAACCAGGGATGCGGCAACAAGCGTGCCAAGGGCAACAGAAGCCAGATAGACCCCGATGCCGTACTGCACGTACAGGAAATAGAGCTTATCGATCAAGAGATAGTTCAGCATTATTATCTCAAGCGAGATCTTGCCTAGGAACTTAATGACCGGGTTGCCGATCTTAACGCGCGACATGAGAGTTACGACAAATATGAGGAATACAAGTTCATACAAAGTCTCCTGGCCGAGGCCTGCGAGCTTGTCTAAGATCGGGTTGGGTGAGCCGTGATACTCGGTCCAGTAGATGAACCTTGAGACAAGATTCCTGTGAACATGATCCATGAGAACGACCAGAATACCCGATGCGGTCAGGATCGATACAAACGCCTTTCTGATGACCCTGTTGATCTGCTCTTCCTTATACGCGTAGAGCATGCCGAGCGGGAACATGAAGATCGTGTTGTACCACCACTCGCCCTTGAACCAGTAGGACATGACGCCCGTATCCGAATGCCCGGAGAAGAGGCCGATCGTCATCATGACAAGGACCACAGCGGTCATGATGAGGATTCCGGTAAGAGGCTTTTTCACCTTCGCGAAAACAAGGCGGAAGACCACATACAAGATCATGATCTCGACCGCGAACCACATCTCGTTGTTCACCAGGAATATTCCGAAGAAGCTGCAGATGAGTTCGCCGAATCCGAATGCTTTTCGCAAAGTAATGTTGTTGAGCAGTGCGTCGGTCAGGTAGATGTAATTGCAGATGAAGAACGGAACAAGGACCGTGAAGATCCTTCTTCTCATGAAGCCCTTGATGTAGTTCTCATCGGTCATCCATCTCTTGATAAGACCAAATCCCGAACTGAAGAAGAAGAAAGCGACCGCAAGGATGCCGTAATAGTAGAAGAACATCATGTCTCCGGTATCTTCACCGGCTGCATTCAATGCTATGACGGTCTGGTGGCAGATGATGAAGACAGCCAGGGCACCTTGGATCTCTTTGCTCGATATACGGTCGAAAAATGCCTTCTCATTCGCAGACCTTCCCGACGATCCCGCGAAAAGGACCGCGCCGAGAATGGCTAAACAAATGTAAAGGGCTGCCGTAAGATTCAAACCGTCTTCTCCTTTCTCATCCCAGTAAGCTGATCACGTTAAGCGTTATCGATACAAGAAGCATCGCTAAGATGATGAGGATTATGATTATCAGTCTGCTCCTCTCCTTCTTGTGCCTGATCTCTTCATCGCCCAGTTCAACGGAAGCATTGATAAGCTCCTGAGCCTGCTCGCGCGTCATTGTTCCGTCTCCGGACTGGCGCTCGCCAGCAAGGATCTCCATGATAGAGACTCCCAGCAGTTCGGATATGGGTTCAAGCATTGAGATATCAGGGAAACTGAGGCCTCTCTCCCACTTGGACACTGCCTTGTCGGTTACGTTCAAGGCTTCGGCGAGCTGCTTTTGGGTTAGTCCCTTTTCTTTACGCAACTCGGTTATCAGTTGTCCTGTCTTTTCTTTGTCCATTAAGACCAATTACCTCAGATAAGGAAATAATAACCGAGTTGGCGTAAAAAATCCAAAGACCCGAAGAGCAGGATCAGGCCTTGGTCTTCTCCGCAGTTATTGCATTTTTAATACTCTTATAGACCGCAGCGATAAAGGTCGTTACGACGAATACCGTCACCGCTCCATATTTACCGAAGAAGCTGTCATTGCCTGTCATGAGCATCAGATACAGCACCGCCATATGCATGATGTAGACCGTGAGCGAGCACTCGCGTCCGAGCCACTCCGCAAATGTACCCATGCCGAAGTCAGGATACTTGAGGCAGAGAAGCGCGATGAGATAGATAAGGATCTCGCAGCTGACGAACGGGACTGCAATTCCCTGCTTATAGCCGTTAAGCTCGAAAATTGCAGTAACGCAGCAGATGATGGTCAGGATCCAGAGCACCGGAGCCGCAGCCTTGTGATCCAAGATCTTCTTTTCGAACCTTCTTATGAGCATGCCCATCATCGTGTATCCGAGGCCGACAAGGACCGCGTTTCGAAGCTGCACGCTCGTGCCGATACCCAGGTGCGACAGAACTACATAAGCCGCTACGAGAAGTGGCGCCGTGAACATAAAGTACTTCATCACCTTAAGCTTGTTCAGCAGCAGCATGATGAGGAGCGCATAAAGGAGCGAACCGAGATACCACAGGTGCTCTGAGAAAGGCGAGAGATTATAGAGCGCAAAATCCGTCAACGCTTTGGCCGTGAAACACTCTCGCATTCCGTTAAAGCTTCCATCGGTGACTCTCAGATAGACCGCATGGCAGGCTGCGTAGAACAGGTTGGACGCAACGAAGAAGATGAATATCCTCTTGGTCTGCTTGATAAGGCGCTTCATCATCTCCTTGTTGTCATCGCGGTAGAGGAAGTAGCCGCAGATAACGAGGAAGAAAGGAACCGCCGTCTTTCCGTAAGTGATAAAGACGTTGCCTGCCTTGCCGTCAAACGGGACGTGGATCACAACGACCAGAAATGCCATCACGATCCTCATGACATCGATCGAATGGATGTGAGTTCCCGCCTTCAGTTCAAGCTCACCCGAAACCTTTTTCTTTCCGTTGATGAGCGCGATCAGGTACTTGTCGACGCCGCTTATGACTGTTGCAAGTCCGATGGCCATCAGGATGGTAAGGATGCAATACATTCCGGGAGTCCTGACATTGAAGATCGTTCCGTCATGAAGGCCCTTGAGGAAAAGATTGTGGATCAAGTAAAGCTCAAGCGAGATGGAACCCAAGAACTTGAGAACTGGGTTGCCGAATCTGACCCTCATCATGATAAGGAGCAGGAAGAGCACAAAGCAGATGATCCACGGGAGCTGGACTGACAGGCAGCGCAACTTATCAAGTATTGCGCGCGTCTCACCGGGGATCTCGCTCCAGTATGAATATCTTCTGAGCATGTACACAGTCTGAGGTCCGAGCAATACCAGAAGCGCTGCCAAACCAAGGAGCAGGATGACATATGCTTTTCTCGCGATCCTGCGCAGGCCATCCGAATGCTTGGAGACTATGATTCCGATCACGAAAAGGAACGAGGAGTTATACCACCATTCACCCTGGAACCAGCCGCTGGCAGACATGTCTTTTCCGTGTGCGAGCATAAGGCTTCCTGCCATCATGGCGATGACAAATATGCCCATGACGACAGTTGCCGCAGTGCGGTTCTTAATGAGGCGGTAGATCACGTAGAACGCGAGGTACAGGATAGCGATCTCGACGATATACCACATGTGCTGGTTGATCAGAGACCATCCGGAGAGCACGCCCAAAAGCTGCAGCGGGGTGAACCTGGTGCCACAGATGCACGCAGCCGCCGTAAACACCAGGATGCACATATAAAAAGGAACAAGTATCGTCACAAGACGCTTTTTGAGGAACCCTTTGAGATAGTTCTCTTTCGTCTTCAGGCTCGTATAAAGTCCGTAACCTGAGAAGAAGAAAAAGATGCCTACGAAAAGAACACCGAGTTCCGTAAAGAATCCTATCGCACCTGCATCCTGCGCCAGTTCCTGCGCAAGGTGATGCACAATGATCGCCACAGCCGCAAAGCCCTGTATCGCCTTGGACCTGTCAAGTGACAACGGTTCTTCCTGCCATTCGCGCAGCTTGGACGGCTTGATCCCGATAAAGAGAAGCAGCGCAAGTGCAATAAGGATAATGTATGTCGGAATGTTAACTGACGTAATAGCCCTGAAGAATGTGCCGGTAACAAAACCGGTGTTTTTCCCTATTTCCGCTGAAGTGTCGCCGTTTAGCATCTTGAACGGTTCTGCACCTTTCGGAGTTACCACATCGGAAGCGAGCCCTTCTGTCAGTTTAATAGAGCCCATTATCCTTTCGGCAACCGCATCCAGCTGCTTGTAATCTTCTTCGGTATACGGGATCTGACCGGTTTTGTTCTCTGGATCATTCATCAGCATAATGTTTATCTGATGCATCTTGCCGGATCCGGTTATCAGAGAGTACTGATTCAGTCTTATAACCGTGTCACCGGGATTTCCTGAAGACTGATAAACGATCTTATAAAGGGGCACGCCGCCTTTTTCGACCATTCCGTATCCGAAAAGATCAGTCGCTTTAACGCTGCCGGGTGACATTATCTTATCGGCAAACGAAGCATTCAGATCTGAAGGTGCATCCATCTCAAATACAAGTACATTAATTCCATATTTGACATCTTTAACGGTTTTGGAAGCCTGAAATTCAACACCCGACTTTGTATACATCTGAGTGAGCATTTCTTTGGTGTATCCGGATTCAGCCAAAGCAGGATCGTTATCTTCGATACCGGGCCATAATATTCCGAAAAAATCTGAAGGCATGGTAAGCGTAAAACCGCCGGGGAGATCACAGCTGCGGCCGGATACCGGTTCTTCACCGACCGACATCTTGAACGGTTCAGCGCCTTCGGGAGTTGTCACGTCGGAAGCGAGTCCTTCTGAAAGTGTAATGGAGTTTATGATACTTTCTGTAGCCTCATCAAACACCTTGCATTCTTCATCGGTGAACGGAACCACGCCATCCCTTTTGATCTCCGAGTTCTGGATCAGCATGAAATTCATCTGATGCATCTTGCCCGACTTGGTTAAAACACTGTACTGGTGCAGTCTTAATACTGTATCTCCGGAAGTCTGGCTGAAGATCCTGTAAACGGGAACGCCGTTTATTTCCGTCATGCCATACCCGAACATTTCAGTGTTTCCGAAACTGTCAGGTGTCATCGCACGGATCCAATCGGCATATCCTTTATTAAGATTTGAAGGCGTGTTCATTTCGAACATGATGAACATGATAAAGCAGTCGTCATCGTTTTCAATGCTTCTTGAAGCCTGTATTTCGGTCCCTCCCTGGTTGTACATACCCAGAACCTGTCTCTTGTTTATGCCTAATTCGGCCAAAAGAGGATCGTTTTCATCGATTCCGGGCCATAAGACATTTGTAAAAGACGAAGGAATATTCAGAGTGATACCGCTTTCGGTCGTATAGCTTTTTGCTTCTCCCGCATCGTCTGCAAATACGGATGTAGAAACAAAAGACACGACCATGGCGACCATGATCAAAAAACTCAAAAACTTCCGGTAACCCATAAAACGCCTCCCGATGGTTTTATAGTCTAAACCTATCAGGTTTTGATTCAAGGCACAATCGACCGTTGGTAGAATGCAATGTTTTCAAGGGTTTGCGGTCAGGCTCTACTTTGAGTTACGTTCCTCCGGAAGCTTGCCAGATCGATACCCACATCATCAATCCGCCAAGGACAACGATCAGCGCAGATGAATAAACGATCCCGAAAATGCTGAAGAACTTTCCCCCTTTTCTGTTCTTGCGGATATCTTTAAGTCCTAAGGCACAAAGGATAATGCTTACTATCGGCATGGGTAATCCAACAAAAACCAGGGCCGAAGAACTGATAAAAGCAAGTGAGAGCAGTGCAAGGCAAAATCCCCAAACGGAAAGCTTGCTGTTTTCAGGTTGATACGTCGTTGTCATAAGCAATACTCCTATCTTCAATGGTTTGCATTTAACAGCAAACTGACCATTCCCAATACAAAAATGTTAAGCGGAATAGCAAGAGTGAACCCGAAAGCTCCAAGAAGTGTTCCGTTCTTACCGTTCTCCTGTGCATCGAAAACACCTATTGCCGAAAGGATAAGTCCTGCAAGGGGCGTAATAAATCCCAAAAGTAAAATATAAGAATCAGAAGCAAACAGGAGCGGCGTGATAAGCGTCAGGCTCAATCCCGCAACGGCGAACTCGCTGTATCTGTTTCTTTCTGAACACTTCATAAGCACCTCTCTCCTTTCACCTTCCTGATGTGGATTATATTCCATGTTAAAACGAAAAACAATAGTTTTTTATTGTTATTCGATAAATTTATATTATTTTGCAGATAAGTCAGGTTCACAGATCGTCTTGATTATCAAAGTTTTTTGCCACATTGTTACGGAATTATATGATGATTATTTATCTATTATTCTTATGTGGGGCAAGGAACCGTTAACAAGGAGATTCAAATGAAAGACACTACTGCTAAAAGGATCCTTTCAACAGTGCTGAGCGTTTCGCTGACTGTCAGCGCAGCCGGATGCAATCACGCATCCGTAGAGACAACGCCGGAAGATTCACAGACAACAACGGCTGCCACGGAGACAACCACAGAGGCACCTTCCACAACAGAGCAGGCCGTCATGTCGGTTGAAAACAAGAGTTTTCAATACCGTATCGGCGATGTCATTACGTTTGGAAAGTATGAGCAGGACAATAAAACATCTAACGGCAAAGAGGATATCGAATGGATCATTCTTGACAGGCAAGGCGATAAAGTTCTGCTGATCAGCAGAATGGCACTCGACCAGCAGCCCTACAACACGAAAAAGGCTGACGTTACATGGGAGACCTGTTCCTTGCGCAAATGGCTTAACGGATCCTTCTATGAATCCGCATTTGATGAAGAAGATAAGGCTCATATAATCAATGCGTCCGTTACTGCTGATAAGAATCCGGAATACGATACTGCACCGGGCAATGACACCAAGGACAACGTTTTCATTCTCAGTATTACGGAATTTCAGAAGTATTTTGCAACGACAAAGGGAATAATGAGTGAAGGAACGAAATACGCTATAGCAAAGGAGAAAAGAGCGAACGACACATTTTTCCTTTGGTGGCTGAGAACGCCCGGCCGCACTCCAGATACCGCATCATATGTCGTCTATTATGGTTCCAACGGCAATCCTGTAGCCAACGGCGGGGCCGACGTCGACTGCACAAGAGGCTGTAGTCTTGAAGAACGCTGCGGCGGAGTCCGGCCTGTTATCTGGGCGGATCTTACGGATTATCCCAATACACCTGATAAGCATATATACGCTTGGGTCGAAGGATATGGAACAGCCCACATCAACTACGGAGATAAAAAGGCTGATGTCCCCGACGTGCCATGCCAGATCCTTTATGTCGATGGATCTCCTTCTCCCAAAGGAGAGTTAAGGACCACATATGAAACGGATAATACGATCACAGAATGGGTCACAAATAAGGTTGGTAAGGATATAGGTTACGGCTGGGAAGATGATACGTTGTTTGTGGCCGGCTCAGGACACCTTGAGAAGACCAAGTGATATCGCCTGCCCGTCACGGCATCTCAATCTCATACTTATATTCAGATGCTTCTTCTGATGATGCCCGGTTCTTGCGGCCGGCGGATTCATGTACTCTTTTCATTCCGAGCTTTTCCATCAGCTTAAAAGATGCCGTGTTCCGGGTATCACAGTATGCGCAGAAATACCTGATGCCCAGATTGGCAGCGAAATAGTCCATCACCGCTTTGGCGCTCTCGTAGGCAAAGCCCTGACCCTGGTATTTTCTGTTGATTATCCAGCCGAGTACGGGTTTGCCGTATTCCATATGAACGCTGATCCCGCCGATGTGGACACCGTTGTGGATAACGGCAAACTCATAATACTTCGGAGCGGGTTTTGACCACTCCTCTTCAGCCGCCTTGAGAAATTCAAGTGATTCCTTCTCGTCTTCCACGGGAAGAAAGCACATGTATCTCGCATTCTCGAGACTCATCGCATATTCATTGTAGGTCGCAAGATACTTAGGTCCCAGCGGCCTCAAGATCAGTCTTTCTGTAGTTATCTCCATGTTTATCCGGGACGTTATTTAACCTTTTCAGCCTGCTCGAACACATTCTTAAAGATGAATTCCGCTCTTTTTGAATAGTCGTTGATGCCGGCTGCATTGATCTCAAAAGAGTTGGTCAGCAGCAGTGCGCCTCCCGAGACATTTCCCTTTGCCACGCATTTGTCCGTAGTACCCATACGGTACATAAGCGCCACCTTGATATTGCTGCTTCCGTCATCGAAAACGAGAGCTGTAAACTGGCGTCCGTCTGTGGGCTTGCGTTTCAATATGTTCTCATCGGATGATATTACTGCAACAAAACCGATCTTATTGTCTTTGGTCAACTCTTCAGTTTGCGGATCTGACGATGTCACGAAGCTCGCATCGAAATACTGTTTTGCAGCGCCCACATATTCATCGGAATGATCGGCAGCGTAGATCATCATCTTGTTGCCGACTCCGGAACCTGATCCCTTGGACTTTCCGCATGATGCGGTCATAAAAACCATTACTAAAACAAGTACTATTGATGACGTTCTTCTCACTTTACCCATAATGCACCTCCTTTAAAAATGCTTCGGTTCTCAGTGGATCTTTAACAGATATCTCATTGCATTCAGTATCAAGACCACCGATGACGAGCATGACAGTAAGATAAGGACACAGGAGATATAGATATTCAGTTTTTGTAACTTCGCCTGTTTCTTTGCCAGAAGGGTTATCAGGCCGATAATGAGGAGTACCGCTCCTGCCAGCATAAGAACCAGAGCGAGTCCGCTTAGTATTTTCGTGTAATCATAACCGTCGAAAAAGTAGATCCTGGCTTTCCCCTTCGATGTCAGAAGCCCTATGACGGCGATCAACGTCGTCCCGAGCACTCCGATTCCGGAAACAATCTCACCAATAAGCAGCGCCTTGCTTCTCTTAAGGTTCTTCTTATCCGGCTTGACGCAATTTTTCAGGTCCCTATAAAGTCCTCTCCTGACCGCGATCCTGACAATACAGAATGTGAGTACTAAGAACAAAAAGGCTGCGAATATTGCAAAGAAAAAGATAAGGCCGGCAGTTTGAACACGAAAATCAGTTATGTAAAACCTGAACCTGCGGGTGTTTCTCCTAAGCAGGGCAATCGGGAACATCTTGGTTCCGTATCCGAGCATCAGGCTCATCAGCATAAAGTTCAGACCGGAACAAAACGTCAGGCACATGCCGGCAATATAGAAAACCGATGCCACGATCCCGTTCGACGAATCTTCTTTCGAGGCCGGCATTATCGCTTTGCCTAAGAGGCTGCCGAGAAGATGCAGCAGCAGAACGATGACTGCAGTCAAAAAGATGCACAATGTGACTGTCACGAAAATCCCTGTGTAAAACGAACCTTTGGGACCCTGAACAGTACCCCTGGTCAGTGTCAGGATCCTGCGCGTGAGAAGAAGGCATGCAAGCGATGTCACACAAGTGCCTGCGATCGAAGAAGTCCTAATCTTACGGTCAGCAACCATGAAAAAGAACGCCGCGGCGAAGAGCAAAACATAAAACATAAGACACCCCCGAAACTATACGTTTCTAATATCTTGCGTGGCCTTCAGTGTTAGTGGTAGTATATCAAATTATTTTGTAAAACGCTCTATTATTTATTGTACATGGTGCAGTGGTCCGAAAGACCGCATCCCCAGCAGCTGGTCCTTCTGCCGGTCTTTGCCCTTTCGCAGTTGGGACTGTCCATATAGTTCTTCTTGCCTTTGTCTGAGATGCTGTTGCCCAAAGCAACTCCTACCGCAGTCTTTAAGATCCCGCTTAAGATACCGTCTCCTGAACCGGAATCCTGATAGTCATCTATTTCCTGGAAATTCGGATTAAAGTATTCGGCCGGACACCCGCAGGAAGGGCATGCCGGAGCATGTTCCGAGATCATCGAACCGCAATCGGGACACTGTATCAATCCCATGGCAATACCTCCTTCAGGCTTTATCCAAGACTATTCGTAGAAGTATATTCCCGGCTTGTCATCCACTCCACGTATCGTGTAATCTTTCTTGTCACGGGCTTTCTTGCTTACCACCGTGAAGTGATGGATCCCCTGCTTCTCGGGCTCAGCCTCACAGATCTTGATCCAATAGAAATACAAAGTGTATTGCTCACCGTTTTCGGCGGTAAATTTGAACTGACCGCCCAGATATTGGTTTCTAAGATCATAACCTTCCCACCATGGTTTGTCATCACTTAACGAACTGTAACAGTATGCGCTTTGGGGAGTAAAACCGTCCGGTACCAGATCAAACAGCTGCTTTATCTCCTTTTCATAGTCACTTTGGTCCAAAGCATAGTCTGACATCAGTGCCCTGATCCTGTCAGGATCGTTGGAATTAATGGAATCGGCGATCTCATTGGTCAGTTCCCCTTTAACATACAATTCGGCACCACCGTGACCGCTCTTGATTGCTTCAGGAACGCTCATCTTCTTCCCGCAGCCCGCCGACGCGAAAAGGAACACGGGTATCAACAATGCTGAAAGTATTTTTCTCATTTGACTTCACCCCAGCCTCCGAGATCTTTGCCCTGATAACTGAAATAATGCTTGCAGGTTGTCCTGACAGGAGCAATTCTCATGAGCTTTTGCTCAAAGGTCTCATCAGGTGAAGCCAGAGATTCATCCTGAAGGACGTTTCTCATCTTGCAGAGGATAACGGTGCTGCCGTCCTTCTCGATAAAGTCAGTCGCCTCCAGCTCGAAAACGACAGGCGAATTATTAAGGATCGGGACATCGAGCACAGCGCCCTTGCCGATATCCAGACTGATCTTATTCATCTTGTCTTTATCGTATCCGCTGACTGTTCCCAGATAGTCCGCAACGCCGAGAAGCTCTTCGGTCACGATGCTCGCGGAAAAGACTTTGCTCCTTCTGATGTTATCCTTCGTAGGCTTGTTGCCTCCAATGCAGCACATGACTCCCATCTCGGTGTCCCATATGTAGCTGAACCAGCAGAACAGTCCGAAATCCGGATTGCCCTGTTCATCGTAGGTGCCATAAATAAATAATGTCTGCGGACAATAGTCGTTGTAAGGCTTTAAGCTGATCTTTCCCATATTCTGTATCCTCTTTTTTTCAGTTATAGCTATTATAACATCAATATAAAACCGGTCCTTGTTGCAAGGACCGGTTTTAGCTGATCGATGGTATCCTTCTTATGCGGCGGGAGCATCCGGAGCTTCCGTTGCCGGAGGAGCTACCTTAGCAACCTCCTCCGAATCCTTATCGGGAACGAGAGTTCCGTCGGCTTTTACTTCAAAGAGCATATAACTTCCGATGTGTCTTTCTCCGTTCCAGGTCACGTTCTCACAATCGCTGAAAAAGAGGTCAATATCCGGAATATCATGTATATTGCAGTCCTTAAAGCTGATCCTGATGTCATCCCTGAAAACTCCTGCCGAGCTGCTGCATTCATAGATCTCTGTGTTTACGACATCAATATCGGAACAGAATTCAGCAAAGATTCCATTGGATCCGCAGCCGTAAAGGCGCATCTTCTCGACCTTGATGTTCTTACAGTTAGTCATTGTGAGAACATCACCCATGCAGGCACCCTTCTCTTTTGTATGTCCGGCCGTGAAACCAGTGACGTTTATGTTCTCGCATCTGTCAAAGCAGATTACGTCAGCATAGCGCGGGAGGGTCTCTAATGTTGTTTTTGACGGATCGGGATCCTTAGCCTTGATCGTCAGATTCTTTACGTTGGAGATGATAAGCTGAGAGCCGTCCTCAACATCTCCCCAGCTGTAGAACTCAGTGCCTTCACCGCCATAATTCTTTGCCTTTGTCAGGTCGAAGTTTGTTCCGTCAAGAACGATGGTACGGTCAGGTCCGATGGCGCTGAGGAACTCGTCGATCGTCTTTACGCTGACTTCAGTTCCTGGAGCGACCGCCTTTGCCGTCATGGTCGGTGCGGGAGTGGAAGTTACCGTCTCAGGCTTGATGTCACGAAGCTTCATGGTAGTGAACTCAGCTGTATCAAGCTGGTGGCCTTCAATATCGTTTGCTTTGATCTTTGCATCTGCCTTATACCAGCCGTTGGTGTAATTGCTTTCAAATACACACCCGTCAACTGTAGCAGCGTGCTGCCCGAAATAGAAAGTACTTTCCTTGAACGTGTTTTTCGTTACTTCATTTGAAAGGAAGAAAACGTTCTTCGAGCCGCTTGAAGCAAGCAGTTTCTCACTCTCATTGTCACGGACCGTGCAGTTATAGACAGTAAAGCCAATTGTATTGTCTGCGGTGAAAAGATCCATCGCCGCTTCTTTTTTTCCGTGATCGTGAATGTCACAGCCGCTGACAAGAACATCATTACAGTCATGAACTTCAATTGCACCAACGCTGCATTCGTAGATGTCACAGCCGGTTACATTGAGCTTTTTGCAGTTGAATGCGATAACACCGACTGTGCCGCAGCCGTAAAGTCCGCATTTGTCGACATTGGAATCATCGCAGTTGTCCATGAAAAGTACGCCGCCTGTGCAGAAACCGGGTTCCCTCGTATGACCAGCTGTAAGGTCTGATACTGAAAGATCCTTGCATCCTGCGAAACGGATAACGTTCGCATATCTCGGGACTGCCGAAATAGTTGTCTTGCCTGCTCCGGCTCCGCGGATCGTGAGTCCTTCAACGTTCTTGATGATCAGCTCGGCCTCGTTTCCGCCGGCGCCGACCTCGTGGTTCCACGAATAGTAGTCACTGCCTGTTTCTTTCCCGTAATCTGATGCCTTGCTCAGATCGTATTCGCCTTCGGCAAGTTCGATCACTGTGTTGGGAGCGATCGCTTTCAGGAACTCGTCAACGGTCTTTACCTTGACAACGCTGCCTTCAACCTTGGGCGCGGCAGCCTGAGCTTCTGCAGCTCTTCTTGAGACAGGACCGGCAACAACTCCGCATCCTGTCAGGAGTGCGACTGAAAGGACCGCTGCAAGAAGCCTTGTGCCGCTTTTCTTATAGTTCATTATCTGAACGAGTCTTTCTTTGAGATTCCTCTTCTCTGTTGCGAAAGTAGTAGCGACAACGGCAGAAGGCAGAGCTGTTGATGCTGCCATTAAAAGGAGCGTGTTTCCGTAAGACTGCTTTTCGTCTTTGTCCATGGTACGCAGAAGCATCTCATCGCAGCTCATCTCACACGCACGGTTGATCTCCCTGCGTATAAACCAGGCCATGGGATTGAACCAGTGAACAGAAAGGACTACAGCCGTTGCCCACTTGTAGAGCATGTCAAAGCGGCGGTAATGCGTAAGCTCGTGACGGAGGATGTTGAGAAGCACTTCCTCATTGTACTCACGCATAGGCAGCACGATCTTCGGCTTGAGAATGCCAAGCATCATGGGTGTGCGGGCTGAATCCGAAAAATAGAGTTCAGGCTTTCTGCCGGGGATCGATGCATATACTGATTTAGTAAAGCGGTCGGGTTCCATGAGATCCCTCTTAAGGCCGAAGCTGAACTTGAGATAAGAAAGAACCGTGACCGCCATGCTCATGACCGCGCCGACCGCCCACACCGAGAGCCAGAGCTTAGGAGATTTCCAATCAATGGAAAACGAAGCCTTAGGTGCTGTCTCTGTGACTGTCATCTCCTTTGTTTCCGTTGCATTAAGTGCAATGTGTGATTCGTTTGATCCGGTTGATTCATTTGTTCCGCTTTTCGCGGCTTCGTTCTTAATGATCTCCGTATCGTGATCACTGTTCTCCCGGCTGTCAATTCTTACATAAGCAGCCGGAGCGGCGGGCAATTCGTCCGCCTTCTCAGCCGATGCGGGAACAAGTCCCGGAAGGGGCAATGCAAAACGCAAAAGCACCAGAAGCCACGCATAGTAATAGACTGTACTCGGCATCTTGCGCAGGAAAGTATAGCGCAGAACCGTTAGAAGCAGTGTCAGTACACTGCCGCTGAGAGTCAGCACAAGAATAGTTTTCATTAGTTATTCCTCCACCTTGAACATTTCCCTCAGTTCGGCAATATCGTCCTTGGTAAGACCGTTCGAACTTACGAGAGAAGCTATCAGATCACTGGCCTTCCCGTTATAGATACGGGTAATGAGATCCTTAGTGGCCCATGAACTGTATTCCTTTTCCGAGATGACCGGAGAATAGTAGTAAACATTACGTTTTTCCTGACGTACAACGCCTTTTGACACAAGTCTTGAGATCAGTGTCTTGATCGTCGCAGGCTCCCATCCTTTTGATCTCTGAAGCTGTTCACGGATTTCCGTAACAGGCAGAGCGTCACTTGCGTGCCACAGCAGTTTCATGACCTCCAGTTCGGAATCAGTGATTTTGCTGGCAAGATTATCAGACATGAAATAAACCTCCAAAAGCAGTTTACAGTTGTAGCTTAAGCAAGCTTAATCTAACACGGTGAGGTTACAATTGTCAACCGCATCGGGAGTATGCCTCATTTTTGCCTAAAAGCAGCACTTTAGCAATGAGTTATGCTTCAAATAAGAACAAACTGTATTTTCGTGTTATATTTGAGGAAGTCACGCATAACGTTACGGCCTTTGCTCCGCAATCTGAAGGAGGATCTCTCATGAGAAGGATCTTTACGGTTATAGTTCTGGTAATGGCAGTTCTTCTTACTTCCTGCTCGGAAAAATACGATCTTGAAGAATTGAAGATCAGGGATCGCGCGGCATATTCCGGATGGCATGCAAGGCAGTCTTCCGGCTATAGAGGAGACCTCCGTGATTTCCGTTATGTCGATGTGACTTATTACTCCAATGGCAAAGGAAAACACGAAATGGACCAAAAGGCATCTTACATGGTCTTTGAGTCTTCTTCCGATGCCCGCAGCTATTACAATATATGGAAAGACTATTGTCTGAGCAAAACCGAGGAGGAAAATCAGTCCGGTGCGAACTGGTTTATCTCAAGACAGCCCGACACCTACGACATGATCGCATACACGATGTATTACCTTGAGTGGAACGTGATAATCTGCGCTGACGTGGAGCTCACATACTACAGCACCGAAAATGGCGGCACAAGCACCGTCGGAGTCAGCGGATCCGAAGGCAATCAGATAAAGAACTACATATTGGAAAACCACGCCAAGCTCAGAGACAACGTAATGAAGATGCTCACGAAATGAGATATCGTTTCTATATTGCCTAGTTGTTTATTACAACAAAACGAACCAGTACATACGAAAACGCAGATTTCGTCATTTTTATATGTGCGTTCAGGTCAAAATCCTGACTTTTCCGGTCTGCCGTACATACGAAAAGCCTTATTTCCCGAAAATTATACGTGCGTTTCATCAAAATTATTCTGTTTTTTTCAAAAACGCACATATAAAAACACCATTTATTCCGTTTTCGTATGTACAGGCATGAACAAAGGGCCCCGGAATCCCGGAGCCCTTGAAAAACCTCGGCAGACGTTTAATTATAAGTGTAGTTTCCGTCCAGTCTTCCGTATGCCAGAACGTTTCCTTTGTTGCCGTTTGCATCTGTATTAAGGCCTTCGTAGATCTTATCAATGCTGTTGTTTCCCGCATCAAATGACAGCGGTACTTTTCCCGCTTCATTCTTAAGCGCAAATACGAATACTGTATATGTGTGCGTGTTACCCTTCGGCGGATAAGGTCCTACATACTCATCACCAAGCGTGCCTCTTCCGACTGAGCCTTCAGCTAAAGAAGTCTTTGCCGTAAATACGTCCATGTGAAGCCATGTACCGTCGATCATGATAACGGCATATTGAGAAGCTCCGTCAACAGCATCCCATGTCAGATCAGGCGAAATGTTCGTGCCGCTTCCGGTGTTCTTGATCTTAGCATCCCAAACACCGTTAACATTGCATGAGGAAGTCACGTTGATCGACGGAAGATCTGCAAAAGAGACCTTCGGTATATAGGTGGTCGACTGCGCGATGAGGAAGTCCTTCCAGCTGCACTTCTTAACACTCTCGGGGATCTCCAGATCCCCGGCCATTCCATTTCCGAGATCGACACTAAGAGACGCTTTTCCGTCAGGCTTAACACTTGCTTTCTTGAACGCAGCATCGTTGAAAATTTGTTTAACACCATTGCAGATAAACAAAACATCACCTGTCATGTTCAAAGTGAGATCGATCGAAGACCCGCCGTTTACATTCTTATGAAGATTGGATGAATCAGAACCGAAATGGAAATACAAAGTTGCAGAACGGCCTTTAAATGAATCGTCAACAAAGCTTCCAAGAGTTTTTGCATCATCGATCTTTATAGTCCAGACAGAATCACGGATATCGAAGTCAGGGGCGATATCCCATTTTGTTATCTCAGAAGACTCTTCAGCCCACTCTCCCCCGCGCTCATTCTGAACGTATGTTACATTCTTCTCGATAACGAGCGGGATCATTCCGTCAGATAAATTAACTACTTCGGTCTCAGTCTTATGCTGCGGCTCAAAAGGTGCAGCGGTGCAGCCGCCAAGCAGTACTGCCGTCATAAGAATAAAAGAAACGGAACGCAAAAATCTCTTCATGCCTCTTTCCTCCCGATGTTTTGTAGCCTGATGTTATATTTTTCAGGACATCAGGAGTTAGGAAAATCGGCACAAATACGTGTAATTTCAGCACAGGCCTTTCATCTGCCTGCGGTAATCAGACGGGGTCAGTCCGGTGTGCTTTTTAAATACTTTGGAAAAATAGCCGGTATCATCATAACCGCATAACCGGCTTATCTCGCTGACGGATTCATCGTCTAACTGGAGCATCTTTTTCGCGCGGTTCACACGAAGATCTTCAAGGTATGCCATGCATGACATTGACATCTCGTTATTGAAAGCATTGTTAAGTGTATTCTTATTGACCGAGAATTTTTTCAATACGCTTTCAAGTGTGATCTCTTCACTTAAGTGATCCCAGAAATAGCTTGATACTTTTGCTACGAGAGGATCTTTATAAAGTTCATACTGTCTCCAGTTAATATAGAAATCCGCTGTGGCCAAGAACAGGACTGAGATGATGAAATACCGGACGCGCAGTATCCAGAGATTATCAGGCTGCTCGACAAGGTCATACCTGGCACTCATGACCAATCTGTTCACCATATCATATTCCTGCTTGGTAAGCGCGTAGCAGACTATATCTCTGTCGCGGCCGAAAAACTCACTGAGCAATAAGTAGTCCTGATATATGGAATCACGAAAACAATCTTCGATCTCGCAGTTGCCCACAATAGATTCATAGACCTTCTCAGATGCCGTCTTCTTACCGGCATCTTTTACAGCCGAAAAGAGCTTATCGTATTCACCCGAAGCGATCGCTTCGAAAGTAAACTCCTCACGTATGAAAGTCGGCTTGAAAAACAATGTTCTGGTAACAACGCCGTTCTCGGATATAACTTTGAAATCAGCTTTCTCGTTTATAAGGATTCCGGCAGGCGCAGTAATGACTCTGTATTCGCCATTCTCCTCAATAACAAAATGACCTGATTTAACAAGCATCAGCTTATAGGTATTCCTGTCGTTAATGTACGCAGAAAATCCTTTAGTCTCCTCAAAGAAGACATCGATAGAACAATTCATTCCCGGGCGCTTGCTCTTTGTTATCAGTTCCATGGAGCTATTATATCATTGCAGTTGACATCAGGATCGTTGTCCCACCAACAGTCACGAATGTATACATTGATCAGCATAAAGATGCCGAATGCCGCTATATGCGCTCCATCGTCTTAATGTCGAAGCACCTTGCGCTCACTAAGCCTCCGAACTGCGAATCGGCAGCAAAATAGATGCCTATAACAACACCCGGGTTCCCCTCAGAAGTAATGAAAGGCGTTATGTGGTCGTAATCGACCGATGCAAGTGTCTTATCGAGATCAAAATCCAAGATGTTTCCGTACTCTTTCTTCAGAACCTCTGCCGTCTTTTGAAAAAATCATCATCGGTCATGCCAAGGCGCTTTACAACTTCGCTGTCAGCTAATGGGGTCAGTGTATCCAGATCGTAATTGAATGCCTCGGTGGTAAAGTAGTCTGAGCTTATAGCGCTTGATTTGATGACGATCGACACAACGTTGCCGTTAACGCCCCACTTATAGCTGACCTCATAGCCTTCCAAATAACCGTATTCTGTCTTTTCTCTAAGCGGATATGTCTTCTGGATATAGCTTCTGAGCTCTTCATTGATCTCAGTTGCTTCCTTCCCGTCAACGATGAGTTTGGGATACACGCTTGTATGTGTTTCTTTGTATTCGTCAGTGTAAGAATCCTTGGAAAGCTCCTCGACTTTGACATCGTGAGAACCCGCTGCGGTCTCCGTCTTGGCAGCTCCGTTCGTTGAAACGTGAACCTCGCTCGACAATGCTTTTGGTTTTCCGACACAGCCTGAGACCAGAAGCGACAGGCAGATCATTGCTGAAACTATAGTTGTTCTTTTCATTTTTTTCCTCATAGTAATCTGTTTTATTCGTTGATCAACAAAGGGGTTCCTAATTGGAATAGTAATCCTCCGAATCATTCTTGATGAACATTATCATATAAATCGAAACAGAGGAATACCACGTCATTATCAAAAACACAATGTCAAAACAATCGCATCTGTCAAAAATGCAAGCATTTTAGGCGTGATATTGAAATATGTGATTGTATCGCTTATTTCATTTTCCGCACGGAAGAAAACTTCACACCAACTAAAATCTACCGAAAAGCAATATGAAAAAATCACAATGAAAACAGGCGATACCTACATTATCAGGAACAAATCGTTGATACGCATTGCTACATTATGATATGATAATCAATAAGCAGAGTGCTAAAAAGCCTTAAAATACTACTGTTTGAGCGATACTCCCAAAATGATGCATCGTTCAACATAATATCACTATTAGGTGTGACGGTCATATGAAATCAATTGTAAGTATCAGGACAAAAGAAGAGGCAACTGAATTACTGAAGTCGCACATCATATTTTTATCAAATTCATGCTTTTAAATTCGTAATACCTATGGAACTATCGCAACTAGATGTGTGATTCAAAATATTCAGGGAATAATAATATGTTGTTGAAACCTATCAAATTGAAATATGTATCAAAAATCATTTTATCGCTAGGTATATTGGGAGTCTTGATATTCTCGGCGGTGGCATGCTCTAATTCATATAACCCGGAGTCTTTCAGAGATGCTCTTATAAAAGCAGATGTAGGGGCGACTCTGGCAAATATACGTATCAGCCAAACTCAAGTGGTTTATTCCAAGGATAATCTAGAACTAATGGCCTCTCTTGACATTTGCACTGATGAGTATGCCGCATTGAATTGGTTTCAAGGACTCTATGAAGGCTATGAAAATAAGGCGTATGGGGACATCATACAGGCGAAATTTGACAAAGATTTTAGCTACTTCATGATAGATGGAGAAACCAAAGAGGATCATCTTGTCTTTAAGTATTACTACGGTGGGTGGTACTGTAAAAAAGACACCGTAATTATAGTTTATACGACTGTGGATTCTGATCACAACAGATCCGAAGTAGATAGAATTTTAAAGCAGTTAAAATATCCTCTACCGAAACGAACTAAAACTTCAGTTGAGTCCGAATCTGCTACGACGAGCACTAGTCAAGGTACCCTCTCTAGTATCTCCGCAAATGCAACTCACAACATTGAAAGTCAAACCAAGCAGACTACTAAAGTCACTGAAAATACAACACGGGCGATACAAGATATATATCCAGCAGATATATGGTTGATAGGTGTGCCGACTGTAGGCAATGACTCCCTTGGTGGACCGGCAGCTTCAGGGTGTCGTGACGGCATTTTGTATCCATGGTCTATAAGTTCTTATAGTAAGGACATCACACTTGTTTGGGAGTTTGATAACAAAACTATCTGGACAGACCCGGTTGATAGAAATAGATGGATGAAAATTAATCCCCAGGATTTCAAATCTATAACGTTGGATTTATATGTCGGTGTGTGCAATGACTGCTTAAATACAAATGGGAAACCGGGATGCATTTACATATATTCCGATGACAAACTGCTGTACAAGGATACCAATATTACACTCAATACTAAAACAAAACAGCTTTCTTTTGACATTACAGGATGTAAAAAATTGAAAATTCGTCTATGTTCGGATGGAATTTATCCGGGGGTATTTGCACCAAGGCTGAATATAGATGATTTGTCCATACTTGGGGGCAGGTCCACATGATCTGTATGAAAACTTTTGCTTAAATAATGCTCCCAAAATGATGCATCGTTTAATTGATTTTGAGGATTTTGAAAAACAGTGGTTTGATTAGATAGGCGCATGATATGAAGAAATATTAATGTAGCAGCCTTATTCAACTCTTTTCAATCAGACTGTTCTGCACTCTCACATTACGTATAGGTGAAGGATTATTAATTACGTAAATAAGCTGAGTGGACTGAATAACGTCCTCAAAATCCTCAAGCGTCTTCAACCACTCCTAGGGTGTGAAAAAGGGCTTCGGAAAAACCCGAAAGCCCTGATTTTACTTGGTGATCGTGAGCGGATTCGAACCGCTGGCCTTTCGCTTAGGAGAA
>CACYMP010000010.1 GCA_902775565.1 Oscillospiraceae bacterium
CGATGTCCTCGTTCTTGAGGTCGCCGTCGATGGTCTTGGGGCAGCCGATGACCTGGATGCCTGTGTTCTTTGCAGCCATGTATTCAGCGAGAGTAGCAGTAATCAGAGTCGAAGTTGGAAGGGAATGCGCAACGGCCTTCATAACCGAAGAAGTGGTGCTGAGCGCCGAACTTGCCCTTGTATGTGCCGGCTTCCTTTCTCTTTGCGAGCTCGTTCTTAACCATCTCGGAGAAGAGCTTCTCGGACTCGATGAGGGATACCTGAACGTTGCCGTGAGGATCTCTCTCAAGGAAGAGCTGCTGCTGGATGCCCTGGGGAAGGATATCGAAAACCTTGAAAGCGTCAGCGGAAAGGCCTGCCTTGATGAATTCATACTTTGCGTTCCAGTCAGGAAGAGCGTTGAACTGAGCTGTCTTCTCGCCTGCTAACAGCTCGTTGATCTCAGCGATGAGAGCGGAGAACTCGGGAACGAACTCTACGATACCCTCAGGGATGATGGCAACACCGAAGTTGTCGCCGTTAGCTGCTCTCTTCTCAACGGAATCAGCGATCTGGTTTGTGATGTCAGCGAGAGACATCTTCTTAGCTGCAACTTCCTCACCGATAAGGCAGATGTTAGGCTGTGTCTCAAGAGCGCACTCAAGAGCAACGTGGGAAGCAGAACGTCCCATGACCTTGATGAAGTGCCAGTACTTCTTTGCCGAGTTAGCGTCACGCTCGATGTTGCCGATGAGCTCGGAATATGTCTTTGTAGCTGTATCGAAGCCGAAAGAAGCCTCGATGTCCTCGTTCTTGAGGTCGCCGTCGATGGTCTTGGGGCAGCCGATGACCTGGATGCCTGTGTTCTTTGCAGCCATGTATTCAGCGAGAGTAGCAGATGATTACGATAGCGGTGAGACCGTTCTCTTTTGCATATTCAGCAACAGTGTTGAACTGCTCTTCTGTCTCGAGCTTTGTTCTGCCGGAACCGATGATGTCGAAACCGCCTGTGTTCCTGTATGCGTCGATGAACTTGTCGTCGAACTCAACATAGTCGTTCTTAAGAAGTCCGTCAGGTCCCTTCTTGAAGCCGAGGAGCTTATTCTCAGGATTTGTAGCCTTAAGAGCGTCATAAAGACCGGAGATGACGTTGTGTCCGCCCGGAGCCTGACCGCCTGAAAGGATAACACCTACAACCTGCTTCTTAGCAGCTGATGTGTTCGCGCCCTTAACGAATGTGATCTCGGGCTTACCGTATGTGTTAGGGAAAAGAGCCTTGATCTGGTCCTGATCTGCAACACTCTGTGTAGCAGCGCCTTCCTGTACGGAGATCTCGGAAATGCCGTTCCTGAGCATGCCGGGAAGCTTAGGCTGATACTCATATCTTGCCTTCTGAAGTGGTGAAATATCCATAATTACACTCCTTTGATTAAAGATTTAAACAAACATTAGAATAATAGATAATTTGACCCGAAAAGTAAATGCTTTTCGGGCCAAACATTAGTCAATCTTCTTTGCGAAAAACAAGATCACTCCTGCTTCGCCCACCACCAGCAGTAAGCCTGCGTTCTGGCAGCAAATCCGGTGCCTTTTAAGAGCTCTTTTACCTGCTCTTTGTCATACCAGGCAGCCTCGATCTCTTCTTCGTCAGAAGTACTGGGCGCAAAATCGCCCGAAGCGGTTCCGATCACGCAGCAGCTCTTCTCGTTCGTGATCCCCACGGCTGAATAGCTGACAGGAAGCACTTCCTCGATCTTTTCGAGCGTAAGGCCCGTCTCTTCCCAGAGTTCTCTTTTTGCGGCCTGCTCAAGGCTCTCGCCGGGATCAATCAGTCCCGCCGGGAAATTAAAAGCAAAATCGCCTACGGCCATGCGGAATTCCCTGTTTAAGAGGATCTTCTTACCGTCAACAGATGTGATTATGAGTATCACGGCATCACACTTATCGTTCCTGATACCGTTCTCAAGGCCGGTGATGTTGCCGTCACGGGACACCATCTCATAGACTTTCGGATTACCCTTCTCTGTCTCGTATTCGGCTTTGTAAAACGTGATGAACTTACCTGCAAAGGCCTTACTTATTCCCTTGAACTTCATTTATTGCCCATCCTTTTCTTTAAAACATCGGCAGATGCGACGGAATAACCGAAGAATCCGAGCTTCTCACCTAAGAGGAAATACTCGCCGTGGTTGTAAGCCACGAGTTTTGCGTTGTCGAGACAGAGCCTTCCCTTATCGTCCAAAAGATAGGAATCGGCCGTAACTGCAACGATCTCGCCTATGAACATGTCGTGAGAGCCAAGCTCTGTCACGCTCTTTACCTTGCAGGATATCGAGACAGGCGCTTCCTTGATGGCATAGGCATATTCAAGACCTTCCGCCTTGACTGGTGTAAGCCCGCATTTCGCGAACTTGTCCTCATCGGCTCCCGATCTGACACCGCAGTAATCGCAGGGTTTGCACAGTGATTTCGAAACGAGGTTGATAACGAATTCGCCCGTCTCGGAGATCAGCTTATGCGAATACCTGGATTTACGGATACTCACAGATACCATAGGCGGTTCGGAATTGACCGTGCCTGCCCAGGCAACTGTCATTATATTAGGTCTTGTTCCCGGATCTTTTCCCGCGGATGAGACCATTACGACCGGTACGGGATTAAGTATCGTAGAGATCCCTACCGGACTCTTGTCGTGTTTTGCCATATGTTATGCCTCCTTAAAACCCAGCGGTGTTACGGCAGTAAAGCTCTCATGGAGCAAAAGATAGTCCTTGATGTCGATTCCCGCGGAATATCCTACAATGCTTCCGTCCTTACCGATAACCCTGTGACACGGAACCACTACCGAGATCGGGTTGTCTCCGCACGCGGCTCCTACCGCTCTCGTTATCTTTCTCGCCTTGGCCTTATCACCGCCGGTCAATGTCATTGCTATATCCTCGTAACTTACGGTTGCCCCGTAAGGGATGCTGCAAAGCGCCTTCCAGACTTCTCTTTGGAACTCGGTGCCCTGAGTAAACTTAATATTCACGTCAAATCCCGCTCTGCTGCTGGAGAAATACTCCGCAAGCTGCATGCTCGCTCTGCCGACTTCCATTGGCAGATAACCATATTGTTCCTCGTCGATGGCATATCTGCCGTCATTGCGCGCTAAAGCTCCCGATTCATCCAGAAGACCCAGGCCACCAGCCACGTTCTCGGCAAATCTGTCATTCTCGATCTTCTGACCGTAATGGAAAAGCTTTATCCTGTCTATATAACTGTTGCCTCCGCAAACCATTGCCACGCCTCGCTCGAAAGGAACGAAACATACGTTATATTCGGGATATTCATATGAGAGCATCGAGAACAATCCTGAATCGATGAACCCGGTCTTTTTCCTGACCTCGTCCCTTAAGACAGCTTCCTGAACGAAGCCTGCGCCCTGGATTATCCTCTCAAGGCCTTCATTTTCGCTGTCGCAAATGACGGTGACCTTGTGATAGAACTGCTCCAAAAAGCAATACTTCAGGAGCCTGTCCACTATCGCACTCTGAGTATCGGCATTTGCATCCTTGGTAAAAACAAATTCGAGATGTGCCCTGCACATTTTGCGGTCAGGCCTGAAAAGCTTGACCATCGCATATATCTCCTCATTCTTGAGAGCGATCAGAGCCTCGCCGGAACTGCCGCGCCCGAAAGATCTGATGTCATCTTCGATAAGCGACAGAGTGCCTTCCATGAGACCGCGGGTCCTCAGCACCGCGCTGTCCCTGATATGGATACTGCGAAGCTCGATCTTGTTATCCATAGCACGCCTCCGCGTAGAATCTCTCATTTCCGCCCGTAAAGTACGATATCGTGTACTCGTTTGTCTTGCGGAAAAGCACGTTGTCAAAGCTTCCCGGGCAATACACGGCATTATCCATCGACTGCCGGAAATCCGATACCATAGAACCGAAGGCTCCCTCATTGGCGGCCATATTCCAAACCTTTGCCGACCGCACCAGCGGGAGCAGGCCTTCCATGTTTTCCATCCTGTATATCAGGAGCTGGGCATCTTCGTCGTAAGAGATGAAGGAAGCGAAATCGACCGCAAACTGCTGGTCTTCACACTTTTTGGATACGCAGAGCGAATAAGGTCTCAGGTACGGAACGACGGGATTTGCAGGGCTGCTGCAAGGCAGATGCAGAAAATAGAGCTTCGCGGGATAGTACTCTTCCCATGTCCTGCAGCTTGCCGAGGAATCGACCCAAAGTGCAGCGTTTCTGGAGAACACCGGATCTGCACCGTCCTTGCCGGTATTGATGGAAAGCTTGGAATCGTAGAGCTTCTTAACGTAGCCTGTGAGAGAACTGATAACGGGCTCAGCCTTCTCCTTATCGATCCTGTATTCCTCATTCAGCATGTAAGATACCGCGCGGTCATCCGAGAAGCACGAGCCGAGATAAGGAACGAGCTTATAAGCGGAAGCCATCGGAACGCACTTATATGAGGTGTTTGTCAGCTCCAGATACTTGGAAAGGTCTTCCGTCGTGTATTTAGCCTGAAGCCTTCCGTCTTTGGGAATATAATCCCTGTTGCCGAAAATGACCGTGGCAGAGCAATAGTGAGGAATACCGTAAAGTTTCCCGCCTTCGAGCTGGTTTGACATCGAAGCAGCAAAGATCTTTGCCCCGTCTATGTTCTTGTTGCGTGAAGCGTAAACGCTCAATTCAGAGACAAGGCCTGCCTCTGAAGCCGACTGTGTATCGGAAACAAGGAAAAGATCCGGCTCTTCCCCGGTCTCCTTCCATCCGTTCAGATTCTCAAGGCTGGCACCGTCATTGGTAACGCCGATATTCTGGATAACATAGTTTGTTGAAGCGGACATCAGAGTCGGAATATTCACATCGGAACCGGAAACAGAATTGTCCCAGATCCCGTTGTTCTTGTAATAGAACATCGCCGAAAGGCATCTTACCGTATCATCGGAATACGGGAGCGCAACCTTGAGGTTCCTGATACCGTCAGTTCCCTTGTTTTTCGCAGTCGTCTCTGATTCGGTCTGTTTGGTACTGCCCGGCACTTCATCAAGCTGCGGAAACACGTCAGATTCTCTCCGGCAAGATCCCAAGAGCAATGTAAGACACAAAGCCAAAGCCGCAGCGCAGGTTTTCTTCAAGTACACTTGCAATACCTCCCGTTAAAATAATTATAACTCAAATAAATAAAAACAATAAAAAGTAGATTTGCTTGACATAAATAGGTTAAACATATATATTTCTTTAGTATGCCAATGTGGCTCAGGGGTAGAGCAATTCACTCGTAATGAATAGGTCGTGGGTTCGATTCCCACCATTGGCTCCAAGAAAACCTGCCCCGGTAAATCTCTTTCCGGGGCGTTTTTATAACCGGGGTACTCTTGTTGAAGTCGTTTCTGAAAAGAACATTGACCTTCCTTCTCACGCTGTTTATAACAGTCGGTCTGTTTTCTGCGTTTTTTACTGAGACCGTCTCTGCGGACAGTCCCTATAAGATGTCCGGCACTTCGATCGCCAAGACCATCGGTTATTCCATCGGCGAATACGAATCCGGCATCCTTACCGTCGGTAAAAGAGAAAGCGGAAAAGGCCTTCAGGCGGTCAACTTCAGTCTTTCGATGAACGACAGATCCGTCTCCGGTTCACTCGAATACCGTATCTACGTTAACAGGAAAGGCTGGCAGCCATGGACTTCCAACGGCATTATGACAGGCTTTCTGACCATGCCAAACCAGATAACCGGAATTCAGATGAGACTGACCGGCGATCTTGCCAACGAATACGGTATCTGGTATTCAGCCTGGACCGATCTGCATAAAGACAGACAGGGCTGGGTCTGCGACGGCGCTCTCGCGGGAAGCGCTTCCGAAGCCAGAAGGATCGAAGAGATCCGCGTCATGCTGGTCAAAAGAGACCAAAAATACGGCGCTACAGAGATTCATTTCAGAAGCTATATGCAGAAATACGGTTGGGGCGGTTCGTGGACTTATTCCAACCACTACACCGGCCGTCCCGGGAAAAACCTCCGCATGGAAGCCATCGAGCTCTCTCTTTCAAGCAACGAATACACCGGCGGCATTGCTTACAGAGTAATGGTCAGCGGTGCGACAGGATGGCAGAACTGGACCTATAACGGTGAGATGGCAGGTACCGCGAAGCAGTCCAGGAGAATGGAAGCGATCGAAATCAAGCTGACCGGTGACGTTGCTTTACACTATGACATCTATTACAGAACTTATATCAACGGTCTAGGCTGGTTCAACTGGTCAAAGAACGGAGAAGCCGCAGGAGCCAGAGGCATCGGCAGGCGCATCGAAGCCATCCAGATCGCACTGGTCAGGAAAGGAAGCCCTGCCCCGGGCAAGCTCAACAAGGTCAAGACCAAGATCGGATATAAATTTGTTTCCGCAAGCACCAATTCAGGTGTCAGCGACTGGAGGATAACCTCAAACGGCAAAAGCAACGGTTTTGCATCCAAGGTACTCCGCCGCGCGAAATACTACAACCGCACCGAATACAAGGATATGAGATGCGATGCACTTGTCGCCCAGGTCCTTATAGAAGCGCTCGGAAATGATCTCGGCAAAGCCAACAAGAAGAACAAATATGCAAGACTCAACGAATGGATCGGCCTAAGTGCTCTGGAATCCCTGCTGTCGAGCAATTTCGTTTACACTGATTCTCACGGCAGAACCGTAATATGCAGACCCGTTGCCCAGACCAAGCTCAAGCAGGTCGTCAAAAAGCACTGGAACAAAAAGATAAGCAAAATGCCCGAAGAAGAATTCAATGAATGGATCACAACTTACTGCAGACCTGGTGACATCGTCATCTTCTACAACAAGAATAAGAAGCCCATTCACTGCGCCATCTACTCCGGTGTTCAGCAGTGCTCGCTCATGGAATATGAATATTTCAGGGGTAAGAACAAGGGCAAAAAAGATACAGATATCAAACCGGGGCCATACATGTGGCATTCCGGAAGCTATACAGGCATAGCCAACAAATACGCATACTGGGTTGCCGATGTCGGCGACCGCGCATATTACATGAAGCGTTTCCGCGTGGACTCCGGCACCTCCCAGCCGGTTGCACCTAAACAGACCTGATATCAGCGTCTGAAGAATTTGGCCAGAGGCTCGATTATCTCACTTAACTCTTTGATCGATTTATTGAGGGTGGCAACATCAATGCTGCTCATACTGTCAACAGTCTTTTTTACTGATTCGGTGTTATCCACTACGACCTTATCGACGTTCTTTACCATCTCATCGATACCGTCCAGAGAACTCTCAACGGAAGCGATCGCCTTATCGGCATTAGTAACGACATTCTGTATGCCGTCCAATGCTTTATAAGCATTGTTCAGTGTCGATATTACCGAGGGAACAACGATTAGTACGGCTATGCCTACGATAAGGCAGATAACAACAAGTGCCGATGCAGTGATAAGAGATCTTCTGCTGGTCTTCTTCTGTTCCTTGAGAAGTGCGATCATGAGGTCGCGGTCGCTCATTTCGGAAAAATCTTCCTTTGCGGATTTTGCATCCAAAGCGGCTCCAGTCTTGGCGGCAACAGTCTCTTCTGTCTTTTCTTCTCTTACTTCCAGAGCCTTTGTTCCTTCGTTCTCAGCCATGTTTCAATCCCCCTGATAGTGTTTTGTTATCACAAAGATATATTAGTTTTACCATGACTGTAACAATAAGTGAAAGATACAATTTCTATGTGGTGGTCTAAGTAACGGAGGATTACTTAGACTACAACTTAGAATTACAAGGCAAAAAACTGCGATGTCTAAGTTAACGTCTAAGTAAAGGGGCATTATTCAGACATTAACTTAGAACTCTCAGACTATCATAAGAAAAAGCTGTCTCTTTCATTGAGACAGCCTTTTGACATAAATATTTAAACAGTTCTTTTGAATTAATGATGGAAAAGCCTAATTCCCGTAAATGCCATAGCCATACCGTACTTGTCGCATGTCTCGATGACGTTATCGTCACGGATTGAACCGCCCGGTTCGGCAATATACTTAACGCCGCTCTTATATGCACGCTCGATGTTGTCGCCGAACGGGAAGAAAGCGTCAGAACCGATGGATACATCAGTGTTCTTGGCGATCCACTCCTTCTTCTCTTCCATGGTCAGAACCTCAGGCTTGACCTTGAAAAGCGTCTGCCATACTCCGTCTCTTAAAACATCGTCATGTTCTTCGGAAATATACACGTCGATGGTATTGTCACGGACGGGACGGCTGATATCATCAACGAACTGAAGTCCCATGACCTTCGGATGCTGTCTGAGCCACCAGATATCAGCTTTATTGCCTGCAAGTCTTGTGCAGTGGATCCTTGACTGCTGGCCTGCACCGATACCGATGCACTGTCCGTCCTTAACATAGCAGACAGAATTGCTCTGTGTGTACTTGAGTGTGATGAGCGAGATGAGAAGATCTTCCTTCTTGTCATCAGGGATATCCTTGTTGACGGTTACGATGTTTTCGAGAAGAGCCTTGTTGATATCAAGCTCGTTTCTTCCCTGCTCGAAAGTTACGCCGTAAACCTGCTTGCGCTCGATGGGCTCGGGCTTGTACGAAGGGTCGATCCTGATAACGTTATATGTTCCCTTACGCTTTGACTTAAGGATCTCCAAAGCCTCGGGTGTGTAATCGGGAGCAATGACGCCGTCACTGACCTCGCGCTTGAGCATGTTCGCGGTAACAGCATCACATGTGTCTGAAAGAGCAGCGAAATCACCGTAAGAAGACATTCTGTCCGCGCCTCTTGCTCTCGCATATGCACAAGCGATAGGAGAAAGCTCGCCTAAGTCGTCAACGAAATAGATCTTTGCTTCTGTATCTGTAAGAGGTCTTCCCACTGCGGCACCGGCAGGTGAAACATGCTTGAATGAAGCTGCAGAAGGCATTCCGGTAGCTGCTTTGAGCTCCTTGACGAGCTGCCACGCGTTAAAAGCATCAAGCAGATTGATATATCCGGGCTTTCCGTTCAATACTTCGATCGGAAGGTCGGAACCGTTTTCCATAAAGATGCGCGAAGGCTTCTGATTGGGGTTGCAGCCGTATTTAAGGGCCATTTCACTAGACATTTATTATTTCCTCCTGTTACCGCTTAAGGCGGGATTATTTAACGTTCTTGTTTACGATCCTTGTCTCGTAAGTACCGTCATCGATATTGATGAATCTGACGAACAAAGAAACCTTGTTATCCTCATTGAGGCAGTTCCAGACATTGTTCGTGAATGTGTCGATGTCACCGCTTATAGCAACCTTCTCAGGCTCACCCTCGAAAGAAGGAAGCGGATTACCGTCACCCATGTATGTGTGGATGAATCTTCCTGTTCCGGGAATCGGGTTGGAATATGTGAAAGTATGTCTCTCGCATGATTCGGGGTTGCCGTCAGCGCTCTTTAAGATGGACATGGCAAAATTGTATGTGCCGTTCTCTACGCGCATGATGCCTGATATACGGGGCGTGTAGTTCGGAGCATCGTCTTCGAACTCTCTGCCTCTCAAGGACTGCTCAAATGTATACTGCCTGTCCATGAGCTCATAGATGGTATCTGTCTGGTCACCGTTTGTTACGATGGTCTTGTTGCCAAGGACTCTGACAGGTGAATAAATGATGAGATGGGGATCGGAAAGCTTCGAAGGATCGAATGCCTCCGTCTTGATGCCGTCTTCAGTCTCCGTGAAAACACGGTTACGGGAATTAACGGACCTTCCCATAATGAAATATGCTGTTACGGCTTTTTTACCGTCTTCGCTTCTTCCGATTACGATTCCTCTTCCGGGATAAGCGTTTGTCTTAAGAAGTTCGCCCAAATCTGCAGTCTTCATTTTCTTTCACCTCCGAAATTATTCTCTTACGTAAGCTATGTTGTTCTCTATCGTTACCTTGCCGTCAGCGATAAGTCTTATCGCCTTGGGAAGTATCTTCCATTCGCACTCTTCCATTATCCTTTTCTGCAGGACCTCAGGAGTGTCATCAGGAAGGACATCTACCGACTTCTGAAGCAGGATCGGACCGTCATCGTAATTCTCGTTCACGAAATGAACGGTTGCGCCCGATACCTTTACTCCTCTTGCCAGCGCTGCCTTGTGTGGCTTGATGCCGTACATTCCGGCACCGCAGAAAGAAGGGATCAGCGCCGGATGGATGTTGATGATGCGGTTTGAATAAAGAGAGACCGTCTTGGGGCCTAACAGCGACAGGTATCCTGCGAGGACTATAAGCTCGGCTCCGGACTTGCTGACGCGGTCAGCCATCTGTTTATCCCATTCTTCTCTTGAAGGGAAATCGGCAGCTCTCATAACTACCGAATCGATCCCGTTCTCGGCGGCACGTGTAAGCGCATATGCCGTAGGAGAAGATGAAAGGACAAGTACGATCTCGATATCCTTCAAGATACCGTTCTTCGTGTTATCTATTATCGCCTGGAGGTTTGTTCCGCCTCCTGATACGAATACAGCTATCTTCATCAGTCGATCCTCGATCCGTTATTTATCAGACTTCGTCATCCTCAGGCTTGCCTGCGATGAAGTCACCGTCGAAGCATGCGGAGCAAACGCCGCAATCGATGGTGTTAAGAGATGCCTTCAGAGATTCGAGACTGATATATGCAAGTGAATCAGCACCGATCATTTCGCGGATCTCTTCTGTTGTCTTTGTGCTTGCGGGAAGTTCTGTCTCTGAAGAAGCATTTACACCGTAGCAGCATCCGAACTTAACCGGCGGGGATGCAAGTCTTACATGTACTTCCCTGGCGCCGTTCTCACGCAGGAATGAGATGATGTGCTTTGTCGTTGTACCTCTTACGAGCGAGTCATCGACAATGGCGATCCTCTTATCCTTGATAGCAGTCTTGAGCGCGGCAAACTTCATCCTTACAGCAAGTTCTCTTTGCTGCTGAGTGCTCTTGATAAATGTTCTTCCTACATATCTGTTCTTGAGAAGTCCGGAACCGTAAGCAACTCCGAGACCTGCAGCATAGCCTTCCGCAGCAGCGTTGCCTGAATCCGGAGCACCGATAACGAGATCCACGTCAGCAGGGCTCTCCTTTGCAAGAGCCATACCTACTCTGTATCTGGAATCAAAGATGGACATCTTATCCATAAGGGAGTCAGGTCTTGCAACGTAAACATACTCGAAAACGCAGACCTTTGTGTCCTTCTTTTCTGCAGCTTCGTTGTAGAGCAGTGAGCTCATACCGTCCTTGGAGATGGTGATGATCTCGCCCGGCAGGAAGTCTCTGACCGTCTCGCATCCGATAGCGTCAAGAGCGCATGATTCAGAAGAAATGTAGTATCTGTCATCCTTCTTGCCGAGGATGAGAGGTCTTAATCCGTACGGATCTCTTACACCGATGAGCTTGTCTTCGGTCATGAAGATCATGGCGTAAACGCCGTGGATCTGCTTCATTGTCTCAAGAATGGCATGCTCGCAGTCCTCTGTTCTGATCCTGTTTCTCGAGAACAGCGAAAGTATGATCTCGGAATCTGTATTTGTCTGGAAGATCGCGCCCTGGTCTTTGAGCTCGTCTCTTACCTTGTTCGCATTCATAATGACAGAATCAGAAGTAAGTGCAATGCTTCCTACTCTGGACTTGATGGATATAGGCTGGATAGCTTCAGGTCCGTTCTCACGGGGAGAACCGCCCTTGCAGTGCGCAATTGCACATGTGCCCTGTAATGCAGATAATGTAACTTCATCGAAGACATCGGTAACCAGACCCATAGCCTTGTGAACGAGGAAAGTACCGTTATCGTTTACTGCGATGCCGGCGCATTCCTGACCTCGGTGCTGCAGGGAGAAAATGCCGTAATAGGCATCTTTTGCGATGTCGTTGGATTGACCTTTAATGTCATAAGTTCCGAAAATTCCGCTCATTTTGTTCCGTCCTTTGTATGTGAAATTCTTACTTGTCCATATCAGCTATCTTCTGCTTGAGCCTTGCATCACGCTCAGCCACAGAAGAAGCAAGGCTCTTCTTGTATTCCTTGAGGGCATCGGCCAGTCCTTTGTCAGAAAGAGCGAGGATCTGGCATGCGAGGATAGCGGCATTGGAACCGCCGTCGATCGCAACTGTTGCTACCGGGATACCGGTAGGCATCTGTACAGTCGCATAAAGCGCGTCCACACCGTTAAGAGCACCGCCCTTGCAGGGAACTCCGATAACAGGAAGCGTTGTGCTTGCCGCAAGAACACCTGCCAGGTGTGCAGCAAGACCTGCTGCCGCTATTATCACTTTGAATCCTTTTTCTTCAGCTGTAGCCGCAAGCTCATGAGCGCGCTCGGGAGTCCTGTGCGCTGATGCGACATCAGCCTCAAACTCAACGCCGAACTTGTTCAGCATCTTGAAGCATCCCTCCATTACGGGGAAATCGGAATCAGATCCCATTACCACCAATACTTTACCTTCAGACATATAACCTCTCCTCCTTTAATATCACTCGTCACCCTGCGCCCAGTTAAGACGTGCCATTACCCTGTCGTATGCTTTGCTTTCGAAAGTGTAAGGCTTAGGGCAGTAATCGTTGCCGCTCTTGGAACTCCTTAACGAAAAAGGAATGATATTGAGCCTGTAATCCGTAACCTCTTTGCCAGTCTCATCAAGCACAAACGTGCACTGCGCGATGCAGCTGTCAGGATCGACCGGATTCTTATTATCTCCTAAGCAGAAGCTCCCGATACTGTACAGGATATACTTGTCCTTATACACCTCGATTGGCTGGAGTCTCTGCGGATGCGTGCCTACCACTATATCTGCTCCGTGATCGATCAGCGCACGTCCCCTGCTTGACTGACTCTTGATCGGCTTGTATTTCGCATCGATGCCCCAGTGGCAGGAAACTATTACTATCTGGCATCCTTTAGCCCTGAGCTGCTTGATAAGATTATAGGTCTTGCTCAGGCCGTATGTGGAAATATAACCGCACATACCGATCTTCACACCGTTCTTTGCCGTATAGATCGAGTAATTCGAAGAATCGCTCCACAAGATACCTGCATTGGTAAGATGCTTGTGCGTATCCTTAAGACCCGACTGACCGAAATCGAGCGTGTGATCGTTCGCAAGATTGACGGCCTCGATGCCCGCTTTGGTGAAATACTTTGTGCCCTCAGGCTTCATTGCAAAGACAGGCTTCTTCTTGGCATGCTTTTTGCTCGAGGTTATCGCCATCTCGCAGTTGACCAGAGTCAGATCGTCATTCAAAAAGATATTCCTGCAGTTCTTGAAAGGATACTCCCACCTCTTCTTGACCACCGCATCAAAACGGTTATAAGCCCCTGCAGCCGAGGCGAGCGTGCAGTCACCGGCAAATGATACCTTTACCGTTAACGGCATCGGCGTTGCTGAAGGCTCAGGCGTTGCAGCAGGCTCTGTTGCAGGTGTGGGAACAGCCGTAGGTTCAGTTGTGGTCTCTTCTTCCGCAACTGACTCAGATGCAGCCATCGAAGATACCGTGAGATCAGTGTTAACTGTTTCCGTCACGGAAGCATTGAAGTTCCTGAAAGCACAACCTGCGAAAACAGCGACGGCAAGGGTTATACCCGCCGTCATTATTGTTTTGCGGAATGTCGTGCTATCAGAACTCAAGTGCCTTATCTCCTAAAAATGCAAGGTCCGCGCTTCCTCCAAACTAATAGAGCTGTCACGCGGACCCTGTTAATCCTCAGTTACAGGAAATCAGAATTCTCTTCTTCTTCCCTTTCTGTCTTCTCCGCCGAAATCGTTGTTGTCACGGCCGGCGTTGTTGTTTCTTCCGCCGAAGCCTCCGCGGCGTTCACGGTTCGGACGGTTCTCACGTCTCCTGGGTTCTTCCTCTACATAGCCCTCAGGCTTCGGGAGGCAATCCCTGATGGAGAGGTTAAGTCTGCCCTGTGAATCGATCTCGATGAGCTTGACGTGAACCTTGTCACCTTCGTGGAGAACGTCTTCAACCTTCTCTACTCTGTTCCAAGCCATCTTGGAGATGTGTACGAGACCTTCCTTGCCCGGGAGGAACTCAACGAAAGCGCCGAAATCCATAAGTCTTGTAACAGTACCGTCGTACTCTGTGCCTACTTCAGGATCGGAAACGATGCCTGTGATGATGGTCTTAGCCTTGTCAGCTGCCTCGAGGTCAGGTGAAGAGATGTAGACCATACCGTCATCGTTGATGTTGATCTGAGCTCCGGTGTCAGCGATGATCTTGTTGATGACCTTTCCGCCTGAACCGATGACTTCCCTGATCTTGTCAACAGGTACCTGCATGGAGATGATCCTGGGTGCCCACTTGTTGAGCTCTGCACGGGGTGCGGGAATTCTGGGAAGGATTACATCGTTGATGATCTGGAGTCTTCCCTTGTGTGTCATCTCGAAAGCAGCCTTGATGATGTCTAATGTGAGACCCTCGACCTTGATGTCGACCTGGATGGATGTGATACCTTCTGTAGTACCTGCAACCTTGAAGTCCATGTCGCCGAAGAAGTCCTCGATGCCCTGGATATCCATGAATACGAGGAAGTTATCGTCGTTGTCGGGATCTGTGATAAGTCCGGAAGAGATACCTGCAACAGGTCTCTTGATCGGAACGCCTGCATCCATGAGTGACAGAGTCGAAGCGCAGACGGAACCCTGTGATGTGGAACCGTTGGACATCGTGATCTCTGAAACTGTACGGATAGCGTAAGGGAACTCTTCCTCGGAAGGAAGAACAGGGATCAAAGATCTCTCAGCGAGAGCTCCGTGACCGATTTCACGGCGTCCGGGAGATCTTGAAGGCTTAGCCTCACCTGTTGAGTAGCCCGGCATGTTGTAGTGATGTACATATCTCTTGTATGTCTGCTCATCGAGTCCTTCGAGCTTCTGTGCTTCAGCCAAAGGAGCGAGTGTGCAGATGTTCATTACCTGTGTCTGGCCTCTCTGGAAGAAACTTGAACCGTGAACTCTGGGAAGTACTCCTACATCGCAGGACAGAGGTCTGATCTCGTCAAGTGCACGGCCGTCAACACGTCTGTGCTCACGGAACAGATAGTCACGAACGACCTTCTTCTCGAGCTTGTAGATGCTATCCGCTGCCCACTTGGAAAGTCCCTCTTCCTTCTCTTCGAGCATAGCGGCGACTTCTTCCTGAAGAGCTGCTACATTAGCGTCACGGACTGACTTGTCGACAGCGAGAACTGCTTCTCTCATCTTGTCCCAGCCGAATTCCTTGACAGCATCGAAAACTTCCTCAGGAACGTCAGCTGAATCGTAAGTGAACTTCTCCTTGCCGATCTCAGCAACGATGCCGTTGATGAACTCGCAGATCTCCTTAATAACGACGTGACCTTCTGCGATAGCGTTAAGCATAACGTCATCAGGTACTTCGTTAGCACCTGCCTCGACCATGCAGATCTTGGTGAGGGTGCCGGCGAGTGTAACGTACATCTGGGATTCCTGACGCTGTTCAAGCGTAGGGTTGATGATGGTCTTGCCGTCGATGAGGCCTAATACAACGCCTCCGATAGGTCCCTTCCACGGGATGTCGGAAATAGCGATAGCGATAGACGTACCGAGCATTGCGGTGATCTCGGGAGAGCAGTCGGGGTCAACAGACATAACGAGGTTGTTGACACAGACATCGTTCCTGAGGTCCTTAGGGAACAAAGGTCTTACAGGACGGTCGATAACACGTGATGTAAGGATTGCCTTCTCTCCGGGTCTTCCCTCTCTCTTCATGAAGCCGCCGGGGAGCTTGCCTACGGCGTACATCTTCTCCTCGTAATCTACTGAAAGCGGGAAGAAATCTACACCCTCTCTGGGGGTCTGGGAAGCTGTTACAGTTGACAGAACGGAAGTCTCACCGTATCTGATGAGGCATGCGCCGTTCGAAAACTGAGCGATCTTGCCGGTCTCGACAACCAAAGGTCTGCCGGCGATTTCAGTCTTGAAAATCTTTTCCATTGATTCTACTCCTTCTGAATGAATGATATTGCAAAGGAGGTAGTTCGTAGATTCACGGTCCGAGCAAAAAAATAAGCTCGATGTTCGGGCAGTCAATCTACACACTACACTCCTTCTCGAACTTATTTATTATATATTAACCGCGCGCTAAAACAAAGTTACATTTTCTACAGCGCTTGTACAGTTTTTGCTATGATTTCGGCAAGTCCTTTATGACCTTGGGCATCCAGATGAAGTCCGTCTTCCTTTGACGGCTTTATATACTGCTTGGCATCGATAAAGCCGCAGCCGTGCTTATCGGCTACTTTCCTGTAGAATTCGGCAAGACGCCTGGATTTGTCGATCGCAGCCTCATCAAAAGAGCCTGCAAAAGGTCCCGTAAGGATATCCGTGCTTATCTCCGGCGGGGATACGACAAGGATCTTCGGGACATAACCCTGCTTTAAGTCCATAGTCTTTTCCGCTCTTAAGATTATCTCATTAAGACCTGCCGCTATCTCCTCAAGGGAAGCGTTATATACGGTCTTCATGTCGTTTGTTCCGAGCATTATGACAAGATAATCTACGGGCCTGTGCGTACAAAGAATGCCCTTGATGTAATCGATCCCGTTCTTCCAGTCATCGTTGGGATCGTCGAAGACAGTGGTCCTGCCGTTAAGCCCCTCTTCAATGACCTTGTAGCCGTCACCTAAGAGCTTTTGCAGAAGGCATGTCCACCTTACCTCATCGGGAAGCCTTTCACCCGTTGCGGGATCGTGTCCGTATGTATTTGAATCGCCAAAACAAACAACTGATTTCATCTTTTATTCCTTTACCGTTTTGAGGTCTTCGAGCCAGATATTCCTTGATGCGTCGGAAGGCATCCTCCAGTCGCCTCTCGGAGAGAGTGTGACCGTACCGACCTTAGGTCCGTCAGGCAGGCAGGAACGCTTGAACTGCTGCGCGAAGAACCTTCTTATGAATGTCTCTTCCCACTTGTAGATAGTATCGTCGTCGTAAGAATCCTCAAACGCGATCTGCGCAAGGCGGTAGATCTTTGAAGGCGCAAAACCGCATCTGACAAAATAGTATAAGAAGAAATCGTGGAGCTCGTAAGGTCCCACCTGCTCCTCGGTCTTCTGTGAGATCTGGCCGTCTTCCGTAGGTGGCAGAAGTTCGGGGCTGACGGGCGTCGCAACGATATCTTCAAGTGCCTTGGACAAAGGCTCGCTTATGGAAGCGGTACGCTCCGCCTCGTAGGAGACAAGGTGTCTTACAAGCGTCTTGGGGATAGAAGCATTGACTCCGTACATAGACATATGGTCACCGTTGTAGGTCGCCCATCCGAGAGCAAGTTCGCTCAGATCGCCCGTTCCGACTACAAGTCCGTTCTCCTGGTTCGCAATATCCATAAGGATCTGCGTACGCTCTCTCGCCTGGGAATTCTCATATGTAATATCCTGAACGGCAGGGTCATGACCGATATCCTTGAAATGCTGTGTAACGGCATCGGAAATGCTTATCTCCTTCAGTGTGCAGCCGTATTCCTCGGCAAGTCTCATCGAATTGTTCTTTGTGCGCGATGTCGTTCCGAATCCGGGCATCGTAATGGCAATGATGCCGTCTCTCGGTATTCCGAGGCGGTCAAAAGCATGAACGGTAACGATAAGCGCCAAAGTAGAATCAAGACCTCCGGACAGTCCGATAACGGCTTTTCTGCAGCCGATCTTGGAAAGCCTTGTAAGAAGGCCTGCTGCCTGCATGTTAAGGATATCTTCGCACCTTTGTGCAAGATCCTTCCTGTCCTCGGGAACGAACGGCGTCTTCGCAATGTGACGCTCTAGCTCGATATCCGGGAATTCGCAGTCGAACTGAAGATTGTTGATATAGTCGTCGCCAGCGCTCTTCATCTTGAAGGTGTTCATTCTCTTGCGCTCGTTTGTAAGGCGTTCAATATCGATGTCACCGTAAATGATGCCGCCTTCGAACTTCCTGCTCTCAGATAGGATCTTGCCGTTCTCTGCGATGATGTTATGTCCTGCAAATACCATATCAGTAGTGGACTCACCAAGGCCTGCATCAGCGTATACATAGGCAGACACGAGCTTTGCGCTCTGTGAGGCAACGAGGTTTCTTCTGAATTCCGCCTTACCGATAACCTCATCTGAGCATGAAAGATTGAATATGATCTGCGCGCCATGAGCAGCATAATTGACTGACGGGCTCTTAGGCACCCAAAGGTCCTCACATATCTCAACGGCAAATCTCACGCCCGAAGCCTCAAAAACGGCAGGACCGAAATCGATGGTCTCATCTTCTGCAAAGCCGTCCAGCATGAGCATTTCCTTGCCTTCGAAAGGCGTATAATAACGCATTTCGTAGAACTCGGAATAGTTGGGTATGTTCTGTTTCGGAACCAGTCCGATGATATCGCCCTGATACATTACGGCAGCACAGTTATAGAGCTTTCCACCATACATTACGGGGAGTCCTGCTATGATGACCATATCAAGGTCGGAAGTCTTTGAAGCGATATTCAAAAGAGCCTGTTTTGCGGATTCAAGAAGCGCGGTCTGGAGGAACAGATCTCCGCATGTGTATCCCGTAATCGAAAGCTCAGGAAAAACCAATATTCCGCAGTCGTGTTCAGCTGCCTGTCTGGCTGCCTCGATGATCTTTGACGCATTGAAAGCCGTATCCGCAACCTTGACTTCAGGAGTCGCGGCGCCAACCCTGATAAAAGAATCAACCATGGGGATCTCCCTTCGGATTTTTTCTGATTATACAATAAAAAAGCGGTTCCGTAAGGAACCGCTCTCAAAATAATCTTTATCAAGATTACTTTCTGATACCAAGCTTTGCGATAATTGCTCTGTAACGCTCGATATCGATTGAAGCGAGGTAATCAAGGATGTTTCTTCTCTTACCAACCATCATGAGAAGGCCTCTTCTGCTGTGGTGGTCACCCTTGTGGGACTTAAGGTGTTCTGTGAGGTGGTTGATCCTGTAAGTAAGAAGTGCAACCTGAACCTCCGGAGAACCTGTATCACCCTCAGAGAGTGCATATTCCTTAATGATTGCCTGCTTGTCGAAAGATGCTGACATATATCTTTCCTCCTTTATGATAAATACGCCAAAATCAAAGTTAAGGGTCGGAGTCTTCCGCAAAACTGCGATTAAGGCAACTTGGTGATAATACCATCAGTTAAAGGCTTTGTAAAGCAAAAAAGCCCAAAATTTCATAAAAAGCGGCTGCCTCACAAAAGACAGCCGCCTGATCACAAATCTTATCTTAAGATTACTTGAAGATGTGATATCTGCTGATGATAGGAGTAATTGTATTTGCAACTGTAGACATGAGCTTGATGAAGATGTCCAGAGCAACGCCTACAACGTCCTTACGTGTATCACCGATCGTATCACCGGTTACAGCTGCCTTGTGGGCAGGAGAACCCTTGCCGTGACCTTCGAGCATACCCTGCTCGATGTACTTCTTAGCGTTATCGAACGCACCGCCGGAGTTACCCATGAAGATAGCTCTCGGAATAGCAACGATCGTAGCACCAACGAGGATACCGCCTACGAACTCAGGTCCGAGGAGGAAGCCGCCGATTACAGGAATAAGGAGAGCGAGGACTGAAGGAATAACCATCCTGCGGATAGCTTCCTTAGCAGCCATTGCGATCATCATGTTGTAGTCAGGCTTAGCCTTACCGTCAAGAACTTCCTGTGTCATCTGCTTGTCGCCGACGTCAGCCATGATCTTAGCTGCATCGATCGTGTTATCTGTAAGGATAGCGCTGAAGTATTCAACAAGAGCACCACCGAGGATACCGCCTGCTACTACGAAGAATGTAGCGAAGTTGAGTACCGGAACAGCTGCATCACCGGAGTAGCTTCCAACATAAGCCATGATGAGGGAAACTGTAGCGAATGCTGCAGAACCGATAGCGAAGCCCTTACCGATAGCTGCTGTTGTGTTACCAACTGCGTCGAGCTTATCTGTGATCTTACGGACATCAGGATCGAGGTGGCAAGCTTCTGCAAGACCGCCTGCGTTATCTGCGATAGGACCGAAAGCATCGATGGAAACCGTAGCACCTACGAATGCGAGCATACCGAGAGCGGAGATCGCAATACCGTAAGAACCGCCGATGATACCGGAAACGATAAGAGCGATGATGATTACGAGTACAGGAAGAAGAACTGATCTTGAACCTACAGCGTCACCCTTTGTTACAACGAAAGCCTCACCTTCGGTGCACATTTCAGCGATCTTCTGTGTAGGCTTGTGATCTGTGGATGTGTAGTACTCAGTGATGATACCGATAGCGATACCGGAAACGATTCCCATGATCGAGGAGACCCAGGGAGAAGCCCAGCCAAGCTTAAACTCTGTATAGAGAGGTACATCCTTGAAGATGAAGTAAGAAGCAACACCGCCGAATACGATTGTGCATCCTGCGGAGATCCATGTTGAGAGGTCAAGCTCTTTTGACGGATTGTCACCCATCTTCTTGATGTTGGCAAGGCCAAGACCGATAAGGCATCCTACGAGGCCGCAGCCAGCGAGGATAACCGGGAAAAGAACAGTTGCATTGAAAGTAGCATCTGTGATCTGTGTCTCACCCTCTGCAAGAGCTGTCTTGAAGAGAGTAACTGAGATCATGATGGAAGCGGACATTGTAGCAACGAATGACTCAAGAAGGTCAGAGCAGTTGCCGGCGATATCGTTAACGTTATCACCGATGAAGTCTGCGATCGTGTTAGGGATTCTGGAGTCGTCCTCAGGAAGGTCATGTCTTAACTTACCGAGGATATCAGAAGAAATGTCTGCAGCCTTTGTGTAGTTACCGCCTGCAACACGGTTGAACATAGCAACGATGGAGCAGCCGAGTGAATATGTGGATATTCTCATGATGTAGGGGTTACATGTCAGTCCTGCGATGAGACCTTTGCTTGAAGCGTCATGCTGAACGCCGCCGAAGCAAAGGAGAACTGCAAGGAAACCAAGCATACCGAAGCCCTGAACAGCAAGTCCGGAAATGGAACCGCCGCAGAGAGCAACCTTAACGGTCTCTCCGATGGAAAGGCTCTCTCTTGCCTTGTTCGATGTACGAACGTTAGCATAAGTAGCGCTCTGCATACCGAGAACGCAAACGATAGAGCTCATCAAAGCGCCCATGAGGAATGTGATACCGCTCGTCTTCTCAACAAAGAGTGTGAAGATAACGGCAACAACAGCCACAACGACGGTGATGCTCTTGTATTCCGTCTTAAGGAAGGTCTGCGCGCCGGAACGGATGATACCGGAAAGTTCGATCATCTCTGCTGTTCCTTCGGGCATCTTCTTAATACGGAAGTAGTTGACCGCAACGTAGATCAGTGCAAGCACTACTACGCCGAGAACAACCAACCAGGAAGATGTAAGTAAACTGGACAACATATACCTTGGTCCCCTCTCATATAAAGATTTGATATGGTTTTGCGGGACATTCAGACATAAAAACCTACTGCCCCATTAAAAGCCCAAAGCATTATACATATATTTAAAAGCTTTGGCAATCAAATTATTTAAAGAATTGTTTGATTTTTTACGGATTTGATATCACTCTTCGAGCAGCGAATCCACGAAGACTTCGGGGTCGAAATCCACAAGATCCTCAGCACTTTCGCCGAGTCCCGCAAGTACGATCGGTTTGCCGCTCTGGTAAGCGACCGCGACAGCCACTCCGCCCTTTGCACTTCCGTCAAGCTTGGTGATACCGATATAGTCGATTCCCGTAACCTCGCCGAAGCTCTCAGCCTGGATAACGGCATTCTGTCCTGTCGTAGCATCGATAATAAGAACGGTCTTCACTTCCGCTTCAGGGGCTTCCCTTGCAATAATGCGGCGGATCTTTGCGAGCTCGTCCATGAGATTCTTCTTGTTATGAAGACGTCCTGCCGTATCAACGATAAGGATGTCAGCCTTTCTGGAAAGTGCGGCATGAACCGAGTCAAATACGACGGCAGCGGGATCTGCTCCGTCAGAGCCCTGGGAAATGACAGTCGTTCCGGTCCTCTCCCCCCATGCCTTTAACTGGTCAACAGCTGCCGCACGGAATGTGTCAGCAGCGCCCATGATGACCTTTTTGCCTTCATTCTTCCATCTTAATGCGAGCTTGCCCGAAGTCGTGGTCTTGCCGGTACCGTTAACTCCGATCATGAGGATTATGTTGAGCTTGCCGGGAACGATCTCGAGAACGGATTTCTCGCCTAAGATCTCGGTCATCCTCTCCCTAACAGAACCCAGAACAGCATCATGACTGTCATCACCGGTCTTCTTAATATTCTCTTTAACTCTGCCGATAATGTCCTCGGAAGCGGGAACACCGCAATCAGCCCTGATCATGAGCTCTTCGAGTTCATCGAGCATATCCTCGTCGAAATGGCCTGTGCTTGCGGCGATCTTTGTAAAGCCGCCTGCGAAAAAGTTTCTGGTATTAGCAAGTCCTCTTTTGAAAACGTCAAGGATTCCCATTATTTAAGCTCCATAGAAAGAATTTTCGAGACTCCGCGCTCAGCCATGGTTACACCATACATCTGATCGCAGGCCTCCATGGTTCCCTTACGGTGGGTAACCAGGATGAACTGCGACTTTTCAGAATGCCTTCTGACGAAGTCCGTGAAACGTGAAATGTTTACATCATCCAAAGCAGCCTCGACCTCATCGAGAATGACGAAAGGCGAAGGTCTGAGCTCTAAGATAGCGAAAAGAAGTCCGATAGCCGTAAGGCATCTCTCACCGCCCGAGAGCAGAGACAAAGTCTGAAGCTTCTTTCCCGGCGGCTGTGCCTTGATATCGATATTGCATCCTAAGACATCTGTCTCGTCATCTAATATGATCTCTGCCGTACCGCCTCCGAAGAGATCCGTGAAGACTCTCTTGAAGTTCTCGTTTATGGTCCTGAAGTGCTCGGTAAACTCGGTCTTCATGCTCTCGGTCAGTTCTGCGATAACGTTTTCGAGGTCCTTCTTGGCTGCCTCGATGTCATCCTTCTGGCCGTTCATGAAGTCAAGGCGCTCGGAAAGCTCCCTGTATTCTTCAAGAGCATTAAGGTTAACAGTACCGAGCTGCCTGATCGTATTCTTGAGTGTTGCGATACGCTTGCTCTGCTCACCCGGTTTCTCAACCGGTTTGACGCCGTCCTTAATGTTGTCATACGTTACGGAATAGTCTTCCCAGAGCTTGTTCTTGTCTGCGTCTATCTCGTAGATATATTTGTCGTACTTGGCAACATGTGCGTTGAGCCTCTGCTCGAGCGAACTTATTATGTCTTTTGACTGCGCAAGCCTGTCGCCGAACGTGGACATTTCGGAAGCCAACTTGCTCCTCTCGGCATTCAGCTTGGCTATCTTCTCCTCGCTTACCTTCTCGAGCGCCAAAGTCTCATTGATCTCTTTATCGCAGACGTCGATCTCCCTTGAGATCTCCCCTGCTTTCTTGGTTATCTCCTTGACCTCGGCTTCGCCGTTCTTGATGCTGGTCTTAACCTCTTCGATCTGACCCTTGATATGCTCGGCAAGATCGATCGCACCGTTGCGCTCTGTTATCTTGCGCTCGGAAAGCGCTACCGCAGCAGCAAGCCTGTCGGTAAGCTCCTTCGTCTTATCGGCAAATGCCTTGGAACGTTCCTCTATCTCGGCAACGCTGTCCTTATATTCCTCAAGATCGGATTCTATCTCCTTCTCGATGGTTTCGAGTTCTTCCATATCCTCGGTCATGCGAAGCTTATTGCCGGAGATCTCAAGGCTGTCCTTCTCGCACTTTTCAACTGCTTTCTTATTCTCGTCGGCCCTGTTCTCTGTATTGCGGTAATCGCCTTCAGCTTTGACTTCCTCAAGCTGGAAGAACTTGAGCTGTTCTGCAAGCTGGGCAAGTTCACGCTCCAAAGTGCCGATCTCATCGTCGATCTCCTGACGGCGCTCTTCTGAATCGGAGAGCTTTGCCTCTATCGAAGCAATGTTGGCAGAGATCTTCTCGATCTCCTTCTGTCTTCCTAAGATTCCGCCGCCTCTGTCGTTCTTTCTGAGGCTTCCGCCCGTAAGAGATCCGCCCGGATTGACCGAATCGCCTTCGAGCGTCATGACCTTGACGGAACGTCCGGTCTCATAAGCTATCTTTCTGGCATTATCGAGATTATCTGCAACGATTATCCTTCCTAAGAGATTGGAAATGATATTGGTAAGGTCACGGTCGCACTTGACCAGATCCGAAGCGATTCCGATATAGCCCTTGATGCGCGAAGCCTGGTCCTTGACCTTGTCGTCGATCGGGCGTGCCTTGATGTTCTCGATAGGAAGGAATGTAACTCTTCCCAGATGCTTAGTCTTAAGAACATCGATAAGTTCTGCTGCATCCGCTTCGCTCTTAGTAACGACATTGTTGATAGCCGTTCCGAGAGCCGTCTCAATGGCCGTTGCATATTTCGCATCACTCTCGATGAGATCGCCAACGATACCTACGATAAGGCTCTTTACGTGTTTGTTGGCTGATGCTTCATCGGAAAGCTTCCTTACTGATTCCTGATAGCCTTCCTTAAGGCGCTCCAAATCTTTGAGCGTCTTGAGTCTTGCTTCCTCTGCAGAAAGCTCTCTGTTGTATTTATCAAAAAACTGGTTTAACTCGACCTGTCTGCCGTGAGCCTTCTCAAGCTTCTTGTTGCGTTCTTCGATATCAGACTTGACCTCCGAAGTCTTTATCTTCATCTCGCGCCACTTGTCATCGGCTTCCTTGAGATGTTTTTCAAATTCCTTGCCGTTCTCGATAGCCGCAATGCGCTCTTCGGCAAGCTCTTTTACCCTGCCGTCGATCGAACCGATCTGTACCTTTAGCTCATCTATCCTTCTGCGTGTCTCATAGAGTTCGTCGGTCTTGGCCTTAACGCTTGCACCGACCTTGTCCATGTCCTTGTTCTGCTCTTCATACTGTTTCTGCGCAGCGTCTTTCTCTGAAGCGATCTTCTCGCTCTCTGCACGTGCATCATTGGCTTCCTGCAGGAGTTCTGCGGCATGCTCAGTCTTTTCCTTTAAGTCTGATTGGAGCTGCTCGATGCGCGAGAGCATGACTGTCTTGTCAGATTCAAATGTCGCGAGCTGGTCTTCGGTCTGCTTGAGTCTTTCAGCAGAGACCTTCTTCTCGGTAATGAGCTCATGCTCCTTTTCAGTAAGGTCAGACAATATCTGGCGCTCATCCTCGATCTTCTCATCAAGCTCTTCGCTTCTGTTAATGACTTGCTGATTGGTCTTTCGCAGTTCCTCGAACTTGTCCTGCTGCTCAGCGATCTCAGCTTCAAGAGTCTCCTTGAGAGTAGCGGAATCGCCCATTGCCTTCTCCGCCTCATTGATCCTATAGACCAGGAGCGAAGTCTCGAGTTCCTTCATCTCTTCGTAAGCGGCATTATACTGCTTGGCTTTTCCGGCCTGCTCTTCAAGAGGTCCCTTGCGCTCTTCCAATTCATTCAGGATATCGTTGATACGCAGGAGGTTCTGCTCGGTGGAGCCTAGCTTTCTCTCTGCCTCTTCTTTTCTGACCTTGTATTTGACGATTCCGGACGCCTCTTCCATAACGCGGCGCCTGTCTTCTGACTTGTTTGAAAGAATCTCGTCGACCCTGCCCTGTCCGACGATCGAATAACCGTCTTTTCCGAGACCGGTATCAAGGAACAGGCTCGTAATGTCCTTAAGCCTGCAGTTGACCTTGTTTATCTGGTATTCGGATTCACCTGACCTGTAAAGCCTTCTGGTGATGCATATCTCAGGGAAATCGTAATTTACAAACCTATCCGCATTGTCGAACGTGATGGTGACTTCGGCATAGTTCATCGGTTTTCTCGATGACGTACCGTTGAAGATGACGTCCTCCATCTTGCCGCCGCGGAGCTGCTTGACGCTCTGTTCTCCCAGTACCCATCTGACAGCATCGGTAACGTTGGATTTACCGCTGCCGTTAGGTCCGACTACGGCCGTGAGACCTTTGTCGAACTCGATACATGTGTATTCCGGGAATGATTTAAAACCCTGAAGCTCAAGTTTTTTAAGATACATTAACTTTCCTGACTGCCTTCCGGAAACTTTTCGCGGTAGATGCGCACTGCTTCTGCAGCGCACTTCTGTTCCGCATCCTTCTTACTGTGACCGGTAGCCGCAGCAAGCTTGATATCATCGGCATAAACCACGACATCAAATTCACGCATATGCGCCGGTCCGCGCTCAGCGACGGTCTCGAATCTTATCGCATGACTGTTGCCGCGCATCTGTGCAAGTTCAAGAAGTCTGCTCTTGTAGTCCAGAAAGATCTCTCCGTCTACGGCCTTTCTTACCGTCTCGGAAAGATTTCTCGTGATTACTTCTCTGGCCTTCTCAAACCCGCCGTCAAAATAAACTGCCGCAATAACTGCCTCAAAGCAGTCCGCAAGCGTGGAATCCTTGTCTCTTCCCCCCGTCTGTTCCTCGCCCTTGCCGAGAAGCAGATAGCTGCCCATATCAAGTTTTCTCGCTGCCTCGGCAAACGATCTTTCACAGACAGAAATGCTGCGCATCTTGGAAAGGTAGCCTTCATCGGCTGTCGGATTCATCTCATAGAGCATCCTGCCGACTACCAGGTCACCCACAGCGTCTCCGATAAATTCAAGTCTCTGGTTGGATTCCCAGTGTCCGCCGCCCTGCTCGAAAACATATGTGGTGTGGGTGAACGCGGTCTCAAGGAGTGATTTATCCTTAAAGACATATCCCAGCTTTTCTTCAAATTCCGAAAAATCCGTGTTCATAATCCACCGTATAAATCTAACGGCTGAATGCATGAAGCTCACGCACTCAGCCGTCGAACTTTACTATTTAAGTTAACTTAAATGAAGCCCTGTTTATCAGCCCTCAGTAAGGTTCTGGATGTACTCGACTGCGTCCTTGACTGTAACAACCTTCTCAGCAACGTCGTCAGGGATCTCGATGTCGAATTCCTGCTCCATAGCCATAACGAGCTCGACCATATCGAGAGAGTCAGCATTGAGATCATCAACAAAGGAGGAATCCTCTGTGATTGTATCCTCGTCAACACCCAGCTGGTCAACGATCATTCTCTTGATGCTGTTAAAAAGTTCTTCGTTTGTCATAAAAATGTTCCTCCGTATGATTATGTATGATTATATTCAATCCACAAATCTGTTTTTAATGTATGTTACCTGTTTTGTCAATAGTTTATTTTGATAATCGAAGTTTTTTGAGGATCAGCCCTTGAGATACTTCTTTCCCTTAATAAGATAATCAGCTCCGGAAATGACACACATGACCATGCTGATGCCGAAAAGCACGTTTCCTATTACGGTTATGACATTCGGCTGAAGGTTTGCATAACCCGTAAACCCGAAGCCGAATATCTTGAGAAGGATAGGTTCGAACATGAGATAAGTGATGGCGACCATCTGTGTTGCGGTCTTGATCTTACCCATCATCTTTGCGGCAATTACTTCGTTATTGGCAGCCGCTATCATTCGCAGGCCGGAAATGGCAAACTCCCTGAGGATAACGATGATAAGGAGCCATGCAGAGATTCTTCCGAGCTCTACAAAAGCAATCAGCACGCTGATTACCAGTATCTTATCGGCAAGAGAATCAAGGAACTTTCCCAGATCGGTAATGAGATTATACTTTCGGGCGATCATGCCGTCTGCAGTATCGGTAAGCGATGCAACGATAAAGATGATAGCCGCTACGATCATTCCGTTGCTGTTGATGAATGCGTTCCACGATTCAGGCTGCCAGCCGAAAAAGCTGATCGGAAGCATGAAAAGAACGGTTACGGGAACCAGGAAGATTCTTATAAGGGATAATTTATTAGGTAAATTCATTTATAATGCACCTGACATTAAATATTTATTTCACGAATATAATATCTTAAATTCAGTCCCCGTCAATCGTTACGGCCGTCATGTCATAATCATCCGAGCAGTCGGCGATCTTAACATCGACGAATTCTCCGATCTTGAGTTCTTCCTTCTGCGACGCGACATATATGACAGGATCGACCTCCGGAGCCTCTCCGTAGCTTCTTCCGACATAGAAAATGCCGTCATCGGATATTGAGCAGATATTTACTCTGGTAACTGTCCCCAGGCGCTTTTGCGACTGCTCGGCCGAGATCTGCTGCTGGAGCTCATAGATCTCGTCATATCTTCTCTGCTTGGTCTCATCGTCGATCTGGTCAGGCATATCGTATGCCTTCGTACCCTCTTCCGGTGAGAAGATAAAACAGCCTAAGCGGTCAAACTTCCATTTTCTGAGGTTATCCTTGAGTTCCTTGAAATCCTCTTCAGTCTCGCCCGGGAAACCTACCATGACCGTTGTCCTGATTATGCAGTCAGGCATGGCCGCTCGTATCATCTCAAGCCTGGAAGTGATCAGTTCCGCAGTATCCCTTCTGTTCATGGCCTTCAGTATCTTATTGCACCCGTGCTGTATCGGGATATCAAGATAGTGGGCAACCTTAGGGTTTTTGGCCATCTCTTCGATAAGATCTGGAGTGATACCGTCCATGTAACCGTACATGACACGGATCAGCTCGATTCCTTCAATCTCAGACAGTTTTCTCAAAAGCTTGGTCAGGCTTCTTTCCTTATACAGTTCGATACCGTAATTGGTAGTATCCTGTGCCGCAAGAACGATCTCCTTTATGCCTTTTGAAGCAATGATCTTTGCCTCTTCAACGATATCTTCCATCGGACGGGATACAAAATTTCCTCTGATAAGCGGAATCGCGCAGAAGCTGCACCTGTTCAGGCACCCTTCTCCAATCTTGAGCCATGCATATGCATCGGTAGAGATCTCCCTTTCCTTCACAAGATGCTTATAACCGCCCACATCGGTTGTCAGGTTGATCTTCTCGGATTCCTTGCCAAACTCAGCAGAAAGCTTTGCAACAACATCAACTATATCGCCATAGTGGGCAGTACCAAGGACCGCATCTACCTCAGGGAGCTCCTTGATGATATCTTCGGGGTATCTCTGAGAAAGGCAGCCGGAAACGATGATCTTCTTAACATTACCGTTCGGGGCTTTGTAGTCAGCCACATCAAGAATGGCATCTATCGCTTCCTTCTTGGCAGACTCGATAAAGCCGCAGGTATTGATGACCACAATATCAGAAACCGGTACATCATTGATAACGTTATAGCCTGCCTCTTTGAGCAATGTTGACATGGTCTCGCAGTCAACCAGGTTCTTGGAGCACCCGAGAGCCAGAAGCGTAATCTTAATACTTTTATTATCAGTAATATTCATATCCATAATGTAGGCATTATAACAAATAAGAACGAGCCTTTCCTGCCTGTCTCTGATTTTTCGACATTTTATAAATATTTATCGTTATTCGATATATTTCTCTTGAATTTCGGAAAACCAAATGCTAATATGCTGGTATAACAAAGATCTACGGAGGGGACAAAATGGAAAACCGTACTGAAAAGAAATCATCTTCTGTGAACGTACAGGATATTATCGGTACAGTCTTATTCTTCCTGTCTTTCCTCCCGGTCATCTTTGCCGTTTACACAAGCTACACCGGCGTATTTTTTGGTCTTCAGGGATCTGCCTGGTTCTTCGGTCTGCCCGCCATCATCTATACCCTGATCAGTGAATGCATGATGTTTTTCTTGCCTGTGGTATGTCTGATCTTCCAGATCTTATTTTTCAGCAACTATATCAGAAAACATAAAAAGCTTAAGTTTGCATCATTGATTCTCACCTCACTGATTATCATTTTCTCACTTATATCGATCGTATTTTCGGAGCAGCTCCTTGACCTTAAGCTGCTGTCTTCGCATTCAAAGATAAAAACTCACATGACCGAAGTATGCGGTGAAAAAGCCGCATCTTACATCGGCTTTGCAACTGAATCAAGATACGAAATGATTTACTGCGCCCATTCCCCCATACTTCCACAGGACAAGACCTTTGAGATCCGCGTCATTACCAACGGCCGCATACATGACAATCTTATCGACTCATTTACGGAAACCAATAAAGACTTCATGACAGGATTATGTGATTACGTTATTGCCAAAGAAGGCATTCCTTCCGAATACCGGTACGATATCAGGATCGTCTCAATAGATTTTCAGGACTACAAATACGGAGATGACTATAAGGCACTGTACGGCAGGACCAGATATGTCATCAACGGCTTAACAAAGGGGCGCTACAGAGTAACTGAAGCAGATGTTGCGGATATCATCGACCAGGTCTGGAAAAACGTCTATCACAAAGTCCCCTTAAACGACGACCGCTTTATAATTAATCTCAGTGAAAACGGTGACACTGCCGTATACATATTAATTGACAAGAACAGGAAGAGTAACGAAATACAGGCTGAGATCCATGACATGACAAGTCCGGATTTCAGAACTCCCGGCAGATTCTCATCGATCGATAATAAGGTGATCCCGCTTAAGTGATACAATATCGCCATGATAACCAGGATCAAATACGGCAATACAAACACTTTCCTAATCCGTGGAACAAAAGGCAGTCTGCTCGTTGATACAGACTATGCAGGTACACTTCCCGCTTTCTATAAAGCGATCAAGGAACTCGGCATAAAGGTATCTGATATCAGCTATGTACTGGTCACTCACTATCATCCCGATCACATAGGTCTGGTAAGCGAGCTGACGGATCAGGGCGTAAAGCTTGTCGTAATGGAATCACAGACAGACTTTATTCATTATTCGGATCCGATATTTGCAAGAGAACCTCATCTGAACTACAGACCGATAGATGAAAGAAATGCGTTGATACTTAAGTTTGACGAAGCACCTTCTTTCCTTGATTCATTGGGAATAAACGGAAACATCGGAAGAACATTAAGTCACAGCGAAGACAGCATCTATGTCTCATTATCAGACGGAACTTTTATCTTAGGTGACTTGGAGCCTCTCGAATACCTCGAAGCATATAAAGACAATCAGCTTCTGAAAACCGACTGGGATAATATACTCAAACAGGATCCGAAACTGCTTTTATATGCGCATGCAAACGAGAAAAGTATAAGTAACTGATCAGCCGTCAAGATACTGCCTGAATGCAGTCCTTGCAGTCTCTATTCCGTATCCTCTGAGCTGAGCGAGCCTGATGAACTCTTCTTCCCTGTCAGGACTGTCTTCATCGGGCGCGCCAAAATTGGCTTCAAAAAGAGACTTGCATGTAGCAACATCATCGGGGAGCGTGGCAACGACATCATCCGCGATATCCGGATCTATTCCCGCCTCAAGCAGTCTTTTGAGCATATAATTCCTGCTCTCCTGCTTTTTACCGGAACGGGTAAACAACACCTTCTTTGATGCCCTTTGGTCATCTATGTAACCGGTATTAACGAGCTCTTTTACTGCAGCTATGCTGACAGATTCATCATAGCCTTTATTCTGAAGGAAAAAGCAGATCTTCCCGGATGAATATACCCCTGTCCCGATATGCCTGATGGCACAGGATACGGCTTCTTTTATTTCTTTATCACTCATATGAATATAAACAGTTCTGCCGGAACCGTCTGGTCAGAACAGTTCCGGCAGACATTGGTCAAATATTAAAGATCGATTCCGAGGATATCATCGTCTTCTTCTGCAGGTGCGGGAGCAGCGTCGTTGGCTGCAGGAGCAGAAGCTTCAGCGTCATCATCTTCAGCGGGCATATAAGACTCTCTTACGAGTGTCTCGATCTCATTCCTTACATCAGGATGTTCGATAAGATATGCCTTTGCGGCATCACGGCCCTGAGCGATCTTGTTGCCCTTATATGCAAACCAGGAACCGCTCTTGTCGACGATGTTATTCTCGACAGCGAGGTCAAGGATGCATCCTTCGGAAGATACTCCCTTACCATAGAGGATATCGAACTCAGCTTCCTTGAACGGAGGAGCGACCTTATTCTTAACTACCTTAACTCTTGTGTGGTTACCGATAACATCAGTACCGTTACGGAGCGTCTCAGTCTTCCTTACATCAAGTCTGACAGAAGCATAGAACTTGAGTGCACGGCCGCCCGGAGTGGTCTCAGGATTACCGAACATAACGCCGACCTTCTCACGGAGCTGGTTGATGAAGATGCAGATAGTGTTGGACTTTGCAACAACAGGAGCAAGCTTACGGAGAGCCTGGCTCATGAGTCTTGCCTGAAGACCTACATGGGAATCACCCATCTCGCCTTCGATCTCTGCCCTCGGAACAAGAGCTGCTACGGAGTCGATGACTACTACATCGATGCAGCCGCTGCGTACCAGAGTCTCACAGATCTCAAGTGCCTGCTCACCTGTATCAGGCTGTGAAAGAAGAAGGTTATCGATATCTACACCGATATTAGCTGCATAGTTCGCATCAAGAGCATGCTCTGCATCGATGAATGCGCAAGTACCACCCTGCTTCTGAGCTTCTGCTACGCAGTGGAGCGCAACAGTTGTCTTACCTGAAGACTCGGGTCCGTAGATCTCAACGATCCTTCCTCTGGGGAGTCCGCCGATTCCGAGAGCGATATCAAGTGTCAAAGCTCCGGTGGGGATCGTCTCTATATCGATGTGAGTCTGGTCGCCGAGCCTCATTACGGCGCCCTGGCCGAACTGCTTCTCTATCTGCGCCATTGCGGCGTCCAAAGCCTTCTTACGCTCGCTCTGGTCCTGAACAGGTGTTACTGCGCTTTTTGTTGAATTCTTACTCTTAGCCATAATAGCCTCCAATCAAGATGTTGAACATTTGTTCTTATTTATGAGTTAATTCTATTGTTATGATACACTTTTGTCAACAGATTATGTGCGACATTAATGGTACAAATTCCGACAAAACAGAACATAATGTTCTTTTGGCTTTACAGAGTTTTACCGACAAACACCGACAAAGTGAACACTGTTTTCTCAAATATAAGTGACAGCATTTTCGTGTTTTTCGGGCGTTATCAGGCTTTTTTGCCTCCGCGTTTCAGCTTCCCGCTGATCCTCTTTATCCAGAAATTTGCTTCCTCCATCTTGAGCAGGATCGCGATAAGGAAATAAACGATTACGGCCGTAATGCCTTTTGCTCCGAAGATCATAAGCTGCTGGATCTTCCTTCCGTGTCCCGGAAGGAGCTTATCGAATATAAAGGTAACTCCTGCCATAACGGCGGCTGCCGCAAATCCTTTTATAAGGAAACCGACTATACCGTGCGGAGCGAGCTCTTTTCTTCTGCAGTAAAGGACAGAGAGCAGTATCATCTGGCACAGATTGGTCGCCGAATAAGCAAAAGAAAGCGACAAAGGGCCGATCCCCATATTAATGAATAATATACAGAAGATAGGATTAAGCACGAGTCCGACTATACCTGCAAGAAGCGGGATACGGGTCTGCCCGATCGCATAGAACGCCTGATTGAAAACATGGATTACCGCAGCCGTGATTATTGCTGACGAGAATCCAAGAAGGAAAACCGATGCGGTATATGCGTTCTTATCCGTATATCTTGATGACCACTGGTATATCGCTTTTACGACATCGAGATTCATAACTGCGATAAATGCTGCTGACGGTATCGACAGGAAAAGCGCGTTCTTCATGGATTTGGAAAGAAGCGACGAACATTCCTTCAGTTTGTTTGAACCGTAGTCACCGGCGAGCTGGGGAGTCATGACTGTGGTGATCGCGACAACAAAGACCGAATACGGGATCTGCCATATGGTGGATGCGTTGCGGTAACCGTATATGCTTCCCTTGTCAAAGCTGTTGGCAAAGAAATTAAGGACAACGATATTGATCTGCGTAATGGAAGCCGAAATAAGGATCGGTATCGCTCTCTTGAACAGTGCAATGAAGTCCTTATCAACCGGATTGAAATTGAACCTGAACTGTTTCATCTGCTTGAAGCCGAAGAAGTACTGGCAGAAGAAATAGATCACGGCAGACGCAAGGATTCCACCTGTGGTCATCATGAGTTTCTGCTGGGTCTGACCGCCGAAGACCGCAATAGCGGCAAGGACCAGAATGTTATAGATAACAGGTCCGAACGAAGTGATCGTGAACCTTCTGTAAGAATTGAGAACGCCGTTACAAAGCGCCGCAAGCATAATGAAAAAGATCTGCGGGAAAAGCATCTTGGATGCCTGTGCGGCAAGCTGAAGAGTAATAGGATTAGTATTCTTGTTCAGTGCATAAAGCGAATAGAACTGTTCAGAGAAAACAGTTCCGAGAGTACAGAAGAATATCATTACAACGGATACAACGGAAATGAAGATGCTTACCGTTCTTACGCCCTTCTTCTCATTGCCCGTGGCAAGCTGGGCCGACAAGTAAGGCGCAACGGTCGAATAGATCGCTCCGCCTACGAGAAGGTTGTAGAAAAGATCCGGAATGGTAAAAGAAAGAGTGAAAGCATCACGGTAGATATCAGCAGTTGCGGGATCAACACCGAACCTGTCAGAAACGATAATGTCCCTCAAAAGTCCCGATGCTTTAGTGATAACAAGCCCCAATCCTACAATGAAAGCAGATAAGCCGAAGCTCATCCCCTTCTTTTTCTTAGCAGTATTAACAGTCTGTTCCGAAGTATTCTCTGACACTTATATCTTTCCTTCCGCAATCTTGATCAGTGTCTCAAGCGCACACTGTGCAGTCATCTCACGTACTTCAAGACGGCTGCCGCTGAAATTGCGTCTGAAAGACCCGTTCTTCCCGCCGGTGTGAAAACCGAAATAGACTGTACCTACCGGCTTTCCGGGAAGTTCTCCTGTGGGGCCTGCGATACCCGTAACAGCTACGGAAGTATCGCACCCTATCACTTTACATAACCCCTCAGCCATCGCTTCGGCACATTCTGCCGAGACTTCGGTATGTTCTCCGATAACAGTTTCGGGAACGCCAAGGACGTTTATCTTTACATCATTTGTATAGCAGACTACAGAACCCGAGAAAACTTCTGAAGCACCGGGGACACCTACGATCTCAGATGAGATCATTCCTCCCGTAAGGCTCTCGGCAAAGCCGAAAGTCAGACCCTTCTCCTTATACAGCTTCACAACGTGTTCTGCATTAGTCATATCAGCTGTTTCTCGCCTTCATCTCGAGCCATTCGGTCTTGGTAACAAGGATCTTACGGGGCTTGCTTCCTTCGAAAGGACCTATGATCTGCTTTTTCTCCAGTTCATCTATCAGACGTGCCGCACGCGGATAACCGATGCCAAGACGCCTTTGGAGAACTGATACGGAAGCGCTTCCGTTCTCGATGACAGTCTCTACTGCCTGCTCGAAAAGATCGCTCGAATCGCCGGATCCGCCACCCTGCATCCCGTCCGTTATACCGCCGTTCTCTGCGCCTTCGGCAGTGCGGTCGATCTCGTTGATGATATCCTCGTCATACATCGAACCGTATTTGTTCTTCAGGTATTCGACAACAACCTCGACTTCCTCATCCTTAAGGAATGCACCCTGACCTCTTACAGGCTGGGGAGCGCTCATAGGAGCATAGAGCATGTCGCCTTTTCCTAACAGTTTCTCTGCGCCGACATGGTCAAGTATCGTCTTTGAGTCGACACCTGAAGTAACTGCGAAAGCGATCCTTGAACCGATATTTGCCTTGATGACACCCGTGATGACATCAACAGAAGGTCTCTGTGTTGCGATAAGCAGATGGATACCGGCTGCTCTTGCGAGAGCAGCAAGACGGGAGATATAGAGTTCAACTTCCTTTGCCGCTACGCTCATGAGTTCTGCAAGCTCATCGATAACAAGAACGATAAACGGGAGATGCTCGACTGTCGGATCGTTTGCATACTTTTCGTTGAAACCGCTGATGTTTCTTACCTGGCCTTCAGCAAAGAGCTTATATCTTCTCTGCATCTCGACTACAGCCCAGTTGAGTGCGGCCGCCGCCTTTTTGGGTTCTGTAATGACAGGCATGATAAGATGCGGGATACCGTTATATACGGCAAGTTCAACTACCTTAGGATCGACAAGTATCATACGGACATCCTTCGGAGATGTATGTACCAGGATACTAGTAAGGATCGAGTTGATACAAACTGACTTACCTGAACCTGTAGAACCGGCGATCATGAGGTGCGGCATCTTTGCAAGGTCACAGTAGATAGGCCTTCCCGGTATGTCACGTCCGAGAGCAACGGTAAGAGGCGTTGAAGCCCTGAATTCCTTCGTCTCAACGAGACCTCTCAAATGTACCGCAGTAGGCTTGTCATTCGGTATCTCGATTCCGATAGCGCTCTTGCCCGGAATAGGAGCTTCGATTCTTATGGAAACAGCTGCCATGGCGAGCTTGATGTCATTCTCGAGCTGAGTTACCCTTGATACCTTTGTACCGGTCTGGAGTGTAAGCTCGAATCTGGTGATAGCAGGACCGTGGGTTATATTCTTGACTTCAGCAACAATACCAAAGCTCTTTAATGCATCCTCGAGCTTATAAGCCTTCTCGCGGAGCATTGCATCCTTATTGCCCGTATCACGCTGGACTTCATCGGGCGAAAGCAGATTGGTCGGAGCAGGTACATATTTCCTGAGTCTGCTGTCGCGGGCTTTCTTTGCCTTCTCGCGTTCCTGCGTCTCGGCAGTGAACTCGATATTCGGATTCTTAACACGCGAAGGAGCGTCGCCGGTCTTCATTATCCTGCCTTCGGTCCTGCTGAAATTATCCGTATCTTCGCTCTCAGCGTTGATAGTGATCCTGCCGGTGTTGGATACCGGAGTTTTTCTTGCGGGAGCATCAGTAAAAGAAGGTACTTCTGCAGCGGCTGCTGCGCCTCCGATAACGCTTGTGTCAACGGAAGGACGTCTTACCCGGCGTTCTGCCTCATCGGTAAAGTCATAGCCTGTACCTTCAATATCATCATCGACCTCATAAGGATCTACGGGAGCGGAATCGTAGTAATCATTCTGAATCTGCTGTTTTGCGTCATCGGTCATGAGATCATAGAAATCCGGTTCCTTGTGATTGGGGTCAAGAAAATCGAGATTCTTTGCAGGCTTCTTGTTCATCGTTCCCGGGATCGTCACCGCATCGGCTGTGTATGCGAAATCAGCAGAAGGTGCATTATCAGCGCCTCTGACGTTATATTCCTTCTCGTTGAATGTAAGCTTATTGGGATCCTGCGTACCTTCCATCCTGCTGTCGCCAGTCATTCTCGCGACATCGACAAAGCCCGTGCGGCTGTCGATAGGAAGAGAAGAATTAAATGCATCTGCGGCAGGTCCCTGTACGAGCGGATTGCCGTTCACGGGTTTGCGTGTATTTCTCGGCCTGGGGGCAGGCTGTGTATCACCATAGTTAATGTTGGGACCGCCTGCTCTTCTCTGATTGGCCTGCGGTCTGTTTACGGGACGGCCATACGGATCCCTTCCTGTGTATGCGGGATTTGGTCTGTGACTTTCCCTTTTGGAGACCACTGAGTTATATACCCTGTTGGATGCCGTACTGATCGCCTTGTAAGTCTTCTTTGCAGTTGCCTTGAGCGATACGCGGAATACAACGATGACCTGCGTGATAATGAACACTACAGTAGCAAGTATCGCGATTATCTTGCCCGTTACTTCGTTGAGTGCAACGGCAATTGATCCTCCGACGATGCCGCCCGGGAAAACGGCTGCCGATCCGGGTCTGCAGATCATCTCCTGATAACCGCCTGACTGCCAGAGGATACCGAGCGCCTTGATAGCGGATACCTTGCCGCCGTCAGCCGCCGAGATCTCCCTCATATAATCGAAATCCATGGTGATGAGCGCAAGGAGCGCGGAGAAGCTTACGAGCAGCAGGATTATCGAACGGACTCTTATGCCGGATACGCCTTCCCTTTTCTCGAAAAAGACATCGAGCGCCGCATAGAGAACATAAAGCGGGATGGCATAAGCCATACATCCGATAAGGCCGAAGAATACGGTCTTAACAAAGCTTCCGATAATACCCGTCAGGGTGACCGGCAGATAGAATATGAGGATGATCGCAGCAGCTACGAAAAACAGTATCAATCCGACTGCTTCTTTTTTTAGCTCAAATCTGGTCAAATGCCGAACCTCCTGGCTGCCTTGTAGATCAATACAAGTGTTTTCGCATCTTCTATTTTACCGCTTTCAGCCATTTCAAGAGCATTTTTAAGCGGACATTTTACGGTTCTCAGGTACTCATTCGGATCAGGCGCTCCGCCTGTAAACTGAAGGTCCGTAGCAATATAAAGACTGATTATCTCAGAGCAGTATCCGGGAGTTGCAGCCATCTTTCCGACGTACTCTATATTGCCTGCAGTAAAGCCTGTCTCCTCGGTGATCTCTCTTGTAGCGCAGGTCAATGGGTCCTCGCCAGGTTCGATCTTGCCTGCAGGTGCCTCGGTCATGACCTTCTCAAAAGGACTTCTGAACTGCTTTACAAAATAACAATTCAGTTCAGAATCAACGGGAAGTATCGCACATCCGCCGTTGTGGAGCACTATCTCCCTGTGGCTTGTCGCACCCTCAGGTGTAGTGATGGTCTTAACCTCGACCGTGAAGACTTTTCCGGTGAACTTCGTCTCTTTAGACTCCGTCTTCTCGAAAAGCATATCGTCAGAACAATCTATTCTGCCCATTCCCCTTTATCGCCTCTTATTACTTAAATTTGCGGCTCTCCGCAACTGCGAGCTCGTCACATCTGTTGTTGAGCTCATCATCAGCGTGCCCTTTGACCTTGCTGAAAGTCACCTGATGTGTGGCAGTAAGCACTGCGAGTTCTTTCCAGAGATCAGCGTTGGCAACTTCGGCCTTTGCACTGTTTTTCCAGCCGTTAGTCATCCATTTGGCAAGCCAGTTCTGGTTGAACGCATTAACGACGTAAGCACTGTCGCTGTATATCGTAACTTTGCACGGACGTTTCAGGGCACGGAGGCCGTTTATGACACCTGCAAGTTCCATTCTGTTGTTAGTGGTCTGAGCCTCTCCACCGGAAAGTTCTTTCTTAAAGTTTCCGGCAATAAGGATCGCAGCCCAGCCTCCCGGTCCGGGATTGCCCGAGCATGCGCCGTCGGTATAAATGGTTACCTCAGAGATCTCCGCCATCTTCTGTTATTTCCTGCCCTGCATCTTAAGTGTCTTGTCGTAAGCCGCGGTAACGGACTTGATGACAGCATTGCGGAAACCGTTCTCCTCAAGAGCCATAACACCTGCGATTGTTGTTCCTCCGGGAGAGCAGACCATATCCTTAAGTACTGCGGGATTCGTTCCCGTATCAAGGCAGAGCTTGCCTGAACCCATTATGGTGCCGGCAGCGATCTTGAGAGCATCATCGCGCTTGATGCCGAGGCTTACGGCAGCGTCTGCCATAGCTTCGATGAAGAGCATAACATAAGCAGGGCCCGTACCTGATACGCAGCCGATGGCGTCAAGTGTCTTCTCATCACAGAGGATAGATGTGCCGCATGTATCCAGGAGCTCTTTTACGAACTTTGTCTCCTCATCAGAAAGACCTACGGGACATACCGCAGATACTCCGCAGCCTACCTGCGCGGGCGTGTTGGGCATGATTCTGACAAACTTCCTGCCGCTTCCGAGGATACCTGCGATCCTTTCGCATGTAACGGCAGCAGCGATAGAAAGAACGATCGCTCCTTCCTTGAGGCACTCTGCCACATCCGCAAGAGCGGGATCGAAATGCTGGGGCTTTACAGCCATAAGTACATAATCCGCATCCTTTACACAGGTCTGAACACTGCCTGATGTATTGCATCCGAGCTCGGCTGCGCATGCATCCATCGCTTCAAGCCTGACGTCAAAACAGTAAGCATCGGATGCTTTGATCGCTCCGCCCCTGATAAATCCGCCGAGAAGTGCCTTTCCCATGTTGCCTGTACCGATTACAGCAAGTTTCATATGTCCCACTCCTTTTATTATTTATAATACATGGGTAAAATCATACCATTGACCTTGACAGAGTGCAAACCAACGATTAAACTAACATACGTTTTACAGGGGAGTGGCTCAACGGTAGAGCAGCGGTCTCCAAAACCGCCGGTTGCGCGTTCAAATCGTGTCTCCCCTGCCATAAGAAAACCGCCTTCAAGACCGAAGGCGGTTTTTTGTTTTCCGTTATTGTTATCAGATTGTAATCAAGAAGCTGATGTTGCAGGCGTTGTGGCAACACTCTCATTCACATCATGGATGACTGTCTTGATCTGGGAGGGCTTCAATGCCTTGGCAGGAAGAACCTCGATCTTGATATAGAGCTTTCCGCCTACATTGTCTGCAGCAAGCTTGAAAGCGATATCACCCTTTACCGTGTAAAGGCCTTCCTGGTTTGCATCCCTGGCGGAATTCATGATGAGTGAAACTGCGTCATTGAATGACATGTCAGGGAAGAAGTTTCCGAGAAGCGCACCGAAATGCACCATCATCATCGTCATGTGCTTATCGTCATATGTGCAGTACATGCAAAGTCTTGTAAGCTTTCCGTCATTGATGCGGGTATTGGCTTCAACAAGGATATTCTCAAGCTCTTCGGTAGCCGCATAAGTCTTAACAAAAGGCTTGAATCTCGCATCAAGCTTCTTCTGCTCTTCAGGCTCTATTTCACCCTTTATGCTCCAGATCTCCTTGATGGAGTTCTTATCAACAAGCTTGAAAGCCGGAACAACGGTAGTATATTGAGCCATCATCTTCTTTGAGATTTCAGACGCTTCAAGTCTTGTGTTGTATTCATCCAAGGTATATCCGAATGAAGGAGCAAAGACCGAAGGCAGGATATAATAAAGCGCAACCGCGACTATAACCGCGTAGATCAAAGCTACCATGATAGCTGGAACACGGTCCTTCTTTGCCTTAGGCTCAGTCTCGGTCTCTTCTTCGTCATCTTCATCCTCTTCCTCTTCGGATCCCTCATCCTCAGATTCAGAGTCTTCTTCCTCAGCGTCAGCTTTATCAGCCTCTTTTGTCTCTTCTTCGGAAACGTCTTCTGCGGCCTCTTCAGAAGCTTCCTCAGAAGATTCTTCAGCTTCTTCGGTCTCTTCCTTTACGGACACTTCTTCCTTTTCCAAGTTCTCTTCCTTTTCGGGCTTAGAGCTTGCGGAAAACGCATCGATCTTATGTTTTTTAGCTGCCATGGCTTAACCTCCATTTCAAACGTTTGCTATTATAATGTAAAGAAAGAACTTGTGAAAGAGTTTATAATTAAATATATCATTCGAGGGAGGTGACACGTATGCCGCATGTATTGATTTCAGGTGGATCACGAGGAATAGGCCGGGCAGCTGCAGAGCTTTTCGCAAAAAACGGATGGCTTGTAACCTGTCTCTATCACACTAAGACGCCGATATTCGATGAGAACATTACGGGTATCAGATGCGACGTGTCAAACTCCATTCTGGTAACGCACGCCGTACAGGAAGCCGAGAGCAAGTTCGGTCCCATCGACTGTCTTATCTCCAATGCCGGCATCTCCGTAAAGGGACTTGCACAGGACTTCAAGGAGAATGACTACAGGAAAGTAATGGACACGAACTTCGGCGGTCTGTTCAATCTTGCCAATGCAGCTATTCCCGGCATGGTATCAAGAAAGAAAGGTGTCATCATCGCAGTATCTTCCATGTGGGGACAGACAGGCGCTTCATGTGAGGCTCTGTATTCTGCAAGTAAGGGCGCGGTTGATGCTTATGTAAGATCTCTCGCCAAGGAGCTCGGTCCGTCCGGCATACGTGTAAATGCCGTATCCCCGGGCGTTATCAATACCGACATGCTCAAGGACTATTCCGATAAAGACCTGCAGGACCTCGCAGAGACCACTCCTCTCGGAAGGCTCGGTTCTCCCGAAGAGGTCGCAAAGGCAATGCTGTTCTTATCTTCTGACGGTGCATCCTTCATCACCGGACAGGTAATCGGCGTCAACGGCGGTTTCCTCACCTGACAGACCGTTTGATAATATCAATTGAAAACGCAGACAAAATCCTCTAAAATAGTAGGGATTTTGACATTTTTGCAAGCTTTCTGACAACTGACGCCAATTTAAGGAGATAACTGTCATGCCCACAAACAACAGCTACTCAAAAATCACGCCCGAAATCGAAAACCTCGCGAAAATATGCGTTTCAAACCAGATCGATTCAGACCTCTATACCAAGTACAACGTTAAAAGAGGCCTTCGCGACCTGAACGGAAAAGGTGTACTTACAGGCCTTACCCGCATTTCGGAGATCAATGCCACCAAAATGGTCGACGGCAAATCCGTCCCCGCTGAAGGCGAGCTTTTCTACCGTGGAATAAACGTTAAGGATCTTATCGGCGGACAGCCGGAAGATATGCATTTCGGCTTCGAAGAAGCCACCTATCTGCTGCTTTTCGGCAAGCTCCCCACCAAGACCGAGCTTAATGATTTCTGCAACATCCTTACCGATTCAAGATCAAAGATGCCGAAGAACTTCTTCCGTGACGTAATCATGCAGAAGCCTTCCACAGATCTCATGAACAACATCGCACGTGCCGTACTTAATCTTTACGCATATGACCCGCAGTCGATGGATATATCGATCCCCAACGTCTTAAGACAGTCTCTGGAGCTGATATCCATCTTCCCACAGCTCGCAGTACACAGCTACGATGCAATGAAATACTACCTCGACAAGGATTCTCTCATTGTCCACCGTCCCAAGCTCGGGCTCTCGACTGCCGAGAACATCTTATATATGCTGAGGTCAGACAATAAGTTCACTCCCCTTGAAGCAAAGATATTGGATGTTGCGCTCATCCTGCATGCAGAGCACGGCGGCGGTAACAACTCGACATTCACTACGCATGTTGTAACGAGCTCCGGAACCGATACTTATTCATCTGTAGCCGCTTCTCTTTGCTCTCTCAAAGGACCCAAACACGGCGGCGCGAACATCGCAGTCGTCAAGATGTTCAAGGAGATCAAGAGAAACGTCTCCGACTGGGAAGATGACGACGAGATACTCAAGTACCTTGAAAGGATCCTTCACAAGGATGCTTTCGACCGCACCGGTGTCATCTACGGTATGGGACATGCTGTTTATTCCATTTCCGATCCGAGAGCACAGATCTTCAAGAACTATGTCCGTGAGCTTTCCGCCGAAAAGGGACGCAGCGCTGAATTCAGGTTCTACGAGAAGATCGAGCGTCTCGCAGCAGAGCTCATCGCCGCAGAAAGACATATTTATAAGGGTGTTTCTGCCAATATCGACTTCTACAGCGGCTTTGTATATTCAATGCTCGGACTCCCGTTAGAGCTCTACACACCACTGTTCGCTATCGCCCGCATCTCCGGATGGTCGGCACACAGATTAGAAGAGCTTAACGGCCACGGCAAGATCATCCGTCCCGCATACCGCTGTGTCCAGGACAGAGTTGATTACGTCCCGCTTGAAGACAGAAAATAAAGCAAACGGAACAAAATTAAAGGCCCCGCGATACTGACAATCGCAGGGCCTTTTTTCTGGCTTTCTAATATTGATTAAGAAAAGACTTCGGTTAAAACCTTATGCCTTCTCGTTGTCGTCTTCGATCTTTCCGAAAAGATTGAGTCTGAAGAGCATTGCCTCATCATCCGGATCAGAGCAAGAGATCTTTGCGTTGCAAACGATACCGCCCTCGATGAGCTTCATGATGCCTGTGATCTGGCTGAGCTTGCTCTTGAGGTTGAAGCGGTCACCCTCGTCTGTAATGAGGATTACGCTGCCCTTGCACTCGTCGAGCGCCTTCATAAGTGTAGCAACATCAATATTATCCAAATAAAAAGCTTTCATAAGAAATACCTCCTGTTAATTATTGGTACTTTTTGGTTATGTCTTCGGGTTCCCCCTCGGACAATCTTATGTTACTTTTCTTTCGGTCTTAACTCAATCGGCTCTGTATACAAAATGCACAACCGAAACAGCGTGTTTTTGTGCATATTGTCAACAAAGAGTTTCCCGGCTTTTATGTTATCAGCACGTGGAAACCCTTGTTATATCAGTATTTGATGGCTTCGATGAGTTCTTCGTTCTCGTCGTAGATGTAGATGACGCCATGCTTATCATCGTCGCAGTCAGGAACCTTCTCAACGCTTCCGACTTTCTTTCCCTTGTAGGTATCGCCTTCCTTGGGAATGCCGCCGGTCGAATCCGCATTCTGGCTTGCTGCCGTTTCGGAAGTTGCTTCACTTGATGCCTGTGTCTCTTCCTGCTTGGTAGTTGCAGCAGCTGTCGTTGCAGCCTGCGTTGTTGTCGCCTTTGTCTCTTTATTCTTGTCTCCGCCGCAAGCGCTTAAGCAGAATGCAGCTGAAATGGCTGTTGCCACGATCAAAACAGATATCTTCTTATTCATTTAATATCTCCTCCGCCTGAAATTCTTATGCAGACTACCATTCTTGCCCTTTTAAATCAACACATAAGAAAGGGAAAGATGAGGAAATCATTTCCGGGCAGGTCAAGATGCCTGAGATGAAGCCTTTGCGTCGTCAACAGCCTTCTCAAGATACATCGCCCTGACATAATCAACTACCCTGTTTACCCATACGCTGTAGCCTTCAATGTTCAGATGCACATAACCGTCACTCGAATAAGATTGTTTCAGGTTGCCTTCTCCATCCATAAGCGGAGTGCTTATATCAATGTAGAAAACGTCATTTTGCGTGTTTGCATACTCCATCATGAGTCTGTTGAGCTCATTGATCTTGTCATTTGAAAGGGTTTCAGCGTTCTTCGTTCCGCGTCTCGGAATGGTCGACTGAATATAGATAGCGACTCCCGGATTCTCCTGACGGATACCCTCTATATAACTCTTGTATTTTTCAGATACGGCAGAAGCTTCCGCACCCATGAGGTCATTGGTGCCCATCATGATGAGCGCACGCTTTGCCCCCGCTCTCTTTACGAGCTCTTTCGCCTGAAGCTGCTCATTATTATATTTGAGCATATATCCGTTAAGCTTGGACTTGTCCGAATTGAACGTATAGCTGACTTTAGCCGCAACGAGCGGACCACCCAGATAATCTTTGCCCTTGGAGCCGAAATATGTTGTAAGGCCCTCCGATGTGGAGTTGCCGATGAAGACCGCTCTCGAGAAGAAATCATTGACAGAGATATCCGACAGCTGGCCGTCCATTGCAGGATCGAAAAAGTAAACTATTCCGTTGATCCTGATATAACCGGTCTTTTTCTCGCCTGTTGCGGGATCATGACAGTAAACGGCATTGTTCTCGTATCTCATAGGATAAGAAGGACCGACATTTGCCGTAAACTCGGCCGTTACCGTATTTGCAGGATCTGATGATCCTGCTTCCGTATTCTGCGTACCACCGTCCGGAACGGATGCCGTGGTTGCTTCTGTCTGACTGCTTTCAGCAGTCTCGGCGGGCGTAGTAATGACAGCCGAGGTTTCTGATGTTGCCGTTTCCGTTTCCTTTTTCGCTCCTGCGCATGCACTGATGCAGACAGACGATGCGATCAATGCCGCGGCCAGTATCTTAAGCTCCTTATTCATTTAAGGAATCCTCCGTTAGATTAATAAAGATTACCCGAATCCTTGCGTTTCAGACGCAGGAGTTTCGGTAGATTTTTTAGCGTCAGCTGCAGCCTTATCCAAATACTGCTTCCTGACATGACTGACTACCGTGTTGACCCAGGTCTTATAACCCTTCATGTTAAGGTGCACATAGCCGTCACTGCAGAAGGACTTTTTCATATTACCGTCAGTCTCCTTAAGCGGAGTGCTGATATCGATATAGAAAACATCGCTCTTCGAACCTGCGTATTTCTTCATGAGAACATTGAGTTCGTCGATCTTGGCATTCGAAAGGTTCTTTACATTCTTGGTGCCTCTTCTGGGCGTTGTCGACTGGATATATATGACCACACCGGGATTTGTTTTCTGTATTCCCTCAATATAGGATTTGTACTTCTTAGCTACAGAAGAAGCCGAAGCTCCCACAAGATCGTTGGTACCCATCATGATAAGCGCATACTTTGCTCCGCACTTCTTGACCAGCTCTTTTGCCTGCATCTGAGTACCTTTATATTTCAGCATGTAGCCGTTAAGTTTTGCCTTGTCCGAATTGAAGGTATAGCTAACCTTTGCAGCTACCAGCGGACCTCCGAGGTAATTCTTTCCCTTGGAATTGAAATACATCGTAAGTCCTTCAGATGTGGAGTTGCCGATAAACACGGATTTTGAGAAGAAGTCATTGACATTGAGATCAGTCAGCTTACCGTCTTTTGCAGGATCAAAGAAGTAGGTCATGCCGTTGATCCTGATCCAGCCGGTCTTCTTCGCACCCGTTGAAGGATCATAACAATAGACTGCATCTTTCTCATACTTAAGCGGATATGAAGGACCCGGTTCGGCATTGTATTCCGCTGCGGGTGAAGAAGCCGACATCTTGACTTCCGATGCCTTCTCCTGCTTGCTGACTATGCCTGCCACGTTACCGGGAAGGCCCGAATCCTTGGCTACGAGAACGACCTGGATAGCCTGAAGATTCTTTGAACAGCCGACAGTCCCGCTTACCTCGCCGTTCTTAGCCCAGTTCATCCAGCCGTAAGAAGCCGAAAGCGACCTGTAGCAGACGTCATAGTGTTTTGCGATATCTCCTGAAAGAGTTATCTTTATGGCTTCCACACGTTTTGAAGTATTCTGCGAACCTGCAAGCTTGCCGTCTGTCGCCCAGCCGTTCCATTTATCCTTTTCCCTGAGATGCACCTGATACTTGATGCTTCCGGCAAACTCTTTTCCCGACAGCTTGATCTTGATATTGCTTATCTTCTTTCCCGAGACAGCCGAAGTCATCTGGCCGATGTTCTTCCAGCCGTTCTTGTTGCCGTATGTCTTGCCTCCGACTTCATAGTAAACGTGCATGCCTTCCGTAGAAGCGTCGCGGCAGTCGATATCAACAAGTCTTTGATCCGTGACCCTGTCAGCTAAGACTCTGCTTCTGACAGAGATTGCCGAAAAAGTTATGATCATTGCCGCAGCCAGAGCAGCCACAGAGCAAATAATATGTATGCGTTTCATTGAAATATGCCTCTTATATGGTATATGCCACATTCTAACACTCTTTTCACCGTTCAATAGGTTATCCGAAAATTTGCCCCACTGTTTTCACCGTATGCATAAAAAAGGCGGCACAAAATGCCGCCTTGAAGTGCAGATTGAAATCAGTATCAGGATTCGTCTCTTGCGTAATCCGTGCCTTTGAAGGATTCGTAAAGCTCGATGATATCTTCCTTCATGGCAATAAAGATCATTGCAAGCTCAGGATCGAAATGGGATCCCTTCTCCTCGAATATGATCGTGAACGCCTCATCATATGACATCGGCTTCTTATAGTATCTCTTACTTACCAAAGCATCGAAAACGTCGACAAGAGCCATTATCCTTGCTTCAAACGGTATACGTTCTCCGCTTAAGTGTTCCGGATAACCGCTTCCGTCATATTTCTCATGGTGGTAGTGAGCAATGTTTGTAGCAACTCTTACGAATTCTTTATCGTCAACGTCCGCAAGCACCTTGCTCACGATATCGGCGCCCTTTGCGGCATGGGTCTTCATCTCGTCATATTCCCAGCTCTCAAGGCCGCTCTTCTTTTTGAGGATAGCATCGGAAACGGCAATCTTTCCGAGGTCATGGAGAGGTGCCGAGTTGATCACGGAATCCCAGAAATTCATGGATTTATTGAATCCGGGAAGTGTCCTCAAGCGCTCTACAAAGAGAGCACAGCAAGCCGATGTCCTGTTGATGTGACCGCCCGTTGAGTTGTCTCGTGATTCGATCATGGATGCCATTCCGAGAATGGTGGAGCTCTGTAGGGATTTGAGTTTCTTTGCCTGTTTATCGGCTTCACGCTGGAGACGCTCTCCCTTGAAGCTGAGCTGCTCGATCCTGTTATGCTGAGCCGTATCATCGACAAGCTCAACGAGATAACCCTCTACCCTTCTCCCGTTACCGAAGTGGATAAAGCTGAGCTCGGTGTTGAGATGCTTTCTCTCCTCGGGGTTACGGTCATTGATAACGACATCATCTTTAATGTATTTCTTCGTAAGATCGTCTCTGTCCGCATACATACTGGTATCGTGCATCCACTTGAGAATGCTCTTCAGCGCATAGTTCTCGGCATTAAGTCTCGTATCGATAGTCGCGTTGACCAGCTCGGGGAAGAATTTGTATGCGGCGTTGTTGCATCCGACGAAGTTAAAGTTCCTGTCAAATACCATGTAGGCGTAATTGTTGACTTCCTCCATCTTCTCCTGGACGCTTAATGTAACATCGTAAAGCGACATTCTGGTCGAAGAATAGTTGAGCATTATTCCGCAGCCGAGATAGAAGAACGGCAGGAGCTCATATCTGAGCTGGATAATGAGCTCGGTAATATAAACGACGAATACCAGGAACATCATTCCGACGAACAGGATCATCGTTCTGAAGGAAGCTTTACGCCTGCCCGTATAAGTCAGGACAGTAAAGAATATCGACAGGGCCATTTCGACTCCCAGGATTATGAACCTGACATAATAGAACGGTCCCGGAGTGGTGATGAGATTTGCCGGCGGACCCGGATCAAAGACAGCCTCTGCGTAGTAGAACGTGAACCTCTCGCTTACCAGTACAAACAGGTAGAGCACGATGTTGAAAAAGGCCATTATGAATACGAACCAGTCAGGTATCTTGGATTTGCTGAAATCCACGAGCTTTAGCATGACTACAAACGGCAGGAATATTCCCGCGATATAGGCTAATGCATTGGCTATAAATGCCGTATCGGCGGTTTGGGCTGTGGCAAAGAAATAATAGCCGATATTGCTTATAAGCAGTATTACCGACATCAACAGTTCAAGAAGATTGTTGCCTCTTTGGGAATGATAAACAAGAAAAGCAAGGCTGAGCATGCTCAGCAGAACGATTATACCCAGTATGTTGGTATAAATATCAGACATAACAACCCCATGACAGCAAAACTATCACTGTAATTTTACCGCATTATTCGTTGTTTATGTGTAAAAAATTATGCTATTGTTTAAAATACTGTAAAAAAGAAATAGAGGTTTTGTTTCATGGCATCCGTTAAAGACCGTTTTCTTTCAATGCTTATAAAGAGCAGCGGTTACATTTCAGGTGAAACGGCGAGCAAAACGCTCGGTGTATCCCGCGCCGCTGTCAATTCCGCGGTGATGAGCTTAAGAAATGACGGATACGGGATAGATTCCTCAACCAACCGCGGATATCTGCTCACTTCCCGTCCCGACCGTTTGGGCAGCGGGGACATAGCGGCTTTTCTGCCTGAAGACCGTATGTCTTCCGTAACCGTTCTCCCTGTTGTCGACTCAACCAACACTTACTGTAAAGAACTCGCCAGAAAAGGCGCAGCCGAAGGCACTGTCGTCATCTCGGATCAGCAGACCGGCGGTAAGGGCCGCCGCGGAAGAAGCTTTGCTTCCCCGGCAGGAGTCGGCGTCTATCTGTCTTACCTGATGCGTCCGGTCACCGGTATCGAAAAGATAAGCGAGATAACCTGCTGGGCCGCCGTAGCCGTATGCCGGGCAATTAAGGACTGCTACGGATTCGATTCGGAGATCAAATGGGTAAACGATATCCTGATGAACCGCATGAAGATATGCGGCATTCTCACTGAGGCATCCGTCGAAGCCGAAAGCGGTGCGATCGACAGCCTTGTGATCGGTATAGGCATCAACGTTAACGAGAAACGTTCCGATTTCCCGGAAGAACTCAGTTCTATTGCCTCGTCAATATCCATCGAGAACGGCGGAAAGACATTGATGCGTTCAGAACTGGCATCAGCCCTGATCCTCCGCCTTGATGAGCTTGCGGCCGGATGGCCTGATATGCACGGCAGCTACCTTGAATCCTACAGGGCACTATGCGCCACACCCGGCAACAGGATCGCGGCCTACACCACAATGGCAGGAGACGCTGCGCCGCGCACCGGCGAGGCAATCTCGATATCTGATGACTTCTCGCTCGAAGTAAGATTTGACGGATCTGAAGATAAAGAGCTCTTAAAGAGCGGCGAAGTCAGCGTCCGCGGTCTCTACGGATATACCTGAACTTTTCATACGGTTATATATTCCCTGACCCGCTCAAACTTGGCGTCCCCTATCCCGGACACTTTCTTAAGGTCGTTTACAGTTTTGAACGGATTCTTGCTCCGGTATTCGATTATCGCTTTCGCGGTCACTGCCCCTATGCCGGGAAGGGTCTGAAGCGTCGCCTGATCAGCTGTATTGATATTCACCTTTCCGCCGGCCTTTGCACCGGTTTTCTGCTCGCTTTCTCCCCATATGTATGTTCCTTTTCCGCGGATCACGTCCGTGCCGGAAGACCTGTCATTTTCGACTTCTTTGACGGTGGGGATATAAAACGACATATTGGAGTTGATCTCGAAAACCAGGTTCAGGCTTGATACTGCAGCATCTTCCGTAAATCCTCCGGCTTTTTCTACTGCCTCGTTAAGGATGGTGCCCGATATGACGCTGTAAACACCGGGTTCTCTGACTGCTCCGCAGATATATACCTGAACATTCCTTGCAGGTTCGTTTGATGTCCCGGATGCTTTTGACTCCGAAGCCTTTGTCTCCTTCGCCGTTGAAGAAGTCACCTGTTCATATGCCCCGGCATTGTCCCCTCCCCTGACGGTGCGCACGATATAGCCCGCGTTTCCTTTTAAGACGATCCTGTAGGCAAAAGCGAAGACCGCTATCAGCACGAAGGCCGCAGGGTAAAGAAACGGTTTATACTTTCTGAGATCATTTTTCATGCCAAAAGCATATCACGGCCGGGCATGGTTTTTTACCGACAAAAACCGACAAAAACCGACAAAAAAGTCTCAGTCAGTATATGGTCGGGATCTTGGTATCAGCACTTATCCTGTATGCTTTGCGGAATTCTTCAAGGTCAGAAGGCGCCCTTATGAGCATTACGTCTTCGAAGATACCCGTATGAGTGTTCCTGAAACCCGCGACTTTTTCGCCCGTGCAGACAGAGCTTCTTACAACAGGCTCCCATTCATCAGGTGAATAGTCACGGTGTTTCCTGCCAAACATAGGCTGCAAAGATTATTCTGCTCTGCCCTTCTTTTCCCAAAGGGTAGAGATATCGTAGTTGGCGCGTTCCTCAGGATGGAAGATATGTACGACTACATCTTTGAGATCGATAAGGATCCAGCGGTCGCCTGACCTGCCTTCTATATGATCGGCCAGGATTCCGCAATCGTTCTTGAGTACGTATTCGACCTCATCTGCAAGAGCCTTGATCTGTGTTGTCGAGTTACCGCTGCAGATAACGAAATAATCAGCGAGCGTTGTTTTGCCCGTGACATCTATGGTCTCGATATCGATACCCTTCTTTGAATCCAGAATCTCTACGATCTTATCGGCAAGTTCTTTGCTTTCCATCTGTATCTCCTTAATGAATTATCGGGACAAAGCCCGTCTTTAGTATTATTTAATCCCTAAATCACGAAGCATGTCAACAGTTGAAGGATGAGTAGGTCTTTCCTGTCTGTCGAATTTCCCCTTGATAGCGAGTGCTGTCATGCGGACAGCTTCATCAAGATCTGTCTGCGCCGCTTTCCTTATCGGCTCAAGATCCATGTAAGTCCTTGCAGGTTCTATCTTATCGGCAAGATAGACTATCTTCTCCAGAGCAGACATGCTGCCTCTTCCGGTCGTGTGATAACAGATGGCATCAAGGATCTCCCTGTCTTTCTCACCGAAGCCGTCACGCGCGAAAACCGCGCCCGCGGGCGAATGCAGGAGCTTTTTGTCGGTAAACAGGTCACCGCAGTAATCAGCCGCCATCTCACGCTGGCTGTCGATATCAAGCTCCTTCGCGCAGTCATGGAGAGCACCCGCGATAAGAGCCTTGTCGGGATCTGCACCGAACCTTACGGCAAGCTCAGCAGAAAGATATCCGACGTTCAGTGTGTGAAGGAGCCTTTTTTCGCCGAGGTAGGGATACATCCATACAGCGCTCTCGAAAAACCTCTCCTTTGCTTTATCACTGACACCTTTAAGCTTAGTCCTCTCAGTATAAAGAGCATGTGTAGCAATGAATTCACGTGCAGCTTCGGGAACCTGGGAAAAGTCACCTGTCTTAAGTATTTCCGATGAAGCGCACATAACGCCGTTGAGCCTGAAAGTCTCAACTCTTCCGCCAAGGTTCTCCCTGATGGATTCGGCTGCCTTGTCGACATCCACGCTGTCTCCCGGTCTTTTCGCGGCCAGGAGCGTCGCATGCCTCAAGATCTCTTCGGGTTTGTACCATGTCTCAAAGGTACCCAATGTGTCTGAGCCCATGATCCAGTAGTATTCGTGAGGACCTTCGGCCTTTTTCTTCTTAACGCCCTGCTCTGTAAGGAATCCGGTCATGTACTCCGGATCCGTCATGAGCTCGAGCGTCATGCAGGTATAGCTTATTCCCTTGATGCCGAATTCGACGTCACTTACGAATATGGATCTCCCGCCGTCCTTCTCCGGGAGAGAATCGCGGACAGCCTTGGTCATATAGAACCGGTAAGGTGCCGGAAGCGTCATGGAATTGAGCTTGAAGGAATTCTTTACCGACGGGACGATTATCACGCAGTCAACAAATCCTGAAGCCAGGGCATCCCTGACAAGAGCGATATGGCCGTTATGAACCGGATCGAACGATCCGCCGTATATGCCTATTTTCATTTGTTGCCCAGTGTACGTCCGATGTCGTGTCTGTAATGCATATCCTGGAAGGAGATCTTTGCTACTCCTTCGTATGCGGAATCGATCGCCTCGTCAGGCGTTGCACCCTCGCCGTAAACGCAGAGAACGCGTCCGCCGCTTGTAACGAGCTTTCCGTCATCGGTAAGCTTTGTGCCGGCCTGGAAAACAATATGTCCGCACTCTTTTATGCCGGTGATCTCATATCCCTTCTTGTAGCTTAAAGGATATCCGCCGGAAGCCATAACGACTACACAGGAGCAGCAGTCTTTCCACTTGATATCGATCTTATCGAGATTGCCGTCGATGCACGCATCGATTATTTCCATGAAATCAGTCTCGAGTCTGGGAAGGATAGCCTGTGCCTCGGGATCGCCGAATCTGCAGTTATATTCAACTACCTTGGGTCCTTCAGGTGTGAGCATGAGTCCGAAATAGACTACGCCCTTGAAGGGCCTGCCCTCAGCGATAAGTGCCTTCATTGTGGGCTCTACGATCTCATCGTAGATCCTCTTGTTATCTGCATCAGTGAGGTCAGCACCGGGTGTAACGGCTCCCATTCCTCCGGTGTTCAGACCTTCGTCATGATCATTGGCTCTCTTATGGTCACGGGATGAGATCATGGGGATGCATGTCTTACCGTCAGCGAAAGCAAGAAGGGTCATCTCAGGACCGGTCATGAACTCTTCGATAACTACGGTATTGCCCGCGCTGCCGAACTTGTGATCAGACATCATCTCGTGGACAGCGGTCTTAGCTTCATCTATGGTCTGTGCAATGATTACGCCCTTTCCGAGCGCAAGACCGTCTGCCTTGATAACGATCGGAGCCTTCTGGGTATCAAGATATTCCAAAGCCTTTGCTTCATCATCGAAAAGCTCGTATTTTGCCGTCGGGATGTTGTACTTCTTCATGAGACCCTTGGAGAAAGCCTTGGAACCCTCAATGATAGCCGCATTCGCGTTAGGTCCGAAAGCACGCAGCCCTGCCGCCTGCATCTTATCGACCATACCGAGTACGAGCGGATCGTCAGGTGCTACGAAAACAAGATCGAACTTCTCTTCTTTCGCGTATTCGACCATGGCGTCGACATCGGTAGCGCCTATGTTCTTGCAGGTCGCTATCTCGGCGATTCCGCCGTTACCGGGAGCGCAGTAAAGCTCCGTAACCTTGGGACTCTTCTTAAGAGCAGTGCAGATTGCATGTTCTCTTCCGCCGCCGCCGACAACCAATACCTTCATAACAGATCCTCCGATAAGATGGATTAATAACAAAATTCGCACGGAATCCCGTGCTATAAAATCATATCACAAATCAAAGAGATTATTCGGAAGTTAAAGCACGATTTCCATGCCGTATTTGAGAACGGAAAAGCCCATTGCCTCATAGAAGGCCTTTGCACTGTCATTGCCCTCCCAGACGTTGAGCGTCATGTCGTAGCATCCGTTCTTTTTCGCAAATTCCTTTACGTGGCTGAATATCTCGGTCCCTACATGTCTGCCTCTGGCCTTTTCGTCAACGCAGATATCGTCAAGATAAAGAGTTTTCACGGGCTGGAGCGAATGACCGTGCTTCTTTTCAAATACCGCGAAGCAGTATCCGAGCATGACTTCGGAGTTTACGTCCTCATAGCAGACAAATACGGGTGTCTCATCGCTCTCTATAATGGCTTTGATCTCTTCGTCCGTGTATTTTCTCAAGTCGTGCACGAAAAGATCAGGCCTTATGTCCGCGTGGACATTATTGACCTGATACAAGAGTCTTGCTATTTCGGGAATATCCTTTGAAACTGCCCTTCTTACAAACATCGCTTATTTGAGGTAGTGCATCCACTTAGCACCGGGAATACCGGCAATTAAGCGGTCGATGTCCTTATGAGCGATGTCATTAACGATAACGGCGCCGTCAAGACGGACAGAATCATATTCGGAGAATGCGGTAACAGGGATCTCGGGCGCTCTTACCACGATCGATGCTTTTACATCGTCATATGCTTCGATAGCCTCGCCCTTATCCTCCCAGAGTCTGGAATCAGGCATCTTGTCTCCTGCAGCAGCTTCAAGGATGTCTCCGCAGACAGCTGAAGCCGTGGGAACTGCACCTGCGCCCTGACCGTAGAAAAGCGACTCGCCCAAAGCGTTGCCCTCGACCATTATCGCGTTAAATACGCCTTCGACGGAAGCGATAAGGCTTGAACGTGAAACATATGTCGGAGCGACATATGCTACGGGCTTTGAGCCTTCCTTATTCTCGAAAAGCGCAATGAGCTTAAGTTCACATCCGATCTTCTTTGCAAACTCGATATCATCGGTCGTGATCTCCGTAATACCCTTTGCATCGATCGAAGAAGGAGCGACATATGTGCCGTCGAGAGCAATCGTGGAAAGGATCGAAAGCTTTCTCTGTGCATCGATACCCTCAAGATCGGCAGCGGGATTAGCTTCCGCGTAGCCGTTCTGCTGAGCCTGTGATACAGCCTCTTCAAGGCTGATGCCGTTATCCTTCATCTGCGTGAGGATATAGTTCGTTGTTCCGTTAACGATACCTGCAATGCGGACTACCTTGTTAGCGGCAAGGCATCTGTACAAAGGCCTGATTATAGGGATACCTCCGCCGACTGCAGCCTCAAAGAGATACTGGCATCCGTTTTCTTTCGCGATCTTGAGGAGCTCCACACCGTGTGTTGAGACAAGCTCCTTATTTGACGTAACTACAGTAATACCGGCGGAAAGCGCTCTTTTCGTGTATTCGTAAGCTACCCTTGCGCCGCCGATCGTCTCTACTGCGATCTTGATGTCCTTGTCACCGAATACTTCATCAGCATTATGTGTAACCCTGTCAGCAAAAGGGCTGTCAGGAAAATCCCTGAGATCAAGGATATGCTTAACATAGATCTCTGTGCCGGTGCGCCTTGCGATCTCTTCCTTGTTCATTTCAAGAACCTTTGCGGTTCCCGCTCCGACTACACCAAATCCGAGGATAGCGATATCCGTTCTCATATATGTACCTCCAAATTATTCCCTGCTTAATATCTCGCACTTTCTTACGCCTGCGAGTTTTGCTATATCCTTCAGGATGTCATCTACCGTTCCGAACATCGATACGGTCTCGATGGAGATTGAAATGTCCGCGAGTCCGTTGATCGGGATGTTCTGGTTTATCGTAAGAATATTAGCGTGCGAATCAGCAATTATGGTAATTATCGACGACAAGATGCCCTGGAAGTTCTCGACTGTAATAAGGAGCGTGACCTTTTTGCCTGAAGTCGCCTCATAGAAAGGCATTACGGAATCCTTATACTTATAATAGGCGCTGCGTGAAAGACCGGTCTTGCGGACAGCCTCGTTGACCGATACGGATTCGCCCGTATTGAGACGCTGCTTGACTTCCATAACCTTTATGAAAACCTCAGGGAGCACTCTCCTGTCAACCAGATAATATTCCGGGATGTCGTTGTCCATTTTTAACCTCTGTTTCTGCAGACAGTCCACCAATGGTGGACACTTGTACGTGCCCGACAATATTAGCATGATATCCGCAGTATTTCAACAAAGAATTATTATTTTTCTTTAGAAAGCTCTTCAACCATCTTTCTTAAGGCTCTTCCCCTGTGGCTGATAGAGTTCTTCTGCTCGGGAGGCATCTGGGCAGTGGTCATGCCGAATTCGGGAACATAAAAGATAGGATCATACCCGAAGCCGTTCTCACCCGCAGGCTTTTCGTGAAGGACTCCTTCACATTCGCCCCTTACGGTAAAGCTTGTTCCGTCAGGCCTTACTACTGCGACCGCACAGACAAAGCGCGCAGTCCTCTTCTCTTCGGGTACTTCCTCGAGCATTGAGAAGATCTTTGCAAATTTCTCCGGATATGTGGAGTTCTCTCCGCAAAAACGAGCGGAATAAATGCCCGGAGCGCCGTCCAACGCATCAATGCAAAGCCCGGAGTCATCCGCCATGACATAATCATCAGGTTTTGCAAGAGCATGAACTGCCTTTGCCTTGATAAGAGCATTCTCTTCAAATGTCTTTCCGTCCTCGATTATATCGGCCTTTATCCCGGCTTCCTTCATGGAAACGGCCCTGTAGCCCGTTCCCTCAAGGATCTCGTCGATCTCTCTTACCTTATCTTCGTTGGATGTGGCAATAACTAACCTCATATAAGCCTCCATGCTTTCGGATACATATTCTTTATCTGGGTTCCGCCGATCTTGCCGAATCCGAGCGGCGCGTCTTCCACTCCGACAACAACGGTTCCGCTGCCGGTAATGCCGTCTTCCGGCATGACCTGTATGGTCTCGCCCTTGAGATATCTTTCGAGCCTCGGATCGTCGAATCCCAGAGCAAGATAGCACCCGGGCTTAATGATATCACGCGTAAGCGCAAGAGCTATGCTGTTTGATGGCGCGAAAACGCTCTTTCCCGAATTCGTAAGTCTGCAGTCGCCGATATAAAGTCCCGTCTTGCAGACTTTGAGTCCTTTGAAAAGATTCTCGTCAAAATCGATAAGAAAGATGCCGCCCGCGTGATTTGTAAATGGTACGCGCGTTAAAGCTTCAATACCCTCATCCGTAAGGATCTCGGCAAGAAATTCCCTCGCTAAGTCAAAGCCTCTTCTTTCGGTCGCTTTCAAAGGCTTGCCCGAACGCACGAAAGACAAAGGCTGACGGCTATTGCCGGTCTTTTCGCCCTTGATAAGATGCGCGCAGAAATGCCCGTCACCTCTGTTAAGATGCGGCCAGATCCTCATCGTACCGTTGGGATTATGCGTAATGCCCTTTATCTCCGGATGCGGAACTATCCTGTATGAAGGATGTTCTTTCATGAACGAGCTTATCATGAGCTCGTCTTCTTCCTCGCAGAAAGTGCATGTCGAATAGACGATCTCTCCGCCCTCGCGAAGGCATTTATCGGCTGCCTCGAGTATTGTTTTCTGGACCGGAACTATGGAATCCGGACCATATTTTTCATAGCTCGCGCAGGCTGAACGGTCACGTCTGAACATGCCCTCGCCCGAACACGGAGCATCGATCAGGATCTTGTCAAAGAAGCCCGGAAGCCTTTTTGCTATGTTGTCCGGGTTCTCGTTGAGTATTACGGAATTGGTGATTCCCGATCTTTCAATATTACGCAGGAGCGCCTTGGATCTTTCGTAGTTGATCTCGTTTGCGACCAGCAGTCCCTCACCTTTGAGGTCTTCGCCTAGGCGGCAGGCCTTGCCTCCGGGTGCTGCGCACATATCGAGCACTATCTCTCCGGGCTTTGCCGAAAGCACCTGCGCCGGAAGCATTGCGGAAGGCTCCTGGGGATAGAAAACGCCCGCGTGATATAGCGGATTTCTTCCGGTCTTCCTTGTGTCATCAGTATCTTCGCTCAGATAATAACCGCCGTCGCACCATTCAACGGGATCAAGAGCCGTAAACGAGGGATCTATGTGCTTAATAAGTTTCTCATGCTGCGCGGGAACAGTCTTCGTGCGCGAGAATCTTACCCCGTGGAGCGGGATCTTATCAAAGCTCTCATAAAAGCCCTCCGAAGGGACTTCGGGATGGCGCGCGAAAAAGGAATCCGTCTCGGCTATGAACTTTTCGGGCAGCTTCATAAGTTAAGGAACTCCGCGGTGCTGTAAGCCAAACGCTTGATAACGTCGGTGTTGAACGGCGATTCGAGATGTGCGCCCTTAAGGAGCGCCAAGAACGTATCGCTTCCGCCCATCGTGCAGAGATCGTTATACTTCGCAAGAGCCGACTTCATGTCAATTCTTGATTCGTCCCAGAGCTCGAGCGCGCAGATCTGCGAGAGGCAGTAATCGATGTAGTAGAACGGCGTCGTAAAGATGTGGTCCTTCTTCATCCAGGCTCCTCCCATCGCGTGGAACGGCGTCTGTGCCTCATCGTAGTTTATGTAAGGCTGATAGCGGGACTCAAGTTCTTTCCATACCGCATGACGCTCATCGGGCGTAAGCTCGGGCTTGTCATAGACAACATGCTGGAACTCATCGACCATACAGCCGTAAGGCAGGAACAGCAGTCCGTCAGTCATGTGAAGCTCCGTATACTGCTCGGCCCTGTCGCCGTAGAAGATGTTCATGTAAGGGTATGACATGTATTCCATTGCGGTCGAGTGGATCTCGCATGTCTCGAGCGTGGGTGAAAGGCACTCAACGAACGGTGAAGATTCCGCACCCTGAAGAGCCGCATATGCATGTCCGCCCTCGTGAATGACCGTGGCGACGTCGTCATAGGTGCCGTTGCCGTTCATGAAAACGAACGGGATGCAGTAATCTTCCAGATACATGCAGTAGCCGCCCGTGGACTTGTTAGGACGCGAAAGGATATCCGTAAAGCCGTGGGACGAAAGAACATCAAAGAAACTCGGGCTCATGCCGAACATCTTGCGGAAGAAATCGCCTGCCGCCCTCTCATATGAATCCTTGGATACTTTCGGAGTCGGGTTACCGCCCTTGAAAAGGCATGGCAGATCGTAGAACATCAGCTCTCCGACGCCTAATCTCTCCCTTTGCAGATTTCTTATCTGTTTGGTCAGGGGGACAATATACTTGAGGATATTCTCCCTGAACGTCTCAACGTCTTTTCTGGTATAGTCGTAGCGCTCCATGCGCTTGTAGCCGAGCTCTGTGAAAGTGTTGTAGCCGAGCTTTTGAGCAGCCTGAGTCCTCACCTTGACGAGATCGTCAAAGATCCTGTCATAAGTCTCTCTTCTGCCCTGATAGTAGACATCGAGAGCCCTGTGCGCTTCCTTACGGACATTTCTGTCGGTGGATTCGAGATAAGGAACGAGAAGGCTTAAGTTGAGTTTCTTTTTGCCGAATGCTATCTCAGCCTCCGACTGAAGCTGCGAATACTCGTTCTCGAGCGAAGCTTCCCTGGCAAGTTCGTCCAATACTTCCGAAGAAACGATCTCCTTCTGGTTCTTTGCCTTACGGAAGATCATGTCTCCGTATTTCTCCCTCAGAAGATCGGCAACCGGACAGTTCAAGAGTCCTGTCATGAAAGCCGAAGCAAGCTCTTCAACCCTTGCTCCCGCGTCTTCGAAAAACTCTATCTCATCGCGGTAGAACTCGTTTGATGTATCGATATCATGAAGGATCTGGCAGAGCGCATAGGATGTATCGAAAGCGCTTATCGCCATCTCGTACTCTCCTATCGCCTCATCGGCAGCCTCAACCGTCTTGGCGGTCATGAGCCTGAGCCTGACGCCCCTGACCAGCTCGGTAAACTTGTCGAGGTCCGGTCTTATGTATTTGACGTCCTTAAAATCGGGCACTCCGCCCATTACTTCATCAGACATATCACATCTTCTCCACTACACCGATACCGAGGAGAGCCAGACCTGACTTGATAACGCTGCAGACCGCGTCACAGAGGGCAAGCCTTGCCTTCTTGAGCTCGTCAGTCTCGGCATTCAGGATCCTCGAATTGTTGTAGAACCTGTTGAAATTACGCGCGATGAGCGCTATCTGACGTGAGATGATGAAAGGCTCATAGCTCTCGGCAGCTCTTTCGACAGCACCGGAGAAATCGGAAAGGCTCCTGATAACGGCATATTCCTCGTCACCTGTAAGGCAGGAAAGCTCTTCGCCCTCCGAAGGAGCAAGACCTTCTCCTGCTGCCTTTCTCAGGATGGAACGTGTTCTCGCATACGTGTAGATGAGGTAAGGCGCGGTATCGCCTTCAAAATCGAGCATGTCATCCCAGTCAAAGAGGATGTCCTTCTCGCGGCCTGCCTTGAGATATGTGTACTTGACCGCGCCGATACCGACGATCTCCGAGATCTTGGCGATCTCTTCTTCCGTCATGTCTCCGCCTCTTTCCTGGGCATTCTTCCTGATGATCTCAGCAGTCTTCTCAACTGTCCTTTCAAGGAGCTCGTCAAGCTTTATGATGTTGCCTTCACGTGTAGAGAAAGCGCTTCCGTCCTTGAACTTTAACAGTCCGAATCCGACATGGATGCAGTTATCTGCCCAGTCAAACCCTGCCTTCTTCAGCACGCCGAAGACCTGTCTGAAGTGGAGCTGCTGCGGAAGTCCTACGACATAGATGTTCCTGTAGAAATCATACTCATCGTGTCTGTAGATCGCTGCGGCAAGGTCTCTTGAAGCATAGATCGTTGTTCCGTCGCTCTTGAGGATCATGCAAGGAGGCATTCCCTCTTCATCGAACTTGACGACCTGGGCTCCTTCGCTCTCCTCTAAGAGTCCCTTGTCCCTGAGCAGATCTACGACTGCCGGGATCCTCGAAGAATAGAAGGACTCACCGTTGTAGTTGTCGAACTTCACTCCGAGCCTGCTGTATGTCTTCTCAAATACCTCAAGGCTCAAGTCCCTGAACATCTTCCAGAGGGCCACTTCCTCTTCATTGCCTTCCTCGAGCTTTCTGAAGTTGTCTCTTGCGGTATCTTCGAGAGTCTCATCGTTCTTGGCTTCCTGATGGAACTTTACATAGATCCTGGTAAGCTCTTCGATCGCGTCCTTCTCCATCGCCTTCTCATCGCCCCAGAGTCTCCAGGCAGTGATGAGCTTGCCGAACTGCGTGCCGTAATCGCCCAGGTGATTGAACCTGATGACGTTATAGCCGAGCTTTGTGTAAATATTCGAGATTGAATCGCCTAAGATCGTCGTGAAAGCGTGTCCTACATGGAAAGGCTTTGCTATATTGGGCGAAGAGAATTCAACGATGACGTTCTTGCCCTCGCCGAGTTTTTCGGTGCCGAATGTGTCGCCTGCCCCGCGGATCTCGGTAATAAGCTCTTTAGCAAGCACTTTGCGGTCGAGCTTGAAATTGAGATAAGGGCCGACTGCGGCTGCCTTGAGCTCTTCTTTTGCTCCATTTGTTATCGCCTCATTGGCTGCAAGCTCGGTCGCGATGAGCGGCGGGGCCTTATGCAGAGTCTTAGCGAGCGTAAAGCACGGGAACGCGAAATCTCCCATATCAAGCCTGGGCGGGATCTCGATAAGCTCGAAAACCTTGTCTTTCTCAAGTCCGGTAACAGCAGAGATATTGCCGGCGATCAGTTCCTTGTAGTCCATAAACCAACACCAATCCTAATATTATTTATTTAATGGCAGTTATCTTATCACATTTTGCCGTTTTCGACATTATGGAGTATACTTAACAAACTCAACAAACGAACACTTAAGGTCATTATTTCTGATGGATTTAATATACAGAGTCGCGGGAGGCAGCATTGCCGCGTTTTTGATCACCGTACTGCTGCTGAAGTTCCTCCCCGGCGAGAAGTTCCTTTTGGGACACGACCGCGGGCGTAAGTATGCCCAGGGATCGGCAGTCAATATCGGCAAGCCTACCGGAGTAGGCTTCTATTTCACCATGGTATTCGCGATAGCTTCGGGAATAGCCTGTTATTTCGAACCGAGCTTCATCATGGTCCTTTTAGCTGTTATAGCCTCCATGATGACCGGATTCCTCGATGACAGGTCAAAGAACGCATGGGATGAATACATAAAAGGTCTTCTCGACTTCATAATGTCTCTTACAGGCGCTTTTCTCTGCGTCTGGTTCTACGGAAACGATTTCACCATCGCCCTCACCGGCACAAAGATCATCATCCATCCCGCAATAGCTTACGTTCTGGCGGTAATCCTTTTCGTTGTGTCGATAAACGCGACGAACGCTACGGACGGCATAGACGGTCTGTCGGGTTCATTATCGATCTTAAGCATTGCGACGCTCTTCGTTCTGAGCGCCGTCAACACTTCCTTTGCGGCTCTCGACAGGAACGGACTTATCTCCGGACTCATCATGATCAGCGTTCTTGCCGCCTATCTTATCTTCAACTTCAATCCGAGCAAGATGCTCATGGGCGACGCAGGATCGCGTGCTTTAGGCTTTTTCATTGCCTTCTACGCCATCTACCTCAAGATCCCATTCGCTTATCTCATCGTAGGTCTCCCGTTCTTATGTGACGGCGGCATCTCGATCTTCAAGATAACCGTCGGAAGACTTACCAGGAAAAAGATAATCCCTTTCAAGAACATCACTACCCCGCTTCACGACGAGCTGCGCAAGAACCGCGGCTTCAAAGTTAAGAAAGTCTGGGCAGTACTTGTATGCTCCGCTCTCATCCTTGACATCGTATACATCGGTGTCACGATGATCATTCACGCCGTAAGATAAGAGCCTTATTTTACTCCGAGATAGATAAGCACATTTTGTATTACGGCTCCGGCAGGCTTTGCGTCCGCATATGTCGAATGAAGCTGTATCAGATAGACATTGCCGAACTTCCCGCTCTTGCAGTAAGTATTCTCCGCGTGATACAAAGGCGTTCCGCCGCTGTGGTAATAAGCATTGTTCCTTCCGGCAATTTCCATCCAGCCGCAGGCATATCCAAACTCGAAGTGAAGCATCTGAGAAAGAGATTCATCCCTGATTAGTTTTCCTCCTATCAAGGCCCTGTCAAAAGCCAGAAGATCCGCCGCGCAGGAATGTATGTCGCCGTTGCCCTGGGAAGAGACCGTACCCAAATAAAGGTCATCAAAAAGCTTATCAAGTTCAAACGGAGTCGATGCATTCGGGTAAGTCGTTTCGGGAACGCTGGTAAGTCCGCCGTGTTCCATGGATGTCGTGTGGTTCATATTGCACACATTGAAGATATGCTTTTTTAAGTAATCCCGGTATTTCATCCCGGAAACCTTTTCGACGATCTTTGCCAGAAGAAAATAGCCCGCATTGCTGTACTGGTATTTAGTACCGGGTTCATAATCAAGATCGGCCTTGAAGAATTCCTCCATCATTTCCTCTTCGGAAAAACCGTCTGCAAACCAGTACTTCCTGAACTTCTCGATCTCCTCTTTGCCAACAGTCTCAGGAGTTTTAAGGTCTGTATCCATCAGTTCCCTTCTGATCCCCGACTGCATGTGAAGGAGCTGATATACCGTAATCTCACTGCCGTGAGCATATTCCGGGAAGAACTTATCGATCGTATCGTTCAGGGAAAGCCTGCCCTTTTCTATCAGCTGGAAAACGGCCGTCGCGGTAAACACCTTCGTAAGAGAACCTATCTCGTAAGTCGTGTATGCATTTACGGGAGTTTTTCCGTCAGTCTCCCTGGAATTCACGCCGCCGATGAAAATGACATCGTCATCAGTCGCAAGGATATATGTTCCCCTGATCTCGGGAGAGTCAGAGCAGCCCTTGCGCATTATTTCGACAAGACCTTTGTATTCTTCCTTTTCGCTGTACCAAAAGTTGGAAGTCTCATCGTATACAAGGCCTTCGCTTATGTCTTTGGGACCGGAGCATGATGAAATGACGCTGAGCAAAAAGGCGGCAACAAGGATTACCGCAGCAAAAGATGATATCCGTTTCTTACGGAAAAACATATCAGATCTTTCTCATCAGCTCTTCAAGCGCCGCCCCTACCGTTTCTTCATACGAAGGGTGCGGTCTTACCGACTTAAGGCAGTCTTCAATGCTGAGTTTATTCGCAATAGCCGTAACCAGTTCTCCTATTATGTCTGATGCATTGGCGCACATCAGCTGGGCACCTATGAGTATTCCGGTCTCTTTATCGGCTACCAGCTTAACAAAGCCTCTTTCTTCCCTGGTAATGACGGATCTGGCATTGGCATTGGTAACGGCTCTTGCCGTTACAGCCGTGATGCCTTCTTCCTTGGAATCATTCTCGGTCATGCCGGCACAGGCGATCTCGGGCGAAGAGTAAACGCATGCGGGGATACAGCTCATGTCGTGTATTGGAGCTTTGCCCGCAAGTATCATGGCAATGTTCTCGCCTTCGGCCGACGCTTTGTGAGCAAGCTGGATACCGTTGGTAATATCGCCTGCAGCATATATGTGTTCCATTGAAGTACGGCCGTCGGCACCGGTTACGATGCGTCCGCCGCTGATCTCTATCTTTCCTTCGAGTCCTTCAGGGATCACTGCGCGGCGTCCCGTGGCAACAAGCACTTTATCCGCGCGAACGGTCTTCTCTTCACCGCCGTTATTAAAAATAACTTCGGCAGTTCCTCCGTTATCCGAGATCTTTGTAACCATTGCACCGGAAAAGATCTCTGCTCCGCGGTTTTTTAAGATCATCTGAAGGTTTCTGGCCACATCCTTGTCCATATTCGCAAGGATCCTGGGCAATGCCTCGATAACAGTGACTTTGCGGCCGAGGTCAGTATAAAGAGACGCGAATTCGCATCCGATAACCCCGCCTCCGATTATGATAAGACTATCGGGAAGTTCATTTCCTTCAAGTAGATCGTTGCTCGTGATAACAACACCGGAATCGATACCCGGGACAGGAGGCAGAGCAGGCTCTGTTCCCGTAGCAACAAGGACATCTTTAGCCTTATATGACGTATCTCCGGCAAGAACTGTAACTGTTCCGTCCTCAGAAACATTTACCGATGCGGCAACTCCCTTGACGATCGTAACTTTGCACGCGGTTACCGACTGCTCAAGTCCCGCAGTAAGTATCCTTACAGTCTCGTCACGGTACGCGAAAAGCTTTTCTTCGTTTACACAGGCTGAAGCCTCAACACCGAATCCCGACGCGGAATGAAGCTGCCTTACAAGTCCCGAAGAATGCAGAAGCGCTTTTGTCGGGATGCAGCCTCTGTTAAGGCACGTGCCTCCGAGCACATTCCTGCTGTCTGCTATGAGCACGGAAAGGCCGAGCTTTGAGGCAGTCATCGCAGCCGAATAACCGGCGGGACCTCCGCCTATTACGATCAGGTCAAAAATCTTATCAGTGTTTTCCATAGCTCTTAATTATATACTAAAAAGCCAGCTGTGCGAGGAAAGCCTGGCCGCAGCTTCCGCCACCATGCCGGGATCGGCTTCCTCCTCACCCGCACGTTTGGCTTCTCCAAAGCGTTCTTCAAACACTTTGATGATGCTCTCCTTAACCTTGCCGCTATCAAGTCCGAGATTAGCAACCCTGGCCCTGACGCTCTGAACGCCGTGTCTTTCAAGCTTTTCTGCCGGTGGCGTGAGATACTTTCCCATCTTCTCTATGTCGCATGAACAAAGGATCGTTCCGTGATGAAAGCACGGGGAATCCTCATCCGGTCCCGACTGGTAAAAAGCACTTCCCGAGAACTTCGCGCCGGACGACGCTATACCGAGGTCATTGTTGCCGGTCCTGCATGTGTATATCCCGAAAGATCTGACTGCCTCCGAGATGATCTCAAAATCCTCATCAACGGACAGCAGGCCTCTCGGCGCAATGAACGTGAAATTGATATTGCCCATATCATGATAGACCGCTCCGCCGCCCGATATCCGTTTCGAGAGCAGTACGCCGTCTTCTTTCATCTTTTCCAGATTGCATTCTGCCTTTGCGTCCTGATGGCGGCCTATAACCACCGTCCTGTCGTTCTGCCACAGATAAAGGATCCTGCGGCCGCAGGACGTTCTCAGAAGTGTTTCTTCAACTGCCAGATTGTGATACGGATCGTAAGATGTACCGGTTACGATAAGAGGCTTCATTATTTAAGCGTCTTGATATATTCGTCGTATTCTTCCGCTGAAAGGAGTTCGCCCTTGGAAGTGATGTCACCGATCACGGCAAACCATGAACCGTAAGGATCGCTGTTGATGAGCGTCGGGTTGTCCATGACTTCCTCATTGACCGAGATAACTTTCCCCGATACCGGAGAATAGACATCCGATACGGTCTTTATGCTCTCGACATCGCAGAAAGGCGTATCAGCCGTAACCTCATCTCCCTCTTCAGGAAGATTAGCGAACACGATGTTGCCCAGCTCTTTCTGAGCATAATCGCTGATGCCTACGAGGCATGTACCGTCATCCTGAAATATAGCCCACTCATGCTGCCTGGAATACAGGCGGTCATTTTTTTCGCTCATATGAAAACTCCTTAATCCGCCATATGCGGCAAGTCAAGTATACACTAATTTGAAGCGATAATAGCAGCACCTATGGCCGAAAGATATTGAGAATTCTCCGGAACAGTAACGGGAATGCCGAAAACGGACGAAGCATAACGTTCGATCCCGGGTATCCGGGAAAGGCCTCCGGTAAACAAAAGGCGGTCACATCTGACCTTGCCGAGCAAAGCCTTTGACTGGATCAACACCTGCCAGATAACGCCTTTCATTATCTCTTCGGGATTTACGTTATCTGCGATAAGCTTTGTTATCTCGGTCTGGCCAAAAACCGCGCATGTAGATGAGAGCTTCAATGAAGGCTCATCGGATCCTTCAAGACTTATTTTGGCGAATTCCTGCTGGAGCAGGTTTGTAGAATTGGCAACGAACATACCGCACCCCGCGGCACACTTGTCGTTTACGAAAAACTCCTTAAGACGTCCGTCTTTGCAGACGATTATCTTCGTATCCTGACCTCCGATATCGAGAACGACGTCAAAGTCCGGTGCGGTCATACCTGCACCCGCAGCCAGAGCCACGAGCTCGGAAACCGTCTTCCCTGCGCCTGCGTTATTCTTGCCGTATCCGCAGCTGACGACGGAAGATCCGGGATAGAGCGAGTTCAGTTCAGCGATCTTTTTCTCAAAATATTCCTTTTGCCTGATCGGAGTCCTTTCGGAAGAGAGCATAACGATATCACTGCCGTCCAGGACGCAGTATTTCGTATAGGTTGAACCGATGTCTATACCGATCGAACTCAACTGATGGTCTCCTTTAAGATCGCCATGAGCTTGCCTGCCCTCTCAACGTCCAGATATTCACGGTCGATCATGTCGACCTCAAGTTCAGCCTGCGGAATGCCCACGTTCTTTGCCGATACATAGTCGCACTTGCAGCTTTTGTTCCTGCATGTTACCGCGCACTTTGCGCCGGAAGCCGAGATCAAAGAGGAAAGCCTGTCCGTCTTGGTCTTCTGCGAAAGATTTAGGAATGTTGCGTTATAGGCACTGAAAAGCTTATCCCAGACAGTATCGCCCTCGTAATCCAGGTTCCACCATGTGATGTAGTTGGAACCGCAGACGCGGAAGCCGTCCATGACCTCAGTCAGATATCTGTCCTTGTGATACCAGAGCGGGTAGCCTATCCAGAACAGCGGGGTAAGCGACTTATCGCATTCGGGATATGTCTCCATCTCGTCAGCCATCAGGTTATAGATAAGAGCCGTCTCTTCCTTGCAGCGCGCCGTGATAAGGAAGTTGATGTTGTCGAAAAGCAGTGTCGGCGGGACTTCCCTGTCCTTAAGGCATGCGCACACCCTTTTCCATGCGGCGACAGATGCAATACTGTTCTCTATCCTCTTGGCGAGTTCATTTTCATCGAGCTTGTTGCCGCTTAGCTCCTCCATCTTCAGGACAAGATCCTTATGCTGCTTTTCAACATAAGCTCTGGCGATCGGGTCTTCTGTGAATTCACCCGGATAATCCAATATGATGAGCGGAACGTTATACCTCTTGGCAAGGATACTCCACCATCCCGGAAGGGTGTTGCACTGGTTGTTCGTGGCAATGAGCACGTCAGGCTTCGGCGGAACGCCTCTCGGGCCCTTGCCGGTCTCAACGCATCCTTCAAAGCAGCATGAATAAGAGCAGCAGTCGCACGAAAGGTGCTGTCTCGTGCTCTCTTCGAGCAGTGGCTGCTCAAGTCCGCTTGCCGCGATGACCGCAGAATAGCTTTCCGGGTAGATATATTCGATATCAAGAGCGTCAAGGATCTCTATGGGGGTAAACGAAGTTACCCAGGCAACCTTCTGAGAAGGCTCTCTTCCCTTGGCGTATTTCGAGAAATCTTTGTAGTAGCTGCGCATCGCTCCCGCTACATGTACAAGATATGAATCAGGCATCTTTACTCCTTAACCATCAGATAATGTCGGCGAACGCTTCGAGCGCGGCATCTTTACCGCTTCCGTCAGTTGAATCCGCCATCTGCACCTGAAGCACGGGAATACCCTTCTCATCAAGTGCTTTCTTATAAACAGAGAACAGATAATCATAAGGCTCGCAGTATTTCTGCGTAGCAAAGATAACGCCTTTGCAGCCCGTGTATTCTATTTCATCCAGATCAACGCTGATGATCTCATCAAACCTGTCCTGGGTAGGAGATGTTCTCCTGCTCATGATCTCTGAAGCGATCTTTGTATAGATATCATCTTTGGAAATGCCGGCTTTTGCGGGCATACAGAGCCTGCCGGACTCAGGAAGATTATCGGAAACGACCTTAAGGCCTGCCTTTTCGATGCATTCAGCCAACCCGGCTGCCGCAAGGAACGACCCTATAAGGAAAACAGGCTTTCCCTCCCTGCCAGCACTTATCCTGCTTTCGGAGAAATCATAGGGGGCGTTAAGAGAAGAGTGAACCTCCCTGATGTATGAAGCATACGAAAAGTCCTTAAGATGACCGTTTGCAAACGCGATCTTAGCGTTACGTCCGGAAATGATCTCATCACGGGCTCTGATATCATCTTCGCTGATGCTTACATTAAAATGCTGTTCTAACTTCTGCTTATAATCCTTCAACACTTCCGCAAAATAAGCAACGGACTCGTCAGTCATTACTGCAGGGACCGGCATCGAATAAAGGAACTTGCCGGTCTCCTCAAGATAACTGCCGATGGATCGGCTGCTGTCACAGCTTTTCGGGAACACGGCGCCGTCAATGGAGCTGTCTTCTTTGACCTGCGCGATAAAATCAGCTGCGTAACCGCAGTAATGCGACAGCTTCTCGTTGCCGTCAAACCCGGTAAACCTTACCGTATCGCATATCTGTTCCGGCACGAAACCGGACATTGAAAGTATCTTCATTGGTTTAAACTCGATATCCTTTGTTTTTTAGACTTAAACATTATAACAGAAACCGTGTAAACTGCCGTGTTTTTAATGGAATACTTAAGCATGCCGGGAACATGCAGGCATATCCCTGCATATTACCTGTTACACGCTCTGTTTTGCCAAAAACAGAGCGCGCTACGGAGAATGGTCAAAAGAAAAAGGCTGATCCTATAGGAATCAGCCTTTAAATACCAAGCGAGCGACGTGTTGATTGCGGACTTCCGCACAAGCGAAGCGCGGAGGACCGTAGCAATCAATACGGTGCGAGCGTTTTAGTAATTTTCAGCGTTGACCTCGAAATAGCTCTTGGGGTGAGCGCATACGGGGCACATCTCGGGAGCCTTTGTGCCGACTACGATGTGACCGCAGTTCCTGCACTCCCAGACCTTGACCTCGCTCTTTGCGAAGACTTCCTGAGCCTCAACGTTCTTGAGGAGTGCTCTGTAACGCTCTTCGTGATGCTTCTCAATAGCGCCTACCATACGGAACTTAGCTGCAAGAGCCGGGAAACCCTCTTCCTCAGCTGTCTTGGCAAAGCCCTCATACATATCTGTCCACTCGAAGTTCTCGCCATCAGCAGCTGCTGCGAGGTTTGCAGCGGTATCGCCGATTCCGTCGAGTTCCTTGAACCACATCTTAGCGTGCTCTTTCTCGTTGTCAGCTGTCTTGAGGAAGAGTGCGGCAATCTGCTCGAATCCTTCCTTCTTAGCCTTGGAAGCAAAGTATGTATACTTGTTTCTTGCCTGTGATTCACCTGCGAATGCAGCCTGCAGATTCTTTTCTGTCTGTGTGCCAGCGTACTTGTTAGCCATTTTGTCTTCCTCCTTGTATTAGGTGTTAATATTATTTTACATTGTGATATTCAAGTCAACAATGTACTTTCGGGAACAGGTATCTCTTTTATGAAGCAGCCTGCCAGCTGTTCGATCTTCGAGTCCGTATCCGGGTCATTTCCGGATGCGGGGTTATAAAAGCTTACTTCGGCAACAAGATCGTCTATTACGACCAGTTCCTTTATGACATCGAACGTCTTTTTAGGGTCTTTTCCGGCCATGCAGGCAAAAGCCGCGACATTGCGGGTCTTTATGAGCGTATCCCTCAGATATGATCTTACCGGCGGCGCGATCGTTCCGTCCCAAACAGGAGTGCCGATAATGACAGCCTCATAATCCCTGATATCCTTTTCAGGCTTCTCTATCTCGGGACATTTCTTGAAAGCCGCGTCCTTTCCTCCGATGAGAAACTTGGCGGGTCCTTTTGTGGGGTAAACCTTTAATGATCTTATCTCCAGAAGATCCGCACCGGTCTTTTCGGCAAGCTTTTCGGCGATCATCCTCGTGTTGCCTTCAAGAGAATAGTAAACGATAAGTGTTTTCATATACACCTCCGGCGCAGTTGTCCCTATATTATACGCTGAATTATCCCTGATGACATTTAACCTTCTGATGATATAATACTGCAATGCGTAAAACGACACCTAAAGGCATTATTTTTCTTCTTATAACCGCTATCATCTGGGGGTCTTCTTTTGTCGCCCAGGAGATAGGCATGAAATCCATCGATGCCTTCACTTTTACCGGCATCAGGACGACACTGGGCGCAGTTTTCCTGTTACCGATCGTTTTGATCCTGAACAAAGGCTTAGATCTCCGGAAGAATACTCTTGTCTCCGGTCTGATCCTGGGCGTTGTCTTTTCGGTCGCCCAGAACTTCCAGCAGTTCGCTTTCTATTATTCGACATCCGGCAAGATCGCGTTCATCACGGCGTTCTACATGTTCTTCGTTCCGCTCTTCTCGGTATTCCTCGGCAAGAAGATAAAGCTGCTTACGTGGCTGTCGATCTTAATGGGACTGGTCGGTCTCTTCTTCCTGTGCATCAATCCGTCAGACCTGACCTCCATTAACCTGGGAGACCTCCTTGCACTTGCCTGCGCGGTCTTCTATGCCGTTCAGATAATGCTGATAGACAGATTTCTCGAAAAGGACATCAACGGCGTCCAGCTCTCCTTCATGCAGTTTGTCGTGGCGGCGGTCATTTCGATAGCAGCTATGTTCATTTTCGAACACCCCGTAATAGCGGATATAAAAACCGCAGCCCCTTCCCTTTTGTATTCGGGAATTATGAGCTGCGGTATTGCTTATACTTTTCAGATCGTCGGTCAAAAACACGCCAGCCCGGTTGTTGCCTCACTCCTTATGTGCATGGAGTCTGTTTTTGCCGTTATCGCGGCAGCTGTCGTGCTCCATCAGGGCATGAGCCTGAGAGAAGGTGCAGGCTGCGCGATAATGTTCGCCGCGATCATCCTTTCTCAGCTTTCAGAGTCTCTTTCGCGGCGTCCTGCTGAAGGTCCTTTGACTCAGGCGTAGGCAAAAGCTTGCTGAGCAGGAACATAATGGCTATCATCAGTCCCAATCCGACAACAAGCGAGATCGTACTGTTAATTCCGTAAGCAGGTACGAATATCTGCAGAATTCCTGCGAAAAGATATGCCACGAATGATACTGCTGCCGCGGTAAGCGCGTATGGCAGCTGTGTCGATACATGCGCGATGTGATTGCACTGAGCGCCTGCAGAAGACATGATCGTCGTATCGGAGATCGGTGAGCAGTGATCGCCGCAGACTGCGCCTGCCATGCATGCCGACATGCAGATGATAGCCAGAGGGTTGCCGCTCTGAAGCGGGAATGCATTCAGAGTGATCGGAATGAGGATACCGAATGTACCCCATGAAGTGCCGGTTGCAAAAGACAGTCCGCATGCGATCAGAAAGACGATCGCGGGCATTGCCCAGTTAAGGTTTTGGAAACCCTCCTTCATGACGAGAGCTGCAACAAATTTGTCTGCGCCGAGAGAATCGGTCATGGCCTTAAGTGTCCATGCAAGAGTAAGGATAGCGATAGGCGGAACCATTGCTTTGAAGCCTGACTCAACGCATGACATACAGTCAGTGAACTTCAGAACGCCTCTTACGATGTAGAACAGGAGCATGAAAACGATGCCTCCGAATGCACCGTATGCAAGGCCTACAGAAGCATCACACACGGCAAATGCATCTATGAAAGACTTTCCTTCAAAGAATCCACCGGTATAGATCATGCCGATGACGCAGAACAGGATAAGCATGATTACAGGTACAACGAGATCGACTACCTTACCCTTTCCAGTAACCTGATCGTTTGTTCTTCTCTCTGTGGGCTCAACAGTGAAAAGATCTCCGTTGATTGCGTTGAGCTCATGACGTTTCATCGGACCGTAATCGATCTTGAAAATAGAAAGGCATACGATCATGAGAATCGAAAGCAGAGCATAATAGTTATAAGGGATCGCCCTGATGAAGAGCATGATACCGTTGGTACCTTCAGGAGCAAAATCGGAAACCGCTGCAGCCCATGAAGAGATAGGCGCGATAATGCAGACAGGTGCTGCGGTCGCATCGATGAGGTAAGCAAGCTTTGCTCTCGAGATCTTCTCCTTATCTGTAACGGGACGCATTACCGAACCGACTGTAAGGCAGTTGAAATAGTCGTCAATAAAGATAAGGCATCCGAGAAGTGTCGTAGCGAGCATTGCGGATCTTCTTGAGTGAACGCGCTTTGATGCCCATTCACCGAATGCCGCAGAACCTCCCGCCTTATTCATCATGGCAACTATAATACCTAGGAATACAAGGAATATAAGGATACCTACATGTCCCTCATCAGACAGTTGCTTAATAAGGCCGTCTTTGAAAATGTGATTCAGCGACATAACCGGATTCACATAAGGGCTCGTGTATGAATAAGAATAAATGAGTCCTCCGACGATAACACCCGCAAAAAGTGAACTGTAGACCTCCTTTGTGATCAATGCCAGAATGATCGCCACCAAAGGCGGGATCAATGCCCAGAATGTCTGATAAAGCACCGGAACATATTCCGCTGCTTCTGCTGCTTCAAAACCCATACCAAACCCCTCCTGTAATGAATTTCAATACTGCTATCATAGCACAATTCATATACAGCAGGGGCAGGCTTAATGTATCGTGACGTAAGTATTTCTTATCTTCTCTTGCTGTCGGCTTCAAGTTTGTCAGCCCAATTGGCGCTGATCTTAGAGCCCTTTCTCATGCTTCCGACAGCCTCGCAAACGGTCTCATAAAGCATTCCTGTTCCCATCTCATCGCACTTGTAGTTTGCGGCTCTTCCGCTCTTGATACCGATCGCTGCACCGGTCTCGACCGCATCGATATTAGCAGCAAGATAAAGGAACTCCCAGCCGTTCTTTTCGGTCTTCTTGCTCACCATCTTCTTTACCTTTTCGACTGAATAGATCCTGCTCGCATTCTCCATTCCGTCAGTCGTGATGACGAAGATCGTGTGCTCTGGTATGTCTTCTTCCCTTGCGTACTTATGGATGTTTCCGATGTGCTTTACGGCAAGTCCCAACGCATCCACCAGTGCGGTGCATCCGCCTGCGCAGTAATCCTTATCCGTCATCGGTGATACCTCAGAGAGCGGAACTCTGTCATAGAGGACCTTCTGCGTGTTATCGAAAAGAACACAGGAAACGAGGCACTCGCCGCCTATTTTTTTCTGCTTTTCGATCATGGCATTGAAGCCTCCGATCGTGTCCTGCTCAAGGTTTGCCATGCTGCCTGATTTGTCAAGGATGAAGACCAGCTCTGTCAGATTCTTTTTCATGTTAATATCCTCCCTATTCGTGTCGTTTAAGCTTTTGCTTACGACCTCATTATAGGGAGGATACTGATTGCCGTGGTCGCATCAGAAGCGACATTTATAAGTAGAATGAAAACTTAAGATTTCGCGAGTATGAATACGTTCCAGGAAGCAGGCTTGAGATTTGCCGTAAAGCCGTTTTCCGTAACTTCGTAATCGGTCTTTGCAACAGGCTTTACCTTCTCTTCCTCAGCTGAATTGACAGCGAGCATATCGTCACTTTCAAGCGCCTGATAATCAACCACCTTGTAGCCTTCAAAACCTCTTAAGTCGACTTCGAAAGGAACTGATCCGTCTGTAAGTCTGTTGACTGCAAAGATCGTAAGCTGCTGCTTCTCTTCGTTATAAACGGGAACCGCCTCAACGTCGGTTACTTCCTCATGCTTGGAAGTCTTGTGCGTGCCGGTCTTCATAACGGGCTTTAAAGCAGCGCCTCTTCCGTACTTGGATGCGTGATAGAACGGATAGAAGATGGTCTGTCGCCATGCTGCTCCGCCGCTCTCTGTCATTATGGGAGCAATGACGTTTACGAGCTGTGCAAGACATGCGATCTTTACTCTGTCGGCATGCTTGATGAACTTGATCAGGGCAAGACCGTCCGCAATTGCATCCTCATATGTATAGTGATCTTCAAGAAGATGAGGATGAAGTCCCCAGGGCTTCTTCTCCATGGTCTCGCTATCCTCGGCGGACTGATGATACCAGCAGTTCCATTCATCGAATGAGAGGTTGACCGTCTTCTTGCTGTGCTTCTTTCCCTTGATGTAATCGCATGTGGCAATTACCGCGTTGATAAATTCATCGACGTCGTCGAGGCTTGCGAAAAAGTCTGCCGTATCGCCTGCGCGGTTCTCGAAATACTGGTGGAGCGAAATGTAATCAACATAGTCATATGCCTGATCCAGAACCTGTGCTTCCCACTCGCCGAATGTAGGCATTCCGACACCGGAGCTTCCGCATGCTACGAGCTCAATGGACTCGTCCATCATCTTCATTGCCTTTGCAGTTTCAGCAGCAATGTGGCCGTATTCGACAGCGGTCTTCTGACCTACCTGCCAGGGGCCGTCCATCTCATTGCCGAGGCACCAGAGCTTGATGCCGTAAGGCTCTTTATCGCCGTGCTGTCTTCTCAGAGAAGCATAGTAGCTGTCAGTATCAAGGTTGCAGTATTCAAGGAGATTAAGTGCGTCAGGAACGCCCCTGGAACCAAGGTTTACAGCCATCATGACCGATGAACCTGCCTTCTTTGCCCACTTGGAGAATTCGTTTATTCCGACCTCATTCGGTTCAAGTGTCCTCCACGCAAGATCAAGTCTCTTCTTGCGCTGGTCCTTGGGACCGACCGTATCTTCCCAGAAATAATTGGATGCGAAGTTTCCGCCGGGATATCTTACTGTTGTAACGCCGAGCTCTTTGACAAGATCGATAACGTCTTTTCTGAAGCCGTTCTCATCAGCCTGCGGATGACCGGGTTCATAGATTCCGTCATAGACGGCGCGTCCCAGATGCTCGATAAAAGAACTGTAAAGTCTGTCATCGATGTCCGCGATCTTGAAGTCCTTCTCGATAATCATCTTTGTTTTTTCTGCCATGAGTTATCCTCCGTTACCGTTCTTTTATTCCACTTTGAAAATTAACACCCTGAACACATGTCAGGCAATGATTTTTCGTACGGGAAAATTGATTTATCCTCTTTTTCTATTCGCTATACACTTTTATGGTGCTATTATAACAAATATAATAAGTCAAACGAACAGAAAACAAGGTACGGTTCATCTCAAATGATTGATATATTGTATTCAGGCTACAGTTACACCCACAAAAACGGGATCAGATTTGATACCTCGACCGTTCATGCCGGTTTTGAATGGTGGCTCCTTGTTTTCGCTCGCAGTCCGGTCTACTTTCCTTCTGATGAAGGAATGGTCCTGTGTCCTGCCGATACGATCATCCTTTTCCCTCAGAACACCCATAAGTTCTACTACTCACCCGAGGGTGAACCTTACACGAATGACTGGATCCATTTCAGGACGGATGAGAGCATGATCTCGGACTTCCCCCTCAAAGGAGTTCCTTTCAAGCCTTCGGATCCTGACTATATACATAATCTTATGAAGCTCATCTCATGGGAAGCACAGGTCAACAACAACCCGTCCAATCCGGTTATCCGCGACCTTTTCCATGCCCTTGTATCAAAGCTTTCAAGAGACGTGGCATCCCGCCATGAATCAACATATCTTCCGCAGCTCCAGAATCTGAGGAAAGCAATAACCCTGCATCCGGAGAATCCGTGGACAGTTGCCATGATGTCAGACTCACTCAGCATCAGCCCCGCCCACCTTCAGCTGCTTTACAGGAACACTTTCGGCATCTCATGCATGAACGATGTCATCAGGTGCAGGATAAAACTCGCACAGGACAAGCTCTTGTATTCTGCCGACACGATAAGTTCAGTCGGAGAGCAATGCGGATACAGGAACACCGAACACTTCTGCAGACAGTTCCGAAAATTCACCGGACTGTCTCCCCGCCAATACAGGATCAAAGCAATGCAAAATACAAACAGGGAGAAAGACTCTAATGAAGAAACAGGCATTTAACCCTTACCTTCCGTCATGGGAATATGTACCTGACGGCGAACCTTATGTTTTTGACGGCCGCGTTTACGTATACGGCTCACACGACTGTTTTAACGGTCACGTATTTTGCCTGAACGACTACGTCTGCTGGTCAGCGCCTGTTGACGATCTCGGTAACTGGAGATATGAGGGCGTTATATACAAAAGAACACAGGATCCTTTGAACGAAGACGGTCATATGGCTCTTTACGCACCTGACGTCACAGTCGGTCCTGACGGAAGATACTATCTGTATTATGTCTTAGACAAGGTTAATGTCGTATCTGTCGCAGTCTGCGATACGCCTGCAGGTAAATACGAGTTCTACGGCTTCGTCCACTACAGCGACGGAACTCTTTTGGGCAAGCGCGAAGGCGACGATCCGCAGTTCGATCCGGGTGTTATCACAGAGAACGGCGTAACCCATCTTTACACGGGTTTCTGCCCCATCGGCGACAAGTCCAGACACGGTCCCATGCACACCGTACTTGATTCCGATATGCTCACGATCGTCAAAGGTCCCCGTTTCATAATGCCTTCACAGCCTTATTCCGCAGGAAGCGGATATGAGGGTCACGAGTTTTTCGAAGCATCATCGATCAGGAAAAGAAACGGCATCTACTACTTCATCTATTCTTCCGTTGTCCTGCACGAGCTCTGCTACGCAACTTCAGACAGCCCTGAAGGCGAATTCACCTACAAGGGCGTCGTAGTAAGCAACTGCGATCTTCACATTGACAACTATAAGCCTGCAACCATGCCCGTCTACTACACTTCCAACAATCACGGAAGCATGGAGGAGATAAACGGCAAATGGTATATCTTCTATCACCGTCACACTAACGGAACGGTGTTCTCAAGACAGGGCTGCGCTGAGCCGCTCACCTTCAACGATGACGGCACGATCAACCAGGCACAGATGACTTCCTGCGGCCTCAACGGCGGTCCTCTCGAAGGATCCGGATGGTACGATTCCTACATCGCCTGCAACCTCTTTACAGACACGGAGAAGATGTACACCGGCGGCAATTGGGGCGCGGGAATGTTCCTGGACTCCGAGTTCCCTAGGATCACCCAGGACGAAGCGGATGCCGACCAGAATACAGGAAGCGGTTATATCACTAACATGACCAGTTCATCCACAGCAGGCTTCAAGATCTTCGACTGCAGGAACAGCAAAGTTACAAGGATCAGGGTCAGAGGTTACGGCAACGGTGTTTTCGAAGTAAGGACAAAGATCGGCGGAGAGATCCTCGGTACATTCCCTGTCGAAAACTACAACTACTGGACTGACGTTAAGGCGGAAGTTAAGCTCCCCGACGGAACCAACAGCCTTTTCTTCACATTCAACGGCAACGGCAACCCGGATTTCGCAGGATTTGAGCTTACGGAGGAATAACAAATGCTTAGACAGACAATAATCAGGAACGGCAAAGTCAGAGGACTGCCCGGAAACGATCCGAGGATCACGGTTTATAAAGGCATCCCGTTTGCACAACCCCCGATAGGTGATCTCAGATGGAAAGCGCCTCAGCCCTGCGAAGACTGGGAAGGTACTTTGGAAGCATATAACTTCGGACCGATCTCCGTTCAGGATCAGCCTGCGGTAGGAACAGACATCTACTGCAAGGAGTGGCACGTCGATCCCGATATTCCCATGAGCGAAGACTGTCTGTATCTTAATGTCTGGACTCCTGCCAAAACAACAGACGAGAAACTTCCTGTCCTTTTCTGGATATTCGGCGGCGGATTCCAGTGGGGTTACACAGCCGAGATGGAATTCAACGGTGAGAGACTTGCACGCCGCGGCATTGTTGTCGTTAGCGTTAACTACAGACTTGCGGCTTTAGGCTTTTTATCTCACCCGGATCTCACGGCTGAATCTCCGGATGCTCCCGCGAACTTCGGTCTTTTGGATCAGCAGGCCGGATTAAGATGGGTAAAAGAGAACATCGCAGCATTCGGCGGAGATCCTGACAATATTACAATTGCAGGCCAATCAGCCGGCGGCGGAAGTGTTCTGAGCCAGATAACAAACGAAGACAATTTCGGTCTCATCAAGGGCGCTGTCATCATGAGCGGCATGATCCGTTTCCCCGGCGATGGTGATGACATCCTCCTCCCTGTTACGCTTGAAAAAGCCGAGGCAAAAGGCAAGGAGTTTTTAAACTTCCTCGGAGTAAACAGCATAGAAGAAGCACGCAAGCTCGATGCGTTCTTTATCAGGGACAAGTATGGTGAGTGGGCTCAGAACCACCCGAGATTTGCACCCGTTCAGGACGGCGTAAACTTTAAGACGGATGCGCTTATAAGCTTTGAGGAAAACAAGATCAACGGTATTCCCGTAATGGCCGGATACACGACAGACGAATTCCTTTTCGATGGTATCCATATCGTTGAGAAGTCAGTTAAGGAATCCTGTTCAAAAGCAGTAGCTTCAGGCGTTTCCGATCTTTATGTATATGAGTTCGGCACGGATATCCCGGGCGAGGACAACCCCGGCAACTTCCATTCTGTCGATCTGTGGTTCTGGTTCGATAATGTCATCAAGTGCTGGAGACCTATGCGCGGAAGACATTTCGACTTAGCAAGACAGATGAGCAATTATCTGGCAAGCTTCGTTAAGACGCACAACCCCAACTGTTTGGATAATGACGGTTCGGAAATGCCTTTGTGGAAGCCTTACGGCAATGAAGGCAATCTGATGAAGTTCACTTCGGAAGGAGCGGTATCCTCTTAAGATCCGCTCTTCTCCTCTTCTTCACCGTCGTCTTCATCAGCATCATCAGCGATATCTTCATCGGTGACATCCAAGTCCGGTTCTTCAGGGTCTTCCCCGGAACCGGATTCTTCTTTTCTGTAATTGTCAGGCGCTATCTTATTGCCGTTACGGTCGATTCCGTCGAGCTTGTCGAATACAGGCATATGAAGGCACGCACAGACATACCATGGAAAAGAAATGCCGAATGCGACAAGCAGCGGGATGAATCTGTAATCGAAAAAGATAAGGACTCCGAGTCCGATAAACAATGCCTGAACGGCGAGCATGATGATCGATCTTATTGGATGAACGATCAGAAGTATCCCGGCGTTCTTGAATATATCTTTTGTTTTATTGATATAGTGTGCCTGCAGCGGAAAGATATAGAGCATAAAAGCATATACAAGGACAAATAAAACGGCAGCTGCGGTCTTCATCGCTTCAGAAACGGATGTGCCTATCTGTCTTGAATAATAGAAATTATAGGCAAGAGCGCTTTCGATAACGAGTATGATCAGCCAGATAACGGTAGCCTGTTTGAAATTCCTTCCGAAAGCCTTGAAAAACTCTCTGGTAACCAATACGTCTTCGTTATGAAGGATCTTATAGATAACCGTCTCCATCGCGCTCAAAGAAGCTCCGAACGTAAAGACCGGAATGCTGCAGATCAATACCAGTATGTTAAGCCAGATCAAATCTGCCGCTCTGGTAAGCAGCTGCATCAAAGGACTGTCATATCTGAATATATTCATGGAAAACTCCCGCTTAAAAACTAACGATAATAATACATTAAAGATGCTTTTTTATCTATCCTTTTAAATGTTTCAGGCGTCCCTTGCGGGGCGCCTGAAACATAAACCGTTGAAACACAAAGGACGTTATTTTATTCCTTAACACCGCCGATCGTGAGACCGGTAACGAAGTACCTTTGAAGGAACGGGTAGATACAGATGATCGGCAACATCGTAAGGATGGTGGCCGCGGCTCTGATCGAGTTAGGCGTTATCGTCGTACCGCCGTTCTTGAGGCCTTCAACTGAACCTGCAGACTTCATTGCCGTCTGGAGCTGCTTCATGAGCTCATACTGAAGAACTGTGAGGTTGTCACGCATCTTGTTGTAGAGCATTGCGTCGAACCATGCGTTCCACTGATAGACTGCAACGAAGAGAGCGATAGTAGCATAAACAGGCTTACACAGAGGCGAGATGATGCTGTAGAAGATCTTGAAATAACCTGCACCGTCGATCTGTGCCGATTCCTCGAGAGATTCCGGAATACCATTCATGTAGTTACGGATAACGAGCATATTAAATGCGCTGACCGCACCGGGAATGATGTAAACCAGGAAGTTATTGATAAGGTGCAGCTTCTGGAATGTGATGTATGTAGGGATAAGACCGCCGTTGACATACATGGTGATAACCCAGAAAAGTGAGAAACTCTTCTTGAACAGGAATCTCTTTCTGCTGATGACATATGCGAGGATAGCATTGACAACGAGTGAGATCAGAGTTCCGAATAATGTTCTTAATACAGTATTGACGGCACCGAATCTGTAACCCTCTTTTGCGAAAACTGCCTTGTAGTTATCGAGTGTAGGTGAATGCGGTATAAAGTGAACTTTATGAACAAGCGCATCGAAACCGTCGTTGAAAGAGAGTGCCAAAGTGTTGATGATCGGGTAAAGCGTAACAGCTAGGAAGATTACCATGAAAATGATCAGGAATACTTCGAAGATGATATCGCCGGGACCGTATTTTTTTAATTTCATAAGACAACTCCCTCCTTAGAATAACCGTTCGTCACCGGTCTTCTTGGCAATAAAGTTACCAAGGCAAACAAGTATGAGTGCAATAACACTCTTGAAGATACCTGCTGCAGTACCGAGAGAGAAGTCAAACTGAGAAATACCCCAGTCAAGAATGAATACGTCAAGGATCTTGGAAACATCAGAGATAACGTCATTACCGAGGATGTACTGAAGTTCGAAACCTGCGTTAAGAACGTTACCGATATTGATGAGCAAGAGGATCATTATGGTCGGACGCAGAGAAGGAAGTGTGATATACCACATCTTCTGGAATCTTGATGCGCCGTCCATGTCTGCTGCTTCATAGAGTGAAGGATCGATGGCTGTGATAGCTGCGAGATAGATGATGGCGTTCCATCCGGTCTCTTTCCATACGTTCGTAAACGCAACTATCCACCAGAAATATCCTTTGACCGCGAAGAAATCTATTGCTGTCTCATTTCCGCAAACATTCATAAGGAACTCGTTGACGATACCGTCAGCAGAAAGAACCTCACGTACGATAGCCGTAACGATGATCCATGAAAGGAAGTGAGGCATGTAAGAAACCGTCTGAATGAATTTCTTAGCGATGAAGATCCTGACTTCATTAAGGAGCAAAGCGAAAGCTATAGCAGTTACAAAGTGGAATACGAGATTGATAACGCCCATCGCCAGCGTATTTCTGAACGCCAGATAGAACGTTTTGTTTTCGAATAATTTTTTGAACTTTTCCAGTCCGATCCACTGAGAGCCGAAGAAGCCCTTGGCCGGCTTATAGTCCTGAAAAGCTGTTATCCATCCAATAACAGGAATATAGTAGAAAATGATTCCGTATATAAGAAGCAGAGCTGAGGATATAAGAAGGAATGGCTGTCTCTTGGCTTCGTCCAAGAATTTAACTTTCTTGTGAGCCTGAAGATCCTCAGGTTTGATTGTATTACTTGCCATAGAAAACCTCTAAAAGGGGATTTTGAGTCTGTTTTTGAGCGATTTTTAGAAAGAATAAGCGGCCATCGACCTTAAGTCTATGGCCGCCTACCCTGTTTAAATTACTGATAATATCGCTTTAGCGACAATTAAAAGTGATTACTGATTACTTCTTGGTAGCTGCTTCGTAAGCTGCAATACGCTTATCGAGCTCCTGCTGCATCTCAGCGACGAAGTCCTCAGGCTTGCATGCTGCATAAGCCTTCATGTACTCATCCCAAGTCTTATCGAAGTCCTTAGCCATAACTACCTTAGGAAGCCAAGCGTGCTTGCACTCGCCCATCTTTGTCCATGCGGTACCACCGGCTGTATCGGTCTTCATGTTGTTGGAGTAAGAATACATAGGATACCAAGGACCAGCCTTATTGACAGAACCGAGGATATCGATGTATGTGTTAGCACCATAAGCCTCGAATACCTTCTTTACGGGCTCAGGGAGTGAATCCTTGAACTCAGAAGGCTGCTCAGCAGGCATCATAGCGTTCTTACCGTCTCTGGATGTACCAGACCACTGAGGGAAGTAAGAATATGTGCAGAGGTGCTTTGTCTTGTAGTTAGGATCAGCTGCGTTCTTGCGCTGCTCTTCTGTTCTGTAGTACAGACCATTCTCGTCAACCTTGTAGTCAACGTCCTTAACGCCCCAGAAACGGAGGTCATGGATTTCCTGAGAAAGGAGGTCGTTGATGAACTTGAATGCGCCTTCAACGTCCTTGCAGTCCTTTGTGATAGCGATACCGGAAGAAACATTGAGTGTACCGCCGGATGTATACCACTGGTTCTCCATACCCTTATCGATCGTAAGACCGAGAGGAATGTAGTTGTAACCGTACTTCTCTGTATCCTGTGTCTTGAATACGTCGTTTACAGTGTAAGCGAAATCCCACCACTGGTCGCACATACCGAGGACAACACCTGTAGAAAGCTTGGAGATGTACTCATCGTATGTCTGTGTGAAAGCGCCTGTATCAACAACACCCTTCTGATACTCTTCGTTCAGCTTCTTGAAATATCTCTTAGCTGTAGGAGTTGTGTTGTAGTCCATGATCTTCTTTGTGTTAACGTCGACCATGCAGGAACCGTCGTTCGGATAACCATCGAGGAACTGAGGAGCGTTCTCGAGGCAGAAATAACGCCAGTCTTCGCAGAGCATTGTGTAAGGAATGTTCTTCTTACCGTCGTGTGTTGTAGGGTTAGCTGCATTGTATTCTTCGAGAACCTTGAAGTAATCGTCGAGTGTCTCGATCTTAGGATACTTAGCCCACTCAAGAACTCTTGCCTGGATCCAGAAAGCCTCACCGTTCTGTGTGGTGGTCTTGTCTGCGCCATAGATGTTCTCGAACGGATTCATCCAGTAGATCTTACCATCGGACTGTCTGAACTGGCTCCACTCATAATCAGAGAAGAATTCCTTGATGTTCGGATACTTGTCGATGTAGTCATCCCAAGCGATGAGAGCGCCAGCCTCATACAGAGCCTTCATAGCGTCGCCGCCGTTGATGAAATCGGGATACTCACCGGAAGCGATGAATACGCCGACAGCTTCAGATGCCTGCTGACCAGCCAGCCAAGTCTCGTTGCACTTTGCGCCGATCTTCTCTGTGATGATCTTCTGGATCTCGTTGTCCTTGTTGATCTCGGTAGTAGCGGGTACTGCGAAGAATGCGCTGAACTCCTTGACCTGTGCGGGAGCTGCACCGGATGTCTCACCGGATGCTGCTGTGCCTGTAGTAGCGCCAGGTGTCTTTGTGCAGCCTGCCATAGCAGAAACTGACATCAAAGAAGCCAATGCGACTGCTGCAATTTTTGTCTTCTTCATAATTGGACCTTCCTTTCTATATTTTGTCCGTTGTAGTGATTATACAGAGTTGCTTTTGTGTAAAGCTCCGACAAATTCAAGTCAGACTCCCGACAAAATATAGAAAGTTGCACAATTAAATGTTCCGTCTGTACTTTGTCGGGGTACAGCCGTTTATCTCAATAAACTTGGAAACAAAGTAATCTATGTCCTTATAACCGACTTCGGCAGCAATATCTGCAACTTTCCGGTCACTCTTGAGGAGCATTTCGGCAGCGGCATTGATCCTGCAGTTATTCAGGTAATCTTTAAAAGATATACCGTATTTTTTATGGAAGAGCTGTCCCAGATAAGAGCTGTTGATGTAGTACATCTTACCAAGATCTCTTAATGTAAGGTTCTCTGCGTAGTGTTCCTGGATATATCTTTCAACGTCTTTTAAGCCTCTGTGGCCGGAATTCTTCTTAAGCTGGGTAAGGTAATCCGAATATTCAAGCGCGAAATTCTTGAAATGCTCCTTGAAATTCTTTCCGGGCACAAAAACGTCATCGCTTATATATAGAAGTATATTATCCTGTTCTACTGTCTCATCTATCTCTACGGCAAGATGGATCATCCTGAACAGGAAATAATTGACATTAAGATTAAGGAATCTGTTGAAGTGTGCGTTTTCCATATTCTCGAAAAGCTTGTCAACGCACTCGCATATCTCGTCATGATCGTGCTTGATGACCGCATTGACCAGATCGTCCGCTGCGTCCTTATGGATCATCATCTTAGCCTGCGAATGCGGAACATACATTTCGTCATCGTAGGAATAGACTCCTCCGCCCTTCTGGAAGCTCCTGAAATAGCGGAGCTCGCATGCAGCGGAATATGAGGTGGCGAGTTTTTCAGTCTCGCTGACAGTCCTTCCGACAAGAAGAACGACTTCGATCGGGATATTCCTCATCGCGGCTTTCCTGAACTCCTCCAGGTATTCACGGTCCGTCTTTCCCGCTTCTTTAGCCATTTCCGAGCAGTAAAGGAATCCTATCTCGTAATCTTCCTCAAAGCCCTCGGCTTCCGGAAGCAAATGGTCACTGTATTTTCCAAGGTACTCACTGCAGTTCTCGATGATCTTCTTTTTGATCTCGGCGACTTCCTCGTCGGTCATTTCCTCGAGGCTCGCAACGTTTTCGAGCGTGATATGTATAAAATTCAAGTCCCCGCCTACAGCGAGATTCTCACACACATATTCGATCTGGTGCTGGTTGGATTTGCCGTTCAATATGGCAAGGATATACTGAACCAGGCAGGCGCGCCTTAATTTCTCGGTATGTTCCTGCATGACATTGTCGGCATCCTTTTTGACGCCGATCTTGCGAAGGAGGGTGACAAGCTGCTTCTGACTGACGGGTTTGAGCAGATAATCGACCACACCGAGCCTTAATGCTGTCTGCGCATACTCAAAATCGGAGAAACCGCTGAGTACCACAAAATCAGTATCGGCAGTGCCTTCCTCCTTGACCCTGCTGATAAGTTCAAGGCCGGTAAGTTCAGGCATCCTGATATCAACGATAGCCAGGTCTATCTTTTGGCTTTTGATTATATTGTAAGCTTCAAGTCCGTTGGAAGCAGTGGCCGCGATCTCACAGCCGTACAGTTCCCAGTCGATAAGCATCTGCAGTCCCTTAAGGATGAAAGGTTCGTCATCAGCCAGTAGTATCTGTACTCTGCTCATTAGCTTCTCCTCCTTCATGCGGCTGAGATTCAAAGTGCTTCAGCGGCATCGTGATCTTTATATAAGTACCTATCTTCTCCTCACTCTCGAAAACGAATTCAACATCGTCTCCTGCAATAAGCTTGGTCCTGAGGCATGCATTGAGTATTCCTATATGCTTATTTCTCTTAAGGTCGGCAAATGTGCATTCGTTCATTCTCTTCTGCAGACGTTCCGCACTAGCGCTGTCCATGCCGGCGCCCGTATCCTCGACTTCAAGGATCAGTTTGTCACCGTTTGCATGGGCGTTGATCATGATAACTACTTCCCTGGTCTTTTTCTCCGCGCCGTGAACGCATGCGTTCTCAACAAATGTAGCCAGTGTCAGCTTCGGTATGGCTGCGTCGCTCACCTCATCCGTAACGTTAATCGAGAAAGTGAATCTCTCTCCGTATCTGTACTGCTGGAGCTTCAGATAGTTCTTGATGAAACCCATCTCCTTATGAAGCGGGATAACGTCCTGATTCCACTCGACAACGTCACGTTCAAGAGCGGCAAGACGCTCGATCATCGCGGCGGTCTCCTTCTCACCCTTTATAACGCTGTGCATCCTGAGGTTCTCAAGACAGTTGAACATGAAGTGAGGATTGATCTGCATACGCATCGCAAGGAGCTCCGCCTGCTGCTTCTCGATCTCAGTCTCCTGATAAACGAGCTTATCGTCATATATCGTCTTGATAAGCTTCCTGTTCCTCACAACGAGGTCGTTGTAGCTGTTCATAAGGTGAGCGATCTCATCGGTTCCTTCGACGTTATTTACCGTAACAAGAGCAACATTGTCAGTCCCGCTCTCGAAAACCTTATCGAGCTGCCAGAGCCTGTTGGTAAAGGATTTGTTTATAAGCCTCACCAAAAGAAGCGGAAGAAGGATGTTGATCGTAAGGAGCAGAATGACCAGCGGAACATGATTCTTAAGCGCGCTTGATACGACGTTGCTGTTCTCGGGAAATACCAGGATCGTATATGTCTTTCCCAGATACGAAAAATTGGTGGTATAACCGGCCCTTTTCCTGTCAGCTTCATTGACAGATGAATAAGGGCTGTAGATGTTCGTCTGACCGTCTGTTGAGATAACGATCTTGTCACCGTCGCAGATATAAGCGAGCATGCCGTATTTCTTTGACGAGAAGTTAGTCATGATCAAAGGATAGTCGAGATTGATGACAAGCATCTTCTTGACGTACGGGTTCTTCTGATAATCAAGCCACCTGACAAGCTTTAACTGCTTTGTCTTCGTCTGTACGGAACCGCCCTCATCATCACCCATAAAATAGAATACGAGCTGTGTCTTCTGATCGTTTGATATGAATTCCCTGTACCAGTTGGTGTCCGTTACGGAATCTAAAGTAAATACGTTACCGCCCGAGACCAGGGTGTTATTGTCGGCGACAAATACGAGTCTTGATACGTTAGGCAGATAGAAAGCGGAATAGCCGTTATTGTGTATGAATTCAAAGTACTGCGAATAGAAATCTGCATTATCCGTAAATCCGGTATCGAGGAATTTATAGATCGCCGAATCAACATAAAGGTTGTTGGATACGTCTGCTGCGGTCTTTACCGATGCGATGAAGTCAGCAGAAACGTTGGTCGCAACATTCCTCATCTCCTCATTGAACTGGCTCCTCTCGTTCGAGATGATCATCGTGAGGATAACGCCGTCGGTCAGCAGCAACGGGAAAACAACGCAAAAGATATACAGAAGCACGAGCTTCCTGTTGAGGGTCAGGTTATTAAGCAGCCTGACTACCTTTTCCTCGAGTTTATTTTTCCTGATGCTGATCATAAAACTATTCTATCACAGGCTCTTGAGCACTGCGGTTATTATCATCTTCGACTCATCCTGGTCCTTGCTCAATACGTTGATTCCGAAAACCAGAGAAGCAGGTTGATCCTGCCAGTAATTCGTATAGCCGAGCTTCTTTATCATTTCAGCATCTTCGATCAAAAGCCCGGTCATTATCTTCGCATCGGAATAAGAAGAAAGGTCGGCATCCTTGCCGCTCAGGTCATAGCCGTGGCTTCTCCTGTATTCATTTATCATCTTCTGATATTCCTTCTCAGACATATACATCGGCGTGATCTTGGCATATTTCCCGGCAGGGAGCTCACTTTCAAGAGATTTGTAGAGCGCCGAGCAGTCCGTGAAATACTCAAAGAAATAAGGCATGGTCGCCTTGTCGGTAACCAGCACGTTGGCACCGGAATAAAGCGATGTCGTTGCGGCCTGGTTCTCGTAGATATCAGGCTGCTGACCTTCTTTATTCACCGTGACATAATTGTATGTCATGAGATTCGGGTGCTTAAATCCCAATTCCCTGACGATCCCGTCATAGTATTCCTCAGTGTGGGCAAAATTGCCTATCGATATTATCCCGCAGTCATCAGAAGGCTTAAAGAAGAACGTATATATCAGGAAGACCGTGGCAACCAGAGCAACGACTCCCACGACATAGTATTTCCATGTATAAGACACGTAGTTCTTCCACTCGGACTTCGTTTTTCCCAGGAACTGCTTCTCGTTTGCCCTGGCTTTTGCTGCTTCTTCCCTTAAGTCCCTGTTGCCCGTGGCTATATCATAAGCTGCAGACAGATCCGCTATCTTCTGCTCAGCATCGTCACCGCGCATCGTCCTGTATTTCTTGGACAGCTGCCAGAATCTGTTCTCAAGTGCTTCTTTGTCACAGTCTACAGGAAGGCCCATATATTCCAGGGCTTCTTCCCTGGTCATCCTGGTAACTTCTTCGCTGGCTCCGTCCTCCGGAAGGAGTCCTTCCTTTTTCTTATCTTTTTCCATTATGTCTGTTCAGCCTCCGATAAGCTCTTCGTCCATCGCGAAAAGCACTCCGTTTATCTCTCTGATATCGTACCTGCCGTTGATTATGAAATACATCAGGACCAGATCGCCCCTGTTTCCGTCTGACAGGGCATAACCCGCCTTCATAAGAAGACTCTTCGTCTCCTCGATGTCCAGCTTAAGGGCGATCGCAAAGGCAAGCACCGTTTTCTTTCCCGGGTGGTAATGTATGTCGCTCCTGATCTTTGAGAAAAGCTTGCGGTCTACATTTGCTTTCTTGTAGCATTCCGCGTCAGTCATCCCCCGCTCATCGATCTTGCGGAGCAGCATCTGGGTAAAGCTCTCGTCGATCCTGCTGTCTATAAATTCATTTATGCTCTCTTCATCACTTGAGGAAGCCATACGCTCGGCAGAAGCCTCGCATGCTTCATCCTTCGCCATGATCCCCATGGCTTTGAAACGGTTCTTTTTGCGCGGACCTGACTTTAAAGTTACCGCTGGCGCAGACGCTGCCTCACCGCACATCATAATGTCATTGACCGTAAACGGGTTATAGCGCGAATCTACGAACTTAATGACATCAGCAAGCAGTTCATTACTTACTTCAATGCGGTCTGTATCTCCCATCGTCTCTTATTCCGTTCCCTTCATGGAAGATTGGAGCACGGTCATTCCGCCGTCTTTGCTCTTGAGAACCAGCCATTCCGTACTGTAGTTACCCTTTACCGCGCGGAGCCTGTAATAAGGGAAGATATCGCCTGCGACGCAGTTAAACTGGTAAATGGTCCCGATCTTGGTCTTTATATTGAATACCTCTTTTTCAGGAGCAAAGGAATCGGTATTCATGTCCCAGGAACCCTTCTCGAGTATCACCGTGACATCATCGGTATCGGCTGTAAATCTCATGTCCGTACCTTCTCCGCTATTGAGAACATAAACGACATTTCCGAGATTTGTATATTCGATATTATTCGGATCAGGATAGATGGTGATAGAGAATTTTCCTGCTACCTCCGCTATACCGGCCGAGGTCGAAGGAGTTGCACCTTCACCGGTGCAGTCGGTCCATTTGACTTCCTTTGTGGTAAAGTCTTTGGTATTGGTGAGGGCATTCATACGCTCATCCGTGATCTCTTCTGCTCCGAGCGACTTAAGCTTGGAGACGAAATTCTCTTCATAAGACTTCTGGTCCTCCGAAGGAGAATATCTTCCGACGGATACAAGCGTAATACCGGCAGAGACATATTCACGGATAAGGAAATCGTCAGGGATCGCATGATACCCTTCTATGCTCTCTTCCGGAGAAAGATGCTTGACTATCTCGGCAGCCATAGGACCCAGATAATCGCCGAACGTAAAGACTTCCTTGCTCTTTCCGCCGTCCTCGCCCTTAATGAGCACCATCTTATATACACCCTTAAAAGGCATCGTATCCGATTTGAGATATCCGCTCTCATAGACCTTGAACTCACCGGGGACATTCTCTTCTATAAGCGAATTCATTACGAGATTGCCGTCTTCATATCCGATAAGGCAGATGACAGATGCCTGTGTATGGTCAAGAGAATCAAAGCTTAAAGCCATCTCACCGACTCCGTCTCCTCCGCAGTCCAAAATGGCATAACTTGCTTTCGAGCCCGAAGCGGCATCGAATCTTAAAGCCTTCTTCAGTTCATCAAGGTTAAATGTACCGTAAGCGAGATCGAGATAGCTTTTGCCGCCGTCCTTTTCAAAGCATCCGGAAGTGGACACCTTGATCTTTCCGAGGATGAAATCCGCATATGCCTTTACGGCTTCCTCGTTCCTGTCCGGAGCAGTCGTCTCGGTAGGCGCGGTCTGTGTCATTTGAGCGGATGTTGCGGTAAAAGAAGGATTCCAGTCAGAAGGCAGCGCCGGAAAATACGAGCATCCGGTGAAAAGGAGCGCGTTTACTGTTACGCATGCTGCTATAACGGCAGCCTTTCTCTTCATTAGGTCTTTCCTCCATGCAAAGCAATTATCTTAATATTTTATCAAATAAACGCGCGCAAAACAAAAAGGGCTGCCTCAAATGAGACAGCCCTTGAATGATTTATTCTTTGTTCTCAGGATCAGAACTTGCCTGCCTTAGCAGCTTCCTCAACGGAAACAGCTGTGGAAACAGTCATACCGACCATCGGGTTGTTGCCTGCGCCGATAAGACCCATCATCTCAACGTGTGCAGGAACAGAAGAAGAACCTGCGAACTGAGCGTCAGAGTGCATACGGCCCATTGTATCTGTCATACCGTAAGAAGCGGGACCTGCAGCCATGTTATCAGGGTGAAGTGTACGGCCTGTACCACCGCCTGATGCAACGGAGAAGTACTTCTTGCCTGCCTCGAGGCGCTCCTTCTTGTATGTACCTGC
>CACYMP010000011.1 GCA_902775565.1 Oscillospiraceae bacterium
ATGGCTAATCTTTCTTCTTTTGTGCCGTGCATTTTTACACCTCTGTTTACTTGATACCTAATTATGTAACTGAAACTAATGAAGGTGTATATATTTTTCCGGCCGGTGTCTACTTTTACGTTACCACTTCATCGTCCGTAATCTTTTTCCGTGATTACGGCTAAAATTCCAATATTTTCGGTTTTCAGCCGAAAAACGGAGTTTGGCCGGTTGATCATCAGTCAGATTTTTCGGCTTTTTTCGCCAAAAAATCCAAATCCGACCGTAATTTCCGGACCGGCGGGTTGTTAACGGGCAATATTTTACGGCTGAAAAACGTGTTTTTCCGAATTTCAGCCGTAATTCAAGTAATGATCAGATAAATGAGCGGATCCCGGCATCCAAACAACTTGAAAAGCGCCGGCAGCTTACAGGAATTTCTTCTTGTACATCACGCACTTGGTATAACTCGGCACGTTATCGTGCAGCCATTTTGCGTTCTTGGTCGCGATCCTTATACAGCCGTGCGAGATCCTTTTTCCGAGTCTGGCATCAAGGACTTTCTTTCCGTTGTGGCCCTTGTACGTAATGCTGTGGATCCAAATCGGTCCGTGGATCCTGGTTCCCCAGTAGACCTGTGATCCGAATGAATAAAAGCCGTGAGTCTTGGTGCTGGTAGTGAATACACCCCTCCAGAATCTCTCGTAATTACCGGGCGAGCAGATGTAGAACTTGACAAGTTTCCAATGGTTTTTCCTGCCTTTGTAAACGCCAAGGAAGCAGTACTCGCTGTCTATCATGATCAGATAATTAGTGTTGCTCTTATACTTCTGAGCTTTCTTGGTCATATAGTTCTTGATCTTCGTAGCGCTCTTGTAGTAGGAGGTTGTTTTGCTGACCACACCATTAATGTTCTTGAGTTTGGTGTCTCCGGCAGAGCGCTCTACGAGAACGATCTGTACTGCTTCAATGCAGCGGTCGTAGTCTTCATTGCCTGTAACAAAGCCGTCGCAGCACCAGCCGAGCCAGCCGTTGGTATCAAGGCAGACCCTGTAGAAGATCCTGTATCTTACGAGAAGCCTGCCGGTCAGATATATCTTGAGCTTCTGCATCGGCTTTTTGGCTTTTGCGTTGCCTGCGGCCTCGAAATTGCCTGCCTGGCCGGTCCAGCCTAAGCCGTCAAGATATGTGTTGCAGCAGACCTTGCCTTCGATATCACTTTTGATGCCGATCTCCAAGGCTTCGATGCTCAGTCCTTTTCCGGGCTTGCCGCAGACCATGCCCTGTTTCGTGTATTCCTTGTCCCAGCCTTTGCCGTGCATGTAAGCGCGGTAAGTCAGCTCGGCACCTTCGGGGACTTCATAAGGGATAGTTTTGGCTTTTTTCTTGGTCTTTTTCGCTTCGTCGAGATCGACCTGCTCGAGGGCGGCCTCTTCAGTCAGAGAGGATGCGTCAACATTTCCGGGCATGATCTCCGTAACAAGCGAAAAAGATATCAATGCCGCCATGAGAATGCATAAGCCGCGCTTGAACCTGTTCAAGACCTTGCCCCTCCCCTTCTTTAAACTGGAGATATAATATCACACCTTCTATCCGATATATTAAATCTTTTAAGAAACTGAGACATATCAAACGCGCTTCGTGGGGTATACTTGTATGAGTGAGACCCAAAACACAATCCATCCAAGGAGTGATCACCATGAAAAAGGCACCTGCTAAGATCGTTATGTCAGCACTTTTAGCCTCGGTACTGTTAGTCCAGGGCTGCGGAACCGGTTACAAGGGTAAAATGGTCGGCAAAGACGCTGAGAAGAAGGCCGCAACGCTTGAAGACAACGCGCCGGTAATCACCGAGAAGAACAACCCGATCGCACAGGGCAAGAAGATCGTCAACCTCAATTTCGACGACGGCAAAACGGGTGGCTTTGCAGCATACAAGAACGACGGCGAGTTCTACATCGAGAACAAAGACGGATGGCTCGACTGTAAGATCGTCAATGTCGGTTACCTGGATTATGCGAATCAGGCATACTGGGACGGCTTCCCGCTTGTCGAAGGATGCGAATATACATACAGTTTCGATATTAAGTCTGACATCGAGCGTCTGGTCGAATACCGCCTCCAGATCAACAGCGGCGACTATCACGCTTATCAGGGCGAGTACATCAAGGTCGGCCCGGAGGTCACGAATTTCACGGTTGATTTCGTTATGAAGGAAGCCTCCGATCCGGCTCCGAGACTGGTTTTCAATATGGGATTAATGAAAGACATGGACAGAAAGAACAAACCCGCAGAACACCACATCTACATCGATAACATCTGCCTTCAGGTCAAGGATCCTACCAATGCGAAGGCTCCCGCGATCGAGGCGCTTCCCTCTTACCTGAACGTTGCGATAAACCAGGCAGGTTACAGGCTTAATGACGAGAAGACCGTTTTCGTAAAGACCGAAAAGGGCAAAGAGGATTTCTATGTCGTCAACGCCGAAACAGGCAAGATCGCATGGCAGGGCAAGCTCTCCGAGACGGCTGACGATCCGGCTTCCAAAACAAAGGTTGCAAGAGGAGATTTCTCAGGCGTCAACCAGCCCGGCACATACTACATCTACACCGAAGCGGGATCTTCCTACACCTTTAAGATCGCCGATGACGTATATGCAGATCTCTACAAGGACGTCGTCCTGATGCTCTACAGACAGCGCTGCGGCGTTGCGACGGACAAGGCGATCGCAGGCGAGGATTTTGCTCACGAGGCATGCCATACGGGCGAAGCCAAGATCTTCGGAACAGATAAGAAAAAAGACGTTTCGGGCGGCTGGCATGACGCGGGCGACTACGGAAGATATGTAGTTTCGGGCGCGAAAACCATCGCAGATCTTTTCGCAGCTTACGAGGATTACGGCGTAAAGGCCGATAACATGGGCCTTCCCGAGAGCGGCAACGGAACACCTGACCTTCTTGACGAGGCACGTTTCGAGCTCGAATGGATGCTCAAGATGCAGGATGAAGAGACCGGCGGAGTCTACCACAAGGTCACCGGCATGAAGTTCCCTGACATGAACGTCGTTCCCGAAAAAGAGACCGCCGAGATGGTAATTGCTCCGGTCTCAACTGCTGCAACAGGAGACTTCGCAGCAGTAATGGCAAGGGCTTCGATCATCTACAAGGACATCGATTCTGCCTTCGCTTCAAAGGCTTACGACGCAGCCGCAAAGGCATGGAAATACATCGCAGACAACAATGACACCGAAGGCTTCAAGAACCCTAAGGGCATGGATACAGGCGAATATCCGGATGCTAACACGTTAGACGAAAGATTCTGGGCAGCCGCAGAGCTTTACCTCGCAGGCGGCGCTGAGAAGGACACATGCGCGGAATTCATCAAGAAGACCATTTCCGACACTAACCTCAAGCTCGGCCTCGGCTGGACCGACATGGCAATGTACGCTGTATACGATCTTGCGAAGTCCTCTTCAGAGTTCGCCGCAGATGCGAAAAAGCTCCTCCTCGCAGAAGCTGACAAGCTCATTGCAGCGGCTGCAACAGACAGATATTTCCAGAGCCTCGGAACCACCTACTACTGGGGCAGCAACATGGGCATCGCTTCCAACGGAGAACTCCTCTACATGGCAGCAAGAGTCGCTGACGAGAAGGCGGCAGCCAACTACAAGAAGGCCGCTTCAAAAGAGCTCGACTATCTTCTCGGCGCAAACGCGATGGGCTATTCCTTCGTCACAGGCTACGGCATCTTCTCTCCCAAGAGCGTTCACCACAGGCCTTCGATCGTGGCAGGCAAGGCAATGCCCGGCATGCTCGTAGGCGGTGCCGACAACGCTCTCGAAGACGATTACGCAAAGAAGATGTGCAAGGAAGAAGCTCCTTCCATGTGCTACGTTGACAATGACGCAAGCTATTCGACCAATGAGGTCACCGTTTACTGGAACTCGCCGCTGATCTACATCCTCGCGGCCGAGGGTTCCTGATAAGCGCTAAGCTTTTGGTGCAAAAAAGTATGAAGATCTGGGTAGTTAACGATGACGGCATAGATTACGAGGGCATCAAAGTCCTCGTTCGTCACGCCAAAAAATACGGTGATGTAACGGTCATCGCGCCTGCTGGACAGTGCTCAGGAATGTCCCAGCATATTTCCATGGATCTGACCGAACCCGGCAAAGAACATGAGCGCATGAGAAAGACCGATTTCGCCGTGGAAGGCGTGACTGCCTATGCGATCGACGGCACGCCCACAGACTGCGTGATCCTCGCGACTGTCCTTCTGGACGAGAAGCCGGATATCGTGTTTTCGGGCATCAACCACGGTGAGAACGCAGGCATCGACGTCCTCTACTCAGGCACGGTCGGCGCATGCATGGAGGCGCTTGTACAGGGCTACCCCGCCATTGCTTTTTCTCTCAAATGGGAAGCAACAGGCTACGAATTAGTCGATGAGACGATCGACGGCATAATCGAAAAGCTCCTCACAATGAAGCTTCCCGGCAATCAGATATGGAACGTGAATTTCCCGGCACACAAGCCGGATACTTATAAAGGAATACTTTGGGACCGCGTTCCGAGCCAGCGCAGATACCGCAAGACTGCCGCCGAGACGAACGATGTCGACAAGGCGGACAGAGTTGCTTTGGATGAGGGTTATATTTCGGTCGGGATCCTCACCAACATGGCACTGGTGCCTTGAACCTGCCTGCTGCCTGAGCCTAAAGCCTTAGCCGAATCCTTTGTCAGGGTAGCTCTTCATCGCTTCATTGACTTTTCTGACCATCGGATTATCGATATCGAAAAGCTCAACCGCGCTGATATTATCGTTTATCCAGGAATGAAGACCCGTGGTGACCGTGCCGTCCTTGGCAAAACGCACCCAGCCGATGCCACGGAGGCCCGCGCCTGCTGAGATACGGGTAAGCTTCCTGCCTTCACCGTCTATGTATTCTTCATTCTTGATGTCGTGGCTGTAGCCATCCAGATAAACGTCGCAGCCCCTTACGCGCGTAACGATATTTGTGTAGATCCAGGGGGCAGATACTTGCTCGTTGCCGATATGGCCCATGAGGACCACGTAATCCGCGCCCTCCGATTTTGCCTTGTCAACCGAGTCCTGGATCGCCCTGACGATCGCGTCGCCGGTCTCGTCCTGCATAAAGCCGTAGATGTATGTGCCTGCAGAATTCTGGAAATACTCCGAAGGCACGAGCGTGATAGCTTTGGGGGTCGTGACTCCGACGAAGGCGATCTTTTTTCCGCACGCTTCCTTGATAACGTAGGGCTTCAATGCCAGCTTGTCCTCCTTGACGAAATTGCAGGAGATATATTCGAAGTTAGCCTTTTTCGCGAGCTCGAAAAACCGGTCAACCCCGTAATGGAACTCATGCACGCCCGGAACCGCAACATCGTATCCGAGATTGTTCATCAGATTGATAACTGCTTCGCCCTGTGTGTTATAGCCGATAGGCGCGCCCTGAACGGCGTCACCCGTATCAACGAGAAGGACCGTGTCACCCTTAAGCTCCAGCTGGTACCTGACCTCATAGACACCGCCTAAGCTGAAGCCCTTGTCCACACGGCTGTGCATGTCACCTGTCATGAGGATCACGACGTCGCCGTTCGGATTGCTGTCCGGCCTTACGTGCAGAGAAGTGTCATCGGCAAAAGGATTTGCGGGCTCTGTTGTCTCAGTCACAACGGCTGAAGCGCTCGTCTCAGAAGGAGCGGTCGTGGGCTCCACATCGCCCTTTGCGCAGCCTCCGATAAGGATCGAGCATGCAAGTATCAATGATGGTAAGAATGACTTTTTAATGGTGTTTTCCCACTTTCTGGTTTTTTCTGTCTGACATTATAACATTATTTACCAATATGGTAGGTTAATTTAGTTTGCACAGCCTAACTCTCCGACGCCGCCAAAGTGCTGATTTAATAAAATTTTAAGGTGTTTTCCACTTTTGATTTAAAGTTTTGTTGGGTACTATGTAAGCGCAAGGGGGATCTGTGATATGTACAACATTCTGATCTGCGACGATGAGCAGGATATCATCAACGCACTTAAGATCTATCTTTCCAATCCGGAATACAGCTTTTATGAGGCGACGAACGGCCGTGCCGCGGTGGAAGCTGTGGAGCAAAATGAGATCCATCTGATCCTGATGGACATCATGATGCCCGGAATGGACGGTATCTCCGCAATGGTAAAGATCCGCGAGATCTCCAACGTTCCCGTCATTCTTCTGACGGCGAAAAGCGAGGACGCCGACAAGATAATGGGCCTCAATTCAGGCGCAGACGATTACATTACCAAACCCTTTAATCCGAATGAGGTCGTAGCCCGCGTACGTTCGCAGCTGCGCCGCTACACCCAGCTGGGTTCGGGCACACCGGTCAGCCAAGTGATCACGATCGGCGGGCTTGAGCTCAACGACACGGAGAAGACCGTCACCTTAGACGGCGAAGATCTGGCCTTAAGGCCCAAGGAATACGACATCTTGAAGCTTCTCATGGGGAATCCCGGCAAAGTTTTCTCGACCAAGGAGATCTACAGGCTCGTTTGGAAGGATTCCCCTGCCGGAAGCAGCGAAAACACCGTTGCCGTACATATCAGGCACCTCAGGGAAAAGATCGAGATCAACCCCAATGAACCCCGCTACCTCAAGGTGATCTGGGGCCAGGGCTACAAGATTGAAAAGGAATTAAGATAATGGAAGAAAATAACAAACTCGTTCTTGCAGAGAACATTGAAACTGCTGAAGAAGCGGCATCACCGGTGCCGCATCCGATAAAAAAGCTCCCGCTGACCCACAGCCTCCCGGCCAAGGTCGCGGCCTTCATCCTGACTGTGATCAGTGCATTCGTTTTCCTCGGATCAGCCGCACTCGGATTTTTGGCTTTCCAGTCCAATTTCTACACGACTTCCAAAGAAGACATCAGGAAAAACAACTTCATGGGCGAGGCTGAAAGAGACGCGGTCAACGTCGTAAATCACCTCTACCATGATGCAGTCCACGGAAAAGACAGCGCAAAGGTGCTCGTCGAGAATAAGAACATCGCCTACATAAACATCGATTTTTCAGAGGACATCGCCAACAAGACCTGGTCTTACGATTCCGGCAAGGAAGCCGGCTCAGATACTTTCAGCATCAGCCTCTACAATTTCGATGACGGTTTCATCCCCCGCAGTTCGGAAGGCGCTGCCGGCTCAAAAGGCAGTGCGGAGGTCAACATGGCCCTCACCAAAAACTTCACATACGGCGACAGATACGCTCTCATAAACCTCTATCTGAATATCGTTTATTCCATGCGCTACGCAACCTACGCGGTCGCGCTGGTCTCCGTCATACTCTGCATCTCATGCTTCGTCTTCCTGATGTGCGCATCAGGCAGGCACCAGACCTCCGCCGTCCCCGAGGCAAGCTTCGGCACGAAGATCCCGTTCGACCTCCTGGCCGCGGGCGCAGTGCTGGCTTACGGCCTTTTCGCGACGCTGATCATGCAGTTTCGCGGACGTGAGCTTATCGAATTCGTCCTCGCCATGTTCCTCATAGCCGGCCTGCTCTGCGTCGGCCTCGGCCTGTGCATGAGTCTCGCGACAAGGATCAAGCTGGGCTCCTGGTGGAAGAACACCATTATCTACAGGATCCTGAGCTTCGTCTGGAAGTGCGTCAAGGGCATTTTCAAGCTCATCGCGAACATCCCGCTCGTCTGGAAAACATCCGTCGCCGCTTTCGGTATCTTCCTCCTCGACCTGCTCTTCGTAGGTCTTGCTGATGACCCCGAAAAGCTCATCTACATCTTCGTCCGCTTCTTCCTCATCCTCCCCGCGATCCTCTATGTCGCCGTCATGCTCAGAAAGCTCCTTAACGGCAGCAAGGATCTCGCTGAAGGCCATCTCGAAAAACAGGTCTCAACTTCCGGCATGGTCCTCGATCTCAAAAAAGCCGCCAACAACCTCAACAGCATCGGCAAGGGCATGTCCCTCGCAGTCGAGGAGCGCACAAAGAGCGACCGCATGAAGACTGAGCTCATCACGAACGTTTCGCACGACATCAAGACGCCTCTGACGTCCATCATCAACTATTCAGATCTCATCTCCAAGGAGCCCGCCGGCAGCGAAAAGATCGCGGAATACGCGGAAGTCCTCCACCGTCAGAGCGAGAAATTAAAGCGCCTCATTGACGACCTCGTCGAGACATCTAAGGCAACGACCGGCAATCTCGAAGTGATCCTTGCTCCGTGCTCTGTTAACGAGATGCTCAGCCAGGCAGAGGGCGAATACGAGCAGAGGATGAAAGATGCGGGCCTGACCCTCGTGTCAGTGATCCCCGAGAAGGCAGTGTCCATCATGGCGGACGGCAGAAGGCTCTGGAGGGTTTTCGATAACCTCATGAGCAACGCGTGCAAATATGCACTTTCCGGAACCCGCGTTTACATGTCTCTCGAAGAACAGGGCAAAGAGGCAGTCATCACCTTCAAGAACACATCACGTGAAGCGTTGAACATCTCCACCGACGAGCTCATGGAAAGATTCGTCAGAGGCGACAGATCCAGAAACAGCGGCACCGAAGGCAACGGATTAGGCCTTGCGATCGCCAAGAGCCTGACTGAACTTCAGAACGGCAATCTCGAGCTCTTCATCGACGGCGATCTTTTCAAGGCCGAGCTCAGGTTTCCTCTGATCTGATGCAATTTTCCACAAATATTCATGATATAATGACAGCGGTCTTTCACAAGGCCGCTGTTCGTTTAGGAAAACGCATTCACTTAAGGAGTTATCTATGTCAAAGAATTTAAGGATCAAGTGCCCTTCTTGCGGCAACGTAGCAGACGTACCCGGAAACGGCAATTGCGCAAAGTGCAACAACCCACTCGTTCTCCCTGAGGACGGCGTCATCCAGATGTACCGTATGGGCAACCCCCTCGGTATGGCAGTAGGATTCGGTATATACCTGAACGATATCCCTATGGGCCACCTCGCTAACTCAGAGTCCATCAGAGTTCCCGTATCTTACGGTCACTACAAGGTCCACATGACCCACGGCATGAGCCGCAAAGGCGTTGACGCTGAATTCGACGTCACACCCCAGGACAGATTCATCTATCTCAAGGCTCACATCAGGCCCGGTTTCTGGTCCAACACAGTCGTCGTTGAAAGAGTACCCGGCGACCAGATGCCCCCGCTCTAAAGAGAGGATTTAGGCCAAAGATCAGAGAGCTGCTGCGGCAGCTCTTTTTTTGCTTCATTTTAGGAAAACGAACAGTATGAATGCCGGGTGTCGCTTAATCGACAGATGGGCCTCAAATTATTTATGTTATTCAGTTTGGCGTGATGCAATACTGACGTTATCTGAAAAAACAACTGACTGCTGACGGCTTTTCGCAGAAACAGGCAGTCCAGGAGGGGAAAATGAAAAAAGAACTCATAAAGACCGCATCATTAACGCTTGCTCTCGGAATAAGCATTGCGTGCTTTGCTTCGTGCGCCAAGGCAGACGGCAACGCCATACCTGCTTCTTCGACTGAAACAACCGCAGCATCTTCAGCTGCTCCATCTGAAACATCTTCAGCTGAGAGCAAGTCTGAAACAAAGGTTATCTATACTATTGAGAACATCCGCCGGTTCATAGTCGGCGTTGACGATCCCGTCGAACTCGCTGACGGCTCAAAGAAAGTCATCGTAAACTTTGACAACGCGGCAACCACTCCGGCTCTCAAGCCCGTAATGGAAGAGGTTGACTCAAAACTAAAGACATACGGTTCGATCGGAAGAGGCTTTTCCGCAAAGTCGAACATTTCCACGGAAATATATGAGAATACAAGAGACAAAGTCTTAAGCTTCGTAAACTGCTCTTACCCTGATTACACTTGCGTATATGTAAACAGCACGACTGACGGCCTCAACAAGCTCGCTTCCGCACTCATTACGAGCAAGAAAGACATCGTCCTCGCAACCCGCATGGAGCATCACTCGAACGATCTTTCCTGGCGCGACCGTTGCAAGGTCATCTACGCTGATGTTGATGATCAGGGACGCATCAAGTATGACGAGATCGAAAAGCTGCTCAAGAAAAACAAGGTCAAGTACGTAACAGTCACGGCCGCTTCCAACGTAACAGGCTATGTCACGGACGTTCACCGCATCGCAAAGATGGCTCACAAGTACGGAGCAAAGATAATCGTTGACGGCGCCCAGATCGTAGCCCACAGGACTTTTTCGATGATCGGAAGCACGCCCGACGAAAACATCGATTTCTTCGTTTTCTCCGCTCACAAGATGTATTCACCTTACGGCGGCGGCGCGATAGTCGGCCTTACTGATGAGCTCAATAAGCACATGCCGAAATTCTACGGCGGCGGAACAGTCGACATCGTTACCGATAATACAGTAACTTACACGGACGCACCTCATCTCTATGAGGCAGGTTCCCCGAATTACCCCGGTGTTGTAGGCCTCGGAAAGGCGATCGACGTTCTCAACGAAGTCGGTTTCGACAGCATCTCCGCTCACGAGCAGAAACTTACGAAGAAGATGATCGACGGCCTCAAGCAGCGCAAAAATGTCGTCATTTACGGCGATACCGATGACATCAGCGACAGAGTCGGCGTCATTTCATTCAACTTCACCGATATCAATTCAGCTCTCCTTGCAACCAAACTTGCAAACGCCGGAGCAGGCACACGCAGAGGTGCTTTCTGTGCACATCCTTACGTATGGAGGCTCATGGGCGTTTCAAATGAGCAGGCCAGGATATATGAGGGCTGCGAAAGTGCCAAGACCCCCGGCATGATCCGCGTAAGCTTCGGCATCTACAACACCGAGGAAGAAGTTGACGAATTCCTGAGACTTCTTGATCAGACCTTGGAGAATTACAGAAATTCCAACCATGAAGGAACTGAAGAAGATTTCGATCCTGCGTTCTGACGCTTTATGTTATCAACAGAATATAAGCGGTTCTCCTCCCCCTATCTGAAGCCTGAAAACACATCAGATTAAACAAGCCCCGAAGCATTTACTTCGGGGCTTTTTTACTGTTTACTTTGCCCAAGACTTGACTTTGATCGTCTTGACTCCTGATCCTTTAGTGGCTTTTTTCATTCCGTCTTTAGTAAGCTTGGTTGCATTAGGAAGATTCAAAGTCTTCAGATTCTTGTTTTCGTCAAAAGCCTTGCCGATCGATTTCAGCGCTGAGGATGTTATCGTGAACGACGTAAGTTTTTTGCATTCTGAAAAAGCATTTGAGCCTATCGTTTCAACCTTTGCACCGCCGGATACCGTCGTGAGGCTCTTGCATCCAATGAAAGCGTCAGTTCCGATCGCTGTTACTCCGTCCGGAATGCTGAGGCTTGTCAGACCGGTGAATGAAAACGCCCCTTGTCCTATCTTTTTCAAACTGTTCGGGAGAGTAACGCTCTTAAGCTTTGCGCACTCACTGAAAACCGATTGTCCAATCGTAGTAAATCCTTCGTTGATCGTAACACTTGTTAATGAGCTGCAGCCTTCAAAAGTGTCATAACCAAGACTCTTGATACTGCCGGGTATGACAAGTTCGGTCATTTTTGTGCATCCTCTGAACGCCATTTCACCTATTTTAGTTACGCTGTCGGGAATGTTGATCTTTGTAAGGCTTTTGCAGTTTTCGAAAGCTGCTTCGCCGATCTTTGTAAGGCCATCAGGAAGAGTAATGCCATTGAGTTTGGTGCATCCCTGAAATGCCAGATCTTCAATTATCTTTACGCCTTCAGGGATATTGACAGTTGTAAGTTTTGAACAATCATTAAAACAATTGATCACAGCTATATTTTCGGAAAGCTTAACACTTACAAGTTTCTCACAACCGCCAAAAGCTCCGTCGCCAATAAATGTTACAGAGTCCGGGACCGTGATCTCAGTAAATTCACACCACATAAAAGCCATTTCTCCGATTACCTGAACACTGTCGGGAATGGTAATGCTTTTCAGCTTAGTGCAGTCAGCAAATGCATATGCACCTATTCTGGTTATGTTTCCGTTAAAGACAACTTTAGTGATCTTCTTGCGGTTCTTATACCAGGGGATCTTCGTCTCAGACTTATAGTTCGGCATGGCGCCGTTGCCTGATAATGTCAGGACTCCGTTCTTGAGCGACCATTTGAAATCTTTTGCCGCATCCAGCTTGGGTTCCGTAAGATTAACGACCTTGGGTGCAGCCGCTGAAGTCTCCGTCGTTGTCTCAGCCGCCGTCGTTTCTGTTGTAGTTTCGGCTTCTGTCGTCCCGGAAGTCGTCTCTGCGGTTGTCTCCGTGACCGTTTCCGTAGTCTCAGTCACCTGAGTTGTTGTCTCGGAACTGCTGCTTGTTGTCTGCTCCGGCTGCTTTCCGTTGCACGCTGCGAGCGACATCACGATCGTAATAGAAAGAACGGACGCTAAAAACTTCTTCATAATAAACCACCTCTGACAGATTATACTCCATGGCCAACGCCTTCATGAGCATAAGGATAATTGTCTTTTGTGTAGTCTGTGTGTAGTTTTTGTGTTTTGTTGATGTTTATTCCCACTTTCTTCTTCAATCTCGAATAAAAGTGAAGAAGTATTGGGGAATAGCGGTCAGTTTGGGCCTTCATTCCCACTTTCTTCTTCAATTTCAACTCAAAGTGAAGAGGTAACTGGGAATGGAATAAGTCAGGAAGAAAAATGCTCCATTTTAGGTACCCGTTTGGATCAAAACTGAGACTACATTTTGAGCATTATTCCAAATTAGCATGAAAAAGCTCAATTACAGGCTCAGTTTCACACTAAACGGAGACCACTTTTTGAGCATTTTCAAAGGACACAGTTCTCAAAGAAAAAGCCCGGCCGAAGCCGGGCCTTAAAGACAAAAGACAACGCGAAGCCGCCATGGATCGCCGCCCCGCAGCTTAATCGCGCGCCCCGTCGCCTTACGACGCGAAGCCGATCCTGCGCTTCGTCCTGCCATCGGGCTTGAAATCAGGGATGTCACATGCTTCGATCGTGGTGATGATCTCGGATGTGAGTTCGTTTTCAGGCATCTGAACGACCCTGTTCGCGAGGTTCATCTCCGCCTCCTCAAGGAGCTTTCTGACGTAGCGACCGTTGCCATAGTCATCGTTGACCCTTGCGGATTCAAAGTCGCTGCGCAGCTTGTCCATCGCCTTTTCGGTAATGGCGATGTTCTTTTTGGAGGCCATGAGTTCCGTGATCTTGCAAAGCTCGTCGGTGGTGTAATCCTTGAAAGTCACGTGGAATGCGATCCTGGACTTCATTCCGGGGTTGCGGTCGAGGAATTCCTTCATGGGACCGGGATAACCCGCGAAAATAACCAGCGTGTCTTCCCTGTGGTTCTCCATCTCCTGGACTATCGTGTTGATGGCCTCGTCTCCGTAGCCGCCCTTGAGGCTGTCGCAGAGGGAATATGCCTCGTCAATGAAAAGCACTCCGCCCTGGGCTTCCCTGAATCTCTTCTTGACTATCTGGGCTGTCTCACCGACGTGGGCTCCTACAAGATCGGCTCTTCCGACCTCGACGAAGCTGCCTGTGGTAAGTATTTTCTCGTCATTCAGGATCTCGGCGCAAAGCCTTGCAACAGTGGTCTTTGCGGTACCGGGGTTACCGGTGAAGACCATGTGCATCGAGCCTCTGTCGCGCTGGATACCCCTGTCCATGCAGAGCTTGTCAAGCTTGAACTTGGCGATGGCCTTGGAGATGACTTCCTTGGCGGATTCGAGGCCGACCATGGCAGTAAGCTCCGCCATTGCCTCGCCGTGTTCGCGGACGTCCTTGAGGCCCTCATGGAGTCCCGTGATATCAGCGGCAGTGAGGTTGTAAAGCTCATCCTTGGGGATGCCCGCTCCGTCCGGATGCTCACTCATCAGCCTTCCCGACTGGTTCAGGAGTGCCTTGTCGATGAGGTTTCTGACAAACCTTCCGTTGCCGAAATTCTCGAGCAATCTGGTCCTGTCAAAGAGCAGTCTTGCCGCCATGACAGCGTCATCAGAAGCCGTAAGGCCGCGCTCGCTGAGCATGTACAAGAAGATCTGTGTCAGTTCGTCAGTTGTGTAATCGGGAAAATCGACCCAGTGGGGAATCCTGCTCTTGAGGCCCTCGTTGAGCTCTAAGAAATTTCTCATTCTCTGGTCGTATCCCGCGAGGATGACGATGACGTCGTCCCTGTTGTTTTCCATCTCCTGGATGAGAACGGAAATGGCGGTCTGCGAACGCATCGCGTACGCCTCATCAATGAAGAGCACGCCGCCCTTTGCAGCGACGAAAGCCTCGCGCACCGCGCACTGCGGGAACATGGTGTCCAGATCCATGCCGCCGCGCTCGACGAACACGCCGCTCTTAAGCACGCCCTTCTCCTTTGCGATGCCGGCGAAAAGCTTTGCCACAGTTGTTTTAGCGCTGCCGGGGTTGCCCGCGAAGACCATGTGCGTGGAGATGGATTTGTAAGAGCTGCCGCTGTGCTTCTTGCGCTCCTTTTCGACGACATCGGATGCAATGATGCTGTTTATCTGCTCTTTGACGATGTCGAGACCAATGAGGTTGTTCAGCTTTTCGAGCGACGATACAGACTCCTCGCGGTCGGACATGTATTCCTTCGAAGGGTCGCAGGTGTAGATGCCGCTCATGTTCCTGTTGATGCACCAGGGCTCGAATCTCTCAAAGGCCTCGAGCACATCGGTCTGGGAGAACTCGTCGCCCGCAAAGTCCTTGAAAAACAGGTTCGCATCCTTTGCGTACCTGCTGTACTCGGTCTTCTTGATCAGTGTCCTGAGATAAGCGACAGCGGCCTTCCTGCTGCCCTTGCCTTCCCTGAGAGGAACCGAGATTACGAGCTTGCTGACCTCGGGGAGAATGTAGTAGGAGTAGCCGGGGGTTTCCCTGTTGTAAGTGAAAACGAACAGGCACTTCTTGCAGTTCTTCCTGAAGAGCTTGGTGAGATACCTGCAGGCTGCGACATAGTCGGAAGCGTCGTATCCGAATCTCTCGGTCAGATCGATGACGACAGTACCGCCGTAGCTGTTTTCGATGATCTCGTCGATGTGGTGGTCTCTTTCAAAGAAGTTGGGCTTGATCTCGCTCACGTAAACGATACGCTTGCTGCTCAGGCGGTTTGCTTCATAAAGAGTATTGACCAGGAGCTCTGCCATATCGTACTCAGCCTGGCGGCTGTTGCCGGATACAAAGTAGTGCGCCATGTTGACGTCAGCGCATGTTTCAAGCTTGTTTTTGCTGATGTTGGCAAGCTCACTGACGAAGGTCTTGTCGTAGATATCAAGGTCGGGCTTGCCGGAAGACGCAATGCGCTCTTCCATCACGAAAGGCAGGGACTTCTCGTCGTCAAGGTTGAGATAGTAAGTCCACAGGTGCGCGGCCTCGGCTATCCTCATGGCTGAGCTCTGGATATAGTCGTGCCTCTTGGCTTCCATGAACACTTCCTTGAACTGGTTCATGGTAATCTCGTGGGGCTCTGCCTTTGAAAGACCGACCTTGAAATTGTCCTTGATCATAGTGCAGATCTCGGTGTGCGCGGACTCCAGACTGAGCTTCTGCTCGTCAAAAGCGAGAACGGCTTTGGCAATGTCGCCCTCAACTTCGTACATGAAAAACGAAAGGCTTGAAGGCGTGTTGCGCTGAACAAACGCGTTGACTGTGGAGATGCCGTTGTCGCAGCAGAATTCGCTGTATCTGACCTTGCTGGCTGCTTTGATCTGTTCTTCGTTGGTTTCCAATAAGAATCCGTAATACTTCATAGGCTGTACCTCATAAAACATTTGTGAATCGAATCAGTTACACCCTGTATATGGGGCAGTTTTACGGGAATGTAAAAAGTTTTTTTCGAAACTTTTGCATCAATTGAAGAACGGTTTTCTATGACAGATAATAAGAACAGTTCCCGAAAAGGAGGCCCTGCAGATCATGGCTAATAATACCAAACCAAGTGCGATCATGCCTTTTACCGAATACAACACGTTCCAGGGCTTCTACAAGATCAGGCCAGCAGACGAAAGCCGTGATCTGAACTATGTTTTCAACAAGAGCATCCTTCACGTAACCGACTGGCTCAGAGAGCGTTTCGAAGAAGCGGGGGCCAAGACGGAATTCGATTCTTCAGAGTACCGTTTCCTTAATGATTATCCTTCAGCCAAATCAATGGAAACCGAAAACTTTGATGTTTTCGCTGCTGAAAACATTATCGTCACAGGCGCCGGCACACGCTTCGATATCGACGTGCTGGGAATAAAGGATTTCGGCGAATGGGCGATGCGCATCTTCGAACCTAACAACAAATCTGAAGCAGATTATGCGGACAGATTGTTTACCACGGATATCGCTATTAAGAAAGCTGATGAATTTGTTTTTCTGGCTATCAAGACCACGTGTACGGAAAGCCTGCTCAAGCACGAAAAAAAAGCCAGCATGTTCAGGCCCGTCTTTCTCAGATACATCGTTGAAGATGCCGAACTCATTGTCTCCGGTGGCAACCTGGCAGCGCTGAAATACCCGATAAATATCGCAAGACTCAACATCGATCTCAAAGGAAACCTGCTCAAGGACGAGTATGAATTCTTAAACGTCATCTTTGATTCCAAGCGACTGCTGCCAGTCGTTTTCTGCCCTGCAAGCAGCGGTTACGACAAGCTCGCTTATGCACGTTTTATCAGAATATTCTCCTGGAATATGTCAGGCGAAGCATACGTCATCACGGACGAGCACGGTGACAAGAGCGACTGCTACAAGGGCCTTTTCGAGAAGATGTATACCAACCCGAAGTACGACATATTAAAGAGGGCCAAGATACCCGTCGCCGAAGCAATGGCCAGGATAAAGAACAACTATCTGGTCATCTATCCGCCCGTAAACGGCATCTGCGATATCGAGTGGCATGCCGTCAACGAAGAAATAAAGAATTACTCTTATGTCGTACCCGAGCCCGAAAACGAAGCTGAACCCGCACCGGACGCGCAGGCAGAAGCAGCCACGCCAGCTGCAGAACCCAAGCCTGCAGAGCCGCCGGAACTCCCTAAAGAGATCAAAGATCTGATCAAGGATGAGGTCCATAGAATAAGAGATGCCGTCGGTACTTCCCTGATGGCAAGACGCGAAACTTCAGGCTGCGCAGACATCGACTACGGCGACACCTCTTTCTATTCGGAGCTTTGGAATAAATACATTGATAAATCAGACAGCAAGACTATAGAGAACCTGAACCGCGATCTTGAGGAAGCAAGACAGAAGATAACCGAGATCATCAATGACAAGGAAAGCGATACTGACAAGCGTGTCGAAGCTGTCCTTGAAAACTTCAAGAAGGATCAGGGAAAAGAGATCGAAAAACTCAAGAAATACAACGAAGAACTGAGCCAGGAAAAGAGGGCTGCCCAGAAAGCATTGGAGGCTGAAAAAGCCAACAATGAAGCGTCGGTCAAAAAGCTTAAAGACGAGTATGAGACAAAGTTCCGCACAATGCAGGCCAACGACTTAGAGGCGAGAAAACTCGACTTTTTCCTCCGCTTCATGTCGGTATCGTATGACAAGAAAAAGCTCCTCGAATGGGTTGAAAAACACATGAGCGATGAGATTGCCGTCAGCAACGCAGCTAAAAACAACTACGGCGATCTGTTATCGCGTCTTCCTGACAGCGGCACACGTCTCAGGGATGCTTTCATTGCGCTGTATGCCTTCATCCTCAATCAGTCTGACAAAGAGAAGATGCCCGACGATCTTTACGAAGCAATAAAGACAGACAAAAGAATGTCCGCTTATCCGATCGAACCGTGCGGCGACGATGCCGAGCTGTGCAAAAAGCATTACGGCCACACTGCGGCCTATCACATCCCCTATTCAAGCGGGGACACGAATTACATGTTCAGGCTTTACTTTGAATACGATGAATCAGTCGGAAAATACCTTATAGTCGCAGTCGTCCACCACGTCCCGTGGAACTGATGGGGTCATGCTGCAAAAAAGTTCATCCAATTATGCAATCGGCTTGGTAAAACCATCACTGAGCTTTTTCCCATACAGGTCTTATAAGCCTTCTCAAGAACGGTATTATAAGTCCCCTGCAACCTTGATCTCAGTGCCCTCAGCGAAATCCTCCACGTAGAGCTGGAAGCATTCCTTTCCGTTGTCACGGAACGGATAAGCCTCATACCAATGGCCTCCGATGCTGACATATATCCTCGTGTTGTCGCTGTACGTTCCCTCTTTGAGCGTGCCGGTGATCGTCGTAAAACCATTCACCGAAGATGTCCTGATGGAGTCGGCTGCACCTTCAAGCTCTTTCACTCCAACAGGATCGCCTTCGATTTCCGTAGCGGGCAGCTTGGGCGGATTTGCGGACAGCTGCGGCAGGAATCTTTCGGCTTTTTCAATGATGAGCACGTTCGCCTTGATAGATCTGATGTCTCTCACCTGCACCGTCAGAGACCTTGAGAACAAAGCATTCTTGTAACTTTCAGCCATGAACGGCAGCAATGAACTTCCGAACGAATCGCGGTACATCATGAGGTTATTTCCAAGAGCACCGAGCGTCATGATCTTGTTGTCGAAATTGCTCTCTACTTTTCCTTCGTAGTCGAAACCGAATCCGCCGTCATAGTAGATCTCTTCCTCCAAAGGCACGGAAGACGGGTACATCATGGCTGCCAGGTCGCCCTTGAAATCCTTTTGCACCTTGTAAGGCGCCTTATTGTAGCGCTCAACATACATCTGCCCTGTAGCTTCATGGATTGCGCGGGCTGCAAGCGCGGCACCTTCGTTATTCCAGTGCGAGTCGGTCTTGTGGTAGAGCACCTTGTTTTCGGCAGCGAAAACATCGTAGAGGTCAACGTATCTGATGCCTTCCTCCTTAAGTCTCTCAACGAGGCGCACGCGGTTGCCGGGCTTCGTCGTTTTCGCGTAATAGTACGGCATGTTCTCGCCGTAGAGCGAATTCTTGTTTGCTGCGATCACGAAAACAAACTCCGAACCGTTCGCCTTGCAATAACTGTCAATTAGCTTCAATGTCCTGACGCAGTCGTTCAGCTCCCTTTCGCTCATGACCTCCGTGCCGGTGTAATCGCCCAGCGTATCTGTGTAGAACATCCAGCCGTTTTTGCCGTAAATGACCGATTTCGAAGACGACGTCCGGAACACCTTTGCCGTTACCAAGGAATAACCCGTGACCATCTCCTGACGAAGCGCGCAGTGGCCTTCGAAATATTCGCCCAGTTGCTTGAGATAATCCTTGTTGAGCGTGGTTTTATTCTCATCTTCTGAGACCATGACGGGAGCGGGCAGCCTGGCAGCCGAACTGTTCTCGGACTTGGACGGTCCTGTTATGAGCATGCCTGCAAAAGGCACCAGGAGCACCGCCAGGAAGATCACAAAATAGAATGTATATTTCTTACCGTCTTTCATATCAGAACCTGAAATAAATAAATGGATTGTATGTGCCGCCCGCGAGATTCATTATGCAGAGGATAAGCAGCAAAGGCGTGACCACCCACGATATCTTGTCGAGGACACTGTATTTTTGAAGCTTTTCTTTGAGCGGAGCGGAAAATACTACTCCGGCGATCAGCACGCAAATAGCGAGCGGAGTCATCAGCGGCAGGAGCAGCGTGCTGTTTGCAGAGGCAATCTCAGGCGTGCTCATGAACGGTCCGGCGAACATCTGCTTTACCCAGAAAAATCCCTGCGACAGCGTGTCCGCGCGGAAGAAAACAAAACCGACCATTACGACCAGCACCGCGTAGATGTGGCCAAATATCCTGGCAAAAACATTCGGCTTTGCGCCGGGATCCTTTTCGCCCTTGCCTGCCTTAGACCTGACAAACTCCTCGATCATCTGGAAAACGCCGTGATAAAGACCCCAGAAGATGAACGTCCAGTTCGCGCCGTGCCAGATTCCCGTTGCCAGGAACACGATGAACTTGTTGACGACGGTCCTGACCTTGCCCTTGCGGTTGCCTCCGAGCGGGATGTACAGGTATTCCTTGAACCACGTGGACAGCGAGATGTGCCACCTTCTCCAGAACTCCCTGATGGAAGTCGAGATATAAGGATAGTTGAAGTTTTCCTTGAAATGGAACCCGAACATGAGTCCCAAACCGACCGCCATGTCGGAATAAGCCGAGAAATCGAAATAGATCTGGAGCATGTAAGCAATTGCGCCGGTCCACGCGCTCAGAGCACCTATCTGCGACTGCTGCGCGCCGAACAGAGTGTCTGCGATAACGGCCACGTAGTTTGCGATGAAAACCTTTTTTGCGAGTCCGCAAATAAAGCGCCTGATGCCCTTTGCGGTCTCCTCGGGAGTCTCTTTCCTGCTGATCAGCTCAAGCTCGATGTCGTGGTATTTGACTATCGGGCCGGCGACCAGCTGCGGGAAAAACGACACGTAGAGCATAACGGTGAAAGGGTTCTTCTGCGCCTTGCAGTCCCTGCGGTAAACATCGATAACGTAACTCATCGCCTGGAAAGTAAAGAACGAGATACCAATCGGCATCACGAGCCCCGTCGGCTTGATGGACATACCGAACCACCCGTTGATCGTGCCGGTCACGAAATCCGCGTATTTGTAAAGGCCCAGAACTCCGAGATTCTGGATAACGCTTACCGCGACGATGAGCTTTGCAAGAGCTCCCCTGCCCTTATCCATGCATTTCCCGATCAGCAGCGCCCAGATGTAGTTGAGGATGCAGGAGCCGATCATGAGGAGAACGCATACCGGCTCGCCGTACGCGTAGAAGATCAGGCTCGCGATGAGAAGCAGGACATTTCGTGTGCGGACGCCCGGCAGGACCCTGTCCAAGATCAGGATCACCGGTAAGAAAATGCACAGAAATGTAAGCGAACTGAATACCATCGAAAATACCTTTCGAAGCTATTGTAACATTGTTATTTTTCTTAACTTCACAATGTTATCTCCGCTCGGTTACAAGTTCGCGACAAAATTGAGGTATTACGAAGATCAGGCGTTCAGGAACCTGTCCAGATCCTCGGTGTACATCTTATAGATGCCGTAGATCAGCTGCTGGCGCGTGACTCTGACCTGGTAATCGTACAGATCCTTGAGCAGTATAGGGGTCGCGAAAGCGATCTTCGCCGCCGCAACCAGATTCATCTTGAACCTTGCGTCACCCTTGTCGAGCCTGTCAAAATCGATACTCTCGATCTCCTTGAGGAACGCCTCATAATCAGCCTTCTTATCGAGTGATTTGACCTCATTGGTAATATAAGCGTCAGTGCCGCCCCAGCCATACGATACGCCGTGCGCTTCAAAACGCTTGACCGACGACTTCCTGACGTTCTCGGAACTCTTGATGTTGCCGATAAAGAGCTTTTTCTGACCCGCGACGCGTCCCGCCAGGACCTTCTGGTAGAACTTCTCGTCGGCTACGATCACATAGACCGATCCGTCCTTAGTGCCCACAACGTTATCTTCCGTATCATCAGTGCGGTCGATCAGCTGAGCCATTGCCTGTGCGAGCAGCTCATCCTTTGCAACGATCACGAGCGAGCTCTCATACTCCTCCGGCTTAACGAGCAGGCTCTCTGCGTACTGCGAAAGCTCTACCGCATTCTGCAGCGTCTTTGCACCCGCAATACCCGTAACGGTACGCGCCAGATGCACGGGATCGGCCAGTGAGAGCACTCCGATCAGCTTCCCATACGTCTCTTCCGGAACTTCGGCAAGCAGGGTCTTACCGATCAGAGCGACAGGGAAAATAGCTCCGACTACGCTCAAAACGGTATCCACGCCCTTTTTCGCGAGATCGGGGCGGCTTGCAAGAACCTCAGCCGTATCGACCATCTTCAGGACATCGCCCGCGGTATTCCAGGCATTCGCGACCTTATCGTCAACGCCCAGCTTCTCCTTAAGCTCTTCCCTCGCCTCTTTGTCGAGTTTCGCGCTGCCGATCTGCTCCTGCATCGCGCTGACCAGCTCGTTCAGCGTCCCCTTCGGGAGCTTGTCGAGAACTTCCGCACTCATCGCAATCGTCTTATTCGTCTGAGCCATGTTTTTCACCTCTCTTGCCGGATTACAGGTTTGCGTTTCTTTTTAGATAATACAATTATTCCTGCAAATTTGAATAGTGTTCACGGGAAGGCTTCCTTCAGCATCGTTTACACTTTTCTCTCATACGCACTCAGCACTGCGTCATTGATAAAGTTCGCGATCTTGCGCTTAAGTGATTCATGCGACGGAATCCAGTTTTTCGTGCCGCTTATCAATATCAGGTCGCGGTTTGGCAGGATGCCGTTGCGCATGTACTCGTCGCTCTTCCAGTAATTATTCTCAAGATAATCGTCGTCATCGGTCATGCCCATGAACTCAACGAAGAAACACCGGTCAATGATCCGCACAGGGAATGAATAGTCGGGATTTCTTTTTCGCCCGCCTTTAAGCAGGAGCGCCGGCTCATACTTCGCCTCAAGCCCCAGCTCCTTCAGCGCGTTCCCCACCATCATCTCGCCCCTCGACCTGACATTGAAGCCATATCCGTCATAGTAACCGGTATTAACTTCGCGCGCGTTCGAGCATGACTCAAAGCTCTCCCACGCCTTTACATTAAACACCGATGGGTCGCGTATGAATTTAAAGTCTCTTGGTACGAGTAAGTGCCTTCTCTTAATCTCTTCGCTGAATTCATCCATGATACGCATTCGCTTGTCATACAACTCAAGTTCCTTCAGCATTTCAGCATAATTATTTCCGGAAATATGCGTGTCTAGTCTGCTTCTATTGCTTCCAAAACCAGTATACTTGCGAATAACCGGCGTCCCGTTATGGAAGCCGGTTTTATACCTTGGCATGATTTCCGCTTCGCGCTTTAAGCGAAGAAATTCGTCGATAATATAGATGTCATAGAATAAAGATAGATCCATAACTGTATCCTACGCCGGTTAACCGCCGAAAGAACCGACAAAAAACTACAAAAACCGACAAAGGAACCAGCTCGTTCTCTATTACTTCCTCTTTTCCTATATATAAGTGAAGAACATTTGGGGAATGAGCTGCAAAATTAGTGCTCATTCCCTCTACCTTCCTCTCTTTCAACATCAAAGTGAGGAACCCATGGGGAATGAAACAGCCACCTAGGAAATAATTACCCCTTATACCCCTCAACCAACGCCTTGAGGACCAAATACCGCTGCTTTTTCTCTTCCTTGGCGAAGTGAACGTCGCGTGACTGGGGGTACATATCGTCGTAGACCAGGGAAGCGGCCTCATCGCCGAACTGCTCGGAAGTAAGATCAAATCGCGCGCCGTCAATAACGTTGTAGCAATGGAAAGTGCCGCCCTCGCGTGGGATCCCGTAAACCAATCCTCCGAAAAGATCCTGCACCAGAAATGCCGTAATGGAGCACTGCCCCAAAGTGCAGTGGGAGGAAGCCCAGCGGTCCTGAAGTCGGGGCGCGCAGGTCTCAAGGCGCCACAAGCCGTCGCTCAGAGCATCATAAAGATCCAAAGGCGAATTTAGCCAGGGAAGGGCCGCAGCAACAGACTCCAAAGGACGGACCGATCCGCAGGATGAGGCACCATAGAACTTATACTCTTTCACTGCATCATCCTCCTGTCGTGACCCTTCTTCTCGAAATCAGTGCTGTCCGAATCATCATACGTCTCAGCCTCGGGCTTGGCGGTCATGTAGTCGAACTGCTTCTTCTCACCGTAGCTCCAGCCGGAATCGAGACGGACAAAATCGAATGTGGTCTCATATGCTTCCATCGGATATGTAGTGTCAAAGTATTCGAGGACGTTCTGCTCCTTATCAAGCTGGTGTGCATTTGTCTCTTCAAGCTTTTCGACACCCTTTTTCTCCAAGCCGATAAGTATCTTCGGCAGCTGCACCGACAGGAAATAAATAATCAGTATTGCCAGCAGCACTACACAGAAGCCCTCGAACGGATGCTCCAAAGCGGCATTGAGAAGCTGTGGATGGATCAGGACTCCGCTGAACATGAACAATGTCACGGGCAGCGCATAAAGCGTGCCACGCAGTGCGGAGTTGGCTGAGACGGTCTTCATTTTCGCGCGCTTCTTTGTACGGTCGACCGTCTCCCAGCCTTTCGCATACGGGAAATCGCCCGAGACCTTGCCGGTCTGGCCGTTGACTATGTACTGATAGCGAAGGCCCTTGTGCTCAATGGTCAGAAACCAGATCGGAAGGAGCGCGTACTTGATCTGCTGGTTGTGGTATCTCGTATGGCTGCCGTTGGACCGCGGTTGGAAGGCATCGTAGCCGAAGTCGAGCTTGCCGCACATTTCGAGCGCGTACTTGTCGAGACGCCTGTATATCTTATCTGTCATATCCATAGGCTGCTCGTCGTATTTCTCGGCGAAATAGCCCTGCAGATACTCGGCCCTGAAAGGCACCAGTTCCGTGAAATCGAAGGGCTCTGCGGCCGCCATGAGCCTGTCGGGGAGCTTGACCTCACCATCGAAAGGCACATCCTTGAGCCTTATCTTAACTTTGCAGAAAACTCGCTGCTTATAGTTGTTTGCCGTGTACTCGCCTGCCGAATAAGCAGAATCGGCAGATTTGCCCATGCTCGCGATGCCCTGGAGATTAATGTCGACCTCCGAGCTGATGATCCACGTCGGTACATAAAGGCCCGTCATCTTGGCGAGCACTTCATCGGTTACGTAGTTCTTGGGCAGGTGCGGGATCTGGGCGCAGTGCTCTTTGAAAAGGCTCATCGCCTTCTCTTTATCGAACGCAAACGGAATGATGTAATCGGGCTTGAACTCACGCGTAAGCCTTCTGGTTACGATAGCGGGCGAGCCGCAGAATGAGCAGAACGTCGCCGCTGTATTCATGTCGGTTACGATCTGCGCACCGCACGAGTTGCAGACGATCTCCTGACGCCTCTTGTCGTCTTCGCTCATCTCGATCTTGCCGTCGTAATTCTTCTCCGGATTTGCGAGCGCGAAAGAGCCCGTGCTGTCCATCGTCTCGGGATCGAACGTCCCGCCGCAGTTGCCGCACATCAGCGCGCTGTGTTCGGTATCGAAAAACAGATTGGATCCGCAGTTCGGACATTTTTTCGATTCGGCCGAAAAAGTCGCCGGATCTGACGTGTCGAATCTGCCGGAATTCTTAGCCTCTTCGTCCCAAATAGCCATAATCTTCCCCTCCGGTGTCCCCACCTTAAGCAATGCTTATTCCGCTAATACTATACCACGCGGGGAACCCATAAGACAAAGGTTCTTGATTATTTGTAACCGATGACGAAATCCTTATCCACATATGTATAGTCGCCGCCGTAGGTCCTGCAGAGGATGTGAACAGGCGCGTTTTTATCCTTGATCTTGTATGATTTCTTCACCGTGACAGAGCTGCCCGGCGCGACCTTCTCGAGATCAGAATCATCATTTAACAGTTCATTAAGCGAAGCATGGGACAGTTCCTTACCGTTCTGGCTTACCTCGTCGTAAACGGCAGCGTGATAGAAAGTCTCTGACTTCGTGTTGTTCTTAAATTCCATGACAACGATCACTGCCGGTTCGCCGTCGGAATTAACAGTCTCGGTGACTTCCTGAACCTCAACACTGATGTTCTTTTTCCGGTTGTTGTCAGATACGATATTCGTCAGCACTATGCCTGCGACAACAAGCGCGCAGACCCACGAGATAATGAGTGTGAGCCAACCCTTGCGTCCTTTGTCCTTTGCCTTGGAAGCCTTGATGGCATAGACCGTCGCCGCGATGGCAAAGATCACATATGCGGCGAGCGTGGAGTACAGCATCGCGGAATAGAGCATTCCCCAAACGAGCGCCTGTCCTATGTAATCGATCCCGCCCGGGCCGTTATATTCAATAGGTAAAAAATCACAAACGAGGTTAATTATCCCGCATGCCAGCGCAATGAACGCGAAAACCCTCGCCACTCTTGCGGGATGCTTTGTTTTCCTCAGCTTTATGCACAGAACGATCGCGGCAATGCACATCGATACGGCCCCCAGGACTACTAAACCCATATGTCATCCTCCCTTGTTCCGCAAGGTTTGATTCATTGATAAAGGTATTATAGCACTGCCCCAAAAAAGAAAACGGGGCACCGTCTCCAGTGCCCTTCACATGAACAAGAAAATAATGGTTAATTGTCAATTTGAATCCTTTGCGGGAAGCGCAGTCTGCTTCCGCACACCCAGCGTTACTTCTATTTTCAGAGTCTCTGCTCCGCGGCTTACGGTTAATGTAACAACATCGCCTGCCTTGGACTTCGAAATGACCGAGGTCAGATCCGAGTAAGCTGTGACTTTCTCACCATTCAATTCCGTAATGATGTCGCCTGACTGAATGCCTGCGTCTTCTGCGGGACTGCCTTTTTCCACGCTTTCAACGATAAGATTCTGACCTGTCTCGCCGCCTCTGTGTCCTCTGCCTTCTGCCTCCGAGTATACGGACACGCCTATGTAAACGCGCTCGAAATAACCCTTATCGATGATGAATGTGATGATATCGCGGACTGAATTCATGGGAATCGCAAAGCCGATATTATCGACTGACGCGGATGACCTGCCTGAAGACGAATACTTCGCGTTGGTGATGCCGATGACCTCGCCGTGTGTGTTGAAGAGTGCGCCGCCGGAATTGCCCGAGTTGATCGCGCAGTCGGTCTGGATGAGCGTCATCGCCTGGTTTTCGATCGTGATATTGCGGTTCAGCGCACTGACTGCGCCTTTCGTGAGCGAAAATGTGAGCTCGCCCAAAGGGTTGCCTATAGCCACGACATCGTCGCCCACGTTCATGTTGTCCGAGTCGCCGAGCACCACGGGAGTAAGGCCCTGTGAGTCGATCTTGATGACCGCCACGTCGTTGTTCTCGTCGTAACCTATTACCTTTGCATCGTATGTCTTATTATCGTAAGTCGTAATCTGAATGCTTTCGGCGCCTTCGATCACGTGGTAATTGGTCACGATGTAGCCGTCTGATGTAATGATGAAGCCCGATCCGGCAGCCGCTGACTCAGTCTGATATCCGAAATAGTTGGTGTTGACGGATGTCTTGATGCCTACGGTGGAATTGACGTTAGCGGCGTAGATCTCGGCGGCTGTCAGCGTTTTCGTCGTGTCGACCGAGACCGTCTGGATCTTTGAGTCTTCGCGCTCTCCGATATTGACCGATATCACGTTTTCTTCAGTGCAGGCATCTTCATCGGTTTCTGTGTTGATAATATTCGCGATGCCGTCTGACTTGATGAACTCGTAAGCGGCAACGCCTGCAGCTCCGCATGCTCCACCGACAAGAGAGCAGCAAAGGGCCAGTGCTACAACCTTTGCTGCTGAGCCTCTTGTCTTTTTGGGGATGGGAATTTGGGAATTGGTATTGTAAGCGTAAGGTGCATACTGAACGTTAGCGGGGATGGTATTGTTTATGTTGCGGTTGTAATTTTCCATATGAGGTGTTCCTTTCGCATCAGGATTAACCTCATTATGAGAACCGAACCTGAAAACAACTTTAAATAAACTTGGGCAAAACTCAGGCATAAAAATGCCGCCCCCAGTGACTAAAGGTATAGACTATTCCCCGTCATGCATACGGATCTGCTGCGTAGTCTCGATCGCAGTCTCGGTCAGATTAGTTCTTATGACTTTGCTCGTTGTCATGGCAACGCTCGCGAACGCGAAAAACACCGTCATCACGATCAGCACGACCTTGTTTTCTTTCTGCTCTCCGCTCCCGTCAAAATTGATAAGTTTATAAAGGCAAAGGAAGAACAGCACCAGTGCGATATCAACTCCGGACATCGATAAGATGATTGTCCAGACTATGTTCCCGAGATGCTTCTTAATGATCTCCATCTCCTGCTCACGCGTGCGGTTGTCAAAGATCGAGACGACCGGATTCCATTCATCAGCCTCAACATAAGCGACGAGCACCTTGTTGCCGACTTTTATCGTATCGCTCGCTCCCTCATAGAAAAACTCGATTGCGGGCCACGTCTTTTCGTAAGCGATGAAGCACTTCTCTTCCTCGCTGTTCTTAATGATTATATAGACTTCATTAACGATATCTCCCGCTCCGACCGTGTAATCGAATCCTCCGAGATGCACTTCGTTTATGTGCATCGTGGAAGTCGTTTTCTTCTCGCCGGATTCCGAGTAATAGTACATCCCGGTGACCGTGCCGCCGAACTTTCTGTTCTCTTCTTCATAGACCCTGAACGGAGCATCGATCTTGGCCTTGAGTCCCTGGTTGATCACGAAAATATTGACGCCGGCAACAGCGACGATCGTGATCAAAACAAAAAATATTTTTCCGAAATTTCCGCTCATTTTCATATATAAATAATACTACATATTTACCATGAAAATCTTGTCCTCAAAACTTGCGGACAACAAGCGAAAAGCCTATTGACAGGGTTTCCGGTCCGCGTTATAGTTAAGCCCACATCAAATAGTTTTTCGATGAATCAAGTCATTGATACGTAGGCATGAACGAAGAGTACAACTCTGTCTGTTCATAGCTGGCGTACAGTGACTTTTTTGTTGCTGTCACCTCAAACCGAACCTTTACAACTGCCCCGTGCACTAACGGACGGGCAACCCGAGCAAGCCTCGCCACGAGGTGCCGAAAGCGCGGCACGGAGCGGGCTAAGGGGGAGTCCTATTAATCCACGGGGATCTGAATAGAAACACAAAACGCAAACACAAACCAAAACCATAAACATTAAACGAGGTAACAGATTATGAAAAACTACATTAACGGAATCTACGGCAAGAAACTCACATACGTCTGCTTTAAAGACCGCCATCTTCCCGGCGGGATATTTGAAAGGTTCGAAAGCTACAGCGGAAGCCTTAAAAAGGAAGACAGCCTCGGCCTGCAGTTCGTACCCGGAGAAGAAGGCATAAACCTTTTCGTCGTAACAGACAACAAGACTTCGCTTAATCACGAGGACTTAGGCTGGGTCTTTAACGGTTACGCGACGTTAAGGAAAGGCGCTCCCGTAAGAGCTAATTTCACAAACAGCAAGCGTGAGATCTTCGTGCTTGCCAAAGGTAAGTATTTTGGCAAGGATTCGTACGATTACTTCGATTCCGATAACGTTAAGGACCTGTTCGCCGAAATGAAGAAGACCGGCACCAGAATGCAGATCCTGACAGGCATCGACGAGGATTACAACGGATGCATCTTCCTGAGCGTTCCCGGCAAGATGAGCACAAAGCTCAAGGCCATCATCAAGGTCACCTTCAAAGTCCTTGAGGCCGTGCCTTTCTCTGATAAGTGCAAAGCCGATTACGCTCTCCCTTGCTACTACATCGACTCATACGTATCAGGCCTGTTAAGGGAGGCAAATGACGCGGAAGAAGCTGAACCCGGTCCCGAAAAGAAAGCCGACGACGATGATGAAGATGATGAGGATGATTTCCTCCCTTTTGACATCGACGATTCTCCTGACAGTATTTTTGACGGAATCCCTGAAGAAATCGTTGACGACGATGGCGAAGATGAATTCAGCAACCGCGACGCGAAAAAGGACACTCCCGCGCAGAAGAACCTTCCGCTCGAGGAGCTGGGCTTCACGGTCCGCACCTACAACAGCCTTAAGCGCGCGGGCATCAGCGATCTGAAAACCCTTCAGAGCAAAGGCATAGCATATCTTTCGAAGCTCAGAAATCTCGGCCCGAAAGGTGTAGCGGAGATCAAGGAGACCATCGCCAAATACCAGACGGTCGCAGAGAACGCCTCCGAAGAGATCACCGCCAAGGTCTCCCACATGGAAGAGCTTGACAGCCTGATCGGTCTCGAAAACGTCAAGGAGCAGGTCAGAAAGATCGCAGCCTATGCCCGCATGAAAAAGGCTATGGGCGCGCAGGGCAACGGCAAGCTCTCGATGGCTCTTAACACAGAGTTCTCAGGCAACCCCGGAACCGCCAAGACAACGGTCGCGCGCATACTCGCAGGGATCTTCCACGAGATAGGTCTTCTCGAAAGCGACGACATCGTTGAGGTCGGCCGCTCTGACCTCATCGCAGGCTACGTCGGCCAGACCGCTCCCAAGGTCAGGGACGTCTTCAAGAAAGCCGACGGAAAGCTCTTGTTCATCGACGAGGCGTATTCGCTGGTAGATTTCAGCAAGAACGATTTCGGTGATGAGGCGATCGACACCATCGTCCAGGAGATGGAGAACAGGCGCGACAGAACGATCGTCATCTTTGCAGGATATCCGGACAGGATGGCGGAGTTTTTCGAGCGCAACCCGGGCCTCAGGTCCCGCGTACCGTTCTCAGTCAAGTTCTCGGATTATCCCGTTGAGACGCTGGTAAAGATCGCCGAGTCCGAGGCCTCGAAAAGAGGTTTCGCCATCACGGCGGACGCTGTAAGCAAAGTAAACAGCATCTGCGCCGAAGCGACGTCGCAGCCGCAGTTCGGCAACGGGAGATTTTGCAGAAACCTCGTCGAGAACGCGATCCTCAACTTCGCCTCGAGGAACTTCGGCTCCGAGTCGGCAACCGCAATGCCTGAAGCGATGGACCTCATCCCGGATGACTTCGCAATGCCCACCCTCCCCGAGAAGGCAAAGCCCGCAAAGAAGTTCGGTTTTGTCTGACCGGGCGGCCGCTGCCGCCATGGCCCGCAAGCCTCATTCCGTACAACGTGCCGTGTTTTGCGAAAAACACAGCACCCAACACGGAACGGCGATGTTAATATAAATTTGTTCAAAAAATTTCTCGAACCTAGCGAATAATCCGCACCGCTCATTTGTTAAGTAAGCAGATGCGGATAGAAAAGGAGGCAAAACATGACCGCAAAAGAACTCGAGCAGATCTATAACGAGGCATACAAAGCCGTGTATTGGACAGCAATGCAGCTCCTCAAGAATGAAGCGGATGCTGAAGACGTCGTCCAGGACACGTTCGTGGCTTTCATCGAATCTTATTCTGATCTGGAAGACACATCCAAAGCCGTTGCCCTGTTAAAGAAGATCGCCGCCAACAAGTCGCTTAACCGTCTCACTGCAGCAAGAACGGGCGATGTTGACGATGAGTTCTTAGAAGAAGTAGAGGCAGTCCCCGAAGACTTCCTGCCCGATTCGATCGTCGAATCACAGGAGGCGCGCAGGATCGTCATGGATATCATTAACGGTTCTTTATCTGATGATATCCGCAGAACACTTATCCTGTTCTATTTTGACGACATGAGCACAAAGGAGATCGCCGATGCTTTAGGAGTTCCCCAGGGAACCGTTCTGCGCCGTCTGAATTTTGCCCGCAACAAGATCAAAAAGGAGGTCGAGAAGTATGAAGAAAAGAATAAGACAAAGTTGTTCACGATGGCACTGCCATTCCTGAGCAAGCTCTTTATGAAAGAAGCAAAGCAGGTGCCTTTCAAGGCCATGCCCGCTTCGATCGCAACCCTGTCCGCATCAGCAGAGGCTCCCGCAAGCGGAGCCGGAATCCAAACCGCTGCATCAGCAGCCACGAAAGGAACAGGGATCATCATGAAAAAAGTTATTATCGCAATCATCGCAGCTTCAGTAGCTGTCAGTGTAACCATCGCAATCATCGTCGGCATAGCAGTCTCGAAAAAGAACACTAAGCCGTCAAAGAGGATAGAAAACAAGGTTCAGACATCCGATGCAACAGAGCCTGAATCACAGACAACAGAAACAACTTCAGAAAACAACGCCGGCACTTCCAAAGCTAAGAGAACAGACTTTGAGTATTTGTTAGAGAATAAAACAGATGGGGAAGTCGCAGACGAACTCTTCAACATCATCAACTCATTCCATATCGGTATGACAAAGGAAGAATGGTACAAGACGATTCCCGTCCTCCCTGATGAGATGGATGAGAGGAACCCCGGCGTTATCAGATATAAGAACCCCGACGGCTTCACCTGGGTTTTAAAGGATCACATGGAAGAAATAACGACCAACTATATCGTTTATCCGGACGGAACATTCCAGATCGGACCCAGCGAGAAAATAGCGTCTTTGTCATTAAAATGCCGCCTCAAAGACGGTGCCAGAGCAAAGCACATCTACGATCTCTTATTCGAAAAAATGTCTGCCGCAAGTGAGTCAGTCAGCAAAGACATGGTCCGCAACAACGAAGCCAGAAACGGTGGCTGGGATTCCTACGCAATGAATACCATAAACGGTTTCACATGGCGCCTCGGATTAAGCGGCCACCACGAGCTGGATCTGTACGAAAACAATGACGGCGGCTATACGATCGACATCGAAGCCTACGCCATGTCCTGGCCCGGAATGAAGGGATAAGATAATCAACAAAAACAGAAATCAAACCAGCGGCCGGATGCAAGTCCGGCCGTTTATCAATTGAAGCACCCGGAATCAATTTAGTATTTGATGTCGGAGAATTGCTTTTTTATTCTTTCTTGTACATTATTGTCATATAAAAATACTGATCACCGTTATTTGCGTGGAGGGGACATAATGAATAACAAGTTTCGAAAAGCAGCCGCCTTAACAATCACTATGCTTATGCTGATCCAGTCATCTGCATGTTCCGGGTACGGCTCGCTGCTTTCCGTTCCGGGAGCCGCCGGTGCAAACAAGTCAGAGCAGGCTGAGACCACTGAAAGCGAGACAAGCGCCACCGATATAGAAGGCAACATCGTTCCCCCGGAGGAAAACAAATACAACGAGGGCATCAGCCTGTACAAGTCAGGCAAATTCCGCGAAGCTCAGGCGTATTTCGAAGCATGCGGTGACTACAAGTGCGCCAAGGATCTTGTCCGTGTCTGCGAGGCAGAGAATGAATTCAGCAAGGGCAACTACGAAGCTGCAAAGTCTTACTATTCCGCAGTATCCGAGAACGCCGATGTTCCCGGCCTTTCTATACAAACAAAAAAAAGCCAACATCGAAACCAGGATCACTCTCGAAAAGATGACCGGCAACTACTATCCCTCTTACAACAAGATAACGATGGACAAGTACAAAAAGAAGAAGGTTATCGGCTGGTGGCACAACGTCGGCACCTGGGGCCAGCAGTACCTTACGATTTCTTACGCGGAAAACGAAGACGGAACGTTCGACGTTACCGGCGAAGTTCAGTTCATGCGTTACACCAAATACGCGAAAAAGAAGTCCGGCATAAAGCAAGGTCCTTATAAGCTCCCCATCAGCCTCAAGAGCATCTCCAAGTTCCCCGAAAAGATCCAGCTTGCCAAGGGCGTGTCTTTAGCCTATAAGCGCACCGGTTTTGAACTCAACTACAGCAAGACCGATACCAACAAAAAGGACAAGACCAAGGTCGTTTACAAGTCTCAGGTAACTTATAAGAAATCGTAATTGGCGATCACAGAGGGAATCGAACCCCCACTTTCCGGTTCGTAGCCGAACGGTCTATCCGTTAGCCTATGCGATCTTATTGCTTCCGCTGAGACTCGAACTCAGATATACGGGAATGGCCCTTACGCCGGCCGACGGCGACGGAAGCTGGTTGGAAAGGAGAGACTCGAACTCTCGACCACCGCTTTATAAGAACGGCACTCTGACCGGCTGAGTTACTTTCCAGCTTTGGTGGGCAGAGAGAGGATCGAACTCCCCGAGACCTATGTCGCCGGTTTTACAGACCGGTCCGCTGCCTTCTACGGAATATCTGCCCATGTTGGTACTCCCACAGCGAATCGAACGCTGATCCACGGTTTAGAAGACCGTTGCACTCTCCGTTGTGCTACAGGAGCATATGGTGTCCGAGGCGGGAGTCGAACCCGCAAAACCTGCATCCTTAGTGCAGTACCTATGCCAATTCGGTTACACGGACAAATGGTGGATGTGACAGGTTTCGAACCTGCGACCTTCAGATTAAGAGTCTGCTACTCTGCCAGCTGAGTTACACATCCATATGGTGGATCCGGAGGGATTTGAACCCTCATCTCACGGATTAAAGGTCCGGTCTGTTACCGTTACACTACAGATCCGTTGGTGGGAAGATCTGGTGTCGGACCAGACTCTTCAGGGCTTCAACCTGACGCTTTCACCGGATTAGCTTTCTTCCCGTTTCAGGGCCGCTTCAAGGAAGTGCCTTTCCCAAAAGCCGCCCCGTAGACACATGCAAAAGTGCCTTTTTGCAGTGTCTTTTTGGCACCCCCGGAAGGACTCGAACCTTCAACCTCCCGGTTAACAGCCGTTTGCTCTGCCGGTTGAGCTACAGGGGTATATAAGAATAAGTTGTCAAGGTGCGTGGACAATAAAAAAGGACCGTCCGGGTTCGGGCGGTCCTGATATCAGAAACAGTTTTGTCTGTGCCTAAACAAAAGCCTGCTCAACATCGCAGCCGCCCATTGGTTCCGTAATTGCGCTTATAGAGTATTTCGCTGCTCGAAAACGATTTCAGGCCAAAAGCGCATACGGAAACCAACGTTCTGAGTTTGAACGTTTTGAGGAGATTAAGGCTGTTTCTCAACATAACAGTTTCCATTGTCTTTTGTCCTTTCGTCATATAGTCAAAAAAATAGAAGCCCTGCACGATCCTACTCATTCTTAGAGTTGGATGTCGGACAGGCACTTCCTTCATCAGCGATAAGATAACACATCGAATTTGGATGTGCAACCCCCTTTTCGAAAAAAGTTTTCCGCTGAAACGGCTGGATTTGCTTTGTTTGAGAGGTGCGGCTTTTTCTTATTTATATAGTCAATAAGTCTATGCCTTATGCCCGCCGATCTGCTGGTTTCTCTCGATCGCGGTGCCGCCCTCCTGGAGGTTCTTTGCTTTCAGAACGGCATTCTTCCCATACTTCTGCTTGATCTCGAGCATCGCTTCCTGCAGAGCGCGTTCCTTCTGCTCCTGCTCTTTATCGTCAGCACGATCCTCCGCAGGCTTTTCCAGATCGAAGATGCTCATCTGCTCGTAGTTCTCGTTATTCGGGACCTCATCCTCAGGCAGCACGTTGCATGCTGTAAGATTAAGCCTCCGCGACATGAGCTTCCTGTTGACTATCCTGTCAAACAGCTCCATGACCGCCTCAGTGATCTTCTTGGTAGAAGACGTGTGCTTGGTCAGATTGATCGTGCCGTGCGCGTGCTTGGGGACTTCACGGCCATAGTAATCTACGGTCACTTCACCGTCATAGATGCCGCTCTCAAGGCTCACCTGATCGTAGTTGACCGTGAGCACGAGCTGGTCGGTAACCAGGCGTTTCGAGACGAGATCCAAAGACAATGTATCCGCCATTTCCCACACGATAAGCTTGGTGTGTTCGTAGTTGGTCGGATGCTGAAGCACCTGCCCTGCACCAAGGCTGTTGGAATCAGGCTTGTAAGCCTTTACGTCAGCAATGGTAGTAGGCTCAATGCCCCATGCGTGGTCGATCAGGAGCTCCGCGTTCTTTCCGAGCTGCTTGTACAGAAGACCGATATAATCACGATTGGCCGAAAACAGCGCTATGTCGCCCATCGTGAAGATGCCGTACTTTTCGAGCCTTGCAGCAGTACCCCTTCCTACTCTCCAGAAATCAGTGATCGGCTTGTGATCCCAAAGCTGCTCCTTGTACTGTTCCTCGTCGATCGATGCAATGCGGACACCGTCCTTGTCTGCGGGAATGTGCTTTGCCACGATATCCATCGCGACCTTGCAAAGGTACATGTTCGGCCCGATCCCGGCCGTCGCGGTAATGCCAGTCGCCTTGAGAACGTCCTGGATCAGCATTCTCGCAAACCCGTGCGCATCCACGTTATAGATATCAAGATATGACGTCGCGTCAATGAACACCTCATCGATCGAGTAAGCGAAAATATCCTCCGGCGCAACATACTTCAAGTAAATCCCGTAGATCTTAGCGCTCGTGCTCATGTACTTCGCCATCTGCGGCTTCGCAACAATATAATCCACCGCCAGCGTCTGATCTGCATTGAGTTCGTTCCCGAAATGACTCTTCCCCGTCAGCCTTCGCCCCGGAGCATTATATCTTCTGTCGTTATTGACGCGCTCAACCGTCTGCACGACCTCGAAAAGCCTTGCTCTTCCGGGTATTCCGTAACTCTTCAGCGAAGGCGATACAGCAAGGCAGATCGTCTTTTCGGTACGGCTGCTGTCAGCAACGACCAGGTTGGTATTGAGCGGATCCAGGCCCCTCTCAACGCACTCCACAGACGCGTAAAATGATTTCAGGTCGATCGCCAGATACGTTCTATCCATCAGCATTCTCCGCATCAACGAACTCGACCTTGATGATGCTGCTCACAGCAACCTTTTCGCCGTCAGTAAAGATAAGCACGTTCTCGTAATCGTCTATGCGTTTTACGATTCCCGCCTTCGAGACATAGGCTCCGCCGTCCTTTTTTGCATCGGAAACAAAGAATGTGACCTTGATCTGCGGCTTTTCAGCCATTGTCTCTCTTAATCTGGTCAAAGCCCCATTCAGCAAAACGATCTCATCTTCACTCAACTCAACCATGCTGTCAGTGAGGCGCGCCGTCTCCTCGACTGCATCGTCGTACCCGACCACAGCCGCAAACGGCGAAAACTGAGCCGCCCTGTCCTCAATAGGCATGGGCGGCAAATCAGGATACTGCGGTCTGGTGATGTTTTTAAGTTTTGAGTATTTGGGGTTCATTGAATTAGCTATACTCAACCTGCGAGATTATGATCAGTTTGTCGGACCTGCGGAATGAATGCATCTGCGACTTATCAGGATTGCATTTATATGTAACTTCTCCGTCATCAATTGAAAGCCATCCTATGACTATATCACCATGCTCATAGCAAATTCGCATCAGATCTCTAAATTCGATTCTAATTGTGTCTTCACCTTCATTAAAACAAAGATAATTAGAAATGCCTCTGAGGTAAAAATCTGCGCCTTCAGCAGTAAGTAGCTCTTCAAAAACAGACTTGAGTTCGGGAACATTTGCAACCTGCGTAATTATCCTGTTTGCAATCTCCGAACCGACAATAAAGTCATCAACACTTGTAAGTTGCATTAATTTTTGGTCATCACTGATATTTAGTTCACTGGTAATAACAACATTTCGTTTCTTCCCAGTCTGCAATTCCTTTTCACGAATGAGTTCCCTGAGCTGAAGAAGAATCATCATTGTTTGGGCATCTGCATCTTCTTTAGAAAGATCATCTCTGCATAACAACAAAATGTTTGTTATATCATCAGTAATCAGCGTTTTAAGATATTCTCTATCATAGAGATTATTAGTGAGCCGGAAATCTATGTCGATGTTAATTACCTCGTTCTTAATCAGCTCAATATCTTTATATTCGCGCATAGCAACAATCTTAGCTGTTGAGTTTTTACTGGCAAAATCATCAAGATTCATGAGGATTTCAGGCAATCCCTTGTTCCAGGACAATATAAGCAGGTGCATCTCCTGTCGGTCAAAACTCCTATACTCTGCTTTCTTATATTCGAGATCATACTTTTGTCTTTCGATCTCATTTGAATCAATCTTGATTCTGTTATCATCTTCAGCAACAACGATATACTTATCTCCTTGCTGAATTACAAAATCAGGTTTAGGCGCAATATACATTCTGTCAGAGCCATCGATAGAGTCTTTTCGCACAACTCCTATCAAAGTGCTCTGAGTAAATTGACCTATAGCATCCTTAAAACTGACACCTGCAAAATCCAATGGTTTTCCGCTATGATCTCTTTCTTCAACATAGATCTCAGCATCCTCATAATTAAACAGTTCTGTAAACACATACGACAATCCGGGTTGACGACAAGCTTGTGCAGTAATCCTTGCAAGCCATTTATCGAAATAAAAGACTTGAGTATCATAGCCCTCCAGTGCAGATTCGACAGCATTCATGGAATTAGTATCATTTACCATAGTTGTTATATGCGGTCTGCTTCCCCTGAACTTACGCAGATATGTACCAACTGCAAGCGCTATCCTTAACGTCATAAGATCATTTGTGGATCTGATTATTATCGATGATGCTTCCTCGAGTGAAACCGTCTCATACAGATTCTCCTGAGTCAATTTTCCACTTCTGCAGATGACTCGCGTATTATAGAAATTCGGAATGTGCGTTTTTATCCGATCATCCATTTCCTCTTTATCAAGATCTTCAAGCACGATAATACAAGGATTAGTATGTTTGATATCGTCTTCGGTTACATTACGGTTTGCTTCAATTTGTTCGCTTATAATGCTGTAAGTATCATCGTTGCACCCGAAAACTACTGTATGATACTTCTCGGCAACCTGCGAATGACCCTTTCTGAGCGAACTGAGTTTTTCTTCAAGAGCATTGTTGATAATGGAAATCAGCATACCCGTAAAAACAAGACCAATTACAGTAACGATTGCCATTGGCACGATCAATCTAATACCCTCAGTTCCAGAGATCGTTCCGGGATCAAGCAGGTGTAAAAAGCTCTCCCAAATACCCTTGCCAACAGAGTCAGTTCCGTTCATTATCCAGGAAACAAAGCCAAACACCAACATAACAAGCAAAATGAAGGCAAAAAGCATCATGAATTGCTGAGTTGCACCATGTGACAGATGATTATCAAACCAGTATGCTATTCTCTTTTTCCAGGTCTTTTTCTTGCGTTGTTTAATAGTTTGCATCACTTTTTCACCTGATATCCTAGCTTGTAAAATTGAGTTTGTTCATTTTTCTGATTCTATTTGCTCGATTCTTGTTGTAACAAATACTGATAATTGTTCAAACCAGAAAGAAATAAAACTACCTATTTACACTGCAATTAATTACTTGCTTTTCAAAAGAAGAACACCAACAACGCACGAAATAATAAGTAATACCGTTCCAACAAACCTTGCTATTAGCTTTTTTCGGCCCAACGCATTCTTGTTAAAAATAGCACCGAAAAAGCCAATTGTATTCTTAAAAGGAAACACAATGTCATGCCCGACACACAAGAAAACTGTTGAAATAAAGGGCTTTTCCTGATGAGCAAGAGCGAATTGTCCATATTTCCTAATATATGCAGCCGAAATAATAGTTGACAAAACAAATAGTATTGGAGATGTTAAAAAGAAGATAGAAAAAATGCTCTGGATACTATTTGGATTTATAGCAAAACCTATCATTGATCTCAAATCTGCCACAAAAAAACAAACAATAAGTGAAACCATGCCGCCTAAAAAGAATCTTCTTATTACTGCAAGAAACTGTGTCATCTTATTTCCTCTTATTCAGTTATTTACATTACTTATTATCATCTTCGGTATCTAAAATATCAGTCGTATCTTCCGGTTTCTTATCCTTAAATTCCTTAACAGCATTAATAGCATCTGGCAAAAGTGATACCCCTCCAGATAAAACTCCAATTGCTATTTTGCCTGCAAGATTACCTTTTTTCTCAGCTGCATCACTAATGATTTCAGCACTTTTTCTTTTGCGTTCCATTTCCTTGTCACGAATTGTATCTCGCTGTACTGTAACTGCACGTAAAAGCTCTAGTTTCTTTTCAGAAGGTAAATCCGTTGCATTTTTAATTATCTCGATCTGAGCATCAAGTTCATTGTACGTCGGCTCTTGTCCATATAGTTCAATTACAGCTTTCGCAAATTTCTCGTCATCTATTTTATCCATGACTTTATCAGCAAAGCTTAGAGTAGTGTTATAAGCCTGTATTATTGCCTGAATTAAAGGAACCATCTTTTTCCCTCCGTTTTCATCATTCATCATCGAGAACTCCTAACTTATATTGTCATTCGTGTGAATTATTATTTGTTTCCATTATTATCCGATGGTAAATAATACAATTTCCCATCCTTAGCAATTAGTCGAACATCTTCTCTAAACAAATCAGCCTCATCAGATGCAATTGTTCTTTGCCCTGAACTTTGATTTGATATCATTTTCAATGTGCTTTGAGATATCTCTTGATACTGGTGCTTATCATCGAACAAAGAAGGTATAAAATGCAATACGTCATCGAAACCTTGACGATGTCTCTTTCCCGTTTCAAGATTAATCTCTAAAGAATCACAGTTCGCCTTATGCCACGCTTCAACTGCATTTAATGCGTCCTTAGCCTGCCTGACATATGGTAAAACTTTGGAATAACATTGCTCTTTAGACATTCCACCAAGATATAACGTATAAGTTATGTCTGCGATTTTTTGGAGCAGTTGAAGTAGTATCTGCTGATACTGATACCATTTTTCAGCTTCAACTATTAGTTTTTCATAATCAGAATAATTAAGTCCGGTTTTCCTTTCAAAACCTTTTAGCGATAGGTTGGCTTGTCCAAGTAATTCAGCACATTCATGTTCAAGCCTCTTAAGATGATCTAATTCCCGGTTTCGCTGTTCATCATTCTCAATAATCTCAAGTCTAAATTGAGAGCAAGTTTGGATTTCAGCAATAATTGCATAAATTTTAGAAAGAAACTCATTGTCCTGAAAAGCCGCTATCTTATCTAGTCCTGCGTTAATCTCTCCCAATTGTTCATTAATTTGTGTCATGTAATACTGTCCAACGACCATTGCAGCAACAGCCATTGCGGCATTAGCAACATTCATCACAGCAAGCCCTTTTCCCATATTTCCATCTACAGGAATAAGATCCGCATGACCTTTTATGCCATTAGGGCCATGGTATATACCCTTGACTGCGCCTTCCATCGCTTGTGAATCAGCAAGTTTTGCCCCCTTGGGAATAATCGCTTGGTAAAGTTTTCCGGCATTCTTTACTGCTTGCTGATAATTCTTCACAGCGCCAGCATTTGCTACTGCTTTAAGAGTGCCTGGGATAGCGTTGTCTATACGAGCAAGTACCTCTTTATCATTAATCTCAATAAGTGAAGCACTCTCAATATCCGTCAGGTCAGGTAAGTCCTCGAACTTAATTGATAAATCAGCGTTCTTCTGATTTGCCAAGCTAGATGGTTGTCTCGATAGGTGGTTATTGCTCTTTTTAAACATGAAGCAACTCACTAATACAACGCCAATTAACACAAATAGTAAAACAACAATTACCCAGGGATTCATATTGATTAACCATCCACACTGAACCCGGTTATCTTTTCAAAATCGCCAATAAATTCAACAGTAATAACGTGCTCGAGATCGAAAGTCTGATTAGGAAAATTGATCAAATTGAGTTCAATATCTATCAATGGTTGACCTAATTTTACTATAGTCTCATCACGTGTAATATCTTTTATTGTTTCGCCATAGAATTCTACCAACTTTGGGATCATAGAATCAACAATTAAAGGCATTTTTACAGGATAAATTGAGGCAAGATGTTCTGCAATCTCATCATATTCCGGCTCAATATCTTCGCAGCAAAAAATAATACCGTTGATTTCTCTTATGTTCTGAAGATAATCATCACTATAAACAAACATTTATAACCTCCTTAAGGAATAATACCTGAAGTTGCAAGTTGACCCATCTTCTCCCAAAATGCCTTTCTTAACGCAGCAAAACCGGTTCGATCGACACCAACATCAGGTGTTGGGATTTGTGCATGCTCTGCATCTGTAAGTACCGCAAAAACCGTATCACTATGCTGCCCAATATGATGAAGCTCATATCTTTTCCCTGAAGGATCAAATGGAGCGTTCCCTTTTAATGCTAATTGCAAATTCGTTAATCCATTTGGGTTTTCAGCTGTAATGGTGCTAGGATCAATATAATTCCAATCAATTTTACGTGTAAGGAAAGAGCGTGTCTTACCCTTTATGTTCATTTCTGTCGTTTTCAATTTTGCATTCTTCAGAACATTATACTCTTTCATGCTGTTCAATTTTTGTATAACTTCAAGTGGCAATGCTGCTTCTTTTTGAATAATAGCAACCTCATTCAGTGATAGTTTTGTAGCCTTGGATATTTTCTGCAAAAACCTCAACTCTTTAAGCCCGCCAGAAATGGAACCAAATATCGATCCCCACATAACGCCATCGCCGCCTGATTCTGCAGCAGCTTTTGCAGCACGGTCGAAGTTTTTATTTCTTAATCCTTCTACTAAACCTGCAGTAACACCACCAGTAGTGCCAGATATGGCAGCCCCAATTGCAGCACTCTTAGCAGAAAACGCAAACACAGCAGCAACTGCAGGTGCTGCGCCTTCTGTTGCAACTGAAACCACTACACAAACAAGTATGATACCAACACCAATACCCGCTTTAATAAGTGCTTTCTTATATGCAGGGTCTAACCCTTTCCCATTGGGGACAAACTTTTCAACAGAGGTTTGTCCATTATCATCCATCGTAAAAACAACCTGCTCACCGTCAAATTGTTTTGCAAGATCTTCTTCGGTATGTCCAAAGTAAATATTTGCTTTTGAATTATACTCAAGTTCAGCAATATACTCTGGCGAAATATAGGTTACTTCTACATTCTCGACAACATATTCAGTACTATTGAGATTCTTAATAGCTTCTGCATACGTGGCATCCTTAACATACTGAAGGAAATTTTGATCACTTGGTCCGGAAAACTCGGAAGGATCAATTGTAGACAAAAACTTTCCGGACTCTGCTTCAGATGAAGTTTCTTTAGCTGATTTTGAGGCAATGCTTGATGGAGCAGCTTCAGTACCAAGAACTATTGATTCACTCTTGCTTGAAGCAACTGTTTCACTGTTAGTTGTATTTACAGAGTTGCCTACAGACTGAGCACACCCGGTAAAAAGAATTGAACCTATCAAAACAATAGCAGTTATGAACTTTGCTTTCATTTTCTTTCTCCTTGTTCTATTGAGAGACAATTACTTCTTTTTCGTTTTCTTTGTTACTCGAGTGGTTTCAGTAGGTGTGTTTGTTGTTTCCTCAGTGCCCTTTGTGCCTTCGCTTTCAGTGCTTTGTGTCGTTTCCTCGACAACAGTTTCTTTAGTCGATTCGCTGGTTTCTGTTGATGCTTCTGTTTCTGGCGGTGTGGTTGATTCCGTCGTTTCAGAAGGCGCAGGCGTCGGTGTGGGCGTCGGGACACTAATATTTCCTGCAGCATCAATCTGGATCTTGTTCTCCGCAATCAGTTTATTGATTTCTTCAATGCTATACGGAGATGTAGCTAAAGCTACAATATACTTGTTGGTACCGACATAAATTGTTTTAGTACCCTCTTTTCCTGTGTATTTATTTGTAAATGTAAAGCTATAAATTCCTTCCTCGGTAAATTTATCATTAAACAAATCAACCGGTCTGTCATAACGCTGATCAAGATGCAGCTGATTATCATCACCAACAACGAGATTGGACTTCTTAACATTTACTAACAGATATTTTGATTTCGCAGCATCTAATACAAAACCATGCTTTGCATATGATCCTGTAGTAAGCTCACTTCCTCTGCTTCCATCTTCTCTCAGTTCAAACGGGAAAACCATGCAATTTCCGTTGCGAATCGAGAATTTAAAAGCAATCTTATAATTTGTGAATCCATCTACCAGGGTATCATGCATGATTTCGTAATTAAGCGAAACCTCATAATCTCCTTCTTCAAAGAGTTGGACCTTGGTGTTAGCCTTTCTCGAAACATTTGCAGCCAGGAAATCCGTATATATGATCGGAGCGTGCTTGACATTTTGAGAATCCGTATATTGAATTATGAGTGTTCCGTGTTTAAAGTTTGTAGGCGGAACTTCAAAGTGTTTGTCATAACCATTTGTATCTTCGTTAATAGTAAGTTTGGGGTCTCCGTTAAGATTATTTATATCCTGATACAATCTGAACCAAAGGGTAACTTTATCTCCAACATTTTTAAGGAATACGTGATTATCATTTGAATCATTGGTTACACTTGAATATCCATTAATAACAAACTGTCCGATATCCCATCCGAAATGAGGATCCTTTTGATCGAGTTCTTTTCCTCCGTCAAATCCCTTATCTAAAGGTGTGGCAACTTTCTTGCCAAGTTCCATTCTCGGCTCGGATTCGATTTTGAGATCACTATCGTTGCCTTCGGTTTTTGCATAGAAAGTGTATACCTCTTTATATTTCTTATATTTGTTCTCTTTTTTATTGAATACCCAAAGTACTTTCGACTGACCAACCAACTGTTCCATTTCATATACAACTATTACTCTGAAAAAACAACCGTTAATCAGTTGAATATCGTTTGTCTTATAAAAATCGAAGTTGAACTTATCTGTTGTAAAGATATTTGATAGAGTAGTGCTAGTTACCCAATTCAAGCCATCAAGTGATGTTTGAACGAGAATCGCTCCGTTCTTAATAGCATCTTTAACATTTATTCCACCAACATTTTTGGAATCATCTTCGCGAATATGCCATTCTGTTTCGGGAAGTGCGAGCTTTTTTTCGTCAAATCTGTAAGAAAATGTTACTACTTGATCAGAATCACGACTAACTTTGAAAGTTGTTATATTTCCTCCAGGAAGTTGACTCATGTCACCTTTAACAGAAAAAGTTCCAAAAGCATGCCCTTTTACTGGGGAATAAGACGCTGTAGCAGTACTCTCATCATAATGACTACTGTTTTTCTTAGTTCCCTCATCAAATTCAAAGACTTTTCCGGTTATTTCCACAAATTCATCAGGGCTAGCATTCGTGGAAAGATTATTAGTTGTGACAACAATCGCTGTCGACAAAACCGAAGCAATCAAAACCGTTGCAAAGGATTTAGTAAATACTTTTCTAAACATTTGACACCTCATAAAACTGCATTTCTATCTGATATATATATAATAATTATAAAACAATTAGTATGTCGATTTGGTTTACTGTGTGTAAACAAAAATGTTCAGATTTTTAACCACACGTATTAGGCAAAGATGTTGACTATTATTACAATCAGCCAAAATCCAGCTCTTATTGGTAATGTCATTATTCTAAAAATACGCCTTAACAATCTCATGCTCTTTTATCCATAACTGTATGCTATGCTGTTGTTTTCATCCCTTATGTATAATCCATATCCTTTAACAATTTTATCATCAGAAAAAACACTATGAGCACCAATAATCGGACTAACTCCCTTTCTCTTGAAGATTGCGTTCCTATCCACCTTTTACCGTACTTCTCAAACAAAATAAGGGAGTCCCTTACGGAACTCCCTACATCTTCTTTACAAACACCTTGCCGCAGCTCTGGCAGACGAATTTGACTTTGCCCTTGCCGTTGAAACCGGTTCCGGCTCCAGCCAATGCTCCTACGGGGCCGAAAAAGTACCCTCCGATCGCTCCGCCAATGAGGCCTTTGACCGGCTTATACCTCTTGTTCTGAGCAACCGGTACGCAGCTTGTGCTTCTGCAAAGAACGTTTGGACATCTGATCCTAGACATATCAGCTACCCCCTTTCTTCCAAGATAATCTTACAACCCTCTGAATACGCAGGCATTACCAAACTGTAAAGGATATATTAATCCGCAAAAGAAAAGCCTGACACGATGCCAGGTCTTCTCTATTCGATTAATCGATTTGATATTAAATCATTGAAATTTAACCATCCTGTCGGTGTAAACAAACAAATTAACGCTAAGTCTCATCTTTATTCTTATCTTCAACACCAAGTGCTATAAAAAAGTCAATAATGCCGTCTTTCTTAAGTTGGGCTTTGAGTTTTTTATCAATCTTCTTAGGCGGTTTTACGGATCTAGTTACCACTGTGTAACCTTCATATGTTGGCAATTTAAACTCGTCTGCTTTGTTCTTGTTTTTCTTTACTTTCATATAAGTTCCTCTTTCGTTAGGTATTAAAAGCCCCTCGGATGTTATCCAAGGGGCTGCAATTGATTAGTTACTTTTTAGCGGTGCTCGTCTCCGTCGGCGGATCGACCTCTGCGACCTTGCTCTTGTCCTCAATGGTTTTCCATTCGATCTTGTACTCTATTCCAACCGCCTCGCCAACTGAATTGACGTAATTCTTTAAGAGCTCTTTTGCATTTGCCTGAGCGTTTAACATCAGAACAGGATTCTTTTCGGCAGTCTCTTTCATATTATTCTGAGCCTGCCTGAAAGCTTCAGTCTGCTCTTCCGGACTCGGTTTCTTGGCTTTCGGATCGAAATAGAACGATTCGCTTGTCAAAGACTCCTTATTAACGGTTGCATCTAGCACAACTGCATTTGGTATGGTAATTGTTACAACGTTATCCTTGCCGACTTCGACTTTGAGCTTGTTAACGTCAATACCTATCGTAACTTTACCATCGTACTCGACCCAGAATCTCATGTTCTTCTTTTCCCAGAACTGATACCAGGCCGGATTCATTTCCCTGTCGGATTTTGCGACGTTATGGAAATAGCAGTCCACCGTTGCAAGATTTGCGATTGCACGCATCTCATCGACTTCGATCGTCGCTTCGACTTTCTTGGGTTCTTCCTTGGGCTTGGAATTACATCCTGCCAAAGCAAACAGGAGGGATAAAACGAGGAAAATGCTCAATAACTTTTTCATTTTGCATCCCTCCATTCAAATCTGATCGTGTATTTCTCTTCAAGCTTGTCGACAAACGGCGTGAGCAGACCTTTGATCAGCCTCTCACCGTTCTGCTTTGCATACATTACGATCTCACCCTGATTTCTCGCCTTTTGATTGACGTCAGCTATGGACTTGCTGTATGCATCCGCAGAAATAGTCTCCTGCTTAACCTTTTTGCCTACAACTATGTAATCCAGATCCTCGATATTCACCTTTGGCTCATATATCTCGATCGGTGGCAGGCTGACTACGATCTCGTGTTTTTCATCATCCTTGGATATCTTAATGCCCTTTAAGTCAAAACCGGCGTTAACGGTAGCTGTATAAGCAACGTGGTAGTCAATATCCTCGGGCTTTTTATCGTTATATATGGTTGCCACGCCGTTATAAACAACCTCGTAGGTCGAAAGTGAGCTGTTCTTGACCACCTTCTCCAAGTTCGAAACAGTATCTACCTGCTGAGGACCGGGTCCCTTCGGTCTCTTCGATTCATTTATAGCTATGATCAGGGCAGTGATCGCGATTATAAACACAAGGACAATCACGCCGATTATGATCAGCTTTGCCTTGACTGATCCCCTCGGCGCATTTGAACCGGTGGCCTTTCTCGCCATTTTAATGCGTTTGCTCATTTCAGCCAGAAGTCCTCCTTATATGCTGATTTGACTTCAATATACCCGTTGGCTTTTTTCGATACAACCGAGACCAAGGATTTTTTACAAATGATTAATATGAAAAACGGCTGCACCCGAGAGTGCAGCCGTCATTCCCAAGATTTGTTATTTTAATATCTGCCATCAACAAAATATACCTTCAATGAAGCAAATTTCACATATGTCTTTAATTGCAAAGACGTTGAATCACCGGCAGGAAGGGAATAAATCTCGTCAGTTATAGTATAATCAACGACTTTGCCATTTTTATCGAAGAACAACACATAGGCATAAATTGAGGTGGCTTCATTTTGACCATTATTTGAAATAGTTAGAACAACATTGTTTTTGTTAACATGTGTCTTAGCTTCTAATGATCCAATTTCAGGTTCTTTGGTTCCGCCATCACTGATTGTCATTTTTCGTGTTATATGATCTACACCTCTTACATCTTCAAATATGCAGTAACATATAGTTTCCTCGCCAGGTCCTATAAAGTAGGTAGGTGTACTGGCAGCACCAATTGTATTGTCATTTTTATCATGTGCAGTTATATTGAATTTTACATATGCTGATTCGGTACTGTTATTCTTTATAACTAACAGACAATCAGTGTTTTCTTTTTTATACCAAGGTACATATATGTATTCTTGAACTTCAAAATCACTTTCAAGCAATTCCTTAACGGTTGTAGTGGTCTCACTTGTAGTTGTAGTCGCCTCAGCAGTAGTTGTGGTAGTAGCACCAGCTGTTTCACTTGCGCTACTGCTACTAGGCGCAGATGAGCAGCCAAACATGATTGTTGCAGCAAGGGACGCTAAGACAACAAAGGCTATTTTCTTCTTCATTTGATTTATCCTCCTGTTATTTATTGTTAATTCTTAATCAATAGGCGATACTATTCGTATCAAAGTAAAGTACTTTGTGACGGATCACCGCAAAAGCCTTTCCACGCTGCGTTTCTTCATCTCCATGGTCGGGTGGACGTAACGGTTGAGCGTGATGGTCACAGAAGAATGTCCCAGCAGTTCGCTTACGACTTTCGGGTCTATCCCGCTCTCTATACAGCGCGTCGCATATGTATGGCGAAGCGCATGGAAAGTGTAGTCTACCGAGATGCCGCCTTTTCTCAATATCTGCTTGTACTTCTCGTAATACCGCCTGGGTTCCATCTGTTTGCTTGAACAGGTGGCTACGAAGTAATCTCCGGGCATCTGTTTTCCTTCAGTCTTCAGAAGCTTTCCGATAGCTTTGGGCACAGGGATCGCACGTTGAGAAGACTCGGTTTTAGGCGTTCCGGTCACGATCACTGTCTTTGGCTGTTTCCCTCGCGCCTCAGTATTCCTGATCCTGAGCACTGTCCTGTTGACGTTGATCAGACAGCCTTCAAAATCGACGTCAGACCACTTCAAAGCGCAGATCTCGCCAATTCGCATGCCTGTGTAGAGGCAGAGCATAATGCCAATGTTTTCGGGACTAGGATTTGCCGTAAGATATGCTTCGAGCTGCTTCTGGTGCGGCTTTGTCAGCACTTGGGACTTCATCCTTGCCGGCTTTGACATCGTAAACCGCGGAAAACGTATGTCTGACGGGCAGTCGCCGTTCTCAGACGCGAAGTAGTAGACACTCTTTAAAAGCGAACAGATGTCGCGGATTGTTTTATCTGACAGACCGCCTTTCCCCGAGGTTTTACCGCAGGTCTTAAGCTGAGTTATGTACTTTCCGGCTGTGTTATTGCCCAGATCCTCAAAATGCATCCTCCCGACATACGGATCGATGTAGTTTTCCGCCAATTCAGCGTAGTGCGCGTAAGACGACTCCTTGAGAAAAGGGCGCCTGGCAGACAGATACTTTTTTGTCAAACCGCTGATATTATTGTGTTTGCCCGGCATTTCATCACCTCACTTCCGTATTAAGCGTTTGTAAAATTCTTTCAATTCTTTGTAAATTAACCGGTGGTTTCGTTGAATCGGGTACCGCCAAAGCGTATAGTGAAAATGTGTTTGAAGCACAAATTACTTTACTTTGTGATGTTTTTCTTCCCATGTTTTGCTAACTCCTTTCATACAAAAACGGCTGCACCCGGAAGTGCAGCCGTTCTATTAGAAGAGGATTTTTTTTGCGAATTACTTGTGGCTCAACAGCGCTTCAAAAACACAGAACAGCACTATTGAGAGCCCCATCGCAGCGTTACAGAACACTTCGAGTTTCCTGAGAAGCCTGGATTTCCTGTCAGTCTTTCCATACACCTTGTACTTATGCTCTGCAACAGCGAAAACGATGCCTGATGCCAGGATGAGCGCTGCTGACAAGATGAGTACATACACGCCCGGGCCGATAACTGCGCCCTGGGTTTTCAGGATCTCCCGGCAGATAAATCCTGCCCAGAGTCCTATGAACGAACCGGTCAGGATCTGCGGAACCGCGTAGTTCAGGATTGAAAACACGATTGCCATCTCCACCAGTCCGAAAGCGGTGATCATCTTCGGGCCGATAAACTCGAGCAGCGTAGCCGATGTAACCGCGCCAGCCTGTCCCGTAAACGTGCAGCATTCCAGCATGAGCGCGCATATCAGTGCCGCGCTGCCTGCTATACCGATTGCCTTGGCCTTAAGCCTTAATGATCTGAGTTTGATTTCTTCCATCTCTTTCTCCCTTCTGGTTTGTTTTGACCGCACCCGCAGGTGCAGTCCCTAATATATGAAATTATTTTTTTGCGAAACGAGCGGTCCCTTAACTACCCTACGATGGTCAGGGTGTCATCCGGGTTCACCCCGGGCTCGTGGATTTCCGTCCAGTACCTGACGCCGCGTAGTTTGAAGCACCTTGGACCTTTGCTGCCGCCGATATCGTCGATAATGTAGAACCCGTCATCTTCGATCTTAAAGTCGTGCGGCGTTCCGTCCTTCTCGTAGATCGTGAGCTTGGCGCCCTTTTCGAACCAGTACACCAGCCTCATTTTCCAGACCGGGCCGGATGGCTCGTCGACCTCGAAGCAGGCCAGATACTGGTGTTCTTCTTTAAGTCCTTCGATCTTGCTCTCGTCGCTTACGTAGTGCCAAATGTACGAACCTGTTAACTGCTGCATACTTTAATCCTCCCTCTTCAATTGAATCTTTGCTTCCCGTTATCCCGTGAGATTTTTATGCGAGACCGGCCCGACATTATAGGACGATATTTTTTTGCGAATCGTACCGCTCCGTTATACAGGACCAACTCGCACAGACACCAGAAAACTGGGGCGCTGTATCTCACCATAGCTGATTTTATAACGGCTGAGAGAGCATTGCATTCGAATAATGGGACAGTTTTTCGTAACATTGCAAGTGACATTGCAATGTTAAAGTCGTTTCCGTAAACTCCTTTACTCAAACCACTTGTCTTTTGCTGCAATTACATCCTTGTCATCTTTTAACTCATATGAAGCGTATATAAATGCTTTCAAGTGCTTGGCTACTGCCTTTAATACAATTTCTTTGTCGTTTCTCAATTCATCCGATGCATAAGCAAGCATGAGGCCTGTCTTCTCTACGGCAGTCTTCACGATCTGTCTGTTGCCCATTAGATCATACGAAGCATACTGTAATGCCCAGCCGCAATTCTCAACAGCCGAAAGGACCACCTCTTCATCAGCTTGCAGTTCGCTTGAAGCAAATTTCAATGCAAGTCCATCCAAGGTTACCGCCAAAAGAACTACATCTTTGTCATTGCGCAGTTTAGCAGATGCCAGACTCAGGTATAAAGGATCTTTCTTGATCGCGGCCATGACTATCTCTTTATCCCCACGGTAACTTGATGGAAGGCTGTCAAGCACACTGGCATCATTCTCTACCAGTTTGATCAATGCCTTCTTATCGGAAAGGTCAGCATCTTCCGCAGCAGTCTTCCGTTCCGGAACCGGCTTCTTAGCAGCAGGCTTATGCTTGCCCGCACGTTCACTGTCGTTGACTATTTCAAAGCTGCTGTCATAGTTTTCTGAAGCGGAATCGGGATCTGCAGCCGGGAAGATCTCTTTAAACTTGTTGTTTTGCGGATAATCTTCTATAGCTTTCGAATAAACGGATTTCGCCAGTTCTTCTGCATGCTTCTCTTCACTGGAAAGCATTCCAAAAGTATTGCCGTGGTTTTTATAGTACTCTTCTGTAGCGTACCATGTCATATTTCGGGCGCGGTCAATAAAAAAGCCTTCATCGATCCTGTTTGGCTGCTCGCCCGGATACATATTTCTGACTATCCAGCCGACATTGTCGTATGACTTTTCGATCTCGACTCTTTTATTCAATATTAACTTTTTAAAGCCGTTGTACTGTCTCTCGCCAAACTCGAAAAGTGTTCTTAACTGAATAAGAAAACAGGGCAGCACGTCGCAAAGCACACGTGGAACAATCTTATAGCTGCCGTCATATGAAATGTTGAATCGGATCTCATACCCGTCCTTGCCGGGATTGGCGAGTATCGAGGAAATATTCTCACTTACCGAGTTAAAAGAGTAATTTGCTCTTTTTCTGAATCCGCCCAACTTGTACACGTCACGTAAAGCTTCGTACAACACCTTGTTTCTGATCTTTACATCCAGCTCATATACAAAATTCATGATGACCTCCGATCAAGTAAAATTGGGAACCATATGCCGGCTCAAGCCTCCCCCAGCCCCGTCTTCTTTCCTTTTTTCTTCAATTCTTTCTCAAGCTGCTTAGCATCTTTCTTTTCCTGCTTAACAACCTCATAGTCCTTGAGTCCCAGGATATCCGACAGGAATGCGGTCTGATCCTTATAGCGGTTGGACAATACAAGCTCCAGTTTTTTGTCTTCCGTGCGGATCCTTAAGAACCTCAGGCACTGCTCGAGATAGACAGGTTTGTTGGCGTACTGCTCACAAAGCTCAGCCCATGTCACGATAAACGGCTTGCGGATTAAGCGGTTATAGACAAGGTCCGTTTTGTCACCTTCCTTGATAAGCCATACTCTGGAACGCTTTGCGAGGCGGGCATAACCGTGGAAGGTGTAAAGTGAGATGGCGGTTTCCATAGAAGGATAGAGTTTTTTGATCTTTACCGGGATGCGCTTCTCGATAACGGAAACGGGCTCGTTACGCTTGAAGACCTTGCTTAAGATGGCGTGAACGTAGATGTCTTTATAGTATTGGGCGTTCCTCTTAAGGATCCTGAACAGAAATATGCATGCTACGGCCAGATGGGCGCTGACGATAAAACTTACGATCGGGGCAAACATCTGCAGAACCAGAAGGCCGATATGGATAAATGCCTTGACTATCTGCCAGATAAGGCTTGTTCCCTTCACGGGGATCGCTGCAATGATCGTTTCCCAGTTGCTGACACATGAATAGACGAAATTGCCAAGGACGATAACACACACGGTTACTAGTGCCACAAAGACATATGTACCGATCCCCGGTCTTACTGCACGGGAAGTTCCTGCGAACAGGGAAGATGCTTTGCTGACAGCCTCAGCACTCTTCCCTCCGGGAGGATTTGCGGCTAAGGCATCATTGCTGACCAACGGCAATAACGAAATACCTGCTATGTAAACGCTGTTGCAGATCCTGTCCACCTTGTCCATGGATATCCATTTTGCAAGGAACTCGGACACTGCGGTCGAATGAACAACGATCCACGCAAACGCAATGACAATAAGTAATGCTGCCGCATAGGGATTGGCGACAGGGGTCTTCCCCATTTCCCTGATGACCGGAATGCCGTTCAGGAAATCAGCTATCTTAAGCAATATGGCATTGTCCGTATAAGTTGCGGCATTCTCTATCGTTCCGAAAACAGCAAGTATCGCCATCGTCGCCGACGGGTTAACCGAACAGGTCACCGCGGTCGAGAAAACGCCCGCATAGTAAGTCAGCTGCCATGTGTAGTAATCCGGTGGCTGAACTCCGGTGCCGTTTCCGGCCGCGAGACTGATCATTGGAACGATATACAGACACAGGATGGCAATAGCCACACCTGCCAGGATCTTATTTATCCGAACACTCCGGCTCTCAAGACGAAGCATATCCATTCCCTCCTGTTTCCATGCCCGTTTTGGACTTCAGGTTAATTATATCTGATTTACACAAGTACAAAAACATGTTTGTGGAGCGCGCCCCGATGATGATCTGATGTCCCTTTTCTTCCCCATTGTCCACGCTACAATAGCAGTAAACATAAACAGAAAGCGAGGCACATCACATGATCATCAATGACTTCAACGGTGAGTACAGATTCCTTTCGAACTTTTACCAGAGCGACTTCGAGTACAAGGGGCTGACATATCACAACGCAGAGGCGGCTTTCCAGGCGCAGAAGTGTGCCTCCGAGGAGGCAAAGATCAAATACACCGAGGTCAAGAACCCCGTCGTGGCAAAGCGCATGGGCAAGAAGGAGCCGGGCTTCCCCTCCAACTGGGATGAGATATGTTATGGCATCATGAAGGACATCCTCACAGTAAAGTTCTCCAACCCGGAGCTCCGCGCCAAGCTGAAGGCCACCGGTGACGCCACACTGATCGAGGGCAACCACTGGCATGACAACCGCTGGGGCCACTGCACATGTGAGAGGTGTTCAGTCAAGGAAGGTCAGAATTGGCTCGGAAAGATATTGATGGAGATCAGAGATTCAGCTTCGTAACAGCTGCACCTTTATATATCTCCAAACCCCTCCGGGTATCCGTCATGCATGTTCTCAAACATGCTGTCCGGCTGCAAGCTCTCTTCCTCTGACATCGGCGGATCCATGTAATCTTCATCGCTGTCGTCATCTTCAGGAGCGCCTTCATATGACATCTTATAATCGCCGGCAGGTTCCACAGGATCCTTGCCGGTGTATTCATAGAACAGCGTCTTGCTCGAGATCCACCAGACGGGATCTTTGCCGGACGGGCCATGACGGTTTTTCGCAAGGTAGATAAAGGCAGGCAGGGCATCCGGGCCACTGCTTGAGGATTCCGCGGGATTACTGTCTGAGCCCGTACCCTTTTGGGCATCGTCGTTCGATTTATAGTAATCGGGCCTGTCGACAAACATAACGGTATCGGCGTCCTGCTCGATGGCGCCGGAGTCCCTCAGATCCGAGATCTGCGGGGTGTGATCCGTTCTCTTTGCATTATCTCTGGACAGCTGCGAGAGTGCGATGATCGGTATGCGGAGTTCCTTTGCCAGGAGCTTTAGGTTCCTCGAGATCTTTGCAACCTCATCATTTCGCGACCGGTTGCCCATGCCCTTCATTTCGATGAGCTGAAGATAATCAACGAAAATGAGCTTCGGGTGAATTCCCGCAGAAATAAGCTGCTGGATCTTGGCTTTCATGGTCATGGGATTGATATCGGCACTGTCGCCGAAGTAGATCGGATAATCCCTCAGTTTCAGCATTGCCTGATCGATCTGTTTCCAATCGCTGTCTGTGATCTGACGCGAGTTTATGATCGCGCTCACGGGTTTCGTCATGGCCGATGACATTATTCTTTTGCCGATCTCTTCCATGGTCATTTCGAGCGAAAAGATAACGACGGGATTTCCGTTTGCCGCAACGTTCACCGCCATATTGACGGCCAGTGCGGTCTTGCCCATTCCGGGGCGCGCAGCAAGGATATGAAGCGTTCCCGGGCCGAGTCCTCCCAGCATGAGATCAAGTTTGGGAAAGCCCAGTTTGATCTTGGAACCTGTTTTCGCATCCTGGATCTCTTCAGTAATGCTCGTGAGCGTCAGTTTAAGGACTTCGGAGAGGGCAACAAGGTCCTTGGCTTCGCTGAAACTGTTCAGCTTGGACAGCTCGCTCATTGCGTAATTTACCACTTCAGACGAACGGCGTTCGCCTACGAGAGCCTCCTTGCGCACATTATCAAGGATCTGAAGGATCTTCCGCTTCTCGTTCCTCTCCCTGATGGCATTTATATAACTGTGGATAGCCGACTCTGTCGCTACCATATCTCCAACATGGTAAACATATCTCTGGCCGCCGGCCTTTTCAGCCAGGCCTCTGCGCTCGAGTTCCGAGATAACGGTGAACCTGTCTATCTCCGTCTCATCGAAATACATATCGATGATCACACTATAGATCGTTTTGTTGCGGATATCGTTAAAGTCTTCATCAGTGATCTTGTTCTGCACCACTTCCATCATGGCACTGTTCTTGCGCATGCAAAGCGAAAGGACAGCCATCTCGACATCGATATCGCAGACAGGCTCTATTCCCACGTCAATGAGATTCTCCATAATCGTACCTCCCGCACCTTCAGATTTCCTGTGAGGTCATTATAGAAAACACGATGGGGCGATTAAGGGACAACAATTTGATTATGAGGACAGATTCAGATAACCTCTCTGATCTCGTCCAATATCTCGGCTTCGGTATTTGACTCCACAAAAGACGAGATGGAGTCCATCAGACTGTCGGCCATCGCGTTGTGCGGCACTATGGATGCCACGCTGATCACAGCTTGTTCCACGCGTTATTTTCAATCTTATCAATGACTTCTTTCAATTTTTCGAGGACTTTCCCAACTGCACTCAGATCCGGTACGTCACAACTCAAGTTTCCTTCAATATCTTCAATATGTCTGAGCATTTCCCAACAAACCTCTGCAACATCTGATGCCATATCTTCCCGGGCTTCACTGCCGCAATTTGACATAAGCAGACGAAAACTCTTCTCCGCATCCGGTCCAATCTTTTCGCGGATCAGACAAGCCATGTCTTCCTCAGGATTGAACATGGGTTCATATGTCCCGTCAGGAAGAAAGAATCCAAGGTTTGTTTCATACGTACTATCCATTCTTATTTGCCTTAAGTAATATCTCCGCGGTCCCTCATCTCATTAAGCCTGCCCCTGTAGAAAAGGAGCTGCCTTCCTTCTTCCCCGGTAATGAAGCCGAGCCTTTCTGCGATCCTTACGCAGGCGAGTTTCTCCCTTTCGTCAACGTTCTCGTCAGTCAGGATAAGACCGAGCATGGCGACCTTAACGATCCTGGGCTCGTCGATGTATGTGCCGTCTGGTTCTTTTGCCGTGTGAGCAAGTATCGTGATCTTTGCGCTTTCCATGCTGCGCCTCCTTCATTTATGTTGTTGTGTTGATCTTTTCACCCTTATGATAAGACCAGCGGTGTACGATATTTGTCGCATCTTTTCACAGGTTCCCACCCTTCCATTTACAGAAAATTTACCCCCGCGCATGCACCAAATTCACACCATGGGAATAAATAACATATACAATGAAGGTATCTCACAAGAAAGCGGGGAAACTGCCATGCCGCCCAGCAAGAAAATGATTCCGTCCATGATACTGGACATATTGAAAAGAAGAACAGACGAGAACCACACCTTGGATCAGAAGGACATCTTGGACGAGCTCAATCAGGAATTCGATCCGCCCCTCGACCGAAAGACGGTGCGCCGCAACATCGAGTATCTCCTGGATATCGGCTGTCCCATCGTTTACAAGGAAAAACCGCGCAGCAACGGCAACGATATCTGGACAGACTTTTACCTCGCCAGAGATTTCACTGAAGCAGAGTTAAGGCTCCTGATCGACGGACTGCTGTTTTCGAACCATGTGCCCTACAAGCGCTGCCAGAATCTCATCGAGAAGCTCGAAGGCCTTGCAAGTGAGCATTTCAGATCACATGTAAAACACATCAAGACGCTCCCGGATCCCGAGGTCTACAACAAGCAGCTGTTCTTCACGATCCAGATATTGGACGAAGCCATTTCGCGAGAGCGCCAGGTCGCGTTCCATTACGTCAATTACGGCACTGACAAAAAGAGTCATCCCAGACTCGGCAATGACGGCAATCCGAAAGAATACATAATCAACCCGTACCAGATGGTCGCAAAGGAAGGCAAGTACTACCTCATCTGCAACAACGACGACTACTCTATCCTGTCAAATTACCGCGTAGACCGCATTGCCGACATCCGCATCCTCGAAGACAAAAAGCGCAAGCCCTTCTCCAAGCTCAAGGACGCAAACGGTGACCGCTTCAACCTTTCCGAGTACATGAAGACGCACATAAAGATGTACGCGTCCGGCGACTGCCGCGTCAGGTTCAAGATCAACCCGGCAATGGTGACGGACATCATAGACATTTTCGGAAAAGACGTCACGTTCGAAGAGGAGACCGACAAGTATGTGATCGTCTCCGCGAAAGTCACCGAGAACGCCATGATCCAGTTCGCCAAATCCTACTCGCCCGACGTCGTGATCTTAGAACCGCAGCATCTCGTGGACACTATGAAGGACTGGGCGAAGAAGGTTAAGAAGGCATATGGAGGTTAAGCATGAATGCTGAGCTTGTAAGATTGGATCGGACTATAAAAGAATTCATTCAGAATATAAGCAAAGGGCCCTTTAAGCACTTAAATGATGAAGATTGCAAGTATCCGCAATCAGATTATATTAAAAATGCTGCAGAAGGCGGATATGAAAACATATTCCAATGTGCAGTCGCTCAGGCATGGCTTGATATGTGCCGTACTACAAATGGTGATTCTGATGATGCCATCAAGCAGTTTTTCAGCAATGAGATCAAGAACATTTATGAGCAGAAAAGCAGATCCACTTTAGAGGACTTGATCTATTCATCCTCAGATGCGGTTAAAGGATTAACTGTCGGTCAGAAACAGAAGATCGTAAACATGGCAAATAAGTATTTGTATTGTTGTGAAGATTTAAGAAACAACGCAGATTTCCAAAGCACATTCAAAAGTGCGCAAATGCCTTTGGACTCATATGTACTCGAATGGTATGAACGTGTGGTAGTTGAATGGAGAATAAAGGCCGGAAAAACATTTCCCGGGGAAAAAGATGCTTTTCTCAAAAGTAAGATGTGCGAATGGAGCAAACTAAACGAGACTAATAGAAACGAGGATGTATTCAGAGATCCTCACGGTAAAGAATTCTATTCATATAGCTTCATACAAAGAACTATCGGGGAATACATAAGCGAATCATCGGACTCTTCAAATTCATTATCACCATTGGAGACCGAGTTCCTGGTATGGCCGGAGATTCAGTTATTGCTTGCTGCAGAGACTTTCTTGTTTTCGATCGGCACACATTCTGCTGCTGACCGGAAAACAATACGGTCAACACACAGTATTGAAAATAACATTAATAAAATCAGAGATCTGATCATCAAAGGCCAATACGATTTCATTTGGTTTTAGCGTTCGTTCCGCCTTTTCGAAAACAAGAAGACCACATCAGGGGGAAAAAACATGGAATTGAGTATTCCATAAGCGACAGGCCTAATCCTGATATGGTCAGCCTATTTTCACTCTCATTCCACGTTTTGTTCCATCTTTAAGCCAAAACGTGGAACGAAGTGTGGAATCAGTGCTGTTTTTGTAGTGTATTCCACGTTTCCCTCCATCTTTGAGCTCAAACGTGGAATGAAATGTGGAATGAAAAAGCCTGCAAGAAACGGGAAGCCGAATTCTTGCAGGTTCTTGCGTTGGCTTATTGTAAAACATCAATCCAAATGGCACTTGTAGTGCTCGCTCCCGTCGATATCGATTAGGGGCACTTCGTCCAGCTCAAAGGCGGCCATTATTTCTTTGATGAAACGTTCGTCCACATGATGATTCATGTAGATCTTCGGCCTGCCTTTATTGGTGTACTCGACACGGCCGCGCGGATAGTAATCGAAAGGCTTTCTGCACCCGGCCGGCCTTACGTCAGGCCACTTGAGCTTGTGGTTGTAGTTGTCGCCGGACTTGGACAAACCGTATATGTCCCCTTCTTTGAAAGGAACGGCCAACAGTTCATCTTTTACTATCCAGAAAATGCCTCTCATTTAGTTGCCCTTTATCGTGATCACTTCAAGCCCTTTTTCCTTGGCATACCACACGGTCTTCTTGGTTCCGCCCGGAGCACCGGTGTAGACGCCGATAAGTCTCGACGAGTGATCGACCATCCAATAGTCACGATCGATATACGCTTGCGTTCCGGGCCTGCTGCCCACATAAACGGTCTTGTCCGAGGCGATGAGGAGGCTGGTGTATCTTTGTCTCCACTCCGGCTCCCAGTCTTTTTCCATGCCGTTCCAGGCACATGCGCAGATCAGATGTATCTTCGCGCCGTCCAGAATGAGCTTTAAGACGATCTCCGCCGCCCAGATGTCAACACCTCTCTGCATGCCGGAAATGAAATCCGTGTAGCCGTCATCTACGGCTTTTCTAATCTGCTTTTCGAGCCAGGCGATGACTTCATCTTCTGCCATCTCCAGCTTCTCGGGTCTGTGTCCCGTGAAAGAACACGCGTGCTTAATATCTATTTCATTCATTGTTATTTCTCCTGTTATCCCACTCTTCTGTAATAAGGATCTGCCTGATCGCCGCCATCAACAAACTTCTCTCTGATAGGAGCGATGTCCTTGTAAGAGATCGTCTTCTTTTCGAGCAGCATTTCGATGATCGCCTCAAGGAACTCGCGGTTCTTTCCAAGAATCTGCTTCGTCTTGAGATAGTAGCGTGAAAGCTCTGTTCCGACTGCATTATCCAGGTGATCGTAAACCTTCCTTGAAGTCTCTTCGCCATGGCACCAGCCAAGAAAATCGTAAGCAGCAACATCATCCAAAAGTCTTCTCATGTGGTCGTTGGCAGCATGGAGATCTCCACCTACGCCCATGTCTGTCTCATTGAGGATCAGTTCGGTAGCAGCTTTTCCTGCAAGGTCGATCATTATTTCAATCTCAACATTTTTGAATTCTTCAAAACGATGTTCGTCCCTGTTTCTGTGAACCATTCCCCTGACTCCGCCATCATCGGCTTCAATGGATACAAATGCAACCTGGCCCGGGAAAAACAGTTCTGAAAGAACAGCGTGTCCAGCCTCATGAACAGCCAGTCTCCTGTTGCTCACAGGGTTGTTTTCCGTCACTTCAGTTCCGTGAAAGATCTTACGGATGACGGCTCTTCTGATATCTTCCTGGCTAATGTGCTTTTTGCCCTCGTATCCTGCATAGATACCTGCCTCGTTGATCAGCATCTCAAGATCGGCGCAGGAGTGACCTTCAGCAAATCTCGCGATCTCCTCAGCATCAATATCCTTGGCGACTTTCTTATCCTTAAGATAGAAAGAGATGATCTTTTTTGCATCCTCGATCCCGGGAAAATCCATGAAGTAGGTCTTGTCAAAACGCCCGCTCCTGACAAGCGAATTAGGAAGTTTGCGGAAATTATTGCATGTGCCCAGTACGAAAACATCCGACTCTTTGGCTTCATCAATGCATGTCTGTACGGTTACATATTCTTCAGCATCGCAATGACGATCGTCTTCGTTTGCAAACTTATCGAGATCATCCAAAAGAACGATCGAAGGTGCCGCTTTTTCGGCCTCCTTGAAAGTCTCTCTGATCAGATCAACAAAGGCACCGTCAGGTCTGTCTTTCCTGATAACGAAAACCTTAAGACCGGTCTCCTTAATGAACGACTTAGCCATAAGAGTCTTGCCGATCCCGGGCTCTCCGCTCAGAAGAATCCCCTTCGGAGTAGACACGCCGAGTTTCTTGTATTTTTCAGGATCCCTGATGATGTCGATGATCCTGTAAAGCTCCTTCTTGATTCCCTCATAACCGATTACTCTATCCAGTTCTCTCATAGAAAACACCTCATTTCTGTTTTGATCTCACCCTGATTATATGAGGCACCGTGTCCGCAAATTGTCCCATTGGTTCACGGCTTCGTCAGAGCAGCGTCCAGGGGATATCGTAGTCCTTTTTATACGTGCCGTCTTTGCCTCCAAAAGACTCTTCATCGATCTTATGCTTTCTCCATTTCTTGGCAGCAGTTTTCTTAAGCCATTTCGCATCCTTGCTGATACGGCTGACAATGAATACATCGCCGCCGATCTTTTCGAAATGAGGAATGCAGATCGAAGTTCCCCTCGGTGTCTTTACCCAAGTGTAACTGACGCAGTACTTCTCGCGCTCAACGTGATAACCCCAATAGTAATACTCGCCCCTGTCAGCTTTTTTGGCTCTCGAAAACTTTTTATGCGCAGTCTCGTACCGCCTCTGCCTGTGCAGAGCCTTACGCTTTGAATCAAGATAGTGATTAACCTTAGACATGACTGCCTCCTTCGAGCTCAGACGGTTCTCCTGAACTTCTCTCCTTCGTATGTTCTTACCGGATTGCCTCTTTCGATCTCCGTGTGTTTCCTCCACGCGCCGTTTGCGGCGGACGCTTCGTTCTCCTTCTGCTTTGCGGCAAGGATGCCTGCAAGCCTTTTCATCGCCTTCTGTTTGTTCTGCACCTGGCTTCTCTCTTCCGTACATGTAATAACGATCCCCGTCGGCTTATGTAAGACGCGCACGCCTGTCTCAACTTTATTGACGTGCTGTCCACCCTTGCCGCCGCAGTGCATCGTGGTCACTTCGCAGTCAGAGAGATCAAGCCCTCCGACCGCCTCGGCTTCCTTAATGACGCTGACATCCATGTACCAGTTCTTGCGCTGGTGACCCGGCCTTATGGTGCTTTTCCACACCCATAAGACCGTGCCCTCGAGCATCGAAACATCTTCATCAAACTCCATAACGCACGACTTGTATCCGTTGCCGGAATAGTCCTCATTAACCGATACGATGCGTGAGCCCGTGAACTCCTTGAGAAAAGCTTTGCAGAGCTTTTCCACTCCGACAGAGCACTCGACGGGGCCCTGTCCCGAACTTATCTGTATAAGCATTTTTACCTCTCTTTTCCAGCCTTGAAATTGTAGACAGGCTTTATCACTTCCCTGACTTCCACGGTGTCACTTATGGAACGCATGATCTCGTCGATCCCGCGGTAAGCGACAGGCGCCTCGTCGAGCGTCTCCGCACATGCCGAAGTCGTGTAGATACCCTTCATGTCTTTCTTGAATGCAGATACCGTGTAGTGGTTCTGCACTTCCGTTCTCTTGATCTTGCGGCCCGAGCCGTGCGGAGCAGAGTAGTTCCACTCGGGATTGCCTTTTCCAACGCCGAGGATCACACCGTCACGCATGTTGACCGGGATGATGACGTTCTCTCCTTCAAGCGCTGATGCAGCACCCTTGCGGAGTATCTTCGTGCCGTCAGGAAGACTGCCGATGTAGTTGTGAACCGACTCGTACCTTTCGGTCTCCTTCCACTTCATGCCCTTGAGGATCTCGTGAAGGATTATCTCTCTGTTGAGTGACGCATACTTAGTCGCGATCTCAGCATCGTGCAGATAATCATCCATGAGAGGACCTTCAACATAAGCCGTCTCATAAGGGACGTCCTTGCCCATGTTGCAGAGCCTTCTGCGCGCAGCCTCGGTGTAGTAATCCGCAACATCATAACCAAGGTGGCGGCTGCCCGTGTGGATGATGACATAATACCCGTCCTCACCCTTATCGACTTCGATGAAGTGATTGCCTCCGCCCAGTGTTCCGAGGCTCTTCAAAGCTTTATCGGCATTGACAGCGCGCAGACATCTCAATTCAGAGATCACATCGAAAGAAGCCTTGGAATGAGGTGCTTTTCGAACCGCGAAACCCGCAGGAACATTGTCTCTTATCACCCTGTCGAGCTTCGGAAATTCAAACCGTCCTTCAACCTTTGCAACGAGCATTCCGCATCCGATATCAACACCCATGAGCTGCGGGATTATCTTGTCCGTAACAGTCATGGTAAGTCCGATCGGGCCGACTTTTCCGGGATGGCAGTCCGGCATGATCCTTATATTTGAACCGAGCGATGTCTCATTGTCGCAGATCATCCTGATCTGGGCCTTGGCGTAGTCTTCAACGTCACTTGCATAGACTCCCGCCTCAGCGAAAATTCCTTTAATAGTGTCCATAAAAATATACCTTTCGTTTTGAAAGGGCAGTTATGGGATCTCTTAATTGGGATTTAGTTCAGACCAACAGAAAGAAGGTCCCATGTACCCTTATTATTTAATGATTGTGCAGTTGTAAATTCTTGTCTTCGCATCTTCATGGCAAGGACCTCCTTTCGTAGAAATATTGACGCTGATTATAACGGTCAGTTTTTCAAAATGCAATACCCTTATGAAATGTGCGATTCAACCCACTGCTTCAGGTCTTCATCATCTTTTTCGCTCGCGGCGATGCCCATGATGATGTCCGCAAACTCTTCATTTGTCGCATTCACATGCCAGCTGTTGAGCTCGAGTAAAACGAGCAGAACGAGCGCTCCGATCCTCTTGTTTCCGTCTCTGAAAGAATGGTTCTTGATAAGCCCGTAAGCAAGTCGCAAGATCTTATCCTTCGTGTCCGGGAAAAGCTCCTCCCCGCCGAAAGTCTGAAACGGCGACTGCAGCGCAGAATCGAGCATGCCCTCGTTGAGCACGCCGCATGAACCGCCGTACCTCTCATATATCGCCTCATGGAGCATGATTATCTGTTCTTTTGTAAGCGTGATCATTTCGCAAGCTCCTTAAACGCTTCATCGAATCTATCCATCAGCTCTTTAGCGGCTGCGCTGATTTCGCCGTCGCTTAAAGTCCTGTTCTGCTCTTCGATATTCTCGTTTGTGTTATCCATATTCTCTCCAGTTTTACGCGCTTCACAAATTCCATATAAGCCTCAAACGAATCAACAGAATACTCCGTATCATCCGGATCCTGAGATAAATCGATCGGCTCGTCCGTGTTTTCAGGAATCGCGATCACTTCCTCTTCCTGACCGGGAATCCTACGTCTATAAGTTAACATATTTTTCTGCCTCCCCGATATATCTGAATTTCTTACAGCGTCATTATGAACCCGTGCATGGGACAAAATTCTCCCATCTTGGAGGTCCTCTGCTCAATGTTCACATTGTCGGTATTTGTAGGGTTTTGTAGTATTTTGTCGGCTGAAATCAGCATTTACAGCAACTATAATTATAGTGTTGTCTTCCCTTCTTTCTTATAAACAGAAAGGAGGTGATATCACATGAAAGAAGTGATCATATCTATGATTATCTCTGTCATGGCCGGTGTAATTTCATATTACATCTGCAAGTGGTTCGACAGAGAGTGAAGACAACGGACCCGCAACGAGTTAAGCCCTCGTAAAAAGGCGTAAGAAAACCCCGAAGTCGCCACTTCGGGGTTTTTGATTTCACATGAAAGAAATCGATCATATCTATGTGTCTTGATTATAACACGATGTGTGCCGTTTTCAATACACAACACAATTTCTACCATCCCCGAAGCAGGCTTTTGCACCTACTATTAGATTTTGAAAAATCCTGGATCTAATAGTAGGTTTTGCCCCGATAACGCCCTTTTTAATGCAAACCTACTATTAGATTCAAGAAAAAACCAAATTTAATAGTAGGTCTGAGCGAAAATTGCCTGTTTTAGCTGAAAACCTACTATTAGAATCGCGAAAAACAGAAATCTAATAGTAGGTGCCATTTATGCTTCGCCGATCAAGATGCCTTTGCACCAACCGTCACCCGGTAATCAGCTTCCTGACTTCCTCTTCCGTCATCTCATCGCGCCCCGTTTCATGCCACGTTTTCCAGAACGAGCGCGCCTTTTCCTCGCTCCCCTCAAGATACTCGCTGACTTTCAACAGAAGCCCGTCTTCCTCACTCAGCTCGTCAGCATTAACGCTCCTCAACCTGTAGAGCGGCGACAGCGGCTGCAGGTAGAAAACCATCTCTGCTGCCTTATAAAACAACTTGTGCTTGAGCGCATCAACTGTCCACTTATCAGTACCAGGCATGCAGTAGAAAATCTGCGGCATGCAGCAGTCAAACTGGTCATGTGCTTCTGTCACGACCGCGCGAAAAGCCGGCCCGAAAGGCCTGCAGTCAACAAGCACGATATCGCCTGCCTTAAATGGCGTCTCCAGTGTCAGGTCACATCTCCCGCCCCAAAGAAAATCACTTCTTTCGCACCGGTAATGCATTATGCCGTCTTCCTGTTTTTCCGCGCTGAATCTCTCGAACCAGCAGATCTCTCCTCTGTAGATATAGTAATCGTAAGTGTGTACGAGCGGCGCACCCCAAATTCCGGGTTCTTCTTCCCACGCTTCGAGTCTGTACCACTCACCGTTTTCATCTTCCTTGTAGTGTTCGATCTTTTTTCTTATGTGTTCATTCACCTTGGCAAAAGAATCAAACATCCCTTCGGGCTCTGACTTTTCCATGAATACGTCCGTGTCGTACCATTCATAAAACAGATAGAACTTGCTGATCTTAAGGCTCAGTTCAGCGCTTTCGATCTCATGTATGCACTGTGCGATATTACTCTCAAAATACCCATACGCATTTAGTATCTCATGCTCCGTCATCTCGATCCCGCCGCCATTTAATATCACTTTCGAAGCATTCACAAACGCTTCGTAATTGAGGCTGTTTTTCTTTTGAAGCTTTTCGAAAAGCGCTCTCTTCTCCTTCAATGATATCGGCGCACCGCATATTATCTTCGTTAAGAGCTGCTCGCAAAGAATGCCGTCTTTAACGGTATGTTCGATCATCTGATCTTCAAACCCGCATGTCCTCAAGACCTCTTCCATGTCTCCGGCTGTCCACCCTTCGCGTTCCGGGACAAAGCGGCTGAGGTCATCAACCGAATCGATCAGGGCACACTCGCCTGTCGGAAGATAGTACATTTTGCACTTCTTTTGCATAGCCAGGACCAGCAGCATGCAAACTAACACCTCCGGGCTCTCTCCGTCCCAGACCGCTGTAAGCCGGTCACACTTTTCGGCCATCTTCCTGTACGACGGCAGGGCCGACTCGATCTGTGATGCGAAAACGCGCTTCCTCGAGACCGCTTCTTTCAACACGCTCACATTCTCGTACTGCTTATTCCTGAGGCGCCCGTATACGCGGTGATCGAAATCCGAATCACCCAGCAATATCTCATCGCCGTCCTCCATCAGGACATCCAGCTCCTTCAGGAACTCGTCCGGAAACTGCTTGTATGTGATCAATGAACCGCAAATGTAAGTGATCATGGGTATCCCTCCTTCATGTCTTTTCACCCTGATTATAGAAAGTCTCATGTCCCAAAATGGCCGCATAAAAAAGCTCTTCTCCGGTAAGAGAAGAGCAGGGTTTTTGACCCAAGTTGGGGCAGAGTCTGATCAGCCGATCTTCCTGATCCTCGAATACACGATCGAAAACGCATCCCAGTTGGCATCCCTGTGATAGTGCCCGAAATACCAGCGTTTGAACTTGAGTCCGTGTTCCAGGATCAAAGAATCCAGGAACTCCGTCAGCCTGTTTTCGCAGCCGTAAATGATGCTTCCCATGTGAACAGCGAGATATCTCTCGGGCGCGCAGTGCGTCAGAACATAGTCAACGTCGTAGTTTACCTTTTCGAGATTGCGAAGTGCCTCTTCATACTCCCCTTCAGACGGGAGCTCGCGCGGCCACCAGGATATGCCTTCCTTACGGTGGTATTTGTCCGTCGACTCGGCGCCGCCCATGGTGAAGATCTTCAGCCCGTCTATCTCAAACACCTGGCCTCTCATAAGATGGATCACGCGGTCCGAGATCTTATGGACCTTGCCGCCGTGCCATTCCTCAACGGGATACTTGTCGAGCATGTCGTGATTCTCATGGTTTCCGTCTATGAAAAGAGTCGTGAAATTTCTTTCGCTGTAGGTCTTGATGACATATCTGTCCTCATCAGAGCCATCCCACACGCCTCCGAAATCGCCCAGGATGATCACGTAATCGCTTTCGGGCGTCATGCACTTCTGCTCCGGGAAGTTGCCCGTATTGAGCTTTTCCCAGTCAATGGTGCCGTGTGTGTCGCCTGTTATGTAGATACTCATAAGCGCCTCCTGCCGTAATCTTTATACGATAATTATAGCCAGGCGCATGTCCTTTTTCTGTCACTTGCAGACAGCTATAAGGACAGTTATCAGGACAATCTGAACTCCTTCATGTCATCGAGCCTCAGCAAGACCGGTTCGTGCCCGAATCCAGCACCCATGTCGATGTCCATCCAGGTATCGGTCTTGATAATCTTGTCCTCGTATTCGTCCCCAAAAGAAAACGTCGGAGTGTGTCCGAATACCGTCATTACTTTTTTGTAGTAAACATCTGTCAGTTCAGGGCATGCCCACAACAGCTCTTCGTCTGCATAGTCCTCGATGCGCTTATCAGACGCGAATTTTTCAAACCCGGAATGTACAAGTATATAATCACGCCCGCCAGCACCGACCGTCTCATAGTACGGGCAATCACGCAGATAATCCAGAATGTCCTGCTGAGTGTCTTTCGGCAGCTTATACATCGCCTTCAAAGTCACTTCACCGCCGTCAAGCAAATATCTCGTAAATATGTCGACCTTTTCTGCCGTATACGCGTTTACAGTGTCTTCGGTCATCTCATCGAAAAGAAACGCACTCGCAAGCAGCATTGCCTCATGATTCCCCATGATGAGCTGCACATTCGTCTGATACATGAGCCACTGCAGCATCTCAACGCCGCCGTCCCCGTTGCGGTCAACAACGTCGCCCAATATGTAAAGAAAATCGTTCTTGCCGAAAGACGCTTTCTCCAGCAGCTGAAGAAAGCGTTCCATGGGATATCCGTGCAAGTCAGAAATAACGTAGATCATGAATTAAGATTACCACATCCGCCCAAAGGCATCACTCCACCAGCGTCGTATAATCCCTGTCAAAAAGCTCCCGGGAGATCAGTCTGTCCAGTGTCTCTTCATCTATCTTCTCGATCAGTTTCTTACGAAGCTGCGGCTTGCTCAGGTCGTAGTACTTGAATTTCACGCACTCACGCTTGATCGTCTCAAGCTCCCTTCGCCAGAGAAAACTCATCTTCAGGTTGATGTCGCGCTTAGTGTTTCTCTGCGCTTCACGCACTTCCTCGAAATGAACATCTTCCTCACCTTCAGTGCACGATATAATTCCCCAATACTTCGGTATGTGCTCTTCGATGTGCCTCAGATGACTCTTGCCGATGACGACATAGTTATAATCGAAAAACTTGTCATACCACTTGACCTGCCTTTTGAGCCTCGCGTACGAATCCGCGTCACTCTTGATCTCAAGCCCGCACACCGCATCGTCCGTGACCATCATGATGTCAGCCCGCGCCCGCCCGATCTCCTTCTCCTCGAAAAACCGGACCTTCCCGAGCTTGATCTCCAGGTACATAAACAGAGGCTCTCTGATGTCTTTATCAAGTAGTGACATGTAATAATTATATTCTTTTCAACATAGAATATTGATTTGAAAAAGAAATTCGCAGAACAGTTCGCTGATTGAGCAACTAAAAGCGAAATCATCAGCGAACTTGTATTCAAAAACGCGCTATTTCGCAAACCTGTTCGCAGGTTGAGCAAATAAATGCGAAGTCATCAGCGAATATTAGTCAATCAGAAATCTGCCGGCGAGCAAAGGACATTATTCGTACATTACTCGATGTGCCCGTAGCAGATCTTCCTCACGCGCCTCTTCTGGCCCTGGGCCTTGCGGTAGTAGTGATATCCGTCATCGTCGGCCTCTACGCCGTCAAAGACCTTTTTATTCTTCAGCTCGGCAGGCTTGATAAGATCGCTCATGATGCTGTATCTCGAAAACAGCATTTCAGCGCGGCCGCTCACTTCTGCCCATCCGTATCTGAATTCGTACATGTGGTCAAAGTGCCTGTACATCGTTATTTCACGTTTTCTGAAGGCTTCCATACGCGCCTTAATATCATCAGTATCAGGCCTTTCAGAGAATCTTCGTGCAAGCACAGCGAGCTTATTTCCGTGGTCGTGCCTGAAGATCGAAATAACGCGGATATTGCCCGCATTGAACTCATCTTCATATGTCACGTACCAAGTGTAATCCTCGCCTGCAAGGATCGAGGGATCTATGTTAATATCGGTCTTCTCGCTGCCCTCAACAGTACCCTCATATACGCGGAACCTGATCTCAGGTCCGGGGTATGTCCTGACGAACATCATGGAGATAAGTTCTGCTTTTAGCGAAGCATCAGTAAGCTTATTAGTCGAAAGCCTTGTCAGGACATCAACATCGGCACCTTTCGGACTGATCCGTCTGTTTTCAAGAGGAAGCGCGTCATCAAAACGGTTCATGTACCCGCTGCTGTTTACCGAATACCTGAAGTTCTCTCCGTAGACCTCCTTCAGACGCCTCCTGTCGATCAGCTTTGAGACCGGCCTGTTGACCGCCAGTGACTTAAGATCAGGCAGTGAATACAAGGCCTCGACATTTTCGAGCGTATATTCCTTTAACGTAAGGCTTCTAAGACCTGTAAGACCTCTTAAGAATTCGAGGTCGGTGATCCCTGTCATGGAAAGATTGAGGAAAACAAGACTTGAAAGCCCTGAAAGTACGCCCGGATCAGCGATCTCGTTATGTGAGATCGTCAGGTCGCGAAGCTGAGTGTATGAAGACAGGAACGAAAAGTCCTTGATCCTGTTATCACTGAATCTGGCCCTCGTGACGCCTTCGAGATGCTTATAGGATTCCTTACCGTTAAGATCGACATGGTTAAGGATAAGCATATCCGTTCTGCGTTCTTCAACAGCAGAATGGTATCTTTCTTCAGAATAGTCATCCGAATGAGCTCTATCGATATTTCGTGCCCGAATCCTCATCTCTTCCACAAGATAATCAGGCTCCAGGATCGAAGCGTACTCACCGTATCTCATGACCCAGTCGATCGCATCCTTTTCGGTGCTCGTGATACGGACAGTCACGCGGTTGCCGCCGTCCTCTGCAGGTTCGATCCTGATCTTTTTGCCGAACGAATCGATCACATCGCCAATGATGCTCATATCAACGTCCAGAAGCACATCCACGGGCTTTCCGGAGCTCATGTAACAGTGTTCCACGATGTAATCTTCAGGGTGGTTCACAGCTTCGCTCCTCGCCGCGGAGTGCGTATAGGTCTCATCCAGGACTTCGAGATCAGTGATCATGTCGATCCTGTAGCTCTTGATCGTGTGGGAACGGAACTCGCCGCAGAGAAGATAGTAATTGCCGTTATTTACGACGATGTTGTAAGGGCAGGTCGCGACGGGCTTTTCGCTCGTGTGGTGGAGCTTCTTGTCCGTGCCATACTGATTGTTGTAGAAGGAGATCTTGCAGCTAAGCAGAATTGCCTTCCTGATCTCGCCGAGATTCAAAAAGAATGCCTTGTTGAAAGGCACATCCTTCTCGTTGACCTTAGGAGCATACTTGAACATGCTGCTGTATCTGTGGCTGCTCAATGCCGAAAGCTTATTGGTGATCTCTTCGGCAGTCTTGGGATCCACATGCTTCGAAAACTGGACGGCATCCATCAGGAACAACAGTTCCTCATCAGTAAAAGCATCGTCGTCGATGATCTCAAACCAGTACCTGTCATAGATAGGCGAGCTGCTCCTCGCAATGATACGGTAGTGAAGCCTGATGTCATCATTTTTCCAGCAGTGTTTCTCTTCGTCATACCCGTACCTGTCCCTGAGCTTTCCCAGGTACCTCGAAACGGTCTTCCTCTCGCAGCTCTCGCTGCCATCCTTCTTCATTATCGCAATGATCCTGTTCTGGTCGATCGGCTCGATCTCCGTCGCATACTTCTTGATGATGTCGAAAACAGTCTGCAGACACTCATTATGTTCGATCATAGATCTTTCCTCCGAAAACGCTTAAAAATCTATCTCTTCCTGCCGTTAATATATCACGCCTCAATATCAGTGTATATACGGAGATGTCCCTAATGTATCCCATCTCGGCTTGTGCAAGATTAACTTGTAAAGACTATACCGTTATATTCAGAACTTGCAGTTAAAATGAATGTTTGCCTTCAGAAGCGCATCGTTTCCGGGATCATGCTTCTCGTAATCAGCCACGACTTCGCACACAGGCGTTCCGGGGATAAGAGCTCCCGTTTTTACAATCCTCGTGCCCATATAAATATTTATCTTCTCCCATTCTTCTCTGGTTCCTTCGTAATAAACATCTTCCAGAGAATGACAGCCTGCAAAGACATTGCGCTTGATCTCTCTCACGCGCTTTGGTATGGTTATCCTCCTGAGATTTTTGCAGCCGCCGAACGCTCCTTCGGGAAAACCGCCAATCCCGGGATGAAGAATGATGTCCGTAACAAAACCGTTTCCGCTAAAAACGCCGGGGAGAAAACCTGAGACAGGCACTTCGTTTCCCCACCTGTTTATAGCTTTTCTCGGGAGCTTGATCACTTCAGGTATCGTAGTACCGTTGATGCCTTTCACGATCAATGAAACTCTTCTCATAACACCGGACATATATGTCCAGCTCGTGTATCCTAAGTCCAAGTTTTTATACTCTTGGGTGTTCTCTATCGTTTTTATGTAATCATTAAATAACATGTACTTTACTCCCTTCTGTTTCATTCCAGAATCTGCCAGCGTTCGTATTCACACGGCACTCCCTGCTGGAGCTTTATGTATGCCTCTTCATTCTGTTTATCACTTCATCCGGAAGCAAATTGATGAATCTTAAGATCGCTCTGGCATGCACTCCCTCAAACGAACCGGGCACCTGTTGATCATTCTTTCAAATCCGGTCAGATCCTTCATAAACGCACCTGCATATATTAACGATTACGTCTTATATTCAGAACTTGCAGTTAAAATGAATGTTTGCTTTCAGAAGCGCATCGTTTCCGGGATCATGCTTCTCGTAATCAGCCACGACTTCGCACACAGGCGTCCCCGGGATCAGATTTCCCATCTCGATGACCCTCTTGCCTATATAAATGACTATCTTTTCCCACTCTTCCCTGGTGCCTTCGTAGTAAACGTCTTCCAGAGAATCGCAACCGGCGAAGGCATTGCGTCTGATCTCTTTCACATGCCTGGGTATTGTTATTCTCCTGAGGTTTTTGCATCCCTCGAATGTGCCTTCGCGGATCCAGCCGATTTCCGGAAGAATAATGTCCGTAACAGTTTCGTTTCCTCTGAATACATCAGGGAAAAAACCTGAGACATCCACTTCGTTTCCCCACTTGTTTATGGCTCTGTCCGGGAACTTGATCACTTCCGGTACCGGGTCATTGATGCTTTTCACTAATAATGAAGCTCTTCTCATAACACCGGAGATGTAAGTATAGCCCATGTATCCGAACTCCAGGTTTTCAGGCTCTTTGGTGTTCTCTATCTTATTAACAAAATCTTTGAAATACATTTGCTTCACCCCCTTTTTGTTTTCTTTTCACCTGTATCTTACAAAAGGGGATGGGGAAAATATGGGACATGTCCGAACTACTCAAGGATCTGCCAGCATTTCGCTCGTCAGGCAGATCGAAAGGGATCTCGAAATGCTTCGGATTGAACGCCGTTATGGCCAGGATGTGTATCGTGTATTTCTTGATGCTCTGCATTATTATCCGCCCCATCATTACCTAATCAGTAACCGAGGTGGCAGGAATCGAACCTGCGACCCTTCCGATCGGAAGCCTCTGGCCTCTGAGATACACCCCGGTTAACACGATACTAATACACAACATGTACCGGAATTAGCACATCAGTCGGCTTAACATATGGTTGGGAGGAAATCATATGAATAAGAAAATCAACGGCAAACCTTTGGAATTGTGGACTGCGGGTGACCTGCTCGATTATTTCGATGAGTGCATACATGATTCTCACAGATGTGCGTCTGTTCGTACATATGCAAAAGATAATACTGACAACAAAACGGCCAATGTGTTTACCACACCGGATTTCGATAATGCGCTGAAGAAATGGGCAAAGGAGCGTAAGACAAACTTGCTGGGGTTACTTAAGAGAACACTGAAGAACCTGCTCTGCCTGAATAACAGTGAAAAGCCGAGCGGTCTTAATCGAGTAAATGTAACGTTTTTTGTTTACTTGAAATACAGATTTTGGGGTGACAACACCTTAATTGTCGATCTGATGTTTGACGAAGTTACATTTTCTAAAATCAATTCGATAATCTATTTCGACGATTATGAAGATCTGGAAAGATACAATCCAGGAGAATTGACCAGATTTGATGGTCTTGAAACAGCTGAAAGTGCTAAATCAAAATATGAGACCCGCGAACAGTGGGCCTCTCTTGATGTTAGTGAGAACGAGATCAAGCATGTGCTCAGTCTTATCAATGACTGCCATGATTTCTACAGGTTGCCGAGCACAAAGTTCAGAACATTCCCATCTTTTATACGAAGATACGGCATTACATTAAATCAGACTAATATTGAAAGCGTCTTGCATAATCTTCAAAACGAGGTTTTATGCAAGTGCAGCTGTTCTACAGACAACGATTTCTGGAGAAGAACATTCCTGAAATTCGAGTTCTACAATACCAGATTCAAGTTCTCCAACGGCAGATCTATATCAAGATTCGGATTACCATTAGTTATTTATATTGTCATTGCCGAAAACTTACGTGCAAATGACACAGTCGCTTTGGTATCGTTTATAAGTCATGATTTTGAAAGGTGCATGGTGGCATGGAATCCTGCCAAGCGGGTTAAGCTCAACTTCGTTGAAAAGACGGGTTCAGTCTATCTCGTCAGCGTTGTTGCCAAGCCATACTCTGATGATGACCCGTTTTTCGAGTTTTACATTTCTGAAGCCGCATACAATAAGATTATTCACCTTATTGAAGCTCTTATTGTAAAACTTCAGATGAAATATCCCATACAACGCTATCGCAATGCATATAAGACGCATGTTCTCTACCGGTCGTTGGATCCGGTCAACCACGGATTGTCTATTCCTGTGAAATACTTCTTTCCTACTTAATGACCCTAAACCATCCGATATCATCATGCTCTGACCACTGCTTTCCGCTGACCGAATGGAACTGCTCAAGAACAGGCATCGGATCTTCTGCATCCGCTTTGTTTTCCGCAGCCTCAACATAGCGGTATTCGGTAATGAGATACTTTGTTCCCAGTTCCCTGTAAGACAAGATGATCCAGTCCGGCCCGTCCATCGCGCCTCCGCCAATGCCTTCCCCGTATCTGACAAGCACCTGGTACTCCACCTTAAAGTGACAGCGGAGAAGGAAGTTATAGAACAGTTCATTGAGGACCGTGACATACAGGACTGTAGCGCCGTATGTTGTGACAATGCCATCGAGCTTCGATTCGACTTCAACTTCCATCAGGAAGGATGAGTTATATGCCCGTGACTTATCAAAAGCTGCATACTCCCTGGAAAACGGGAGCCCGGTATCTCTCAGACGCTCAACGCTCTTTACCGTTATCTTCGTAGAATTGGAATAGTACTCTTTTTCGATCAGGCAAAAACCGGGCTTCAGGAATTCAAAGCCTTCCTTTTCGTATTCCTCCGAATAGTATTCCGAGAGCCCCAGATAGTCAGTGAAAATGAAAAGATCCGGGAGTTCCTGTCCTTCATCCAACGCAAGGTCATTATTCCTGAAGTACCAGTCCGAGAGGAACAGCAAAGACCTGAAATCCTTTCCCGCCGACGGATACCAGCAGATATGCTTATACTGTCTGATCGCTTCCTGTGTGGTCCTCATAACGATACCTCCTGCACTATTGATTCTTATGCCTTGATTGTAAATGAGACGATGGGGCAGAAATCGGACATCGAAATCATATATAATTACCTTAACGATTCTAATGCGGAGGTCCCCTATGCTTTACTTATCCAAATCCAAGTATTGTGGTCTGTGGCAATGCGCGAAGATCGCGTGGCTCAGGCAGTATAAGCCCGAGGCAGCAGTGATAGATGAAGCCGTGCAGGCCCGCTTTAACGCAGGCAATGTGGTAGGCGACCTCGCGATGGGGCTTTTCGGTGATTTCGTTGAAGTCACTGTCAAGAACGGCGACAAGCTAGACCTCGCTGCCATGATCGACAAGACCTCCGAAGAGATGGCCAAGGGCACACAGAACATCTGCGAAGCTTCCTTTTCTTATAACGGCCTCTACTGCGCCGTGGACATCCTTCGAAAAGAAGGCGCAGGCTGGGCGATCTACGAGGTCAAGAGCTCGACCAAGCATCAGAGAGACGACGGCTCCTACGAGGATGACCGCGAAGTCTATATCGCAGACGTCTCCTATCAGAAATACGTCCTCGAGCACTGCGGCGTAAACGTCACCGGCACATACTTGGTCAATCTCAACCGAGAATATGTTTTCGACGGCACGCTCGATATTTCAAAGCTGTTCATCGTCAGCGACGTTGCAGACGAAGTCAGAGCTGAGATGGGCAACATCGAGCCCACTCTCCTGACGGCCGAGAAGGTCCTCCTATCAGACGAAGAACCCGACATCGACCTCGGCGTTTACTGCAAGAATCCCTACCTTTGCGCTTTCTGGAAATACTGCTCCAGGCACATCCCCGAGCAATCGGTATTTAACCTCTACCGCCTCTCCATGAAAAAGAAGATCGAGTACTACCATAACGGCTGGATCACGTACAGAGACCTGTTAGACAACGCCGGCATAGACAACGAGAAACGCATCAGACAGATGGAATTTGCCTTGGAAGACAAAGGCACATACATCAATAAGCCCGGGCTCGAAAAGTTCTTAAGCCAGATCACCTACCCTTTATACTTCCTGGATTTCGAGACGATACAGCCCGTCATCCCGGAGTTCATCGGAACAAGGCCATATGCACAGGTCCCATTTCAGTATTCGCTGCATTACATTGAGCAAGAAGGCGGCGAACTCAAACACAAGGAGTTCCTCGCGGAATCAGGCACAGATCCCAGAAGGGCAATAGCAGAGCGCCTCTGCGAAGACATCCCCATGAATGTCTGCACCCTTGCATACTATAAAGCGTTTGAGTGCACTCGCATCAAGGAACTCGCCGAGACATTCCCTGACCTTGCTGAGCACCTGTACAACATCAGGGATCACATCGTTGACCTGCTTGTGCCTTTCCAGTCAGGCTTCTACTACAACCGCGCAATGGGCGGCTCCTTCTCGATCAAGAGCGTACTGCCTGCTATCTTCCCGGATGACCCGGCCCTCAACTATCACAACCTTGAGGGCGTCCACAACGGCGGTGAAGCAATGACCATCTTCCCCAAGATCAAGGACATGCCGCCTGAAGAGCAACAGAAAGCAAGGCATAACCTGCTCAAGTACTGCGAGCTTGATACCTATGCAATGGTCAAGGTTTGGGAAGAGCTGGTGAGGGTAGTTAAGTAACCTCACACGATAATAAACGAATACAGCTGCTCAACCATCGCAAGGAAGATATCGATCTGATACATCCTGACTGACGATGCGGCGCCTGCAGCACAGGTCGTGTTATGGATGTGGCCGTAGACCCTGCGGTCGAAATCGATGGTTATGGGATACCTTGATTCGATCGTGCTCTCTCTGGTCGTAATGGTGTCATCCACGCACTCGAAACCGTTCTTCTCAAGGATGTCAATAAACTCTTCCCTCTTCTTTTTGCCTTTGGGGCACACGTAGAACACGCCTTTCAGCTCACGGTCTCTTTCGTACCATTTACGGTAATCGAACATGGGCATGCCGTTCTGAATGACCGAACCGAAACACTCGGGTGAACTGATGTCCGGCGTTCTGTCGCTCCATTTCCACAAAGTGAGCTTCCCGTGGTAATACTCGTTTCCATCCTCGTCATAGCATGTGCCGTATGATGGATAGTTAACATTAAACTCTTCTTTAGGGTCCGGCTTACTGCACTCGTAAGTGCCTTCAAATCTGAGGTTGCCGTTCATGTAGTACTCGCGTCCGCAAACGAGTCCTCTGTAATCAAAGAGGCCCTCCTGGCACTTGTTTCCGTTCTCAAAATAAGATGTCCCAACGCCGCACGGTCTTCCGTCAACCGTGAAACCGACATACATAAGCTTACTGTCATTCGAATAGATCTTCTTCCACTTTTCTTTCATGAATCTGCCCTCCCGGAAGTGAGGTTAAGAAAGCCCGTCGCAATCGACAGGCTTTATGCTGATGTGGTAATTAGGTTGTAAAGTGACTTTCCTGTTTTTATGATATCAGGCTTTAAGTTGATTAAGAGGACAACTTACACCAACGCCACGTTGTCCACGTCCCAGGGCTCTATGAGCTCTGTCCTGCCCTTTCTGGTCTCATATGCCAGCACCTGGACGACTCTCACGGGCTTGTCAGGCTGCTTGGTGTACATTATCTGCATCAAGGCGCCGCCCTTCTTGCCGGGAATGTTCAGAACCTTATCCACGTTGTTGTAGTTAAGGAGATTTTCGAACGGATCGGTCTCATCGAGCTCGCCAAGCCTTTTCATGACCGCCTCATATACAGCATCGCCCATGAACATGCTCATGTTCGAATTGGAGATCATCACACTGCTGCCCGGATCGAAAACAAAGACCCTTATATCATCAGGTACGTTAAGATCATCAAAGATCTTCATAATAGCCTGCCTGGTCGTCCCGTCCTCACAGAGCTGGGCAACCGTCGCATATTTTCTCTTGATGATCATATAAATCCTCTGCTTATTTCATTGCCTCGGGATCAAGAACATGTACTGCGTTGAAGATGTATTTGGCAAAGCCCGTTCTGTCCTCTGTCCTTGTGGTAAGTCCGTATATGAACAGTACGCTGTTGCCTTTCAGATATGCGCCTCTCTTGTGGACCTGAACGTCTGCGCCATAGTAAGAGATCGTGTAGTGGTATCCGTTCTTCTTGCCCGAAGTATAATTGTCCTTGCTTACATAAGAATCAGCAAATGCCGAATAAAGATCCTTTGCGCTGCTGCTGTCCTTAAGTGTCAGCTGGTAAACGAGCGTTGAATAATTGCCGTCACCCAGATATTCGTTTGCAGCTACGATCACAGCCTCAGTTACCGTGGCGTGGGGAAGGTTGCCGCCGCTGTTTATATAGTTGTCGTAAAGATCCTGGGCATCCTTCTTATCCTTTGATGCATAAAACGAAGTGCCGATACTGCCGGAATAATTTATAAGACTTGTTGTATCGAGGATGTTGCTGGCCTCACGCATACCGTACTGCTTTGAGGCATCAACAAGAGTAGATTTCTCAAATCCGCCGCCGTTTCCTGAGCATCCTGCCAGACAGACTATGGTCATAACGACCACTAATATAGAAACTAATGCTTTTCTTCTCATTAGAACACCCCCACATCAAAACCAATTGATATAATTATGCCACTTGATAGGGGGATTTCAAGCAAATTAGGTCACGCCGCCTCGATTTCGTAATCTATCAGGTCACCGTAAAGTGCCGTGAGCGGTCGGCCGCCTATCTTCGCCTTCTCGAAAAAGCTGTTAATGTCCCTGTACCACTTGTTATTGAATTTTATAACAGTGCTCCTGCCCTCTCTCACGCACTCGGCCGTGAACCTGATTCCGTTATAAACGAACGACAGGCCAAGTCCGTCACGCGAGAGACAGAAAAGATCATAGAGGTCCGTTCCGCAGACCCTGCTGCCGCCCGGGATCTTGTGGATCAGCATGACCACGGACTCCATTTCCTCCAGGTTGCCCCACCAGGACGGGTTGCCCTTAATATCCTCCGCGATCTGCACCTTGGCCTCGCCGAGAAGCTTCAAAGCCTCACGGTTCTTCCCCTCTGCAGCCTTTATCTCAGCCATTCTGAAAATGACTCCCGGCATAGGATAGAACTCCATGTCGATCAGGGAATCAAGCTCCTCGGGATGCGAGATCTCATAGTAGAGCCTTTCGATCATGTCCCGGTATCTGGCCTCGTCCTTTTCGACAAAGTAGCCGTATCTGTACATGTCGGCGATCTTATACTCGCAGCTGATCCTCATGTAATCGTCAGCGCACTCCGCACCTTTCCTGAAGTAGAAGTAGGCCTTCTCATAATCGACAGTCCCGTTCTGGCCGTAGTACCAAAGGTATCCCAGGCTCTCGTATGCCGGGCAGTATCCGTACTCGGCCGAAAGCTCCAGGTACTTCTGGTACAGGTCGAAATGCCTTTCCTCGGCATAGTGGAATGCGAGGTTATGCATGTCGTACGGTCTGTGGAACGCATCGATCAGGAAGTGGTACGCCTCCACGAAAAGAAACTTGTCGTCTTCAGTATGGCTTTCTGCCATGTAGTAATCTGTAATTATGCCTCTGGCTTCTGTAACGGTCATAGCGCACCTCCTTCCTTAGTGCTTTTTCGCTTCTTAAATAACCGAGATTATCTCCATGAGAAATCTGTCGACTACTTTAATTATCTCTTCAGGCAAATACAGCTTGGCCTGCTTCACAAAGCTCTCGGGTACTCCCCACATGGCTTCTGCTACCGCGCCAGCGATCGCACCCAGCGTATCCGTGTCTCCGCCTATGTACATTACGTTGCGGATGCACTCCTCATAGCTGTTTGCCTCAAGGAAGCACGTAAATGCCTCAGGCATTGTGCGCATGCAGTCCTCGACATGCTTGTATGTGGGACGGATCTCGTCCAAAGTTCTCGAAAGGTCGTAGCCGAATTCTTTCTCGAGGTAAGCCTTGATCTCTTCCTTGCTTGCACGTGTCCTTGCCATGAACATTGCCGCCGCAACAGACTCAGCTCCCTTCACGCCTTCAGGGTGGTTGTGGGTTACCTCAGCTGTCCACCTTGCAACCTCACGCGTACGCTCGATCGAGTCATAGAGCCAGCCCGCAGGCGAGACTCTCATGCCGGATCCGTTTCCGTAGCTTCCGTAAGGCTTGGGGTCATCAGAAAGGACCCAGTGAATGAACCTTGCGCCGTATCCTGCGTGAGGGTACTTCTTGCCCCACTTCTTCATGGACTTAATGAGGCACTCCTTAACAGTCTTCTCGTCAGCGTCCTTGCCTGCGTCAAGCAGGGCCTCGGCTACAGCAATGCTCATTACGGTGTCGTCCGTGAAGTCGTTCTCTCTCGTGAAGAACTCGAACTCCCTGCTCTTGCTGCCCTGGTCAAACTCAAAGCGGCTTCCTACAATGTCTCCAATAATAGCTCCGTACATGTTATTTCCTCCTTATTTCTCATTATCATTTTTTCTCTCTAGGCGGACCGACCTGAATCCCGAGGACGTAATATCCGTGTCCGCAAATCTGTCCGCCAGTTCAAGCATATGCTCGAACGTTATTTTCGAAAGGGCGAACGAATCACTGTTTGGGTTAATTATAATCCCGTCTATAGCCTCCGAATCCAAGGCGGCTTCAATAATGGACCTGACCGTCACGGCTCTGACTGCGTTCGTCTTTTCCGCACCGTCAAGCTCGTTCTTATCGGTAAAGAGCGGGAACCACCTGCGCCCGTCTTCACTTTCGACAAACGTGAAAAGCTCTTCCGGTTCCGGACCGTCCCCGAAAAGGTCTTTCGCCTCTGTATCAGGGTTGAAGTCCAAAGCACAGCGTGTCAGGTTAAGCAGCGTCATATAGGCTTTTGCGCCTGTTCCGGCAAGCAGCATCAGGTGCGTCATTACATAAAAACCTCTCTCATCACAAGGGTCTTCCAGAAATTCTGTAACAGACTCCTTGAGAATTGCCGTCTCCATCAGTTCGTCTTTTTCATTGTTCTTCATATCATTTCCTCCTTATGCTGCATTGCCCTTATTCCAACGGCTGTTCTTGTAGTATCTCTGCGTTACGGAACCCATTATTCCGTTTCTTCCCTGTGGAATTGAGTTCTTAAACTCAATAAGCTTCGGAATGTCTGACTCATGCCAATGTCTGGTCCTATGTGCTCCAAGCCTGAAGAAATCAGGCAGACGCTTTGCATACTCGTGTTCAGGGTTTTCCTTCTTCCAGCGGTACCAGCCGTTAATAGTTTGTACGCTTGAACCTATTGCAACAGCCAATTCCGCAATAGTAAGACTCTTATCTTCCTCGTTCTCGGAAGGAGTCTCCTCCTGCTCTGAATTCTCTTCGGAAACCTCTGCAGGCACCTCTCCGTTGCTCCTGGCAATGTCCTCGCGAATAAGCCTCTTAATGTATGTGGACTTGCCGGTGTTGTCCAGGCTGGTAAGCTTCGCAATGACGTCTGCGTCGTACTTCTTGCTCAGCCTGACGTTGACCTGAATCGTGTTTTCCTTCTGGTACTTTGCAATGTACTTAATGTTGTTGCTCATGCTTTTTCCTCCTTAAATGTATATTAGTTAGATCGTCTGCTCGAGACGACGGATGATCACTTCTTCTGATAGGAGGTAATAACCATCGTTCAAGCTTTAGCACCTTGCCCTATTGCAGGTTGCTGTGCGGTCACCGGGCTTGTCCCTCGCGCACTCTTTATGGTAGTTTCAGTATAGCATGCTTCCTTAGGGGAGTATGTCCGTTTAATCGGACTATTTTTTTTGACCTCCTTTTTTCGCCTTCCCCTTGCGTTTGCTTGTTATGGCTTTATTGTAGGACGGATCAAGGCGGAATAGGTCAACTGCAGATTGACGTTTCAAAAGCTATAAAAAACCGCCCCGGAAAGGAGCGGAATATAGTATTTACAATGCTTTCGTCACTTCAGCTTTCTCAATTCCTCACAACTGTTTTCTTCCAGTTTTTTATCAATTTTTTCATAATCGCGGATCCCGTTCTCTATACAAGCCCTGATAACAACATCCGCCTTGCGGCTCCTGCTCAGTGTATAACCAGCTCTTTCCAAAAGATCCAGTGTCTCATCAAGATCGAGTTCAAGAACAATGCATATAGTAACCGCGACAAACTTAGCCGGATGGTAATTTGAATTTTTTTGCATGGCAGAGATAACCTGCTTGCTGAAATACCTCTCATTGGTGCCATACAGTTTAGAATACTTAATTTTCTTCTTGTCTGCTAATTCAAAAACCTTGACGCTGAAAGGCTTCGCCGCATCATCGTAGACCGCATCGAGCTTAGCCTGTTCATCGCGGCTGAGAGGTCGGTTGCTTGCGCCATGGAAATAGCGCTCACGCCTGCGCCTTATCGTACTCATATCACGCCAGTCTTCATCGGTCAGACCGTATTCATCCACGACAGCGTTTTCTACATAGTTATCGTCTATATACTGCTTTATCTTTTTCGCGACCGCTGCCGTCGATTCATAAGAATCCTTATCGAAAACAACGAGCATTATCTTCATGTCGCTGCCGGTCTCTTTAAGGAACTTCTTGGAAACACTCTTTGCTATCTCAACCGCCTCATCGTGAGGAAAGCCGTATGCCCCTGTTCCGATCAGCGGGAATGCAATGGACTTGCAGTTGAGTTCCAGAGCAAGATCAAGCGAGTTCTTATAGCACGACTTCAACGTATCAAGTGCTGTCTCATTATCGATATCCCATTCAATGCAGACTGTATGGATAATGTATTTTGCATCAAGATTATAAGCGGCTGTCTCAATGACATCTCCGGGCTTGATGTCACCGATCAGTTTCCTTGCCGCCAGGAGCTTCTCCTTACCTGCAGCCGTATAGATGGCATTGTCTGTACCTGCGCCGATCGCAGGCTTGGGATTGGCAGTGTTGACTATCGCATCAGCCTTAACTCTTGTTATGTCATCTCTGATTATCGTAAAGGGCATAAGTCTGTTTCCTTTAATGAAGATTACTTATTAATTTATTTTACATTATTCCGATTATTGAGGCACTTTTCCCGTTCAAAAGAAGATCGGTGCAGTGTTCACATTGTCGGTTTTTGTAGGCTTTTGTCGGCTAAATTCAGGTGCTTGAGCAGTTATAATTGTTTTGGAGTGCTGCCGGCACGGCAGGCGGTTGACCTCCTAAATCCATGACTCGTTCATGGTGAAAGGAGGTGCAGTATGACTGATTATGAATTATTGAGTGTGATACTCACATTCGGATTATTGATAGTTTCGATTATTGCTCTTTGTTTTAAGGCAAAGAAACCTGCTAACAAAAATCAAGAGCTTGTTGGCAGTTTTCTGTTTTGAAATAACTGGGCATAGCAAACAGACCGGAGTCAAATCCGGTTTTTGTTTTAG
>CACYMP010000012.1 GCA_902775565.1 Oscillospiraceae bacterium
GACGAAAGCCATGGCAGATACAGGCCTGTCCGGATCAGTAACATATATCTTGCCCATAACTTTCTGAAGGCATGAATAGATCAGCGTTTCTTCCCAACCGTCAAACAGTGACGCGGCTTTTGCTGTATCTTCCAATTCACGGATCATGTGCTGCATTCCTTCACCGGTTCTTCTCAAGTTTTTCAGTTCCATGGATCCTCTCCCTGATGTGCTCGTTGATATAACCGATGTCTCTCTTGACCGTAAAAGCATCGATCACGAATGCGAGCGCCAGCACGACACCCACATAGATAAATGCCATCCAGAAATTGCTCGGGAAGAACCATCCCGCGATAAAGCCGAACAGCATTACGATCCCGGAGAAGACAAAGTATTTAATGATGTAGCTCAAAAAGATCGTGAGCGACAGGTATTCATCGAAAAGGAAATTTACGACCGTAATAATCAGTGCAAGACCGAAAAGCGCCAGAACTAGGGAGATCTCTGCCGTTACGCCCGACCAGATGATCGACAGTGTAAACACCGCAAGTATCATCAATGCCGCAAGTATGCATGTATCTTTAAGGATTTTCCTGACAGGCATTTATCTAGAACCTCCTCTTAATGTCGCGCAGATATTTGCGCGATACAATGAGCCTCTCGCCGTTGTCGAGCATTGCCTCGAGACGGCTGTTTTTAAGCTGTTTGATCTCCTTAAGATGAGAGGTGTTCATGATGCACGTTCTTGAGATCCTGACAAGATCCGAGTCCTCCGTGATCTTCCCTATCTCCTGCATCGAATTATCAAGCCTGAAGACATCATCCCTGGTGTACAGGAACAGTTTTCTGTCGACGTTTTCGAGATAGTACACATCGGACATGGCGATGTGCATCCGGCGTTCATCCGAAAACGCGCTGAACTTTATGTCCAAACTCTCGATACGCTTAATAATGCCTCTGACCGACTCGGTGTATTCCGGATACTCGATCGTGACGGTAAGTGGCTTGCCCTGGACCTGCCTGGTTATGATCTGCATTTAACCTTCCTGTTCCCGCTTCCGTATGCTGCAGATAACGGCCGCCGCTTCCTCTTTGAACCTGCGCGAAAACGCCGCATAAACGGTCATGCCAAGGAAGAACAGCATATTCGTATATCTTACGAGCATACTTATCTCTGTCGTATAAGGAGATAATAACTGACTTCCGATCAAATTGCTAAACATATGCACCAAAGCACCCGCGAGAATGCTCCGGTCAGTCTTAATATACACGAAGGATACGAAAACGCTCAGCATCATGACACTCGGTATAAACATCAATGCGTGAAAGACTGAATCCTGCATGAGGTTATATTGTGCCTGACCCGGCGTAAAATACCACGGGAGATGCCATATTGCCCAGATAAATCCCAGCAGAAGCGAACCTTTGAGAAAACCGAATCTTATCAGAAGTCTGTCAAGCGCATATCCCCTCCAGCCGAATTCCTCATTGAGAGGACCGGAGATGAGCGACAGCAGCAGAACGAGGAATATATTCAGCGGGTTATGAGCTATGGCCTTTATGTAATCCATCTCAGGCATCTCAAAGCCCATCAGACCGGTACCTATGAAGATGCTTAATACCGACAGCAACGTAAAGACTGCGATCGTTATCAGCGGCCACTTCAGCCCCATCTTCCTGAAGCTGAAGCACCTGTGGAAGTAATCTTTGCGCTTATCCTTCGGATACGTCAGAAAGACAAGGAAAAGCGCGACGACAGAAGGAGCTCCGCCTCCGAAATAGAATACGAACGTTCCCGCACCTGTTCCGGTTAATCCAAACAGGACCGGAATGAATCCGCAGATCCATGTCCAGGCCAGAGTCAGCACAAAGAACAGGACCAGATATTTATTTGACATCGGATCTTTCTTCATTGGAACACCTCCCGTTGCTGTGAGTCTAACGGAAGATCAGATCTTAAGCCACAGGACAGATCAGTTGTTGCAAAATCATGCGCACAAAATGCATCTGATCATGTCAGCCGGCTATATTCGTGATATATCTGTCCATTCCCAATAGGTTCCTCTCTTTGGTATAGAAAGTGAGGAGGTCATGGGGAATGACGTCCGAAAAAACGGTCTATTCCCCACAGGTTCCTCTCTTTGGTATTGAAAGTGAGGAGGTCATGGGGAATGAGTAGTACTTAAGATCCGGATTTACAGTTGATGTCGTTTTCCTGCCCTCAGACTAATTTCTGTTCTATCTCAAACACATAGAACACTTCAGGATACCCTCTGCCCATTATCATGTAATCCTGTTCGTGCTCAGACAGCCTTCCTCCCCAGGATTCATAGACCCTGCGGGCTTTATGGTTTTCCTTCAGAACGCCTATGACATACCTGTCTGCATTCTTGGTCCGGGCCCATTTTACGAATATGTCCTTGAGCGCCGTGCCTATGCCCATTCCCTGATATTCCGGGTATATATAGATCGCAACAAGATCAGCATAGCTGCCTTTAAAGTAATCGTAATTCGAATCCAGCGTGCCGAAGATCAGGCCTACGATCTTCCCGTCGTGCTCTGCTACATAGGCGATCTTCCTGTCACCTGCAAAAAGCTCTTCGGTAAATTCAGCGGCTCTGGATTCAACGCTCCTGTCACGTGCATCGAAATATTCTTCAGGCAGGATATGGGCATAAGATGCGCGCCAGACCCTGCTGAGCAACGTATACCATTCGTACCCGTCTTCTTTACTTATCTGTCTGTATCTGATCTCCATAATGTCTTTCCCTTTTCCCATATAGGTGTGTCATAAAACTAATTATATCTTAAAACACGGCCCAACCCGGTTCCGGGTTTCCTTTTTGGGCTCTGGTGGTTTAAACTTGATTTGATGCATATAAAGAAATGCAGGGCTTTTTGGAACATATTCAGGGGTGATCGAAAATGAGACGTTCAAGAAAGTTATTTGCTCTTTTGCTTGTTGCCGCATTTGTCATGGGATCTGCGGGATGCGCCAGGAAAGAATTAACACGCCAAAACTTTATTGCGGAGATCGAATCTTACGGAATAGAAAAGACCGATAATATCGGAGCATTGTCAAATCTGATAGCGACCAGAGGCGGCAAAAACGGCTATTTTGTTGCTGCCGATAAAGATGAAGCCGAAAAATACAGCAATCTTATCGTTGACCGTTTTGATACCTTCCCGGATATAAAAACGACTGATTTCATCATGGCCGCTGTCTCCGAAAAGGGAAGCGACAACAGATCTTACCCTTCGTTTATTTGCTACATGTCTTTTGATAACGCCGAAGATGCAAAAGACGCATACAACGTCCTTGTCGAAAAGTATGGTGACGAGGAAGACGGGAAAACAGGAACAAGCTCCGGAGTAACTTATTCCATTAGCTCTTCGGCAAGCGCAGCCGGATACAACAAGATCGGCGGAGGCTTTTATCTTCAGGGCAACACGGTTATTTTCCTGGATACCCAGGCTGCAGTCAAAGACAATTACAAGTTTGCTGACACGATCTGCGGAAAGTTCGGGTTGCCGTCCCCGTCAAAGGTCGGTTGAGTAACCTCAGCCGCCTTATTCCATATCATTCAGATTTCCGTTTCCTTTGAAGACTATCGGACCCGGTAAGACCTTTTTGGTATGTGCGTCAAAAAGGATGGATTCATTATCTCCGTCTTCTTTTGGAATGACAGTAGCAAAACAAAGATGGCCGTCTTTTCCGAAGAAAGGTTCTGCCAAATGTGCGTCATCATACAGCTCCTTCTTTTCTTCATCGGTCAGGTTCACTGTCTTGACATAGCTGTCATAAGTCCTTTTTACGGAATTTTCCAGACCTGTCTGACCTATTCCGAACGATCTGAGCGTTTGTTCGGTATCCAAAAGCCGTCCGGTTTCGATGGAGATGTTATAAACAAAATATGTACTGTCGGAGCGCGTACTTGTCCGGACATAGCAGACTTCGACTACAATGGATAACACTTTTTTGTTGAAAGAAGAATGCTTGTTGAAATAATATGTGTAATCAGCAGCGAATTGCCCTTCCCTGCCTTCGTGGTACTTTTCTATTTCCTTTGCGATCTTTTGGTTAGCGGAATTTGTGTTCTTTCCTTTTATGGAGACCTCCGGATACGCGAATTTGGTGTTCTCCCCGAACAGCTCGCTGCTGAAAGTCTCGTTAACTGCATCGGTAACAGTTACGTTATAAGACGGGTCATTTCGCCTTTCATAGAAACCCGTATTTCTTCTGTAGATCTCACGAACCGCCGTCCCGGCAAACATAATGACTAATAACGCAGTACCCAATGCCACTAACCAAGGAAGCCAGTTCCACCTGGCTCTCTTAACAGGCTGAATATTAAGCGTTCCGCACTTTTGACAGAACTTATCTGAAGGCTTTAATTCCGAACCGCATTTCACACAATTTGACATAGGCCTATCCATCCCTTTTACCTTATCTCAGGCACTATAACCGCAATGAAAAACACCAGCAGCGACAACAAGATGACTATAAGAGGTATTACGACAAGCTTGCCAAGGAAAGTCGGGAACTTACAGTAAGCCTTGCCCGTCTGTCCGTTGATGGCTACAGGATATGTTTTCCTTCCGCATTTGAATGTAGCGAGATAGATCGGAGCCAGAACGTATCTGAACTTGACGTTATAGAAACTGTAATTTATCGCATCAATGGCGGCTTTCATAAAGAACTTTCTATTCAAGATCCTCTTTGTTTTTGCTCTGATCTGCTCTTTTGCACGTTCCCAGCCGTCATTAAGACCGACTGTATAACGCTCAGCCGGAATGCCCGCCAGATACTTCGGTGTATAGGGAACCATTCTTTGGAAGTCAAACTCCTGGACTTTGCTAATATGCGGATGACGGATCTTGTCAGAGCCGTAGATGACGAGGTCATCGTAAAACTTGTTAAGCACGCCTCTGAAACTCACACTGGGCGTATATTTTGTTTCCATGGTATGCGCAAAGTAGTCTGAGACCACCAGAGTGTCATACGTCCAGAACGGAAGATAGATGCCCAAAACGTTTTCTAATTTGCATCCATAGACTTTTCTGGATGCTACATGACTGCTGTTGATAAAATTCTCGAAACACAGCTGGGTCTGTTCTTTGGCAATGCCGAAAGGAATAACGGCCTGCGGAGCCATTATCTGGGAATTTTCCGCTGCAGGGGTTACGCTCGTGGATCCGCAGAACGGGCAAGCACCTGTAACCTGCTCGGCATCGAAGATCGTCTGACCGCCGCAGTTGGCGCATACGATCATTTTCTTGATGTTGCCCCAGTTTACGCTGGCACGCTGCAAAGCAGTGTTAAAGTCGAGCTCCTGAACAGCAGGAGCCGATCCCGGATTAGGAAGCTGCGAGACCAGTCCGCAGAAAGGACAGGTCATGTTCAGAGTTTCCGGATCGTATTTTAAGCCGATCGAAGCACCGCACCCCGGACACTTAACTTCCGTACTCGAAACATTAACAGCGCCTATGACCATAGGCTTCTCAGACAATGTAGCCATAATCAATATCCCTTAAAACTCTGTGCGGTTCAGCACATTTCCTCATCTGCCTTACACATTATATCATCTATTTTTTCACCTTTTACCTGTCTTGATGAAACCGATCAGTTTCTCAAGGTCGTCAAATTCATCGTAGTCGCCCATGATTCCTTCACGGTGGTAGACGATACCTGCCTTCTCGTTCCTCTCAAGGCAATCGAGCAGCTCCTCCACGCCATACCTTCTGGCAAACTCAGCGAAAGCGCGTGCCTTGATCTTATCCGCATAGAGTCCCTTGCGGCAGTCCGCAGGCTCGCATTCATAGCATCCTGCGATATCCTTGTCGATGCCGCATCTTCTTACTTCACACCATTCGGCGTCTTTGCACCACGACAGCTCTTTGAATCCATCCCTCCTGCACCCCTTGCAAGTAACATTCTCCGAGCAGAGGCAGCATGCCAGCCCGCACCTTGCGATTCCCAATTCACGCTTCATATATGTCTCCCATTCAGTTATATGCAAATAAAATAAAAATAAAGTTCCTTTCCATCTGCTGATTCAAAACAGAAACTAAATAAATCTTTAGATTGCGCATACTTAGCCGGAATAGTAACAGTATAAGTTCCGCTAGCACATGTAACAAAATTAGGATCTTTGATATCCACATTCCCATTCTCATTAACCTTCATAAGAACCGAAAGAGTTAATTCTTTATCGCACTTAAAAGTGATAACCATATCCTGACCAGCAGTGTAAGTTGGAACACCAGGATAGAATGTGTGTTCGTCATTTTCCACTTCGATCTTTGCATTGACAAAAGTCAAGTCCGTAGCCTCTACCTCATTACTTACCCCGGCATGTTGTTCAATGGTAAAAGTTGGTTTTGCCGGCAACGGTTCCTTTTCGCATCGGATAAAAAACGTCATTGAATCACCCAAACCGTAGTCTCCGTCTTTAAAAGACTTACCTTTCGTATATAACTGTATGAAAAATTGACTATCGGTTTTTGCATATTTCGAAGGAATAGTCAAAGTATAAACACCATTGTTATATTTGAGAAATTTCGAGATAGTAGAAGTATAGCCTTTAGTAGCGCTTGCGATTTTCGCAATATTAGCTTTTTCATAATCTTTTATCAAAAGATAATAATCTGTATCGTATTGCTTGGAAGATTCTCTTTGTGATATTGCGCCAAACTTAAATTGTTTATCGCTTTTGAATTTAACGACCATGTTTTTCCCGGCCTGATAATTGGGATAAATAATCATATTATTCTGGTCATCTTTGATCAATTCCGCATCCACGAATTCAAAATCCGAAGCAAACGGATCCACTGGTACATCTTCATAATCATCTTTTTCGAGGGAATAATGAATATCAGCGTAATCTTCAGGTTTTGCATTAGCAATCGGTGATTGAGTAGTGGTTGTTGCTTCAGTTGTGGTCGTAGTTGCCTCTGTTGTCGTCGTTGTAGTTTCCTCAATCGATGACGTTGTCTCTGTCTTTTGTCCTGAGCTGCATGCTGAAAGCAAAAGTGTTGACGCCAAAATCACAGTAAAAAGTTTTTTCTTCATATTGCCCCCCAATTTAAAATCTATATTATCTGTTCTGCCGACAATAACCTGATAACCGTAGGATATCAGTTCTGTTTTTCAATTTGATTAATCACTTTTGAACAAAGCGAAAACCTTAACAATACTTTAAAAGGAAAAGTTGACGCCGCCCGACCGTAGTTCTGCATAGCCATTCCCAAAAACCTCTTCACTTTCGACTGAAATTGAAGAACAAACCGGGAATAAGGACCTGACGCCCTCTTCTATGAAAAATCAGATCTTATTCAGCTCCTGCAGGCTTTACGGAGCACTTAACAGAGATCTCGACGCCCACATATTTGATAAGATCTTTATACTTCTCCGTCACACTGTAATTGTAGTAACAGCGTTTAGGAGTAATTGCCAAACCGTCTTTTAGATACGCATCGGACATGCCGTCTTTACTGATCCCCTTTTTGATCATGTTATAGACCGCGCGGCCGGTATCCAGATCCTTAATGTAAACCGTAAAGGAGATCGAACTTTTCTCGTCAAGTACGATCTTGTCGCCATCCTTATTTGCTTTGATCGTTATCTTTCCGAAAGTATCATACGGCTGCGTGGCCTTGCCTTTTTTCTTCTTTTTCTTGGTCCAATCAAAGGTCCAGACACCTTTGGAATATGAATAAGAAGGCTTTGTCGAGAACCTGGCCGCATATTCCTTTGCGGTGGTATCTGTTCTGAGCCATAAAGCTTTCAGGATGTTATCTGAGATATCATCGTAACGCTGCTCTTTAAAGTCGGTAAATATCTCACCTTCTTTAGGGAGCATTTCTTCAAAGTTGATTTCCGGTTCAGCGCTTGACTCAGTGGTCGTCTCTTCCGTCGTCGTTTCTTCAGTAGTAGTTGTGGTCGTCGCCTCAGTGGTTGTTCCCAGAGTGGTCTCCGTTACGGAAGCAGCAGAGGTGTCACCTGGTTTAGAACCCGCCGAGCATGCACTCAGGCTGAGCATAACCGCACCTGCCATCACTAAACTCATTATCTTTTTCATAGTCAGAACTCCTGTTATCGGAATAACTCTATGATACGATTTTTCCCGATGGATTAACAACTGCTGTCTGTCCCCGATAATGAAAAAAGCCCACCGGACCGTGAGATCCGATGGGCTGTATTCCCTGATTATCCGATTATCCGTTGCCGGATGTAGCATAATAATCGATCAGATGTCTTATGGACTTGACCTTCATCTTGCTGATGTCCTTTAAGACAACCTTTCCTTCTTTAGGGGATGCATAGACGGCCTTTCCGTCACCGATGCAGAACGCTATGAGTTCGCTGTTATCGCCTTCACTGAAGCATACTATGTCAGAGACCTGCGCCTTGCTCTCCGATACTTTAAGGCCGAAGTACAATAACTCATTGTAGTCGTCCGGGAAACCGGAACTGAACATCTGAAAATACAGATACTTTACAAACCCCTTATTATCGAAGCCGTTTTCGTCTTCACCGCCTTCAACATACGGAACTCCTAAAAATTCCATTGCATACTTTGCGTCACCGGGCGCAATATCGTAATCCGGCGCGGGGTAGGAAGGTAAATTCTCTTCCGGTACTTCAGGCTCCGTTTCCTTTCCAGTTTCCTTGATCTGTGTCGTTTCTTTCGTGGTTTCCGCGGCCTTGGTCTCTTCTGTAGTCTCAGTCACAACGGTTGCTTCATCGGCACTCGTCTTTGAATTGGGGATGCATGCTCCGCCGACAATGATAAGCGCGGCTGTGATGGCTAAGGCTGTGGCTGTCCTTCCCTTTTTAAAGTTGATTATGTTTTTCACTCTGTTTGTAACCTCCGTTTTGCTGAAATTGACTTTACTGAATCCCAACGGTGTTACCAGATATCTCTTGCTGTTGCTCTTTTGGGCATAGGAGACGATAGACATTGTATAAGCCTGCTTCAGTTCATCACTTAAGCCAGCCACAACACTCTCATCGCAGTTCATCTCGATATCACGCTCGAAAAGCATATATGCAAGCCATACCAGAGGGTTAAACCAGTGAACGGCAACCGCAGTCATGCCTATGATCTTGATAAGCCAGTCTCCGTGTTTTATGTGTGTCTTTTCATGAAGCAGGATATATTCCTTCTCGGTTTTTTCGAGAACGTCAGGCAAATATATCCTGGGTACAAAAAGGCCGAAAACAAACGGTATGCTGATCTTCTCAGATACATAAATATTGCCGCTAACTTTTTTAGCGCTCTCAAGTCTTTTCTTAAGCCTGATATATTGGACAGAGCAGATCCCTGCTATGCCTATAGCGCCGGCAAGCCATACCAGCGAAAGTACGGTCTTGATATCCGGTAACAGTTCTGCGCTTCCGGGGTCGTCTGACATCGTAACGGCTCCGGTATTTACGGATTCCTCATCGATGTTGATATATGCGCGTTTGTCAGGTATTGCCGCATCCTGAACCCTTGGAGCTGCAGTATAGGTTTGTGTCTGTAAAGGAATAAAGTTGAAGATACTGAATGACGAATCAAACCCTATGGGAATAAGAAGCCTTACGGCCACAAAAGCCCAGAGGATCATGATGAATCTCTTGGATCTTTTCTTAAGAAGAAATCTGGCAAGCAAAGTGATGAGGATCACTATGCTCCCCGTGACGGACATCCCGAAAACTTTAAAGAACAGGGTTTCCATCATTTGCCGCCTCTCATGTTTTCCTTTATGAGCTTCATCAGAGCATCGGCATCTTCATCACTCAACGTCTTCTTGTTCCCGAAAAAAGCCGCCACAAACTTCGGCAGTGAACCGGAAAAGCTCTCTTCTACTATCTGATTGCTTTCCGATATCAGCACTTTTTCCTTTGGAATAAGAACGCTTACGACCGAATCCTCATTCTTGACAAAACCTTTGGCGACCAGCTTACGGAGAACTGTATATGTAGTTGATTTATTCCAATTGATACTATCGCCTGCGATCTTCACCAGCTTGCCTGACTCAATAGGTGCAACCTGCCAGATAATCTCCATCAGTTTCTTCTCAGCTTCAAACAATACCAATTCTTCCATATGGCCAACCTCAAAAAATAACTGGTTTAACATGTTAAACCGTGTTCAGTTTAACGCGTTAAACCAGAGGTGTCAATCGAAAAGAGCCCTTGAAAATGAGGCAATCTTCAGGTAAGGTCTTCCGGTCTTTATTTTGGAATATACCCGATCTTATCGGGAAGTTTACCGTTATCAGCCGGATCAAATCTTATTGCGTATCCTTTTTCGTTAGCATTTACTACGCTGTACAGATTTTTCGAGATCGATATGTATTTTTCAACCGGCTTATTGTCTTCGAAAAGCCCGTTAACTTTCACATAATAGTGTATGCTGCTTCTATGGCCGCGGCGTATTTCCTTGGAAACGATCACAACATCTGTGATCATAGCCTTATCCGATCTTATTGCTATGATCTTTCGTATTTCTGTCAGTATCAGCGATAAACAAAATAACACGATCACGACCAGCATCAGTAATAAAATATTGCTGCTGCGGTCTCCTATTACACTCTTGCCATTGACTATGCGTGAAAATGTGTAAACCGCATATAATACAAAAAACACTGCGATCGATGCTGCGGCCGGAATTATCTTGCGGGCAGTTGCCTGTTTTGTCCACAGCAATGCGGAAGCCTTCTGCTTCTCGTTCAATTTATTCCATGTGTTGGTTCTTAAAGTCCGCATGTCTCGAAATTCCGGTTTCCGGCTGATAACCTTACAAATGGAATCTTCTCTGGAACTCGGCAGCGACTGCCCTTCCCCTGAATATGACCGAGCCAGCGAAAAGTATCACGCTGACCATCAGACAGATGACCCAGGCAAGAGGCATCTTTGCGCTCGCGAAAAAGTATATGATGCTCGGCACGAGCCCCATAAAAAGTCCCGTGAGAAGATAGAGCATCGTGTTGCCGTTCTTGTCTATCAGCGCAAGCACGAAGTTCGCCGTTATCGTCGCCGCGAGCACGACCGGCACCACCAGATCGAGCGTTATCTTCAACAGCCCGAAGAAGTAAGCTGTGACGCACCACATCGCGATCGTGATGATGACCATCATGGTCACCTTGCCCGCAGATCCCGTTCCGGGCTTGAACTGGCGCATGATCCCGAACTCAAAGCCCACGAGCCACATGGCAAGCAGAAGGCTCCAATGAAGATCCGGATACCCGGGCAGCCTTATCTTTACCATGAAATCCAGACAGACCCCTATTATCAGTACGCTCCAGACAGCAAGCAGCTGCATCTTGTAGAAGAAAGACCTCTTCTTCTGTGCCTCAAACTTAGGGTAGCAGGGTTCTTCAGCGCCTCCGCCCAGCTTGCTCTGGCACAAAGGGCACTTGCCGAGATCTCCTGCGATATTAACCTTGCAATAAGGACAGCGTCTCATTTGATCACCTCCGTCGCACTAACGGTGATGTCCACTCCGGACTCGGACAAGAACCTCACAAAGTTCTTCACGACACCGGTGTTCTGATATGCCAGAGAGACTCCCAAAGTCAGATTATCCCCGTAGCCGAACATGGTCGAGAAGATGGAATTCGTGCTGCAGAATCCGCTGTAGTTCTCTATCCGCTCGCCAAGTGACTTAGGGGGCTTTTGCACTCCCATATTAGAGAACGTCATGGTCACCTTCTTGCTTGATTTCAGTGTAAAATGACGCACCACAAGCTGCTTGATGAACAGCGGCACCACTCTGACCGGAGCTACGTACTCCATGGTCTCAAAGGTATCCATCTGTTTCTTGACGTTCTCCTCGGTCAGCTGGCTCTTAAGCGCAGCGTCAAATTCAGAGGCAAGCTCTTCGAGCGTGATATCGCCGTCAAAGACGTGCGTGACGTTGACGCTGTTAAAGAAGTTACGGGCGGTCTTTGAAGGATAGTAATTCCTAAGGTTTACCGGCAGTGATACCGTCACGGGGAGATCTCTCTTCCTTGGCGGCATCTCGTCGCGGATCGCGAGCATCCAGAGGGCGCCCAGGTAGCTCGTCAGCGAGACCTTGAGTTCTTTCGCCCTCGGAAGGATCTGTGAGGTCGGCATCTTTATCTCAATGAACTGAAGCTGGTTATATGGGAGCTTAAGTCCGCTTAAGTGATAAGCCTTTTTCCTGTCAGACGCGTGAGGCAGGTTCTTGCCTCCGAAAAACTGGCGGTAACTGTCCTGGCTCAGGTCACCTTCTGAAGCACCTGAATGGACCATAATGTCGTCTAACTCGCCGGGATATTTTCTCCTTAAGTAATCGAGCACGATTATGTTGAGGAACTCCATCGCACCCGTGCCGTCTCCCAAGACATGGGAGATATCCAGATTGATGCGCTTTCCGAAATAAGTCACCTGGTAGTGGAGCATGGTCTTTGACGGCACATAAAGGATAGGACAGATACGGTCGTCCTCTTTTTTAACGACAGGCAGAAGGTCTGTATCTTCCAGGTAATGCCAGAAAAGGCCTCTTCTTATCCTGACCTGCACCTGCGGACGGTCTTCGATCGCAGAGAGAACCGCCTGCTGCAGGAGCTCCGGGTCGACATCTTCTTTGAGCGTGCAGCTTAAGCGGAACGATCTTGTGTCCCGCTTCCCTGCAGTTGCCAGAAAGACCTTGGCAACATTGTCGATCCTGTACCAGTTATCGCTTCCCATTTATCTCCTGCGACACATGCGCACCAAGCCTCTTCATCGCCCTGCGCGCCAATGCGCCGGGCACATGCTGGTACACATGCCATCCTTTCTCTTCAATATCAAGCGTGGCCGTGCCTCCGGCCTGCTCTATCTTTTCCTTGAGCCTTATGCTGTCATCTACTAAGATACCGTTTCTTCCGGCCATTATGAATACCGGCGGGAATTTCTCAAAGCTCCCGAAGATCGGGCTGAACAAAGGATCAGCCGGATCGTTGTCCCCCAGGTACGCTTTGGCTGAGTTCATGACAAACTCTTTCGTAAGGATAGGATCAACATCCTTGTTGGTCTCATAAGACTCTGAAGAACACGTCATGTCGGTCCACGGACTGAACAGGAGAACCTCGCGCGGAGCAGGCTTACCCTCCGAGATCAGTCTCTGCGTCAGGCAGAGCGCCATGTTGCCGCCTGCCGAATCGCCCGCCAGGAGCACGTGCTCTGCATCAGCCACATTGCCCGTGATGTATCTCCACATCGCATAAGCGTCTTTTGATGCTGCCGGATAAGGGTGCTCTGGTGCGAGCCTGTATGCGAACGAATAGACCGTAAAACCTGTTGCAATGGCAAGCTTCGCTGCGAGATTGCCCGCATAGCCCAAGCCGCCGCAGATATAACCGCCGCCGTGGCAGTAGAGTATCACATAACCGGGATCGTAATTCTTGACGGGTTTGAACTCCTCACAGGGGATCCTTCCGGTGCGGAATTTTCTTCGCTCAACCTCGCCTATGGGAGTCGCAAGGCCGTGTGCCCATTCGGACTGTTTCCTGTGGCGCTTGATCTCCGCAAGCGAAGATGCCTTTCCGGCCATGAAATTCACGGTCTTCAAAGTTTTGACCAATGGATTGCCCAAAGCCGACGTTCCCCCATACAGTAGTTTTGGCCGTATCTTTAAGGAGCATAAATGCCCCCGCGGCCGTTCCACTGTTAATTATACTATTTCTTTTCCAATATCTTCGGGACGATCAGAAGGAGCAGACCGATAAAGGTCAGGGCAGCACCGGCGATGATCAGATTTACCGAGCCGGTAGAAGGATCCGAATACTCTATGATATATCTTGAATGATCGGAAGGATCGTATTTGATCCTAACGTATTCGTCCTTCTCATAGGCATGGGATGACTTAGTAGATTTGAGCTCTGGAGTGCTGAAGATATTGCTGTCCACAGGCTTAACTGTTGCAAAATATACAGTATAAACAGAGCCTTTGAGCGTCATACGGTTTTCTTTTTCAACACTGACCACCTGTCCCATTGCTTCGGCTGAGCATCTGCTCGTGTTCTGGTAATTGACCGCTAATTCCACGCATCCCCAGATCAATGCTAACGGCCCTACAAGCAGGAACACTATCATTAAACACTTAAGATTAAGCTTGTCCTTCCAACTGAAAAAACCATCCATATATATCCCTTCCCTTAGACTCACTGCCTGAGTCATAAATTCCGGGATAATTATATCATGATTGTAAATCCCCTTTTATTTTAGTCCCCTTTCAGAAAGCGGGCGGCTTTAAAACTGCACAAAAACGAAAGTCAAAGATAGTCAAATTTATTAGCACTCTTCGCTTGCGAGTGCTAATGAGGGTGCTATAATGCAGACAGAACAAAGGAACGAAGATCAATAAATGGAGATCAGACCTCCGCTTCTTGCTCGGATAACAACATTTTCAAAGGAGATGATATTTATGTTGATGTCCGGTTTATTTGGAGAAGATCTTTTTGATGAATTTTTGGGTTTACCTACAAGAGAGCTTGCCAATATCGACAGGCAGCTTTACGGAAAGCACGCGCAGAACCTCATGAAGACTGATGTCCATGAGAACGAGACCGATTATGAGATGGACATGGATCTTCCGGGATTCAAGAAGGACCAGATCAAGATCAATCTCGAGAACGGCTACCTTACGATCGAAGCTTCCAAGGAGCATGACAGCGAGAAAAAGAAGCACGGCAAGGTGATCCGTCAGGAGAGATACGAAGGCTCAATGCAGAGAAGCTTTTATGTCGGCGACGGCGTAAAGGTCGAGGACGTTAAGGCTAAGTTCGAAGACGGTGTGCTCAAGCTCTGCATTCCGAAGAAAGAACTCAAGGAACTTCCTTCCAACACAACGATTGCCATCGAAGGATAAATAACACTAACCGGAAAAGGCTTTGGGGCTGACCCAAAGCCTTTTTTGCTGCCCGGAAAACTCATTCGTAAACACTCTTCCCCTTAAGTGTAGTTTATTCGACAAACACGGAAGACATTGGTGATTGGAAGGCTTATTGACACCTGTAATAATGAGCTCATCAAGAAACAATTACCGCAAAACGGAGGAAGAAGTTATGGAACTGACAAACGATGATGTTTTCGATTTTATCTTTCGCGAAGAATACGCAAAGATTCCTTTTATATTCAGGTTCAGCAGAAAAAGAGTCAAGATCGTCGGCGGTATACTCGGTGCTTTAGTCATCGGAATGTGCGTAACGTCAGCAATGCTCAAGGGCATGAACGGCATCACGGCACTGATCGTTGCAGCGGTTCTTACCTTGCTGGTCGCAGGCTGGATGCACCTTGCTTCGTTATATGAACAGAAGGCATTGAAAAAGGCTTCACAGTTCACTTTCAAATACAGCGTCGCAGAGCGCGAGAAATGGCATTCCAGAACAGATCTTTTGAAGCAGAAGAGTTTTGAGTAAATAATCTTTCCAATCCTATAATCCAGTCCCTTAACCAGGAACGCCCGTGTCAGTGACGCGGGCGTTTTTGGTTGATAAATAACCTCTTTAAGTCCTATAATGTGTAGGATTTTCAGAAGGTGGATATGTCAGCGAAAAGAACCGACCTGGACATGACAACGGGCAATCCGATGTCGATCATATTCAAGTTCACGATGACACTGCTGATAGGCAACATCGCCCAGCAGCTCTATAACATCGTGGACACGATCATCGTAGGAAGGTTCGTAAACCCGCTGGCTTTGGCGGCAGTAGGCTCCACCGGCAACATAATGTTTCTCATGATAGGCACGTCCAACGGTCTGGTAACGGGCTTTACGATAGTGACCAGCCAGAAATACGGATCTCTTGATCCAAAAGGCGTAAAGGCCTCCGTCACGAACGGCTTTTATCTGTCCATGATAGTGGCTGCGGTCATCACGGCAGCAGGACTCATATTCATGCGCCCTCTCCTTACCCTGATGAACACGCCGGAAGACATCTTCGATTACGCCTATTCTTATATCACGACCATCTGCGCGGGCATCGTCTGCATGATAATGTACAACTACTGCGCTTCCCTGATGAGAGCCATAGGCAACAGCAAGATGCCTTTGTTCTTCCTTTTGTTCTCCGCATTCCTTAACAGCGGCCTCGATCTTCTGTTCATCATAAAGTTCCGGATGGCCACGTTCGGAGCGGCCCTGGCAACCGTCCTGTCCCAGGGCATAGCCATGATCTTATGCATCATCTACATCTATGCGAAGATGCCTACAATAAGGCCTTCAATGTCCGACTGGAAGGTCTCCTCTTCCACCATAAAGCACCAGCTCCGCTACGGCATCCCGATGGCAATACAGTACAGCATCACCGCTTCCGGTACGGTCATCATGCAGAGTGCGTTCAATACTTTCGATTCGGTCGCCGTTACCGCCATCACCTCGGCAAGCAAGTTCCAGGGCGTGATCTCACAGGGCATGTTCACGGTCGGCCAGACGATGGCCGCATACGCAGGACAGAACTACGGCGCAAAAAACATGCCCAGGATCAGACAGGGTGTTAAGGCAGCACTCAAGATCTACGTGGTCTATTCGATCGTGGCAGCAGCCGTTGCGATCTTACTCATACCCCACGTTCTGTGGATCTTCTTTGACCCCGAAGTCGACGTATCCATTTACGTACCCTGGGCAAGGACCTACATCACCGAGTGCGCTGTCTGCTACTTCTTCCTCTCCATGATCTTCATCTACAGGCATTCTATCCAGGCAGTCGGTTATGCGAGCATCTCCATGATTCTTGGCCTTGTCGAGCTCGCCGCAAGGATGCTCACATCCTTCTATTCGATCAGCATCCACAACTACTACATCGCCGTTGCATCCGATCCTCTCGCGTGGATCGCCGCAGGTCTTACAGGACTGTTCATTGCGCGCTCCATCTTCAATAAGATCGAGAAACGCTGGAACGAAGAAAAGCTCGCTGCAGGCACATAGAATAAGTCTGTGAGCCGGCCCGGTTTAGGATATATAATAGAGATATCCATTAACCAAAGACGGTGACGGCATATGAACCCTGACGGATTAAGACAGCTGAGCATAGAAGGTTGCGAATTAATAGGCAGAGGCGCACACGCCTGTGTGTACCGCATCGCGCCCGACGAGATCGTCAAGGTCTACAGGGAAGACATCCCCTTTGACAGAGTCCTGACCGAGAAGCAGAGAGCCAAGCGCGCTTTCATACTCGGTGTTCCGACCGCCATCTCTTTTGATATCGTGAAGGTCGGCAGCTCTTTCGGCGCAGTCTACGAACTCCTGGACGCAGAGCCCACTGACAGCTATGTCAACAGATCGAGGGACAACCTCGAGAACTTCATAGATATGTCCGTAGATCTCCTTAAGTTCATCCACGGCATAGACGCCGACACGGCAGAATGCGCGGACATGAAGGCTGACCACTTAAAATGGGCGGACAACACCGAACATCTGATAGGAGTTCATGAAGCTGACGTTATAAGAGAACTCATAAGAGGCATCCCTGATTCAGGTAAGCTCCTCCACGGTGATTTCCATCTCAAGAACATCATCATAGTCAAAGGCAAACCGATGCTGATAGACATGGATACCCTCTGCTATGGAGATCCCATATTCGATCTGGCCACGATCGCCAATTCATACTGGATATTCCCTCAGATGGCTCCCGAAGCGGCAACTGTCCACCTGGGCATCTCCGTGGAAGACGCACTTCACATCTGGAAAAGAACCCTCTCCTCGTACTACGCGGGCGCAAGCAGCGAAGACCTTGCGAAGATCGAACGCAAGGCCCGCATATTGGGTCTTTTAAGGATAATAGACTTTGCGCAGAGGAGCGCTCCGCCGGAGCACCGCGAACACCTGACAACTCAGGGCGTAAGCATGCTCAAAGAGGCGATCGGCTGACAAAGATCACGTAATACTAATCGTGCGGAATGTATAACGCTCTTTTGTATCTGACCCTGCCTGTCGTGTTGTGCCTGTTTATCTTATCCTCTGAATCGTAGATCACCACCAGGCACTTTGTCCCTTCAGACAGGCCGTACATTTCTTTGGTCAGGTCACACTCCCAGATCGAACCTTCCTGATCAGCGATAAAGGCGTGGCGCACGATCGCGGGAACGTTTCTGGGCCTGTAGCGTTTGACTAAAGTGATCTCTTTTATACGGCAGTCGCTGACAGAATAAAGCCTGTTGTTAAGGCTCCTTATCTCGGACAGCGGGACCGTAAGTGTACATATATACACGATCGCGAGGGCACCTGACACAAAGCCAAATATCAGAGCGGCAAGCTTATTGGATTCGTACATGGCGGCAGCCGACAGAGCTGCTATGACGGCCAAGGGCAAAAGCAGAAGGCTCTGGACTATAATGAGCCTTACGACCCTGGGCTTCACCTGCGCTTTTATCGCTTCCGCTTCCTTATGTGTCGGAGAGCGCATTCCGGCAAGCTTGGGCGGAGTCATATCAATGCTGTTTCTTTTTTCCTTGATCAGCTTGGAGATGACATAAAAAGCTGTCATGCCGACAACAATAACGATGAAAAGAATGAACATCATTCTTGTCATTTGATCTGAAGATATCATTTTTCTTTCCTCTATCCGTTAATTTATCCCTTTGATCTGCCTGTTCTATCACAGGTACAGATTTTCCGTCGAAAATTATATACTATAAAGAAGCTTTATGTAATAAGCCGCAATAATGGAACAATACCGGAAAGGAAGACCGTAAATGTCTCTGTGGAACAGCACCCCCAATAACCCCGGGCCCAAGAAAACCGGGATCGAGCCTCTGACCGCCAATTCGGTCAAGTGTCCTTCGTGCGCTTCCAACATCTTTTACGAGCCTGAGATTAACGGCATGATGTGCCGTAACTGCGGCAACGTTTACGATCCTACCACGATGGAGCCCAGAGGCTCCCTTGGAATAAACAAGGAACACGATTACACCGGCGACGGCGACATGTCCGAAGACGACAAGAAGCGCCACGAGATAATCTGCAACAGCTGCGGCACCGCGCTTGTCGCAGACGAGAACACCATGTCGACTATGTGTCCTTTCTGCGGCTCTCCCGCGCTCATCACAAAGCGCATGTCCCGTGAGTTCAAGCCGGATTACATAATCCCTTTCAAGATAGATAAAGACAGAGCCAAGAGTATCTTCAACGAATGGCTTGCCACAAGGCAGTTTACGCCGAAGGGATTTAAGAATAAGTGCCGCCTTGCCAAGATGACCGCGCTCTATGTGCCGTTCTGGCTCCTCGACTGCTGCGTGAACACCGAATTTACCGGCACTGCCAAAGCAAACGGCATACCCACTGAGATCAGCTCCAAGATAAAGTATTACGTTAAAGGCGTTCCCTTTGACGCGTCGCTGCAGATAGCAAACAAGCTCATGGCCGCCTTAGAGCCTTTCGATTACTCCGAGATGGTCAGGTTCGAGAACAAATACCTTCAGGGGTTCTATGCCAACAAGTACGATCAGCTCCCTACCGACATGACGGATCGCATGATGAAAAGGATGCAGAGGTATTCGGTCACGGCTAACCAGGCGGTAGCAAACAGGTATTCCGGATATGAACCCAGGACCGAAAAGGATTACACATACCTTACCGATATCAGCGTCAAATACTGTCTGCTGCCCGTATGGTTCATAACAGTGGAATACCAGGGCAAGCAGTATCAGTTCGCCGTAAACGGCCAGACCGGCGAAGCAGGCGGTCAGGTCCCCGTATCCGGAAGAGCCGATCTGTACGACCGTATTGTCAGCATGATCATAACAAGGCGTCTTTGGACTATCCCGATATACATTGCCATTGCGGCAGCATTCATCCTGTTTTTACTCACAATGAATCTGTCGGGGTCTGTAAACGGATTCAAGACCTTTGCAGTGATCTTCTTTTGCATAGTACATGTGACTGCCGTGGTCACGGTATTGCTGTTCCTTTTGTCCAGATTACTGCGCAGGTTATTCTCCACCAGGCAAGCAATGACCGCATATGAGATCAATGACTATGACAAGGAACCCGACCTGGAGTTCTATATCGATACGGCCCGCGGTACCGATCTGGAGGTCAAGGAACTCATGCTCCCCGCCGCCCATCTTCTGGCAGGCACGAGATAACAATAACGGAGCAACTAAATGGAAAGACTACTTGCATTTGGAGATTCGGTCCTCAAAGGCGTTATCTACGAGAATGATCATTACAAGGTAACTGACACCGCATTTTACAAGAAATGCGAGGAGGCTCTGGGCATCATCATCGAGAACAAAGCCCGGTTCGGAAGCACCATAAACAAGGGCGAACAGGTCTTTGAGAGGAACCTTGACTCCATCAGGGAATCGACCGGCGAATACGTGATTATGGAATTCGGCGGCAACGACTGCGATTTCAACTGGAAAGAGATCTCCGAAGATCCTTTGGGCGATCACTCTCCCATGAGCACCATCAAGGATTTTACCGCCACATACACCTACATGATCGATCAGGTAAAAGCCATGGGCAAAACACCCGTGCTCCTCTCTCTTCCTCCCATAGATTCCGCCAGATACTTAAGGCACATCTCAAGGGGATTGTCTGAAGAGAATATATTGAAGTGGATGCAGAACGACCGTCAGTACATAACGAACTGGCACGAGAGATACAACATCGAAGTCTTCAAGACAGCCATCGAAAACAACATCCCCGTGATCGACATCACTTCCGCTTTTCTTGAGCAAAAGAACTACTCGGAATACCTCTGCGACGACGGCATCCACCCCAACGAAAAAGGCCACGCCCTGATAGCGGAGTCAATAATGCAGCACATCTCCAGAAGGAAGATCACGTTTGAGAAGTGAGTGGTAGGAATTCTTGCACTCCTCTTTTTCAGAGAAACGTCTTGGTGTTTCTCTAAGTTTCCTTGAATATTTCAAGAACGTTCCTTAGAAATATACCCGTAAAATAAAACTCAGTCATTTGAGACCAAATGACTGAGTTAGAGGCATAACAGATAACATTTCTCAGCGAAACTTACTCGCCGCCTAAGTCCTCGTCATCTAAATCAATAAATTCTTCATCTTCATCGCCATCAACGCTGACATCGAATTCGCACTCTGTAAACGCCAAGAGGTCCAATACTCTTTGTTTTCTTTCATCTTTACTGTAATAACCCTCTGCGAGATCTTTAAGTGCCGGATTTGACATGGCGATCCTGTTAATCTCTTTATAGCCCGCTTTCTTTCCAAGCTTAGCGATAATGTCCCTCTCAAAGCACAGATTTGATGTCATTTCATCCAGGTATCTTTCAGCTACCTCGAGGAATGCTTCGTAAAGCTGCTCTTTGGTGTAATTGCCGGGGTTGTTGATAAGTTCTACCAAGTTGTCTCTAAAATAACCTTCGTTCAACATAATTATTCCTCCTTACCACTGTTCAAATTCTTCGTTAAACTTGTCGCAGATGAGTTCGCAGAGCTTGCTCAGGTACTGAAGCCTCACCTGATATTTTACGTCAGGTGTCGGATGCATGGTAGCCTGTGCAGGATCATATGTCTCTTCCTCGAATTCACGAAGGGCCTGGATCAGCCCATCCCTGATAGGAAGAAGCTCTGCATATTTCTTGTCTTTGATAAGCTCTATGTACATATCCGGGCTAATCATCATATGGCATTTCCTCCTTCTTCGTTGGGTTAACCATATTGTAACTGATGACATGTGCCAATAATCGTACTATTCCGCTTTTGGGGGATTTTTCTTGAAAGATAATTGAAAAATTAAAGTTAGTTTTTCCATATAAAGTCCCCTCTTTGTTTATATGAAGATCAAAACGGATGGTGCGTCACTACTATAATAAATCTGCCTGTCTTCCTGTTTACAAAGCGAGCGTGATCCCATTCATTTGCTATCGTTGAATCAAGGACATAATAATCGTTGATATCGTCATCGCCTATCAGAGGCTTTAACGTCTTCCTGATATCTGTGAAATATCTGTAGATATCATCCGAATAATTCATTATCCTTGCATATTCTTCTATGGAAAGTCCGCGGTACGGGTCATCAATAAAGCCCCAGCTGTAAGCCTGGCGCTCGTATTTCTCAATGTCTTTGGGATCTACCGTAAAAGACACGGCATTGATGCGGCCGTCGAGTCTTTTTAAGTAAACGGACTTAAGAGCATAATCGGGCACATCAGCCGGATCGATATTTCCGTCCCCGGATCTCGAAAAGGACTTGTAGCTGTCATAGATGACTGGCCCGAAACTTACCTTGCACATCCCGTAAAACGCCAGCGCAGTCGACGGGATAAGAAGGACCGTCAGGATAATTCCTGTGATCTTAAGAGCCGCGCGCTCCCTGCCCTTGATCAATATCTTCCTTAAGATAAATCCGAGTACGATATAGATCAAAGCCAGTATCAGGCATCCGATCAAGGTCCTGAAAAGCATCAGGAAAAAACATAGAACTGCACCCAGGAAGAATATAAATCCCAGAACACATCCAAGCACTGGGGGTATAACCGCACCGCCGCTTCTCTTTCTTATCTTGCCGTCTTTAACTTCAGACATATATCCACCACCGATCACCCGAAATGCGTACAAGATAAGTATATTGAACCATATAGAGCCTTATCACGCATTTTTATGACAATTTCCGTTTGGAATGCTTAATATGCCTCCCCGCCTGGCGGATAACTGCCGCCAGTACCGCGAACACGAAGAAATAAAAGAACGGCACAAGCACGAGGAGACGATCGGGCAGCCCGACGGTATTTGTCCAGAATCTCATCCTGTCCCCGCTGATACAGTAGACGATATGTCTGCTGAATAAGAGCACCGTTATCAGATAACAGTTCTTCCTGCAAAACCTCGTTACGGGATTGCCTGTCCTGAAATAAGACACTGCCAAAAGGATCAGCATGCCAAGTGACAATCCGAAGATCAGCCACGGTATGCATTCGGCCTTGTAGATCTTCTCCAGCATTGCCGTCTTCCTGCCGAAGTCCTCGTCAGGCATGCAGGAGTATCCGTCACTGATACGAAGGCCTGCCATCTTCAGCAAGAGCTTCTGGATGCCGTCAAGAGCGTAAAACGATACTGCTCCGACCGTCAGCCATGAAGCAAGGTATATCAGCGCGCCCTTCTTTGTCTTAGGCAGGAGCTTATCCTTGTATTTCATCACAAGCATTCCCAAGGGAAAGAGCGGGATACCCGGACCCAGCAGAAGATAACGGAGCTCTGGGCCGCTCCTCATCATGCCGTCGTTTATTATCCTCACGAACGGAGGGAAGAACGAGAGAACAAGTATCACGATAAGAGCAAAGAGTTCTTTGCCCGTGATCTTTCTTAAAGCTCTGTATATCCCGTAAAGGAGCGTGATCATGATAAACGACCCGAAAAGATATACCACGATGCTGTCTTCAAGATAGATAAGCAGGAACCTGAAGTAATTGTGACCTTTAAGACGGCCGCCAAACCTTGAAAAATATGTATAGACGGCTGTTGCGGCAAAGGCCAGGACCGGAACCAGAAGGAAAAGCTTATGTCTTAGCCTTAATCTTAATCTGTTTCCGTAAAGGGCTGCACCCGCAAAGAAGCAGAACACTGAAGTCAGTATCACCGCCATGTATACGCTGTTTCCCGGGAGGCTGTACCTCCGGTCATTGAGATTCACGGCTATATTCCTGAAGGTAATGAATGCTGCCTGAGCGGTCTCATTCACCCACGTGGAACCGAATGGTTCAATGGCATTAACGGAAGCAACACCGGAAGGTCTTAATGCATATCCGTACAGAGGGAATATCATCTGGATGAGCAGAAAAGCAGCGCAGGCGGTATTACGCGCACCGGAAGCAAGCGGCAAAGTATGCTTTTGCTTTCCAGGCAAGACTATCAGACAGAGCAATCCGATCCCAAGCAGGATCCAGAACAATAAAGACAACATAGAAGGCCCTCCCTTATGTCACCCTTTAACTCATGGAGCGTCCCTTAACTTAAGCGGATAGTAACATGCTGCAAAATATCAGACCACATGACAAAGTCTTAATCTTATACCGTTGTTTTAAAGAAGCATTGCAATATAACGTCATTCATTTTAAAATACGGGAAAGCAAAGGCGCTTGAAGTTCTCTTCAAGCGCCTTTTTGTTTGGAAATACGGCGGAAAGGTATTACGGGCGATGATATCTCTTAACGATTATCTTTATGACGGCAACACGGTCCTTAAGATACTGCACTGGTTTTACGAGGACCTGAAGGAATCGGCTATAAAGGAACAGAACGGAGTGGACCTGGTCCACAGCAACATACTCCTGCAGCAGATGGAACTTTTGCAGCATAACGACTTCCTTACATCCCAGTCACAGCGTATCAGGGAGTTCTATAAGTACATGGCGAAGAAATACCCTTTCCTTGCATTCACGTTCAAAGGAAGGATCAAGTCCCTTATAAGACTCGAAGAGAAGATCAACGGCAACATCATCGATTACATCTATGAATACTATAAGAAGAATAATGCCTTCCCTGCAGAGTCAGAGATCAAGAGCCGCATAGGAAGGATCAGGGATCTCATCGCTTACAGGATAGTTTTATCCCTTCCGAAGTGTCACTTAAAGCCCGGAGAGGATGCCAAGGAGAAGGAGATAAATTACCTCTACGAGATAGCAAACGATCTCCCCGGATTTCTCGAAGAGACCGGTTTCAGCCCTGAACAGAGCGACAAGGACGGCTGGAAGATGTCTGATAAGATGAGGCCTTCCGTATGTCCTTTCTACCGCGACTATATCCTGAACCCGAGTCCTGCGGGCTATCAATCCCTTCATATCTCCTTTTACGACAATCTGTCGAGGACCGATCTTGAGGTGCAGCTCAGGACCAAGGAAATGGACGATTATGCCGAGATCGGTCTTGCAAACCACCTGGGATATGAAGAACGCCAGAAGAAGGAACACGCAAGAAGAGACGAGATCCCCGTAGGCGCAAACAAGTTCTTTGATGAAGCATATGAGAGGGAGATGCAGCTTCAAAAGCTCGACCTTTCGAAGATAGATGTAAACATGTTCGGCGCGGTCAGCAACCAGTTGGTCAACGACGGATGCGGTCTTTTCAAGGGAAGGCTGATCCTTCCTTATGAACATTTATCAAGGTTTCAGAACGACCTTATCGACTAGTAAAGGAGGATAAGGACTATGGCGGCATTTGACAGGGTAAAGTCAGGCATTCCCGAAATGGATGAGGCATTGGACAACATCCGTCTCGGCGATAACGTAGTATGGCGCGTATCAGATCTGTCCCAGTTCAAGCTCTTCATGGATTCTTATGTCGAGCAGGCGGTAAAAGACAAGAGGAACATAATATACTTCAGGTTCGCAAGCCACGAGGCACTCATAGAAGACCGTCCCGAAGTCAAGACAGTCAGGATCCCCCTGTCGCACAGGTTTGAGACTTTCACGGTCGATATCCATAACGTGATAGAGAAGGAAGGCTACGATGCGTTCTATGTGTTTGACTGCCTGTCAGAGCTTCAGACCGCATGGGCGACCGATCTCATGATGGGCAATTTCTTCAAGGTCACCTGTCCCTTCCTTTTTATTCTCGATACAGTCGCATTCTTCCCAATAATCAGGGGCAAGCATTCCGTTCATGCGGTTGGCAAGATACTCGATACCACGCAGCTCTTTATCGATGTTTATTCGGACAGCAGGAACATCTACGTGCGCCCCCAGAAGGTCTGGAACAGGGATTCATCGACCATGTTCCTCCCCCACACGTATGAGCCCGAGACAGGTGCGTTCAAGCCCATCTTAGACGGGGTCAAGTCGAGCAGGTTCTATCAGACATTAGGCAATGCCCAGCGCTCGTCCGGTGAGCAGTTCTCCGATTCATGGGATCTGTTCTTCAATCACACAAAGATATCTTATGAGAACGGATCAGACATCACGGAAGAGTGCTCCCGCATGTGCAATATCATGATGACCCGCGACGAGAAGATGAGGCAGATGGTAAAGAGCAACTTCACGCCTGAAGATTATTTCGCCGTGCGCGATCACATGATCGGCACGGGCCTCATAGGCGGAAAGGCATGCGGAATGCTCCTTGCCAGATCGATAATAAGGAACAGGGAGCCTGATATAGCCGAGAACTTAGAGCCCCACGACTCCTTCTATGTGGGGTCCGACCTCTACTACACATATATAGTCGATAACGGTCTTTGGGATCTGCGTATCAGGCAGAGGACCGATGAAGGATACTTCACATTGGCGGACCGTTTCGCCGAAAGTCTCATGGAAGGCGAGTTCTCTTCCCAAATGAGAGACCAGTTCCTTCACATAATCGAATACTACGGCCAGGACCCTTATATCATCAGATCGAGCAGTATTTTAGAGGACGGCTTCGGCAACGCCTTTGCTGGCAAATACGAATCCGTGTTCTGCGTTAACAGAGGAACACTGGAAGAACGCCTGGCGGAATTCGAGAAAGCCATCAAGACCGTATATGCGAGCTCGATGAGCCTTTCGGCACTGGATTACAGAAAGAGGCGCGGCCTGGATAAAAGAGACGAACAGATGGCTCTTCTTATCCAGCGCGTATCAGGTTCTTATTACGGGTCTTACTATATGCCGTGCGCCGCAGGCGTAGGCTACTCATACAGCCCCTACAGGATAATGAAGGATTCGGATCCCACGTCGGGAATGTTAAGGCTCGTCATGGGACTTGGTACATCCGCAGTGGACAGGACCGAAGGCTCTTACCCCAGGATCGTAAATCTCGATAAGCCAGAACGCTCTTCCTACTCTTCTTCTGCAGACAAGCACAGGTTCTCACAGGGTAAGGCCGAAGTTATAAACATGGCTTCGCACGCGCTGGAGAAGCTCCCTTACGAGCAGCTTGAATCGTCAGTTCCCAGGTATCTTGAGAATGTCCTTCTCGAGCACGACTATGAAGCTGAATCAAGGCTTAGGGAGATGGGAAGGCCGAAGCAGGTTAAGTTCATATCATGCAAAGGATTAGTCTCCAATACAAAGCTCATGGATCAGATGAGAAGACTCCTTCGCTGCATCCAGGATGAATATGAATACCCGGTCGACACCGAGTTCACGATCAACATATCAGATAACGGCGAGTACTCGGTCGATCTTCTCCAGTGCCGTCCTCTCCAGGTATTGAAGACATCATCGGGCACGGTCATTCCAAAGGATATCCCGGAAGAAAGCATCCTTCTCGAGAGCAAGGGTTCATCGATGGGAATGTGTAAAACAAACTCACTGGATCTTGTCGTATATGTCGATCCCGTCAATTACTACAACATGCCTTATAAAGATAAGCCCGCAGTCGCAAGACTCATCGGCAAGCTCAACTGGCACTACAGGGATCAGGGTAAGCACATGATGCTGATAGTCCCCGGCCGTATAGGAACCACCTCACCGGAACTTGGAGTTCCTACCTCCTTTGCCGATATCAGCGCATTCGAGATAATCTGTGAGACCGAGGAGATCAAGGCGGGCTACAATCCCGAACTGTCCTACGGAAGCCATATCTTCCAGGATCTCGTCGAGGCCCAGATCCTTTATACCGCCGTCTTCAACAATTCGCAGACAATAAGGTTCAACCCGGGAGTCCTGAAAAACTGTCCTGACCTTATCGCTTCATTCGGGGACATTGAAGGCCTTACGGATATAGTCCATGTTTACGATGTCTCAAATGCAGGGAGCAATGTATATAACGACATCGCAAATGAACATCTGGTCATCACCTGCAGCAATTGACCTTCCCGGTGTTATAATCTAACTGTACGCACAATACAGGAGGAACAGACCGGTATGACAAGACGTATCAGAGCATTATCCGTAGTAGTGATCCTGAGTCTTATGATGCTCTTATCCGCATGCGAAGATTCGGATAACAAGAAGTTTATCGGAACATGGGTCACCACGGCTCCCACGCAGGAGCAGATTACCGTGACCTTCAATTCTGACGGCACTGTAAAATGGACCGACTACATAGGAGGTTCAGCTCTGGTAACTACCGGCAAATATAAGATAGACAAATCAGAAAAATACCTGACCATCCAACCTGATAAGGATCCCAACGACAAGATGCCTTTCGATCCGAACGCATGGGGCTTCCAGTACAACATCACATCAGACACCCTGACCTTCTACAAAACCGCATACAGCGAAGAACCCTGGTATTGCTTTAAGAGGCAGGGGTGATTGGAACGCACTATTCAAATGGTTATACAATAGATAACCTGTGCTAGACAATCTGTCATCTATCAGAAGATGGTCATTATATGTTTCCCGACATTATAGAACTCGACGAGGTAAATGCGTCCGAAAAGAATATAAAAGAAAAAATAATCTTCGAACATATATTGAATGTCAGTGGGGTTTAAGTATAGGATAAGACGAACAAACTAAAATTGCTTCAACCAAAGGAGATTCTAATGAAAGTATTTTTAAAAAGAAGAGATGGTATAACAGCTGAGGGCGAATATGATCCTAAGACAAAGCAACTAACTGTTTTTAAGGGTTCAATGATACATGAAGAAATCTCTTCTTCACCTTCATTTCGAGGAACTAAAGCAATTGAAAAGCTTAGGGCTGGTTCAGTTAAAAATGGAAGGCTTACTCGAGATGTTGTTTGTCTTAGCGCTTCGACAGCTGCAAATCTGATTACAGGTAGTAGCACAAACGGATTTAGATTATGGAGAACAGAAAAAGGAGTGCTATTAAAGGATTTAGATAAAAAACAACCAAAAAGATAATAGAAACTATATTAGGGGCTGAAGAAATATCAGCCCCTAATTATAGTTAGAAAAGTATTATCTGTGTTTTTGCATTGATTTGTTCAATTCCTAATCCTTTTATAACAGCATCTTCAAGACTACTATGGAATGATATTTGGAATTTTGCAAACATATCAGCAGGTACTGTAGCTATATCAGCAGCGCTACTCATTGGGAGCAGTACTCTCTTAGTTCCTGCATCGAATGCTACCTGTAAGGTTCCAGCCAATTCTTCAACCTTGTTGATTGTTCCACCGATACTTATCGACCCAAGAACACAAAATGGTATGGAGCATTATGGTTTTATAAACAATTCTCGTGGATGATCTTCATCCGTTCTTTCATACAGGATTTTCAGTAAGCAGAGCGCTTCGGGTTTTGTCTTTTTTCTTGGCATGCCTTCTTATACAAATCCAAAGTGTCCTTTTCCTTTGTTGGGATTGCTCAGGTCAATTCCTTCATCAGTAAGATAATCTTCAATATCGTCTACGATTACTGTATTGTCATCGTCAGAATCCTCGGTTCTCAAGTTCTGATTCATCAAAACCTGATCAAGGATGTTTCGAACAGTTCTCGCGTTGGCGAAGTTGGGTTGGTTTCTATAATACTCTGCCACGTCAAGAAGGCGCTCAAGAGCCGCATCTTCAATCTCGTATTTCTTCTTTGTCAGAAAAACCTTGGCAATTTCCTTAAGTTCTTCTCTCGTATAGTCCGGGAAATCAAGCGTAAACTGTATTCTGGATTCAAATCCGGGGTTAGTACTGAGCAAATCTTTCATCTCATCTTTGTATCCTGCAAGAATGCAGCAGAATTGGCCGCGCTTGTCTTCCATTTCTTTCAGAAGAACAGCTATCGCTTCATCACCATATGTCGTTGATCCGCCGCTTGCCGAAGCGGAGCCGATCAAGCCGTAAGCTTCATCGATAAACAGGACTCCATTCATGGCCTCGTTAATCTTGCCTTCGGTTTTAGGTGCAGTCTCTCCAACATATTTGCCAAGCAAACCGTGTCCATCGGTTTCAACCAGCTTTGCCTCGCCAAGAACACCGGCATCATAAAGGATTCTCGAAAGGATTCTGGCGACCTCTGTTTTGCCGGTACCGGGATTGCCGTAGAAGCACATATGCAGATTGAAGTCTTCTTCGCCCTTGTTACGCTTTGCGTATGCCTTGATCTTTTTGATCATGCGCTTTACAGGTGCAAGGCCAATCAGCCGGTCCAGTTCTTCTTCGCCGGTAAGCACCTTATTTGTTGCGCTCCCCGAAGCTGTAGGCAGATTGATCTTTGCATCACTGACATATTTGTTTACATCAACAACGCCAATCTCTTTATCACCCTTTCCCGCAGTACGCAGGTTCTGACACATGATAACCTGATCAAGGATATTCCGGATCTCTCTTGCGTTAGCAAAGTTTGGATCTTTTCTTCGAATATCGGTAATATCCAGGATCCTGCTCATGGCAGCGTCGCCCATGGTATACTTCCGTTCCTTCAGCATGAGTTCGGTAATGCTTTTCAGTTCATCTCTGGAATAGTTCGGAAAATCCAGCATAAACTGAATTCTTGACTTAAATCCGGGATTCGTGGAAAGCATTTGCAGCATTTCGTTCTTGTATCCGGCAAGGATCACGCAGAACTGACCGCGATAATCCTCCATAGCCTTCACAAGGGTATCGATTGCTTCTTTGCCATAGTCTGTAATACCTGTATCGGAGTTATTGCCAAGCGCGTAAGCTTCATCAACAAACAGGACACCGCCCTTAGCACTTTCAATAACACGGCGGGTTTTTTCTGCTGTCGCGCCAAAGTACTCGCTGACAAGTCCGCTGCGATCCACCTCAACGATTTTATTGGTCGGGAGGATCTTATTCTCATACAGGATTCCGGCGATATACCGGGCAACTTCTGTTTTACCTGAGCCGGGATTGCCCATAAAGCACATATGAATGTTAAGGTCTTCGCTATCTTTATTTGCTAAAGCGTAGGCCTTTATTTTTCGTACGCTTTCTTTGATGCCAGATAAGCCGATCAGCTTCCCAAGCTTTTTTTCGCTTTCTCCAACATTGATCAATCCTGTTCCGGCAGGTACCAGGAAACCGAACTTGTCTATGCCGATAAGACTCTTGTAGAGTTCAAAGAGTTCGCCTTCCGTTTTGCCACTTAACAGAACCGGCAGATTGATTAGATCATTGTAAGCGGCATATCTATTCTTAAGGATCTCAGCCATCTGTTCAAAGAACTTGCCTTCAGGAATACCGCCGGATTCTTTCAAATACTCAAATGATTTGATGAAAAGCGGAGCATACATGATAAGCTCGACTCCATGCCAAAGGCAGGTCAGCATTTCCTTCAGTTCATCAGAACCATCATCGGCAAGGTCGATAACATATCTTTTATCAAGAATGTTTTCCGTCTCTGTGATAGCATCTTCGAGTACATCCTTGTGGTCGATTCCATCTGTAAAAAGATCGCTGCGCTTTTTCGGATGATACTTATGGATATTGCCATACAGATTGTTTGTCTTGATGAACTTTACGATTTTCTTTGCAAGCTTTTCAATGAGGTCAAGGAGCTGTTTTGCGGACGACCAAAGATACTTATTCGGTGTTTCCGAATAGAGGAGTGAAGCAGATTCCCATTCAACCGGATTTAGCTCAACCTTAACTCCAGGAATCAGTATCTGCGCTGCTTCGCAAAGAACTTCATCATATTTTTCAATAACGCCATCCAGATTCGCATAGGATACAGGATACGTTTTTGAGAATTGGGCAGTAAAATGCAGTTTCAACTGCTCGGCAGTCTCAAGCAGATTGTTCAGAAAATCTTCTGTGCGCTCTTTACTGGAAACATACTTGAGGATCTTATCATAATCCGGGAAGCGCTTATCATCTTTGTCTTTACCTTCGAACAGCAAATCCTCCCTCATTACAGACAGGACTTCAAGTCTGGAGATGAAGCTTTCCATCTCGGAGATTAAGATGTCTTTTCGATCATAGGGTGCTTCAAACATCCTATATCCGCATGCAGGACAGCTGCAGGAGCCTTCACTCTCTTTGATCTCACCGCAGCTGATACATTTATACTCAGCCATGATCAGTCAACTCCAAGTGCTTTCTTAGCAGCATCCAGCGGCGTGGAATAGAAAATAACGGAAATCTCGTTTTTCAGGTCTGACTTGAGCTTGTCGTACTTTTCCTTACTATCCGAAGGAAGCATGATCCTCTTTGCTCCCGCATTAGCTGCAGTTACAAAAATCTCGTCAAGTTCCGTTGTAATCGGCATCATGCTACCGGACATTACAACACGGCCGCAGATAACCAGCGACGGCAGTACTGCACGATTAGCAAGACCGGAGAACAGACCTACAACCTCTGCAACGGAAATTTCATCGCTTACGCCTCTGTTCTGAAGGTCATTGAAATACAGGCTATAGTCGAATTCCTCATAAGATCCGGCAATGATCTTCCTGGAATTCTCTCCGAAGTAATTAAATGCTGCGGTAATACTATCCTTTACGCTCTTAGGCGCACGGGCGAGACCTTCAACATTCTTAAAACTGAGTATTCCGGTTCCATTGACAAGCTTGTTCTCAAGTCTGTAAACGCCAAGTACGTCAGAGACAGAACGTCCGATACCATAAACATATCCCGGGGTTTCCAGTCCTTCAAAGATAAGAGTACCGTTTGCGATTTCAGGCAGATCAACAATATGCTCCTCTTTGGTATCCAGATCAATATAACCGAGATTTACATCACTGAATTCACCGGGCGTCATCTTGCGGAGCTGTTCTTTAACGCGGCGACGGCACTCGATGGCGTACTCAAGTATTTCACGAGTCTCTTCCTTGGACATACGCTCGTCCGGGAAGATCAGCTTGGCAAGGCCGGAGAATGTTCTGCCGACGGCAATGGTATCACGGGTATTAAACTGATCGTTCAGTGCGAAATACTCTGCAAAGGAGTTCGTGAAATCATACTTTCTCATTACATGGCAGAATTCAGAGAAGCAATCCGAAATAAGTCCGTATTTCTTGGTGAAGAGACTGGATCTCAACTTCGGTGTTTCCCATCCGGGAAGATATGCATGGATTCTGTCAAAGAATGCAGAGTCATTGTTAAATGCTTCCGGGAACGGTTCGAACAAGTTCGTTGTACGCATCATATCAGCAACGCTTCTGAACGTATTGCCTTCAAAGGCAATAGAAGCATCGGAACTGATGGAATCCGCACCTCTTGCAAAGCTGCCGTTAGCCATATAGTTCTTCATGATCTGAACCATATCGCCAGTAGCCTGCGTAATACCTGCAACTTCATCAAATGCGATGCAATCCCAGTTTCCAACCAGACCAACTCTGCGGGAAGACATGTTGTAGAACATGTTAGAAACCGTAGTAGTTCCGCTGCTCATCAGAATGGAATACGGAGACAGTTCACTATAGGCATGCGATTTACCGGTTCCACGGGGTCCAAGCTCAACCAAATTGTAGTTTTTCTGAATAAAGGGAACAAAGCGAAGCAGATAATGAAGCTTCTCTTTTTCAGACAGTTCATCCGGCTCATAACCGGCGCTGCGAAGAAGCAGAGTCATCCATTCATCTTTGGTAAAGTTTGCACGGGCATCCTTGATCTCATCCAGATCCAGGTTCGGCATCTGGATAGGTTTAAGTGAAGAAATCTCAAACGGAGAATCATACTTTGACTTCTTTTTCTTGATCTTCTTCTTTTTCTTCTGATTACCGAAGATATCCTCTTCAAAGGCTTCCTGTTCGTCTTCCTCGTCTTCCTTTTCAAGACCGACATACTCTATCTTGAGTATGCACCAAATGCCGCCGATCAGGAGTTTCTCATTATGAATAACCAGGTCGGAAGGAACTTCAAACGGATCCATTCTCAGATTGGTAAATTTGGCAATATACTTATCTTCACGGTCATCGAAAACAACCGTAATTTTATCAATGATAGTATACTGTCCGTTTTCCTTGATCTTGGACTTAACGTATTCACTCTGGTCGGGACGCACATAGTTCTCGCTCAGAATCTGTTTGATTTTTCCGAGGCCGACTTCGATTGCTTCCTCGTCATCTGTAGCGCAGTACATTCCAAGCAGGTATTCAAGAACATACGTCGGCACATTCGCTCCCTTCTTCATTAAGGTAGTGAGATCTTTTCTAACCACCTTTCCAGGGAAATTATCTAATACTTTTATATCGAACGCATCCATTTTCTGTCCTCCTTAACTCTGTTGTGTGATCCGAATAATTACTGCGTGGTATCGATTTCGTGATTCAATATTTGGTCGACCCGATTCAAACGGAAAACGAAAAAAGTACTCATGTCACAGTTCAGAAATCAAAATCGTTGGCAAATGCGATATCTATAGTGTACTCAATTCGATCCAGCACGTTAGTCGTACCTTTTTCGATTATGGTCAGATAATACGTATCGGTTTTCTTGAACTCCTGGCCCTTCAAAGTAAGCCTTACGTGGAACATTCTGTCTGAACCGTTCTCACTGGTCTTATCAGCTATTATTGTTTGCCTGTCACTTACAGCATTACCCGAAGCATCAGACATATATACTTCGTAATCTGCCTTTGAGACCTTGCCGCCAACAGGTTCCTTCTGATAGAAGTTCAATGTGAAAATACTGTTGCTAACCTTACGTGAAGAACTGGTCAATTCAATCGTTGCCTTAGTGTTCTCAACAAACTTCTTGGAAGTTGCCCTGACATTCTTGAAAGTAATGACCGGAACCATCATCTCCTGCAAAGATGCTCCGCCGTGAACATAGTTCATACCACCACCAGTTTTAAATCTGATTATGTCCTGAGGGATCATAACAAATAAATCGCACATATACTCGGTCATAGGAACCTTAATAACATGCTCTGCATCATTGGCTTTATCAGTTATTATGTATCTTCTATCTGTTTCTATGAGAGCGCCTTTGACGTAGTCCTTCTCAGCCTTATCACTTGTTTTGAGCTTCTGATAAGAATAAAGGAATCCGTGATCGGCTGTAATTAGGATATTGGTTCCGCTAAGCTCATTGGAAATTGTCTTGACCAGATTGAAGAGCTCATCTATAGCCTCTTCGCATGCTTCAAAGATTTTATCCTCTGTGGCACTGGCTTCTCCAGTTGCATCAATAACATTATGGTAGATATAGATTACGTTCTTTCCTGCAGCCATCTCACGCTTTTGAGCTTGTTTCATTGCTAAGAAATCTTTGTATGTGATAGCTATGCTCTCAGAAGTTTTTGATTTAAGGATCTTATCCCTATTAGCAGTACCATCTGTTGAAGTTCCATCACAAAGGATAGTCTTTCCATCTACAACCTCATATTTCGTGTGAGGAAGCAATGCAGCCATACCATATTTGGTAACTGAAGGCAGAATACTCTGAATGCCTTTGATTTCAGCATTGCCTTTAGTTTCACGAGTAAGTCTTTCCTTTAATTCAGCAGCTGCCTCATATCTGAAAGCATCAGAAATGATAACAAATACTCTTCCGCCGCCAGAAAGAAGAGGAGCAACATTTGATGTATAGAAAGATCTCTGATTATCAAGCATTCCGAGTTTAGGACCTGTTGCCAGTTCATCTTTAGTAAGTGAAGTCCACTTGGAAGCAAGGGGTGTCAGGTAAGAGTTCTTGTAAAGGTTCTCAATATAATCTGCTGCACCCTTGAATGAATCCTCAATTCTAAGATTTGAATTCTTAAGTGTTAGACCAAAAGCACGGAAGAAGGATCTGTAGTAAGAATCCATAAGATAGTATTCTTTCTCATAGTTCTTCCACATTTCCTTATAATTTGCTTCGTGGAAGCCGGTAATATGATCGTTATAGAACTTTTGCATATTAGCAGCTTGCATCAGGCCATCAAAATAGCCTTCAACTCTGTGATACCACTTTTGAGTTCTTTTCTTCTCAACGGTCTGGACAATCTCATCCACCTTAATGATGTTGAATGCAATCTGATCCATAAAACGTGAAAGAATAGATTCGTTGATGCAAGGGAAAATCTCTGTATCTAACAAATCAGTTATTTCAACCTTGGTAAAGCGCTCATAGAGTTCACAATGGTTCTCAATCTCAACGCAAATGGGGAAGAATAACTTGTCATCTTCAGAGTGGATCCACTCATTTACCATTGAATAGCAAGTTGCCTGATGACCATAAGATACATACTTTTCTAGACCCTTAAAGAACCTCTCCGCCATTGTTGAAGACAGAGCTGTTAAGAAGATGTGAGAAGCTAAATCAAGCACAGTATCATTCTCTGTGTGCTCATAGCCGACGTATTTATTAATCAAGCTCCAGAATGCATTAATGTCACCGTATTTTTCGATATTCTCAATAGATTCATTCTCTTCAAGTCCAGCTAAAAGAATAGATCTTATTATCCCTGCAGGAGTGTTTACGGAAGAACTGGCCAAAACAGCCATAATGTCTATGTGAAGCTGGCCGGCACTAGAATACGAGGAATCAAATGCCTTAAGTTTCGAAACTCGTTCCTTGTTCTCAAAAAACTTCTTATACTGCTTCATCAATCTGCGCATATTGGCGTTTTGATCAACATTTAATTCATCCATAGTCATGGACATTAAATCAGCTCTGAATGACTCACTGTAAAGTTCAATGTCAAGAAGCCAGTTATCCTTAATGTCAGCGTAGGTGCAAGGATCATAAACAAGGTAATTTGATGTAGTATCTTCCATAGACAACAGCTTCTTAGCATAGAAATTGTTGTTCCCGGTTAATTTGAGCACTTTAACATTAGGAATATCAATCTCATCAATGATATTGCCAAATGATTGTTGATTCTAATTTGAAAATGTTAATAAATCTTCAACCAGCTTTATTATTTCATAGACATAGTAATATATGACTAAAACTTATCTTGACCAATCTGACTTCATTTTTGACAAATCAACCCAACAAAAAGGAATAGTCAGAATGAGTTTGTGGTCAAAATTTCATCAACAATAAAACCCCATAACACTGTGAAATAAATAGAATCAGGCTGTGAGAAGACAGATGATCGCGCTCCCGACAATGAAACCACTGAACGACAAAACCATTGATTTCATTAGGTTTGCGAGTTTGGTCGTTACAATTTACACCAATTTCCACACCATCTTGATGCAAAGATATAAACACTTATGAGCAGTTAGTGCCATGTTGCGCAAAAGTATATGTAATTAACTTTTCTTACTTCTTATACGCAATTGCATCGATCTGGAATCTTATTCCTTCTCTAATGAAATCAGACGTGAAGGCCTTCCTTGCAGGGTGCTTTCCGGCAAATCTTTCTTTCAGGACTTCAGGGAGGATATTCAGATCCTCTATGTCCTTGAACAGGCAATCCATCTTTACCACAGATTCCAGCGTTAATCCGACTTTCTTCAGCCGGGATTCGAGTACATCTATCGCACCGTTTATCTGCTCTTGGATCGATTTTCCCTCATTGGCCATACAGTAACCGATGAAAACAAAGTCTCCCGCTTCGATTATCGTGGAATCGGCCCAGTATTCGTCAACTTCAATTCTCTTTATTTCTGACATCTTTATTCCTTTCTGGATCTCCTGCCGAAAAAGTATGCTGCCTCGCCTACGCCGAAAATGGCTGCGAGTATGTAGTAAGCTGCAAAATCCCGGGGCATGACGTTAAGGTCCGGATCCTTCGGGTAATACCATATGGTGCGCTGATCGCCGAAACGTATCCCTGAAGTGCCGCTGTAATTCTGCTTTCTTACATAGGATTCGTTATCGACCAGATAGGTGAATTTAACGACAGTGTCATCCGGATAGGCGTCGATCGCCGTAACCGTTCCTGTTGTCTTCGGAAAGACCAGAAAACAGACAAATGACGCTATCGTTGCGAGTCCGCATATGATCATGATCAGATGCATCACAATTATCAGTACCTTTGTTTTCATAACCTCTCCTTATCCCGACTATAAAGTATCATCAATCCCTCAACGATCAATCCCTCAAACAACCTATCGGAATTACATGAACACCTTTATCTGTCGTATAAGCCATTGGTGCATTACCGCAAATAACAATGAGGGCTGACGGCTCTCGGTATATCGGCTTAGGATGTTCTGTGTTCGAGAGAGCCTTTGCGTTGTGATCCGCTATAGCTTTCTTGAATCTAAGAAGCGAAGCTTCAGCTTCAGGTATTTTGTTAGCACCCAGTTTGATCTCGATCAACCCGTACTGACCATCTGCTAACTGATATACAGCATCGGCTTCAAGTCCCATATCATCACTATAATGCATGATATGCGCCCTATGTACTTGCGAATAAGCTATGAGGTCTCTCAGCACTAAGTTTTCGAAAACATGACCGAACAAATCCAAGTCCTGAGCGAAATAATCCGGCTTTAATCCTAGGGCAGCAATTCCAATTGACGGATCAACAAATATGTGTTTCTTTGCAGCACGTATAGCAGTTTTAGAACGAATCTGAGGTGTCCAAGCATCAATATCCTTAATTACATAAAGCTTTTCCAATACTTCAATATAAGAAGCTAGCGTATTATCCGTTACATCAAATGATGCTCTGACATCAGCATAAATGCTGCTTTTCTTTGCCATTGTAGCCATATTTCTAGCAAATGACCATAAAAGAGTCCTTCCCCATTCCGGATTTCTCTTTACTCCGTCAAAAGCACTGATATCTTTAGTATAGATTTGCTTATAGTAATCTCTTGCTATTTCTAATTTACCTTCTTTACTATTTAGAGCCAGACATCTCGGCCATCCGCCTCGACAGGCTGAATAAAACAGTTTCTCTAAAGACAGATTGGAAACAGCTCCTGCATATTCGTATGAACTATCAGATATCAATCGGGATATTGACACAGTCCCATTTGATTCGCCTGTCTCCCATAACGTCATCGGAAACATTTCCACTTGTGTAATTCTTCCAGTGCCTGTATGGGGAGTATCAACATTTCGGCTTGTCGATCCTGTCAGGTAGAACTCACCGGTTGATTCAGGATTATCATCGCAGGCCTTTCTTATCATTCCCCAAACCTTAGGAGCATCCTGCCATTCATCGAACAAAATCGGCTTCTCATTCTTTAGAAACAATGTGGGAGCAGTTTCAGCTATAGAAAGATATCCGTCACGTTTCTCCTCATCCTGAAACTCGATTACTGTCTTGCATCTCTCTTTCGCTGTGCGTGTTTTTCCACAGCCTTTGGGTCCAACTAAACTTACAGCATTAAATGCCTTTGTTAATTGATCGATTTTTTGATCTACAATTCTAGGATAGTATTTCATAATATGCCCTTCTCTTTTTTGTGAGAATAGCACTATTATATGCTGTTTTCAAGTTTCATTTGGTAAATTTCGAGTGTTTTGTTGGGCATTTTTCGACTGTCCTGTTTGATGTTTTTCGAGTATTTTGTTAGGCGTTTTTCGTTTTTTCATTGCAAGCTAAAAGTTCGTTTTTGCTTAACTTTACTTCTGCAGTATCTTCTCCATCCAGATCATGTTGTACCAGCGGCCGAACTTAAACCCGCATCTGTGGAAGGTACCGACGGTCTTATAACCAAGATGGCCGTGGAATCTTTCGCTGTCCTTTGTAAGATACTCATCCTCTATCTCGGGATCGCCGATGCATGCATATAGATTTGTTATCTGTGTCTTTCTAAGTTCATCTTCCAGAGCTTTATAAAGTGCCCTTCCGTATCCTTTGCCCTTTGAATCCTTATCGATATATATCGTAACTTCACATGAACGGTCGTAGGCGGCCCTGTTCTTAAAGACACCGGCATATGTATAACCCTGTATCTTACCTTCGTCTTCTAAGACAATATACGGATATCTTTTAAGAGTATTTCGGATACGCGTGCGGAATTCTTCAATACATGGAACATCATATTCAAATGAAACGGCAGTCTTCTCCACGTAATATGAATAGATCTCAAGGAGTCTTCCGGCATCGTCGGCCGTCGCGGTGCGTATCAGCATTTAATCCTCCCTTAAGATCTTTCCTTCTTTATCGAACTTAAGTGTCGCATTCTCAGCGTGCATCATTATGGGCCTGTATCTGTACGGCCTTATATCACCTTCAGGAGTATGTATAACTGTTTTGAATACGGGTTCTATGCTTCTTAATGCTCCGCTCTCGTAGAGCTCAAATCCGAGCTTTGTGCGGACATTGCCTGCGGGAGTAGGAACTTCTATCTCATCGCAGGGCCAGATCGTGACGGCTCTGAGCTTTCCCGACGGATAGAAATAAAGGCACTGGGGCCTTACATGTATGGTTTCTCCCTTGATCTCAAAATCGTAGTACGGGGCAGTCTCAACCTCTTCTTCGATGCTCCAGTATGCGCTGATCTGGCCGTAGAGGGGGAATACCCTTTTAACGCTGCCGTCTTCGTAGAAGGTTATCAGCTCGGTCTGAAAGCTGCCTGCCGGGTAATCCAAGACCTCAGGTTCTTCTAAGTAGACGCTCCTTAACTGTCCGGAGCTGTAGTGATCTACTGCCGTCCTGTATTTCTTCCTGTAATCGGATGCTCCGCTGTAGGGAGTCAGGTAACCGTACCTGGTCTTTACCTTATCCATAAGGCTTAACCGTGACTGAAAGTGTCCGCTGCCCTTTCCTTGCGGTCTTTATAAAGCTCGTTATGAAGGTCCTTGCCCTTGCCGGGGATACCTAAGCTGTCCGCCCTGCAGTGCTGGCAGTGACGAAACACTTCAAGATACTTTCCTGCTTCAGCACGGACTTCTTCGAGATCGGCGCAGGTAGGAGCAGGGATGTCCTTCATCTCGTTCTGAGGGATCAAAGGGATTATGTTGAGGATGGATGCACCAAGTTCTGATGTGACCTTTGCTACCTTAGGTATATGCTTGTCGTTTACGCCGGGGACCAGCACGCTGTTTATCTTAACAACGATGCCCTTCTGCGCGGCCAGACGTATTCCTTCGAGCTGCTTATCTATAAGGAGTCTTGCTCCTTCTATGCCCTCGTGCTTTATTCCCTTCTCATCAATTACGAAGTTATTTATCTTTGCTTCTATCTCAGGATCTACGGCATTTACCGTGACTGTCAGAGTCTCGATACCGATCTTAGCTATCTCTTCTATCTTGTCTGCAAGCCTGAAACCGTTTGTGGACAGGCAGCAGATAAGATCCGGGAATTCTTCTTTAACGAGCTTAAATGCTTTAAGGGCCTGATCGTTTGCCAGGGTGTCACCCGGGCCTGCAATACCGACTACGGTGAGCTCGGGGCACAGTTCCTTGGCTTTCCTTACGGTCTCAACAGCCTCTTCGGGCTTTAAGACCAGTGAGCTTACACCCGGTTTGATCTCGGATTTGTTGAATGCCCTTGTGCAGAATTTGCAGCTGATATTGCAGACGGGGCTTACCGGAAGATGTACTCTTCCGGCGGTGACATTCGAATGTCCTCCAAGGCACGGGTGCCTTCTCTGGAGATTCTCGAATGCACCTTTTGATGCGGATCCCGTGAAGGTCTTTCTCTTCTTTTCGTCTTTGTATTTTGGCGCGAGAATGCTTACTTTTGAATTGATCACCCTGTCAAGAACAAAAGTCACTTCACGTTCCACATCAACTGATTGTATAAGCTTGGCATCTAAAGCCTGCTTTGCATGAAGGCCCGATTTGGCCGAGAAGACTATGTTGCAGTCGTCTACTGCATCAGCAAGGCGCTCGATCAGGGAATCGTCATGCTGGAGGCTTACTCCGTAGCTGTCGATTCTTCTCGTATCAACAAGTTCATACTTCTTCGCTTCGGTATCTATCTCATAGATATCGAACCTGTCGGCTACTCCGAAGTGCCTGTTGATGTTTATTCCGTCGCCTGTTGCAAATGCTGCCCTGATCATTGGTAATCCTTAGATGTGATAATTGTCTTTGATGCTGTCCATGAGACCGAATTCGATGAGGATCTCTTCGAGTCTTTCCTGTGTCATGGGCTTCGGGATAACGAACTGTGTGTTGTTCTCGATAGCCTGTGCCAGGTTCCTGTATTCCTGAGCCTGAGGATGCTTGGGATCGTGATCGATAACTGTCTTCTTCTTGATCTCTGCTCTTTGTACCTCGTTGTCACGGGGAACAAAATAGATAAGCTGGCTTCCGAGTTCTTTTGCAAACTCTCTTAAGAGCTCGTTCTCACGGTCAACCTTACGGCTGTTGCAGATGATGCCTCCGAGCCTTACTCCGCCCTTAAGCGCATACTTCTGGATACCCTTGCAGATATTGTTTGCTGCATAGAGAGCCATCATCTCACCGGATGCGACGATATAGATCTCTTTTGCCTTGCCTTCTCTGATAGGCATTGCAAAGCCTCCGCATACAACGTCTCCCAATACGTCATAGAAAACATAGTCGAGATCGTCTGTGTATGCACCTAAGTCTTCAAGCATTCCGATGGATGTGATGATGCCACGTCCTGCGCAGCCCACACCCGGCTCAGGTCCGCCGGACTCAACGCATCTGATGCCTCCGAAACCCTTCTTCTCGATCTGGCTCAAGTCATCTACTTCGCCTTCTTCGCGGAGCGTATCGAGAACGGTCCTCTGTGCAAGGCCGTTGAGCAGGAGTCTGGTTGAATCAGCTTTAGGATCGCATCCTACTACCATTATCTTCTTGCCCATCTCTGCAAGGCCTGCAGTGAGGTTCTGTGTCGTGGTGGATTTACCGATACCGCCCTTACCGTAAATAGCAATCTGTCTCATGTCTTTTCTTCTCTCTTCTTTTTATCTGTATGTGGCAAGAACTCTGTCGTAGATGTCTTCTATGGCACGGAGTCCGCCTTCATAGCCTAAATAGCCGCAGTTCATTACAAGCCTGTGCTGGACTGGGACCGATATTATCAGGAGGTCCGCATTAAGTTCGTCCGCAATATGCTTGTCCCAGGAAGATCCTAAGATCAGGAGGCGCTTGTCCTCGTAGTCCTTTGCATCCTCGACGAGTTTCCTCTGGTCAAGACCGGCATCGGGATCAAAGACGACCTTTACGTCTCTTCTCTGGAGATCTGATATCCTGGAGAACTCGTCGAGCACACTCTCCTGGTACTTCTCCGGGATGTCATCGACGATGAACTGGATACCCGGGATGATTCCAAGCTCGTTTAACAGGAACTTGGAGAAACCCAAAGAGTAGGAAGCATCAGCAAGTGTGTAGAATCTTCTCGGGATTCCGTATCTGAACTCGAGCATGAAGCTTGCCATCTTGTCGATGTGTGAATAGAACTTCTTCTCTTCCCTGTCGATGTATGCTTCAACCTTCTTCTGGTCTAAGTTACCGAATTCAGCAACTCTTCTTAAGAACTCTGATGTCTCCTTTGCTCCGATCGGAGTGTAGGGGAAGTGCAGATAAGGTGTTCCGTACTTTCTCTTAAGGTGCTTTACGATATCAAGACCGGCCCAGGAGCCTACAAAGATGTTGAACTGTGCCTTGGGGATCGTCTTCCACTCGGATACGCCTTCGGATTCATTGCCGAAGAGGATGTTGACCTTGAGGCCTATCCCGGTAAGTATCCTCTTGAGCTGCTCTAAGTTTCCGCTCCAATAGGGATCCTGATAAGGAATGCTGGCAAACACATTTACCAATCCGTCAATAACTTCGCTGTCTTCATAGAACTTGTCGACATACTGGTCGATTATGGCGTTTACCACTCTTGAATGACTTACGTAGTTATTGGACTTGAAACCGCCTTCTTCGACATACACGACCGGCTTGTCGTCTAACTGGAACTCGCCTACTACGGATGCGATATCGTCGCCCGTGATCGCAGCGGTGCAGCCCGTTATAACGACATAGAGGTCACCGTCGATTACCTTGAACGAATTCTCTATTACGTTCCTTAACTTCTTCTCGCCGCCGAAGACAACGTCTGCTTCTTCGGAGTTCGTGCAGGGCATCGTAGATCCGCCCGCATAGCCTTCGCCCTGTCCGATGAGTTCAGATATCTGGACTCCGCAGCCCGGGCCCGAGTGAAGGATCGGCACGCCCTTCTTTATTGCCACAACGCTCTGGCAAGCGCCGAGTGCGCATGTAAATCTCGGTTGTTCAATTGCTCCTGCCATCTTAAAATCCTCCGTTTCCCGCACCGGAACATCCTCTTCCGGAACCGTCACCCTGGAAATATCCGGGATCCTGGTCAAACCACCACTTGGTGTAAGGATTAGATGCATGCTTTGAATAGTTCTTTATGAATTCGATCGAATCCAATGCGTCTTCGATCCTTCTTGCATAGTTCAATGCGCCCTTGTAGCCGATACCGAACTGCTCGTCACCGATAAGGAGCGAAGGAATGCCGAACTTTGCTCCCCAGAGTGTCATTCCGCCGTGTCTTGCAAGGATGAGGTCCGGCTTGATCCTGTTGAGTGCATTTACGAGCTCACATGCCTGCTTGTTGCAGACTCTGTAGTCCGGGACATCGCCGTAGTTCTTTACTGCCTGGCCTAAGATATCGAGCTTGTCGTCACCGCTGTCGTAGACCGGATCGTGATGGAATACCGCTGCACCTACAACGTCCATTCCGAGCTCGCCCAAAAGCGTGATGAGAGCCTGGCCGTGTGCTGCGCCTGCAGTTACATATGCTCTCTTTCCCTTGAATCTTTCCTTGAGCTTCTCGATCTCGGGAACGTACTTCTCGTGCCCTTCTTTGATCATCTCCTCAGCGAGCTCTTCCTTGCCTACAAGCTTGCCGAAAGCGCGGAGCCACCTGTCGGTTCCTGCTACGCCGTATGCCGGAGGTACCAATACTTCAGGTACGCCGTGGAGCTGGTTCAATCCTGCGCCCATGTATGTTGAGAGCGAAGGGCAGATGTGGATCGATGCTGCCGCTTCACTTACGTGTGACAGTTCTTCCACCGTTGAGAACGGGATTACGTACTGGGGCTCAAAGCCGAACCTTCTGACGATGTCATCGAAGACATCATGGGAACCCCAGAAATTGATGATGTTTACCTTGTTGGTCTTCTTCTCAGCAGGCTTAACGATGCCTCTTAAGACCGCATGGTATGCAGCGTCAAAGCCCGTTGTCCAGATCTTGGACCTGAAACCTTCGCAGTTGCATGTAACTACGGGGATGCCGAGCTCTTTTGTTGCAGCTTCAACGACCGATTCTATGTCCTCGCCGATAATGCCCGATGCACAGGATGTCGTGATGAAGATAGCCTTGGGCTTCTCCCTCTCATATACGAGCCTTATGGTATCCTCGAGCTTTTTGGCAGCACCGAAGACCGTGTCCTTCTCCAATATATTTGTCGAATAGTATCTTCCGAGCGCAGGCGGCAGATCTCTTCTGGACTGCTCGATCCTGTATGTGAAGTTAAATTCCGCGAATTCGCCTGCGCAGCCGATCGGTGCGTGGTTTATTACGACCGCATCCCTGATCATGGCGAGCTGGCAGAACGCCTGCTGCTGGTTGCAGCCGAGGCACTGAGAGAACTTTCTCTTGCAGTCTTTAAGTTCTCCCTTTGCCGATTTCTCAACTATCTGTGAGGCAGAACCCGAGAAAGCATTTATCGTTCCGAGTCTTTTCTCTCGGATAACAACGCTTGGTTCTTTAATGTTGATCTGTGACATCCTAAGGTTTCTCCTTTTGCAAAACCTATCAATCCGATAGGTTTTGCTTTGTGCTTATGTGATAATACTCCTGCGTTTTTGGAAGTGATAATACTTAAGATTGATAGTCGGCTATAACCGAGGGTTATAACAAAACTTATGTATTGTCAGCAAATGACATGAGGTTGTCTATGTATTCCTGACCGAGCTCGCTTAATGTGCTGCCCATGCGGGTAACATAGATGACCGAGGTCTTCTCGCGGCTCTCATAAGGAATGGCTTTATAACCCGTTCCGTTTAATTCCTCGCAGATTATTCCGGAGCATAGCGTATAGCCGTTTAGACCGACCATCATGTTGAGCATGGTTCCTCTGTCGTTCACCTTGATGATCTTTCTCTTCTCGAACATGCTGACAGGTTCTTCTGCCAGATAGATCGGATTCTCTTCACCCTGGTTGAACGTAAGACACGGATAGGGCTCCAAGTCATGGCTGGTTACTTTCTTCTTATCTGCAAGCGGATGATCTGAAGACAGATATACAAACACCTTGCAGTCAAAGAGCTTTTTGTACTCCAGGTTATTGACCCTCAGATACTTCATTAAAAAGTTGTGGTTATATTCATCCAAGTGGATTATGCCTATCTCGGATCTGAATGTTCTGACATCGTTTATAACTTCCGATGTCTTTCCTTCATAAATCGAGAATTCGTATTTCTCGGGATCATGGTTCTCTATGAGCTCGATATAGGACTTGACCGCAAAGGTGTAGTGCTGTGCAGATACTCCGAATCTCTTCTTTTGTTCTTTATCTATATACCGTTCCTTAAGAAGGTCGTACTGAGCCACGACCTGTCTTGCATAGACGATGAAGTCTGCACCCTCCGTGGTAGTTGTAACGCCTCTGTTTGATCTCTCAAAGATGGTAATGCCTATCTCATCTTCCAAATCCCTTATCGCATCCGAAATAGCAGGCTGTGAGACATAGAATCTCTGTGCCGTCTTATTTATGGATTTCTCATCCGCCGTCGTTATCGCATACATCAGCTGTTGTAAAGTCATGTTGCCCCCTTTTTGCTTTATATCCCCGAGGATATAAAAAGGCCCGGAAGCGTCTATAGCTCCCGGGCCTGATCTTACCTTTAGTGCATCTAATTAAGTGTTCTAAATAAACATCGGTATGACGCACCGGTCAATCCTGTTGCCCGGGTTATCAAGCATTCGACAGCACATGTTAATATTCTTAGCTGTGGTGATGCCGGTCATATCGTGTTCTCCTGTTCTTGTAGTTATGGAACGAATAGTAAAGTAATCAGCCTACTATGTCAATAGGTTTATCTCTTAAAGTCTTTTGATACTTCAGCGAAGGAACGCCTGCCGTTTATGTAATCGTCGTAGGCATCCTCGGGATCTTTCCCGCGAAAGACCTTGCAAAGACCGCACAGATCGCAGTCAGCTATACAGGGATATCTGTTCTTGATATAGTCCCTTCGCTCCTTTTGTGTCGAGGCATTTATCTCAGGTGCGTCATTCATTGTATCTGTCTGTCCTGACGGTATTCCTTCATGTAACCCATGTTGATGTCACGGATCTCTCTTTTGCCGTCGATATAATCCTGATAGATATCCCAGGGATTGCCGCCGCCGAGCCAGCAGGAAGAGCAGTTCTCGCATCCTCCGCCGCAGTCAAGAGAAGCTTTAACTATCGCTTCTCTTTCTTCCCTGGTGGTGTCTTTTATCAGGATGGACTTCATGATCCCATCTCCGAATTGATCAGATCTTCATTTGCAGCCATTGCCTGCAAAGTCATGGTAAGGAGCTTGTCTAATTTCCAACCGAGCTGATCTGCACCGCGCTCTATTACTTCGCGCGAACAACCTGCGGCAAAGCCCTTGCTCTTGTATTTCTTCTTAAGTGATTTGAGCTCCATATCTTTCGTGCTCTTTGAAGGTCTCATAAGAGTCGCAGCCCAGATAAGTCCCGTAAGTTCATCAGCAGCAAAGAGAACCTTCTCCATCTCATGGACGGGCTCTACGTCTATCGTTACGCCGCATCCTACAGTGATGCCGTAGCCGTGTGAGCATACCGCGTGGATGATGTCATCGCCTATGCCGTTTTCTTTAAGCAGTTCGGGTGCCTTGAGGCAGTGCTCTTCCGGGTAGAGCTCAAAGTCTATGTCGTGAAGGAGTCCCACTATGCCCCAGTATTCAGCTTCATCAGCAAATCCCAGTTCGTTTGCATACCATTTCATGACAGCTTCCACCGTCAGGGCATGCTGGATGTGGAAAGGATCCTTGTTGTATTTCTTAAGAACATTAAATGCTTCGTCGCGTGAGATCATGGGAGTGCTCCTGTGATTGAATATCCTTTATTATATACCTACTCAATTTATAGGTCATTTAAGATCCAATATCTTCTTTATCTCCCTGATATATCCTTCCGTAAGGGAACCTAACTCGATATTGTTCTTGGTTATATATCCGATGTGCATGACAACATCATCGCCGTCGCCTTTGAATCTTATCATCTTATACTGCTGGCCGTTGACGTCGTCGCAGATGATACCTGAGCAGAGAGTATAGCCGTTAAGCTCGTTCATGAGATTTAATCCCGAACCTCTGTCGCAGACCTTTATCCTTCTGGGGTAATCCTTCTCCGCAAGGATCTCTTCAGCATAGTAGATGGGGTCTCCGTCGCCCTGTTCGAACGTAAGGCACGGGTAAGGTGCCAGGTCTTCCATCGTGATCTCTTCATGATCTGCCAGAGGGTGCGTCTTCGTAATATATACGCAGGCCTTGCAGTCGATGAGCGGAGTAAAGTGAAGATCGTTGTCTCTTAGCTTCTTCTCTATTACTTTCCTGTTATATTCGCTGATGAATAGTATTCCTATATCGCTCTTCATGGAGCCGACATCGTCAATTACGTCACGGGTCATGGTCTCCCTGAAGACGAACTCGTATTTCTCAAGATCGAAGTCCTTTACGAATTCCGTGAAAGCCTTTATCGCAAATGAATAATGCTGGGTCGATATCCCGAAACGCCTCTTGCGCTTTGAAATGCCGGTAAAGCGGTCCTTTAACACCTCATACTGCTGGCTGACCTGCTTTGCGTAGATAATGAATTCCCTGCCCTCTGGTGTTAAGACCATTCCCTTGCCCGATCTGACAAAGAGTGAGAACCCTAATTCATTCTCAAGTTCCTTGATGGCTTTTGTAAGTGTGGGCTGCGTTATATAAAGAATCTCTGCGGCGCGGTTCATCGAGCCTGATTCGGTGATCGTTATCGCATAGAATAACTGCTGTATCGTCATGTGTTCCGGTCTTCCTTGATTTTTGATTAGTGATTATATTTCATTATCAAGGGACCGAAATAATATGCATTTCCGATAACCAAATATAACTTTTGGTTATAGATCAGCTGTTTTCTGTTAATTTTCCTTCTGACATGCTGTAGACCTTTGAGGCATATCCCAGAGTCTCTTTCTGGTGTGTAACCACTATAACTGCGGTGCCTTCTTCGGCAATGTTCTTAAAGATATCCATTACCTTGGAGGTGTTTGCCTGATCAAGGCTTCCGGTCGGCTCGTCCGCTATTATGAGCGAAGGCCGGTTTATGACCGCTCTTGCGATAGTAGCTCTCCTCATCTCTCCGCCTGAGAGTTCTGACGGATATTCATCTAACAGTTCTGTTATGCCGAGCTTCTCTGCTACCTCAAGGAGTCTTTCTTCCGAAGGCCTTTTTGTTCCGCCGATGGTAAAAGGAAAAAGGATATTCTCTCTTACAGTAAGTGCCGACAGAAGGCTTTCTCCCTGAGGGATGTATTTGATCTTCTCGTTTCTTATCTTCGAGATATCCTTATCACTTATATCCTTTAATGTCTTCCCGTCGATAGTTACATCACCTGACGTGGGATCGGTAAGTCCCGTGAGAAGGTTAAGAAATGTCGTCTTTCCGCTTCCTGATTCGCCTTCGATCATGACGAACTCGCCTTTGTCGATAGCAAACTCTATATCATCTACTGCGCGAAATGACTTGCCGCGCCTTTCATATTCTTTAACTAATCTGGCTGCCTTAAGAAATGCCATCTTATTCACCTGCCCTCATCGTGTAATAGGTCTCCGCATGAGAAAGGCTCAAGGTAGAAAGGAAAGATGAGACCGAACCGAACAATGTTGTCAGGATGACTCCCAATACTCCGTAGAGGATAACCAAAGAAACTGCAGGCATGAGATAAGGAACATCCAAAGAGTTCTCGATAAAACGGTTAAACGGAAATACCGTAAGTACGCCAAGGATAAGACCTGCAACTCCGCCTGCAGCTCCGATCGTGATGCCTTCAGTCAGAGAGAAAAGGCATATGCGGCGTGAGGATGTTCCCAAGATACGCAGTACTGCAAACTCCTTCTTTCTCTCATGGAAGATGACCGAGAAGAAAAGGATCATGGTAAGGAAAGAGAATACCAGAAGTACCGTCAAAGTAATATTGATTATGCTCTCGACAGATCCGAGCTTGACCGAGACATCGCTTAAGAGCTTGTCTGTCTCGATGAATCTGATCCCGTTTGCCTTCTTATATATCTCCTTCTCTATATTGGTGATATCCGCACCGTCATTGACTCTGATAAGGACAGTTGATACCCAGGAAGAGTCATCCTCGGGATTAAGGAACTGATAGCCCTTGTCCTTTGCATCGTTTAAGAGATCGTGCATGGTGTCTCTTGTCATGAAGACAGAGTGATCGAGCCCCGTAGCGGTCTCGCCGAGCTTGCCTGCAACCTTATATTCGCTGCCGAAGAACTTTACCTTGCCGTTGGCAAGAGGCGTTACTTCGCTTCCGATGATGACGCTTCCGTTTTCAGCGCCTGATGTTACCTTCTCGTCGATCCAGGGTGCGATCACGAAGTCTGTATCCGGATCGAATGCGATGAGCTGGACTCTTGTTGAGCAGCAGTCTGAAGAAAGTGAAGTGAAATAGAACTGGCTCGTTGCAGATTCAACTCCTTCTATATCCTCTGCTGCCTTGGCAACAGATGCGTTCATATAGAAGAACTCGGGCTCTCCGGTAAGAAGGATGTTGCGCGCCTTGATCTCGGACTCTTCGGGAACGATCATGAGATCTGCTCCCATGCGTTCCTTCATCCTGCCCAAGCCGTTATTAAGTGACGACTTAAGTGAAAGACCTACAAAGAGAGCATAAGAACCTATAACGGCGGCAAGCATCAGGCAAAAAGACCTGTAAGGCCTTTTCCTGATGTTCCTGATGCCGAATCTGAAGCTGTCCTTAAGTCCTGACATATCAGCCGTTCTTCTTTGATGCAAGATATGAGATCGTGTTGATCAGAGCAACAACTATGACGAGCGCACCTGCGATTATGAGCGCCGGCTTTGTTCCGGAATTGCAGGGCATGTCGGCAGAGCCGCATACACCTATAACGACCGTAGGGATAAGGATCACCAGCACACCGTTGATGGCTGATGCTGCTGCATATGCTGATGATGCGGCATTCTCTTTAGCTAAGACGATGAGCAGGCCCAATACCAATACTGTGATACCTAGCGCAACCTCAACCTGTGATGTCCAGTGGCACTTCATGAACTTGCCGTCCATGGCTGCGCATACCTTGAAGATCACTGTAGGTATGAGTGCTGTCAGAAGTCCCAGTAAGGCAATTACAATGCCTGTTATCTTATTCTTGCTCATGTTTATTTCCTCTGTTTCTTAAATGTTGTATTCGGGCTCGGGAAGAGCAGTTGCAAGATCGAATTCCTCCAAGAGTTTTCTTCTCATAGCGAGGAACTCCACGCCGCCTCTTTGTCTCGGGTGGGGGATCTTGACGTCGATTATGTTGCTTATCTTTCCCGGCCTCGGGGTCATTATGACTATCCGATCTGACAGGTAGATGGCTTCATCGATGTCATGCGTGACAAGTACCATCGTTATTCCGTTTAACTTATGGAGCTCCAAGAGCTTGTCCTGGATATCTGCTCTGGTGAATGAATCGAGTGCTCCCATCGGCTCGTCTAAGAGCAGCATCTTGGGCTCGTTTATGAGAGTCCTTGCTATTGCTACTCTTTGTGCCATTCCTCCGCTTATCTGGTAAGGATAGGATTCTTCAAAGCCCTTGAGTCCGACGAGCTCAATGTATTTGGCGACGTCGTCCTTCTTCTGCTTATAGACTCTTCTGGTCTTAAGTCCGTAGGATATATTCTGTTCGACCGTCAGCCAGTTAAAAAGGCCTCCCTGCTGGAACACATATCCTCTTTCCGGATCGGGCTTGGTGATAGGATGGCCGTCCATCACTATCGTTCCCGAATCAGGCTTATCAAGACCTGCGATGGACCGGAGGAGCGTAGTCTTGCCGCAACCAGAAGCTCCTATTATCGAGATGAACTCGCCTCTTTTTATCTTGAGGCTGACGTCTTCCAATGCTTCGACGTCAGCGCCGTCATCGTCCTTATAGATACGCCTTAAATTCTCGATCGTAAGAATGATCTCTTCATCTTTAGTATTGTCTGCCATTATCTTACGAGTCCCTTCTGCCATCTGAGTGCGTATTTCTCGATCCTTTCAAGGATCGCGGTGATGAAGCTGAACAGCACCGCCATTACCACGATAGCCGCGAAGACCTTGTAGTATGCGCTCCACACCTTTGAGAGGTTGATGTAGTAGCCCAAGCCTCCGGGCTGTCCCATCATCTCCGCCATTACGAGCGTCGTGAAGGCAAATGCGTTTGCTGTCGAGATACCCGTAAAGATCTGGGGCATCGCATGGGGAACTGCTACCCTGAACACGAGATCGAACGTGTTGGAGCCTAACGTCCTTGCCGCTTCGAACTGCACCTTCGGCGTTGATTTGATGCCCTGCGCAGTAAGGCTTGTTACCGGGAACCATACGCAGATGACGATAAGGAATACAGCAGCTGCGAACGGTGTGGGCAGGAGCGTTAATGCAAACGGCATCCAGGCAACTGCCGGTATTACGCCCGTGACGTTGAGCACGGGCGTAACCCAGTAGTAAACCTTGGGAAACCATCCTATGAGGATGCCTGTTCCTACACCGAAAACGACGCCTAATACAAAGCCTGCCGCATAGAGCCTTAATGAATACAGTGTGTTCTCAAGCACGAACCCCGGCTCTATCAGGAACGCTTCGATTATTCCCGCAGGACCCGGGAAGAACGGCTGGGGTAATACCTGCCATTTCGTTCCCAGAAGATCCCAGAGCAAAAGGCCGATGCCTGATGCAAATCTGAGCGGTGCGCCCTTTGCGAATTTCTTCCACCTGTCGTGATCCCTTAAGGATACGAGTCCCTGTACAAGGAACAGAGCTGACAGGAAAAAGAGTACAATCCTGTATGCGATGTTGATCGTTACGACCGTTCCGCCGATGTGATAGTCAACTATCTCAACGGGTGCGGTTATCGGGATCAGGGCGTTTAGAAGCGCCGCGATCAGGAAACCCGATACCGACAGGAGCAGTCCGTAGATGGCCGAACTCTTCTTTATCATTTCTTGCCGTCCACATTTACATCAACGAAATACTTTGATGTATAGGTATCAGCATCGGTCTTGAGGTAACCGATATCAAAGAGCTGCTGTGCGAAATAGTGAACGTCTTCCTTAACGTTGAATACTCCGGCACTTCTCTGTTCAAATGAAGGATAGTTGTAAGAGCTGATGAGCTGAACAGCGAGTTCTTTGTCCTCGATCTGCGAATACTTGCCCTTGATGATGATATCAACTGCCTTCTCGGGGTTCTTGTTGATGAAGTCCTGTGCCTTTCTGTAAGCACGGAGGAGTGCAGCAACTTCCTCGGGGTTCTTCTCGTAGAGTACCTTTGAAGCATACAGGAAGCAGCATGCCTTGCCTGCGAAAGGTTCATCCTTAGTGATGTCCAGGATAACCTTAACCTTGCCTGCCTTCTCAGCTACGCTTGCAAGCGGGTCCCACATTGCTGCTGCATCGAGGTCACCCTTATAGAGAGCTTCGAGCTCGAGGTTGCCGTCAGCGAAGGGAAGGAACTCAACCTGGTGATCTTCCTGTCTTGCTGAGATACCTGCGTTCTCCAGCCATACGCTTGCTACCTGGTGAGGTGTTCCGCCGACTTCGTCGACACCGATCTTAAGGCCCTTAAGATCCTCAGGATTCTTGATGTTGGAGTCGGGACGGACAACGATTTTGATGCATCCGTCGTGGAGCTTATCTACTACGACTGTGTTGACGCCCTGCTCCATTGACGGGAAGAACTGGAAGTCTCCGTTAACGATCGGGATCGTTCCGTTGTTAAGTCCGATCTTTCTTGTCTCGGTATCAGCCGAGATCAAGGTAACGTCAAAGCCTTCTTCCGTGAAGTAACCGTTCTCATATGCGATATAGATCGGAGCACCGCAGAGCGAACCGTCGAGTGCAGGTATATTGATCTTGCCGTATTTGGAACCTGTTTCTTTTTTTGCGCAGCCTGCAAATGATAATGCAAGCGAGAAAAGCGAGATCACCGCTGTTGTCTTCTTAAGAGCGGCAATAACCTTTCCTTTAGTGAATCTCTGTGACATAACTGTCGCCTCCTTCTTTCGATTGAGAAGATTTAAGCACAGAGACGTTTTTGCCGCTAATTTATAAATCTCATAGAAACCTATAACAAAAGGCTATACAGCCTTAAATGTCAATCTCATTTGATACCAGGTCACTCCGCCGTGAAGTGTTTTCAGGGTGACTCCCTCGCTTACAAAACCGAAGCGTGAATAATAAGGAACTAATTCTTTCTTACAAGTTAGAACAACGCCGTCACGCGCCTGTTTGTCAGCTTCGCTTATAACATGCCTGATAAGCCTTCCTGCGCACCCTTTGTTCCTGTATTCGGGGATGGTATTAACTCCGAAGATCATCTGCCATGAGCCGTATTCATCGTGCATGGAAGGATCTTCATACATGTCGTCGGTAAGATCTCTTTCGTCCGTGGCAAAGCCGTCGACAAAGGACACCAATCTGTCCCCGTCAAATAAGAGCCAGAAGTGATCGGGATAGTATTTAAGCCTTTCCCTGAAGGTATCTACGGTCGCTGCTTCATTTGCGGGGAAGCATTCCTTCTCCACTGCAGAAAGTATATTAAGGTCTTCTATTGTCGCTGTTCTTATATTCATGCTCTTATTCTATATGACGGTCCCTAAAGCCGGGTATACCTTTTATTTATCGGGTTAGATAAAAAACGTCTATTATCTTTAAAATGCAGTCTATTCTATAATTCCTTCCATCACAGGAGGACAAAGAATATGGCTTATAATTTCGACACATTAAAGATCCGTGCAGGATATAACCCGCTTGAGCATAACAATGCGGTAAGCGTACCTATCTACCAGACAGTTGCATATGAGATGGGAAGCACTGCAAGAGCAGATGCGCTCTTTGCATTCGAGCTCGAAGACCCGCTCTACACGAGAGTCTCAAACCCTACCGTACAGGTACTTGAGAAGAGAGTTGCAGCACTTCACGGCGTTGATTATGCAGTAGCAGTCGCATCCGGAATGGCAGCTATCTCATATACGGTTCTCGCACTTGCTTCAAAGGGCGGAAGGATCCTTACCAGTCCAAGACTCTACGGCGGCGCGGTAGACGGATTCCATTCTATCCTTGAAGAACTGGGCGTCAATTACGACATGATCGCAAACCCCGATGACCCCAATGAATTCGAGCGCAACATTAAAGAAGATACAAAAGCTATCTATATCGAAACGATCTCCAATCCTCTGGCAACAGTACTGGATTTTGATGCCATCGCAGAGATCGCACATAAGCACGGCATTCCGCTCGTAGTAGACAACACCGCTGCAACACCTTATCTCTTCAATCCTTTCGAGCACGGCGCAGACATCGTTGTTTATTCAGCAACAAAGGCACTTTGCGGACACGGCAATGTAATCGCAGGCCTTATCTTAGAGAAGGGCGGCTTTAACTTCGATCCGGCAAAGTTCCCCGTATTGGACAGAAAGCTCTGGTTCTTAAGAGACAGGAACGAAAATTCAAGGAGTATCCTCGATATCTTCCCCACTTCTCCCATCACCGGAAAGATCAGGGCAGTACATCTTAATTATTTAGGTGCGGCGCTCTCTCCTTTTGACGCATACCTTATCCTTTTGGGAATCGAGACACTCTCCGAGAGAGTTTCCAAGCAGACATCATCTGCAGTCAAGATCGTTAAGTATCTTGAGACCAACAAGCACGTCAACTGGATCAGCTATCCTTACGCAAAGGGCAGCAAGTATAAAGAGCTTGCAGACAAGTATCTTCCTAACGGCGCAGGCGGAATCTTATCCTTTGAGTTTGCCGGCACCGAAGAGCAGAAGAGAAAGTTCATCGAATCGGTAAACATCTTCGGATATCAGGCAAACATCGGCGACGCAAGATCTCTCATCGTCAATCCCGCCCAGACGACACACGGCGAGCTCACACACGAGCAGCGCGAGGTAACGGGCCTGTCGATCAACACGATCAGATTATCCATCGGTCTCGAAGACCCTCAGGACCTCATCGATGACCTTGACCAGGCATTCGTGAAGGCATTTGAATAAACCAATCGTCCTAGCCTTAATAGCAGTATCCCCGGTACATATCAGGAGTGTGCCGGGGATATTCTTTTAGAAGATATCAAGTCTCATCTGATTGTCTATCCAACTCCTCTGGTCAGCCTCGTGGATGACGTCCTCAGGATTTAAGTTCCCCAGAAGGAAAGGTGACTTCGGATCGTGCTTTCTCATGTTCTGTCTGACCAGGTCAGGGTCGGTGTTCGCATAGCAGTATCTGCAAAGATGACCGCATGTATCGTAAGCCCCGATGTCGGTTCCCAGGAGGCACGCGCATTCGCCGTTTCTCTGGTTCTTTCCCTTCTTCGGGACGGAAAGATTAGTGTGGAGCGCTGTCTCATAGGTCTTGACAGTCATGCAGCCGGAACAGTCAGCGCCGTACTCCGCAAGGCTCGTTCCTTCTGCGCACGGCCTTATGGTCATGCCGTAACTCTTGGCGATCTCAATAAAAGCTTTGCCAATCGTAAGCTTGTCTCCGGCAGATACTTCCCTTGCTTCAGGGAAGTTCTTTTCGACCTTTTTGTAGATATCTATAAAGCTTATGACGCAGGTCTTGGTGTATCCGCAAAGAGTCTTCGCCATCTCCTCGAACTTCTCAATATGCCAATTTACTGTATGGCTGCTGTCCACCAGGATCGGGTCATAGCGCCAGCCCATGCTGTCAACACCGACCTTGTCAGATAAGACCCTGAAGCTCTCCATCACCTTCTGCTTGTCGGGAACATTAGGCTCTATGTCTTTACCGTAGGGCGTTATGGTGACGAACCAGTACTGCCCGTAGGGATCCAGGTGTTCCATCTTGTCCAGCATCGGAGCGGGGTTCTTCGTGCAGAAGGAGATGAGGTCAACTACGTCAGGCGACAGACTGTATCTTGTCACCTGCACGGGATTATAGGGATTCCTTACCAGGACAAATCCCTCTTTGATCCTGTTTATGAACCATTCGGAATAGAAGGCCGGGATATCGGTCCTCATCCCCGTCTGAATTATCACTTCATCTCTCCTTTGAGGTCCTGCAATACTTCCCCGATATCGCCCTCGATCAGGACACAATCTGCTTCTTCCAGTGCTGCCTTGAGCTTTTTTATCTTATCCGAGTAGTCTTGTGTATATCTCATAGTCAATATCCTTCCATACATTGAATATCACTTCGATATTGCTGTTCTTTGTCTTGCGGAAGTCCTCAACTGTCTCTACCGCGATCTCCGCTGCCCTCTGATTAGGGAAACAGAATACCCCTGTAGAGATACAGCAGAATGCGATGCTAGAGACGTTATTCTCCAACGCAGTCTCAAGACACGACACATAGCAGGACCTTAAAAGGTCCTCATCCTGCTGTGTCAATGCGCCCGATACGATAGGACCTACCGTGTGGATAACGTATCTGCTCGGAAGATTATATGCGGGCGTGATCTTTGCAAGTCCTGTCTGCTCTTCATGTCCCTGCTTTCTGATTATGTCAGCGCAGCTGTTGCGGAGCCTTATCCCGGCGTAAGTGTGGATACAGTTATCTATGCATGAGTGACACGGAGAGTAGCACCCCGTAAGCCCCGAATTGGCCGCGTTTACTATTGCATCGCACTTTAGTGTCGTTATGTCGCCCTGCCATATGTAAAGCCCGTCTCTGACCGGCTTAAGATCCTTGATATCTGTGATGCCTCTTTTGCTTATCTCTTCTTTGAGGTATTCGTCCTGGACTTCCAGAAACTCATCTGAAATATCTGCCGGAAGCCTTACGTTGAACAGGCCTCTAAGCAGCATCTTCTGTTCCCGCTCACTGTCCGGGATGGAGATCTTCTCTTTATCGGGACGTTCATCTATAAGATGTCTTATCAGGTATAGTCTTTTCTCATTCTGATCCATAAGAGCCCTCCAATGTCATTCCTGTCTTTCAAAAACTGCTTACGAACTTAGTGATCTCAGTGCTTATCCTGTCGCTTTCGTAGTAGTGGACATAATGGCCGCAGTTAAGCTGTATGAGCTTGGCGTTATTGTTTTTTGCGAACTCATTTTGGAACCTGATCCAGTTTGCAGATACCTGCTTGCCGTCAGATACGAACATCAGTAGCGGGCAATCTATTGTCCCTGCTTCTTCAACGAGCTTTGCATTATCGTAGACAGTCCCTGCTTCATTTATATAGCAGTCGTTCATTCCGTTTCTTTTCCACAGGAGCTTTTGCTGACCTTTATCTTCTTTATCAAGACCGCGCTTGTTCAGCGGATACCAGAAAAGAAGTCCTTTCCTGTGGAGGTTTTGAAGCTTATGCATCTGAGCGATCTTATTATCCACACCTTCTTGTCCCCAACTGATATACTGGGCCGGGACTGCCATATCCAGGCCCGCTATCGCCTTTATCTCATCAGGGTATCTCTGTCTCCACCTGATTGCTTCAAGTCCCGAAAGTGAGTGCGGAAGCAGTATGAAAGGGCCTTGTTCGCCCAGGCTCTCCAAAGCCTGTCTGTGATAGGATATCAGCGAATCGATATCTGTCCTGGCATTGTACAGATCTGAGTACCCGTATCCGAACTTCTCTATGACTATTATCCTGAACTTATCTTCCAGCTTCCGGTACAGGATCTTGAAATCTAATGAAGGCGCAACCGTCCCCGAACCTGACAGGAAAACGAGCTTTTGCCCGTCTTTCTTCCCTGCTCTGAATATATGCATCTTATGACCTTCCACGGTCACATATTCACCGTTATGGCGGAGCTGATCTGCCACTTGTTCTGTCTCCCGTTATTTACTGACAGAACTATTATACTAATCCTCAGGCGTTTTCCTTAAGAAACGCAGAAGTCTGTCCGCATATTCGGGTCATGGCTTCTTCTGAAGGCAGATGCTTGCTGTCTATCCTGACAGTGGTGACGGGGCCTTTAAATATTTCTTTTGCACGCATAAAGACCCTGTCAGCCGGGAAAAAGATGTCGTTGTCTGATGCGACTATAAGGAGCGGGGCATCAAGTCTTGCCAGCTCTTCTTTTTTGTATTCTCTGGGCGACCTCATCTCCATCTTGTATGAGCTCATCATGAGATCGAAGAACTCTCTCCAGACTTCATCGCTTTCTCCGCCCATGGTCTCAATCACGGCATCCAGAGTCTTCTCCGACGGCTTGAAATAGTACTTCATAAAGGGCAGGATCATCTTGCCCATCATCGGAAGGACAGGACCGTGCGCGATTCCCGACGGAACGAGAAGGAGCGAAGGCCCTATTCGCTCCGGATAATTCTTAGCAAGCGACAGGAGCATTGAAGCGCTGTAAGACGAGACGACAAAAGATATCTTTGAGATCTCATAGTGATCTAAGACTTCTTTGATCCAGTGCCCGAATTCATCCTTACTGCTGCTGATATTGCGGTGCGGATCGCTCTTGCCGGGCATGCCTATTACATCCGGAGCCAGTATGCAAAAATCCGAGAGCAATGGCAGGAAAAGCTTCAGGTTCAGCGTCGAGATCCCGTTGCCGCCGTGGATAGTGCATATCATGGGCTTTGCCGGGTCTCCGACAATAAGGCAGTGTGTCATGCCGAACGAAGTGCCGAATGTGCTCTCTGTGTATGAGACGCCGAGCGATGCAAGAGTCTTATCGTAAAACTCGTGCATCCTTCTCATGCAATCTTCATTCTTATATACGAACTTCCCCTTTTTCATTGCCTGTTCATTACACTTGCAAATGCTTTTGCAGTGCGGATATCAAAATCTTTAAAGTGATTACCCTCATTCCATTCGAGGACACAGTCAAAGCCCTCCTGGGCAAGGAACGAATCAAGCTCTCTTATCTTGTCGCCGACCGTTGCCATGACCGGATTTCTGGTCTTCTCTTCCTTATCTCCGAGGCTTAAATATATCTTCCTGCAAAGAGGCTTTCTCTCCCTGATATAGTCCAGGAAATCCGGAAACCATACAGATGGCGATGCAGCCGCGACGCCTTCGAACCAGTCAGTCTGAACTGATGCCCACAGCGAGAACAGTCCTGCCAGAGAATAGCCTCCGATGTAATACTTTTTGTCTTTGTCAGTGCAAAGGGACAATATCTCTTTCAGCGTATCTGCTGCGCCTTCACCGAAATTCTCGATTCCGAAGACGGCAGGCGCCTCCCAGGGTGACAGATCTTTGTTCCAGTCGTTGACCTTAAAAGCATTCAGACAGAAGTCCATGCCTGTGAGTTCACGGATCTTTTCGTACTCATTTCTGATGCCTTCAAGATCGTGATCGTCTACAGGCTGTATAAGACAGACCGGGGCTTTGGGGTCGCCAAACACGTAAGTCTTCATTTTGTCTGTTTGCCTGATCCTGTCAGGCCCTTGATTACTTCGCCTGCGATTATCAATCCTGCAACTGACGGAACAAATGCGGTGGATCCGGGGATATCCCTTTTCTGTGAGATCTCGCGCTCTTCTTCCGGAGCGTCTTCTATTGGCCTGATCGGCTCTTCTTTCGAGTAAACGACCTTAAGGGCCTTGATTCCCCTCTTCTTTAATTCACGGCGCATTACCTTTGCCAGAGGGCAGACGGACGTCTTGTAGATATCGGCTACTTCAAAAGCAGCAGGATCAAGCTTGTTGCCTGCTCCCATGCTGCTGATTATGGGTGTTCCGCACTTGTCTGCCTGCATAACAAGCTCTATTTTTCCCGTGACCGTATCGATCGCATCGATAACATAATCGTATTCATAGAAATTGAACTGGTCAGCGGTATCAGGCATATAAAACGTCTTGTATGTTCTTACGGCGCAGCTGGGATTGATGTCTTTTATGCGCTCTTCGGCAACGTCTACCTTGTATTGTCCGATGCTCTTATGCGTCGCTATTATCTGGCGGTTTATATTCGTAAGGCAGACTTTGTCATTATCTATCAGATCCAGTGCACCCACTCCGCTCCTTGCAAGAGCCTCTACGGCATAGCCTCCTACGCCTCCGACGCCGAACACGGCAACACGGGCCTTAGCCAGCTTATCCATGCCCTCTTGTCCTAATAACAGGCGTGTTCTGGAAAACTGATCAAGCATTGTCTTTTTTCTCCGTTCAGGGTCCCGGACCATCTCCCGGGCTTTTTGTTAAGGTATTATATCACTCGCGATCTGCCTTCTGATATCACTCATCAGTTCAGAATGATCATGCAAGTCATAACCACCAATCACTTATTAAGCAACAAACTTCTTCATGTTTTTCCTGAAATACACTATCGCTTCTATCCGCGGATAATTAGCAACAGCAATATAATAGATCAGCAACAGGAAGAATCCTACTAATGCAGGGATCGTCTCAGGCTGTTCAATAAACTTGTCGATAAACAGGGAAATAATGAACGCGCCATACGCTAACCCTAACATAGGGAGCACGATGCAAAGCACATCATATGGTCTAAGTCTCAATCTGTATTTGCCGTTCTTCCGTCTTACAAAGAGATATTCGCGATAAACCCACAGCCGCCGCCCACGGTGTTCGTTTGTCCAAACATAAACGGAGAGCGTATCGTGTCTTGCATCATTTTCCGAAATATACGGCGGATGCTTTTTTGTAAGCACCGCAAAAAAAACCGCAGACACCGCGATTACTATCAGGACTCCAAGCAAAAACAAATAAGCCGTCATAATGATTTCTTCCTCCTGTACTTAAAGGCCAAACACTTTCCTGTATACAACGTCTTCGTACTCTGCGTACTTCTTTGCCTTTTGGATACTCTTTAAGTCGCGGCTATTCACTTCGTAAAAGGCAGCCCAGTAAGACCAGAGCTCTTTCATCTTGTAGAGCACATTGATGTCCGGCGACATTACCTTCTGATACTCATGGTATATGGTATCGTGGAAGCGCCTGAACTTCGCAGCGGCATCAGACGTATCTTTCCCCTTGAGCCTGTCTGCAAGCGACAGGTCGGTTATCAGTCCTCTTCCCAGCATAACGGGATCAAGGTCCGTTCCGAACAGATCGCACAGGTCTTTATAGTCTTGCTCTGCATATATGTTGCCGTTATATACGAGCGGGCACTTTATGTGTTCCAGCGCGTATGCAAAATATTCTTTCCTGGGTTCGCCCTTATAGAAGTCGCCTCTTATCCTCGGATGGACGATAAGCTCGCTTACGGGGAATGAGTTAAATATCTCTGCGAGATCGTAGAACTCATCGGGATCAAAGTAGCCAAGTCTTGTCTTTATCGAGATCTTAACGCCTTCAGATTCACCCGCTGAATATATCTCATCCAGGAACTTTGTAAGGGCAGTTGTCTCGGGCAGGAACCCTGCTCCCTTGCCTTTTGCGCATACGGTACCTGAAGGGCATCCCAGGTTTAAGTTGACCTCATTAAAGCCCGTATCCTTCAGTTCTTTCATCGCGCTTATAAAACCGTCGGATCTGCACGTCAGGATCTGCGGTACCAGGTATATTCCCTTGTTGTTCTCTGGTGAGAGTTCTTTCTTATCGCGGGGAGTCACGGCACACTTCTCGGAAGGCGTGATGAACGGCGCGAAGTACTTATCAACGCCTCCGTAGACTTCGTTGAAAGTTTTGCGGAATATATAACCTGTGATGCCTTCGAGCGGCGCTACGTAGATCTTCAACTTAAGCTCCGTTCATTCGAAAAATCTTTCGACAAGGTCTTTTGCAATTCTCAGACCTTCGCCCGTATATTCGCGCGCTTCCTTGATGGCTTCTATCTTCCTGTTCTGCTGCATGAGTTCAGCTATCTGCTTTCTCTTGCCGTCAGGGATCCTGGCATAGACATTCTCCAGATATGCTTTATATCTCGGTCCGTCATTGACGAGTGCTTCAATCTCACCGGCAAACTTTTCGTTATCGGCCTTACGCTGCTCGGCAAAGCGCTGCTCTGCCAGGCGCTGAGCTTCCTGCTTTGATCCCACCTGCTGAATAACAGGCATCCTTCCGTTCTTCTTTATGAAATCAACGAACGTAGCAGCTGCAGCGGCATCGTTGCTTCTAAGGAAATGAAGCGACAGTTCCTCTTTGCCCTCAACGCCTTCAAACACGAGCATCTTGGCAACATACTTTGTCTCGCGGGTGTCGTTTATGTAATGGGAGATGTAGAAGATCTTGTCTTCTTTCGACTCATCCTTATACTTGACCGTGACCTTCTGTTCTTCGATTACGAGGCACGATTCTTTGTGGGTAAAAGGCTGCATGGCTATGATAAGCCACACTATGAATCCTATGCCTAATGCTATCGCACCGGGTATCCAAGCGCGGTCATCCAGATATACCCTGCCTATGCCGTAAGCTATCGCAGCTGGAAGCAGAACGAAGAATCCCGAAATAGTGATCAGGGTCATTACTTTGAGTTTTTTGGTATATCCGCAGGGATAAAGAATGATGCGGTCTGCCAGATACTGATCGGGCTTTTCGGTCGAGCCCTTCTGCCTTGCGAACATGGAAGCCGTGATTATAAAGATCACGAAGTAGAACACGGAGATTGCCGCACCTCCGTAGTATAAAAGGATCTCGGTATCCAGGGCTCTCATCATGGTGTTCTCCTTTATCCGTGCTTTAATTATTCTATCACTAACGGTTTATCTGACGCCCGTAAGATATAATTAAGGGATAAACGTCAGAAAGGAGCGGTCATGGCAAAGATATCAGCTGAAGAACAGGCTGATGAGGCTGTCCGGATAATAGTAAACAGGATCCGGTGAAGATCAGGCAGACGGCTTTTCATCCATCTTTATGACGTCTTCGTTTATGAGTTTATCTAACCGTTTCTCTCTCTTCCTTGCCTCGAAATAACTTCCGTAAACGGTACCGGTTAAGATCAGGAGAACAACGACTGCGACATAGCTGAAGTTGGTGATCTTTCCGTAGACCGTAGTGTTGTATTTCAAAGAGAAATAATCCGTATAAGCCTTACCGTCTTTGATAAACACCTTGATCTGTTTTCCGGTGATCCTGGCGGACGAATAAGACCAGATATTTCCGTTGGAAATGCCCTTAATATCGTACAGCTGCCCCATGGCGCTGACTGTTATCCTGTTTTTCTTTGTATCAACTTCGATCACCGAGGCGGATGCGGTCTGACAGTCCGTCTGCATTTCATTGATGATGCTGTGGCATGCAATGATGCACCCGATAAAGCAGAGTATCAGGACTGTTAAGCAGATGGCCGCGAGCAGATAGGTCTTCTTAAAATGGATAAAATGGTCAGTCTCCCTCAGAATGATCCACTCGGCATTCAGGAGTGAATCCGAACTGATGACAAGGTTGTAATTCTCCGGATCGATGATAAGACCCTTGTCCGCCTCAAATCTTTTCCCGTGAAGCGATATATTGGACTTGACGATATGATCGAACGGCTTCTTTATTATCAGAGCGTCTTTTCTTCCCGCTTTGTCATAGTATTCCATGGCATCTTCTTTCGTAAGAAAGACAGGAAGCATGTTGTCATGGTCGTAATCTTTGTTATAGGTTGAGAAGAAGAACTCCGCGGGCGCGAGTTCTCTAAGCAGTCCGGCATAATCGATCTTCTTTTTGGCATAGCGTTCCAAAATGGCTTTGGTATCAACCGTTTTCTGTTCCATAATGCCTCCTTTAACGGACTGCCGTTATCTTGTTCTATTGTATATGGTATTACGGCATCAGAAAACAGTTGTTTTTATTCCAAAGTGAGAGTGACGGTCACATCGCCTTTGCCCAGGAGATCTTTGAGCTCGTTTTTGGACATGTTGATCTTACCGAGCCTTGTGTATGCCCAGGAATTAGACCCGTAGAACACTACAAGTTTATTGCCCGTATAAAGAACGATATCGCCTGGCGCGGTCTTTGTCTGCTTATCACTGCTGGTGATGCTCTTTCCTATCGAGCCCACCTGCTCAAAACCGCCATACTTGGACATCTTAATGGTCAGGCCGTTTTTTGCCAGTTCTTTAAGTTCTTCCACGGAAGCATTATCTTCCCAGGTAACGTCCAATGCTTTGTTTCCGATCTTCATTATCATGGTCTTTGCCGCTTCCGTTTCGGTCTCAGTTGTCTCCGTTACGCTCGTCTCAGGCGCGGTCGTCTCAGCCTCGGTTGCCTGCGTGGTTTCGCTTTCAGTTACGGATACCGCGCTTGCGGCAGCCGTCGTCTCACTTTCTGAGCCGGCCGCATCTGCTTTGCCGCAGGCAGCAGTTCCCAGCATGACCGCAAGGATCACTGCAAGAGCTGTCACTCTTCCTGCCTTCATATATATTTCCTCATGAACTCTTCGATATGGTCAAACGGGATCACATCGAGGTTATCGTAAAGGTCCGTGTGAACCGCGCCCGGTATTATCATGAGCTCTTTGTTATCAGTGTACTTGCTGTCCTTTGTCATGTTCTCATAAGCGTCCTTGGAGAAATAGCAGGAATGGGCTTTCTCTCCGTGGATAATGAGCACGGCGCTTCTTATCTCGTTGCTGTACTTGAGGATAGACTGATTAACAAATGACTCGCATCCTGTCACGTTCCAGCCGTCATTGGAGTTAAGAGACCTCTCATGATATGCCCTTCCCTTATAGTACTCGCTGTAATCCTTGACAAAGAAAGGAGCATCTTCGGGAACGGGAAGAGGCAGGCACCCTCCGCCGCGCTTAAAATTGCCGTTCTTTAAGTCTTCCAAGCGCTGTGCGGCCATTGCCTTCTTTTTCTCATAGCGCTTTTCTTCAGAATCTTCCGAATCGAAATAACCGTTGGCATTTACCCTGGTCATGTCATACATTGTCGAAGCGACCGTGACCTTGATCCTGGGATCTAACGCTGCCGTGTTGAGGGCCATGCCGCCCCATCCGCAGATGCCTATTATTCCGATACGCTCCGGATCGACCTTCTCATTGAGGGAAAGGAAATCCACTGCCGCCATGAAGTCTTCCGTATTGATGTCGGGCGAAGCCATATATCTTACATTGCCGCCGCTCTCTCCTGTGAAGGAAGGATCAAACGCTATGGTGACAAAACCTCTTTCAGCCATTGTCTGTGCATAAAGACCGGAGCACTGCTCCTTGACCGCGCCGAACGGACCGCTGACCGCGATCGCGGGGAGCTTTCCTTCCGCGTTCTTAGGAACATACATATCCGCTGCCAGCGTGATGCCGTAACGGTTCATGAATGTCACCTTGCTGTGGCTGACCTTTTCGCTCTTGGGAAATGTCTTGTCCCATTCTGTTACGAGCTTGAGTTCTTCTGCTTTCATCTTGTATTCCTCCCTTGCTTATATTGTTTCCTTCTCCGCTTTCCGGATAAGAAGATCCATCCGGTCCACTTTCCTCTGGCTCTCATGCATCTCGTCCATCAGGCTGCAGCGGCACTTTTTCAGATACCTGATAAGTTCGCTTTTCTGCCCTGAGCCGTAGAGCATTTTCGCCGTTTTCTTCTGCTCATCGGTTAAGCCTATGTCTGACAGGCTGTCGATCATCAATTTCAGATCCATATCCAAATCTCCGTGTAAAGCATTTGTCTTTGCTCATCTGAGTTCAGTATAAGGGGTTGTATGAAATTGCGCTAATGAATAAAATAAATATCAGATATGCCGTTTTGGAATATCACTGAAAGGAGTGCCCCATGGAGATAAAGAACCTGCGCTATTTTCTGGCAGTAGCAAGAGAAGAGAACATGACACGTGCCGCGGAGACTCTGCACGTGACGCAGCCGACTCTGTCCAAAGCACTTAAGAGTTTGGAAGACGAGCTCGGCAAAAAGCTCTTTACCCGTCACAGCTTCTCAATCAAGCTGACCGATGAGGGCATGCTGCTCCGCGACCGCGCGGAAGACCTGATAGCGATGGCCGACAAGATCGAGCAGGAATTCATCTCCCTTGACGACATCACCGGCGGCGACATCTATTTCGGTCTCGGCGAGTCTTATCAGATAGCCCTGCTCGCGCGCGAGATCAAGAAGCTCAAAGACAGGTATCCTTCATTTACTTACCACATAACGAGCGGCGATACCGAGCAGGTCACGGAAAAGTTAGATAAAGGCATACTTGATTTCGGCGTGATATGCGAGATGCCGAACAAGGACAAATACGAATATCTCCCGTTCCCAGCATCCGACCGCTGGGGCGCGGTCATGTTAAAGAGCCACCCGCTCGCAAAGAAAAAGAGCATCAGGGTCACTGACCTGATCGGGCAGCCTTTGTTCTGCTCCGAACAGAGCTGGAATATCGAGATACCGCAGTGGGCTGGAGACCGTTTCCCGGAGCTTCACCTGGAAGGTTCTTTCCGTCTCTCCTACAACGCATCCATGTTTGCAAAGGAAGGCCTGGGTATCCTTCTGACTTTCGAGCACCTGATAAACTGCTCCGAAGAAAGCGACCTCGTATTCCGTCCGCTGTCTCCGAAGCAGGAAACAAAACTCTATCTGATCTGGAACAGATATCAGTCCTTTACGCCTATCGCCGAGAAGTTCCTGGCGCAGGTAAAGAGCTCGTTCTAACCTTCAGGGTTATTTCCTCTTGAATACCATCTTCATACGGCCGTCACCTTCGCCGACATAGTAAGTCATGGTGTTGCCCTTGACCTCTGCCGTTGCAAAAGTAACCCTGCCTTTGGAGATATTGAAGTTATACCTGTTGCCTCCAAGGTCCTCTAAATCCATCTTGATCGAGATAGGTTTCTTGACCTCTTTCATGCTGACCGTGTACTTGACCTGGCCGTTCTCTATCTCATATGTCTCGGAAACGCCGAGTTCCTCGAGCTCCTTGGAAGAGATCTTCTTCCCGTCAGCCTGGTATTCCTCAACAAGCACCCAGGTGCCTTCAATGCCCTTGTTTGCGCATCCCGTAAATGAGAGTGCAAAGACTGCAAGAAGCAGCACGGCAGTAATCCTTACCAAAGACCATGCGGTTTTCTTTCCCATAAATAACCTTCCCCCATTTCAATTACGCTATATATGCCGGCTAACAGTATACCTTACCGCATTCATTTTGGTAAAATCCTATCTAAGAAAGTGAAGCTGCGGCCGGAGGACCTAAAATGAAGACTGTCTTGAAAAAACTGAGGGTTTTCAGAATGCCCCCTCTTCTTATACTGATCCTGGTCCTGCTGTGGTTCCCGCTTGCTGTCAGTTACGGTACTTCGTTATTTACCCACAATTATTTTTCTATGCATAACATTGACAAACTGGCAAAAACGGCTGTAGTCATTATCGGGCTGCCGTTTGCCGTTTACGTGATCTTTCGCATTACCGGTGCCATAAAACTGAATATAAGCCTTAAGTCCTTAATACCCAACACAAAGAAGTATCTGCCGGACGTCTCAGAGAACCTGCTAACTGACGTTGAAAGCGATATTTCGGGCGGTATGAGATTCCTCAAGAAAGGCCATATCGGCATGTCCGAAAACTATATCATCGGCAGCCTTACGCTTAAAAGATTTACACCGGTGATCATCCCGGTCAGCGAAGTCGTCGAAGTGCTGTACGAGAGCTTCGAAGGTGAAATAACCCATTTAGGTATCGACGGAACGATATCTGACGTTTCAGACTTCTATCAGTACCTCTTTTTCAGATTGAGAAACGGCAATTACGTGCCCGTGCTGATAAACGACGAGGACGATACGGCAAGCTCGCTCCAGGCTCTCCGAGAGGCGGGGATCGAGACGGTCGTCCTCAACAGGCTCGACATGAAGAATGCGCTCATGTCAAAAGACAAGATACTCTCATTTATCAAAGAGAAAGAGAGGATCATTGTCAGATCATCGGATTCAATGCACATTATCGCGCTCCCTGTATCAGACGGCTGTGTGAGCTTCGAAAAGTTATTCTACGATCCGCAGGACCGCCTCATCGCAACTGCAGCCTGCGAAGACGGCAGCAGCCTCAAATACATTATCGACGAGATGACCCTGAAGCTTACAAAAGATGCGTAAGATCTGTTATTCCTGCGAGTAATACTGCTCTCTTTCCTTTGCTTCCGATTCCCTTTGCTTGCCGAAAGCCACAAAAAAGCTTATCGCGAATATCGCGATGGCCAGGAACGGGAGTGCCATTCCTATCTGGAAGTACCAAAATCCGAGATTAAAGAAACTGCCCGCGATGAAATACGCCAGGAACAACAAAGGCGTGATGATGAATTTCGCGATCGAGATTGGTCTGGTGCAATAGCCCCTGCCGTTCGTTCCGCTCGCCACGACATTGTAGATCTTGCCGCCGTACCTGCAGCCTGACAGATACACAGGCACCAGTACGTATTTGAATTTGACGTTTGCGAACTCGGTCGAAAACTTAAGATCCTTACAGTAGTCAGCATGCTCTTTAGCTTGCGCCGAGTCCATGATGTCTTTCTTCAGTCCGATCATCTTGGCATATTGCCATGCTTCATCAATGCCTATCGTATGGATCTCCGCCGCCATGCCGGAAATAGTATCAGGCGTATAAGGCAGGCACTCGCGGCTCTTAAAAGAAACAACAGAATTCAGCCTCTTGTCATTAAATAACTTCCTGCTGGCGCAGACGGAGAATTCGCTGATATGCTTTTCGGCGATTCCGGAATTCAGATACCAGTTTATCCTCTCGTTGTCGCCGATTCCGGTCGTCTTGCCGAATCTGCCGGAGTATGTCGTTATCGCATCCGCTTCAAAGACCCAGTAAGGCACATAGACCGGCACAAGATCAGCCAGCATCTTGCCTCTCCTGAATTTCTCAGGCGACCAGAAAGCGAACTTATTCCATCTATAGAATTTCTCGGCAACCTGTTCCTTTGTCAGCGTGAAAGGAATTATCGCATTGGGCGACACTCCGCAGTCCGCATCCTCAGCAGACAGTACCACAGCCGAACCGCAGTACGGGCACATGCCGGACATCTGGTCGGAATCGTAGAGCATCTGCGCGCCGCAGCTGTTACAGGTTACGAGCCTTCTTGCAACGCCCCAGTTATTGTTGGAGCCCCGCAGTGCCGTCGCAAAGTCGAAATCGCCTATCGCAGCGCCTTCCTCAGGCCTGTGAAGACGTCTTACCGTTCCGCAGAAATCGCATACCAGACCGTAGCTGGCGATATCGTATCTGAGTGTTCCTCCGCAGCTGCTGCATTTCATATTGGTGCCCTCCCTATTCCATGTAATGTGTGCCACCAAGGAAATTATAACATGACAAATAGATCACCCGGGATTTGAAGTCCCGGGCGATCTGGAGGTAGGGTAATTATGTATAGTTGTTTTTGGCTTTTTGTTATCAGATTCCGCCTAAAGCGTCGATTGCGTTTCTGAAGATGTGGATGTAGTTGAAAAGGATTGCTCCTGCGAGGATGCAGATAATTGCGATTACGCAAATAATTTCTACGAGAGATAAACCCTTCTTTGATTCTGTCTTCTTGATGATCTTCTTCATTTTTCTTTCCTCCTGTTGCGGTTTG
>CACYMP010000013.1 GCA_902775565.1 Oscillospiraceae bacterium
GGATTTCATCTTCGCAGGAGTTCTCGCAGTCATGTCGATCCTTCAGTTCAAGGTACTTGAAACAAACGAAAAGGCATAAGTTATTCCTCACCATAAATCTCCCCAAAAGCAGACGGCCGGTCATCCGGCCGTTGTTTTTGCCTGGAAATACACATTGTTCATTTGGGATTTAACGGCATTTTTAAAGTTGGTATAATGATAAATATGACCGTCAGGGCGGTGAAGAGGTGGTTATGGCAGTTACCGAATATGTAATACAGAATTGGGCATTGCTGCTTGTTCTTTTGGGATTTGCCACATCCCTTATTTCGACTGTCTTTCTTGAGAAGAAGACAGTTATCCGTATGTATGCGCTTATCGCAGAGGTGCTTGTTCTCTCGATACTTGTATTCTTTGAGTTTTATCTGGCTGATCAGGGCAGTTCCGATCCTGCCAGACCTTTTCTTATTGCGATCAGATACAGTGTCACTCCGTTCCTCGTCGCCCAGATCATCTATACGATAATCAAAAGCCAGAAATGGTTTGTGTTCATTCCTGCCGTGCTTCTTACGTTTATCGACTTTATATCGATACCGACAGGCATCGTATTCAGACTTGATGAGTCCGGAGTGATGAAGCGCGGTCCGCTCGGTCTGCTGCCCTACGTTGTGGTCGGAATATACTGCGTTTTGCTGATCTTTCTTATGATCCGTCACAGTTCCGGTCAGTCAACGGAGGTAATACCGATAGTTTATTTCTGTTTTGCTTTTTTCTCCGGGATCGTTATGCCGTTCCTGATTGGCAAGAGTTATTCTCAGCTGTTCTGTGTCACGATAGCTGTTTCGATGTTTGTCTACTATGTTTTCCTGATCCTTCAGGTTACAAAGAGGGACCCTCTTACCGGGCTTCTCAACCGTCAGGCATATTACGCTGATATTTCCAATGAACCGGAGGAGATCTCCGCTCTTATTTCGATAGATATGAACGGACTTAAGACCATTAACGACACTCAGGGACATACGGCAGGGGATAAGGCCATTTCGACGATCGCATCCTGCTTCCTCCGGGCTGCAAAGAGAAAGCAGTACGTGTACAGAGTCGGCGGCGATGAATTTGTTGTCGTGTGCCGCAAGGTTTCCGAGAAGGATGTCATCAGTCTCACAGAACGTATCCACGAACAGGTTGATGCAACTGAATACAGCTGTTCCGTAGGATACAGCTATTCTGCAGACGGTAAAAAGCCTATAGACGAACTTCTACGCGAATCAGATGAAAAAATGTATGCGGAAAAGCAGCTCTACTATGAAGAGCATGGAAAGCCGCAAGGGCGGAAGTGAGGTGTCTATGAAGCTTAAGCGTTTACCTGCGATCCTCATTATTCTTGCGGTGACAGCGGAAATGCTGCCCTGTACAGTATTGGCTTTTGAGTCTGATAAAGGACCTGAAATAACGGCCATTACCAAGACTGTCCTGCCTGAAGATGACCGTGCAAATTCCGGTGGGAATGTTACCGGAATCACAGGTGATATCAAATGGAGCTTAAATGAGGAGACCAAGACTCTTACCATAAGTCCGAAAAACAAAAAGAAAAAAGCTTCGATGCCGGACTTCACGTACTTTGGCGCACCGTGGTCAAACTATTATTTCGTTATCGAGAACGTGGTCATCTCGAACGGAATCACGAATGTAGGAAGTTATGCTTTCTGTGATTGCACTTTTCTTAAGAGCGTTAAGCTCCCCTCCGGTATTAAGAAGATAGGACAGTCTGCTTTTGCGCGTACAAGGATCGAGAAGATCCGTATCCCGAACACTGTAACTTCGATCGAAAAATGGGCTTTTTACGATTGCACCGGATTGACAAATCTCTCTTTGCCTAATGGTGTAAAGACAGTCGGAGAAGCAGCTTTCGCAGGCTGTGACGGACTTTATTCGGTAACACTGCCGAAGACTGTCACGAAGATCGGCTCTGAAGCTTTCGACGGATGCGGAAAACTGGAAACAGTCGAGATCCTCGGACCTGCCGATATCGGAAGCTATGCTTTCAGGAAAGCAGGGGCGCTCTCAATCCTCAAGCTTGCCAAGGGAGTGAGATCTATCGGCAACAGTGCGTTTGAGGGTTGCCACAGCCTGACATCCTTGACTGTTCCCGGCAGTGTGGTCTCGATCGGAGATTATGCGTTTGAATCCTGTTCCGGCCTTATAAAGCTGACGATACAGGACGGAGTAAGAAAGATCGGTTCTTTTGCCTTCGAAGATTGTTATTCATTGCAGAGCGTAACTGTTCCCGGCAGTGTATCCGTTATCGATACGGGAGCCTTCTCATACTGCACGGGGCTTGTGACCGTTAAGATCCAAAGAGGAGTAACTGCTATCGGTGATAGAGCCTTTGAGAATTGTACCATGCTCGAGAATCTGACGATCCCGTACGGTGTAAGAACCATCGGAAGAATCGCTTTTACTGAAAACATAAGTCTTACGGAAGTTACGATCCCGAGCAGTGTAACCGAGATCGGTTATTCCGCTTTCTGCGCATGCAAGAACCTCAAAAAGGTCAACATCTCTCAGGAAATGCTCGACAAGACCGATGCTTCAGCCTGGGCAGGATGTCCGGCCGATTTTGATCTGAATATTCTTCAGGATAATCCGGTAAAGATCAAAGGAAAGAGCGTAACGGTCAGATCAAAGGCTTTAAAGAAAAAGAATCAGACAATACCGGCATCCGGAGCGTTCTCGGTCAATATGAAAGACCAGGAGCTTCTTTTCGTCAAGGTTTCAGGCAACAGCAATATTACTGTCAACAGTAATAACGGCAAGGTAACCGTAAAGAAGAAACTGAAAAAAGGTACATATAAAGTCAAGGTTAAGGTAATGGCTGCCGGCAACGGTAACTACAAGGCATCCGGATGGAAGACGGTAACTGTAAGGATAAAGGTTAAGTAAAAACTTGACATTGCAATATATCCCGATAAAATGATAATGAATTTCATATTCATTTGTTATTTTATGGAGAATTCTTAATGGCAGGTAATACCAAAGGCACATATAACACCAAGCAGTCCGCTGAGATCCTTAAGTTTATGGAGGACAACAGCGGCAAGCATCTGACTGCCCAGGATATTGAAGAGCACTTCAGGGCGCAGGGCATCAATATAGGTGCCGCCACCATTTACAGGCGTCTTGACCGTCTCACGAGCGACGGATTGGTAAACAAGTATCTGATCGACGATAAATCACCTGCATGCTACGAATACATTGGCGTTGATAACTGCTGCAGCGGTACCTGCTATCACATGAAGTGTGAGAAGTGCGGAAAGCTCTTCCATTTAAGCTGTGACGAGATCAACGCCTTCTTTGCCCATATCAGAAAAGACCACGGCTTTGTTCTCGATCCCAAGCGCACCGTTTTCTACGGCATTTGCGAGAAGTGCGCTGCAACAGAAGGTGCCTGATGTCTCTTATTTCAGCTAAAGATCTGACCATAGGCTTCAGTGACCTTGTCTTATACCGCGACCTTTCTTTTGAGATCAACGAGGGCGATTATGTCTTCGTGATCGGTGAGAACGGCACGGGTAAGACCACGCTCATGCGTACGCTCCTGGGACTCCGGAAACCGCTTAAAGGTGAAGTCGTAACAGACGGCCTTAAGCTTTCCGAAATCGGTTATCTGCCTCAGCAGACCATAGTACAGCGCGATTTTCCCGCATCGGTTAAGGAGATAGTCCTTTCAGGTTTTGTCGGCCGCCTCGGGATAAATCCGTTCTATTCTGCTGCACAGAAGAAAAAGGCGCTTGATGCCATGAAGAGATTCGGCGTAGAGAATCTTGCTTCAAGATGCTACAGGGAATTATCCGGTGGACAGCAGCAGCGTGTCCTTCTTGCGCGTACGCTTTGCGCAGCTACAAAAGTACTCCTGATGGATGAGCCTGTTGCGGGACTTGATCCTTTTGTCACTGAGGAGTTCTACGGGCTCGTCGAAAAGCTTAACAGGGAAGGGATGACCATCATAATGATCTCCCATGACATCGCAGCGGCCAAAAAGTACGCTTCCCACATACTTCACATCAAGAACGATCCGAGCTTCACCGAGAAGAAGGAGTATTTCGCTTCCGGAAAAGGCAATGAATTCTCGATCGTCCGCGAGAAGGGGGAGGCATGACATGCAGATACTGATCGAATACATGTCATATCCGTTTGTAAGATACGCCGTAATAGTAGGTGTTCTTATCGCATTCTGCTCGTCTCTTTTAGGCGTCACGCTTGTTCTCAAGAGGATGTCTTACATAGGTGACGGTCTGTCTCACGTTGCTTTCGGCGCTCTTGCCGTAGCATCTGTGCTCAAGCTGTCTAATAACATGCTTATAATCCTGCCGGTCACTGTACTCGCTGCGGTCATCCTTCTGGCATTCGGCAAGAATGCTGCTATAAAAGGCGATGCCGCTATAGCGATGCTGTCAGTCGGAGCGCTGGCATTTGGATATCTTTTGCTTAATGTCTTTTCTTCGTCGGCAAACCTTGCCGGAGATGTCTGCAGTACGCTTTTCGGCTCAACTTCGATCCTGACGCTGAAGCGAAGTGAAGTTATCCTGTGCCTGATACTTTCGATCATTGTAGTCTGCGTGTTCGTTCTGTTTTACAACAAGATATTTGCGGTTACGTTTGATGAGACTTTCGCTAAGGCGAGCGGCGTACGCACGGGCCTTTATAATCTGTTAATCGCGGTCATTATCGCAGTGATAATCGTCCTTGCGATGAATCTTGTGGGATCTCTTCTTATCTCCGCGCTTGTTATCTTCCCGGCGATGGCTTCTATGAGGGTATTCAAGAGCTTTAAGGCGGTTACCGTATCGTCAGCGGTTTTCTCGGTCTTCTGCGCACTTGCGGGAATGATTATTTCGATGATGACCGGCACACCTGTAGGTGCAACGATAGTTGCCTGCGATGCGGTCATGTTCGGAGTGTTCTGCGTAATAGGCGCGGTCAGACAGTAATAAAAAAGGCTCCTTGCGGAGCCTTTGGTTTTTGGTTAGAGCATATTCGGTTTTCTTGTCGATTCGTTTCTTCTTCTTTTTATCATGTTCGCACGGAAGATGAGCGCTACGATTATGATGACAAGTATCAGTCCGGACAAGGCAGCGAAGACGGTGAGGACACGCCGTGCATCGGTCAGATGAGTCTTCTTTTTCGGATTGATCTCGATAACGCCAGCTTTCTGCTCTATCTTGACGACCAGCTTTCCGACTACATAGGTCTTGTCCGAATAGACTTTACACAGCGGTATTTCAAGCGTCTGTTCCTCTGCCTGTGAATCGATGACCGTTTTGGAAAGGTCTATCTTGTTTGTACTTCCGAGCTGTGCTCTGCTTGAAGTGGTGGTAACGTGAGAGGTCAGCGCGGCCTTCATCTCTGAGATATAAAGATTGGTTTCGGACATCAGCCTGACCATCTGGTTTCTCGTGTCATTGATCAGCGGTGTGAACTCGGCTTCGGTGATAGGAACTGTGGTAAAACTCGTGTATCCGTAATCGAAAAGCTTGATCATGTCCCTGTATCTGATCGTTGAGCTTCCTGAATTGAAAAGAACGCCGATCAAGACCCTGTTATCCTTCTTCGCAGCCGCACAGAGAGTGTAGCCCGCAGAGTCCGTATAACCGGTCTTTCCGCCTGCGTAGTTGTCGTACTTGAAGTCGGCGGTGCTTATGAATCTGTTTGCGTTCTGGAGTTCTCTTGCGCTGCTGTATTTGTTTGTGGCGCTGATCTTATATGTGTATGTTTTCGCGATCTTCGAATACTCCGTGTTGGTGACCGCTTCGTTAAGGATGAGACTTAAGTCGTAGGCGGTAGTGAGGTTGTCGGGCTTGGCATAACCGAAGCAGGAAGTGAAGTGAGTGTTCCTGCAGCCTAATTCCTCGGCCTTTTCATTCATTATCTTGCAGAATTCAGCCTCCGTACCGCCCATCTGATATGCGAGGGCGATGCAGCAGTCATTTGCCGACTTGAGGACGGATGCGTAGATGAGATCCTTTACGGTGATCTCTTCGCCTTCCTGAAGCCCCAGGCGGACATAGTCCTTGTCCAGGTTCTTTATGTCCTTGGCCATAGCGGCGGTAATGGTTATGGTCTGGTTCATCTGCAGGCGCTCTAATGCCAGGAGGATCGTCATGATCTTGGTCATTGAAGCAGGCTCTTTCTGTGTCTCGTAGTCTTTTCCTAAGAGTATCGCACCGCTGGTCGCATCGTAGAGGATATAAGCGGCGGCGTTTATCTTGGGCCAGTTATCGTGCTTCTCATTGAGAAGATCGGTCTGCTGTTCGTTCTGTGTAATAATGCCGTCGTCCGGGTTATCGGGATAGATGGTCTCGTCAGCTTTGACTGCGCCCGGAAAAGCGGCAAGCATATAAGCTCCGGCGATAACAGCGGAGCAAAGAATGGTAAAAGCCTTTTTTATAATTGCGGACATAGTGTTTCCCTTCATATATCAACACTATATTCTATATCTTAAATTAAAAATTACAAATTTATTTTTATTACGGATTTTTCTTGTATAATTAGCAAGGAAAATTCGTTATTAAGGAAAAGAAATGAGTGTAATCAGGGTAGATAATACCGATAAGACCGAATTCGACAGGGCTCTTGAAGAACTTAGGGGATATTTCTCCGTCCTTTCCCAGAACAAAGGACGCCCTGCAACATACAGCCTTCTGACCTACGGATGCCAGCTCAACGAGTCCGACAGCGAAAAGCTTGCCGGAATGCTTGCGGAGATGGGTCTGGTCAAGAGCGAAGACAGCGGTGAGCTTGCGCCCGCCGACGTGGTGGTTATGAACACATGCTCGGTAAGGGAGAATGCCGACAGGCATCTTTTCGGAAACCTGGGAGTATTCAAGAATTTCTGCAGGAAAGGGGAGACTTCGGTTATAGCGGTCTGCGGCTGCATGATGAAGGTCCCCGAGAATGTTGAGAAGATAAGGAGATCTTATCCTTATGTAAATCTTGTTTTCGATCCCCAGCAGCTCCACAGATTCCCGATCCTTCTGCGTGACGCGCTCGATATCGGCAAACAGTCCGTCAGTGTCTGCGGCGAGGACTATATCGCCGAGGACAGCTATTTCCCGATCGAAAGGCAGAGGCGCTTCAGAGCTCTCGTGCCGATAATGTACGGCTGTAATAATTTCTGCACATACTGCATCGTTCCGTATGCGAGGGGAAGAGAGCGTTCCAGAAGCTTCGGCGAGATCATGAAAGAGCTTGAAGATCTTGCGTCAAAGGGCTACAGGGAGGTCATGCTCTTAGGCCAGAACGTCAATTCCTACGGCAAAGGCAATGAGGACGGCAAGACTTTTGCTGATATCCTCGATGAGGCCTCAAAGATAAAGGAATTCTCAAGGATAAGGTTCATGAGTTCTCACCCGAAGGATCTTTCTGACAGGGTAATAGATATAATGGCTGACCGCCCGAATGTCGAAAAGCACCTGCACCTGGCTCTTCAGTCCGGTTCTGATGATGTCCTTAAGCGCATGAACAGACCTTACACGGCTGAAGGATATATGAAGATAGCCGATTATTTCAGATCGAGAGTTGAGGGCGGATCGCTCACAACGGATATAATCGTAGGCTTCCCGGGCGAGACTGAAGAGGATTTCGTAAAGACTCTTGAGATATGTTCAAGAGCGGCTTTTGACGCTGCGTTTACTTTCCAGTACTCGATCAGGCCCGGCACGAAGGCTGCCGAGTTCCCTGACCAGATCCCTTCCGATGTTGTGACTGAGAGATTCGGAAGGCTCACAAAGCTTACAAACTCTTTGTCTGAAGCCTCGTGCAAGAGACTGGTCGGGCAGAAGAAAGAAGTATTGATCGAAGGAATTAGCAAAGCCGGCGGCGGTGTTTATTCCGGCAGGACTATCTCAAATCATCTGGTCAATTTTACTGTCCCCGATGAGATAAGAAACAGCGGATCATTCTGTGAAGACTCCCTTGAAGGACGCCTTTGCGAAGTTGATATTCAGTATGCCAGACCTTACTCGGTCGACGGCGTGATGGAGCGTTTTACCGATGGAAAATAACGACGGGCTTTTAAGACTTGCTGACATGAAGATGGATGACCTGTCTCCCATGATGCAGCACTATGCGGAGATGAAAAAGCAGGTCGGTGACGCGTTCCTGTTCTACAGACTCGGCGATTTCTACGAGATGTTTTTCGATGACGCCATCGAAGGCGCCAGGATACTTGAACTCGTGCTCACGAGAAGAGACTGCGGCAACGGTCTTCGCGCACCGATGTGCGGAATACCTTTTCATGCGTATCAGTCTTATGCTGACAGGCTTGTAAGCGAAGGCAAGAAGGTCGCTATCTGCGAGCAGCTTGAAGATCCGTCTCTCGCCAAAGGCCTTGTAAAGCGCGGCCTTATAAGGATACTTACTCCGGGTACTGTTACAGATGCATTAGATGACAGAAAGAACAACTATCTCATGAGTATCTGCTGCATCGGTTCGCAGTTCGGTGTGGCTTGCGCGGATATATCTACAGGCGATTTCGAAGCGACCCAGCTCACTCTTCCGGACAACAACGAGCATTTGATAAACCTCGTAAGCAGATATCAGCCTTCCGAGATCATATGCAACAAAGCGTTTGAAGATACTGCCTGCTGCCAGGTGATAAAGACGGGAACCAATATCGTTCTTACATTAAGGAGCGACCGTGATTTCGCAAGAGACAGCGTAGACAAGACAGAGATCCGTCCTGATAATCTCAAGCTCTTTAGCGATCCGTCACTGCTGATCTCGGCATGCGGCGCACTTATCCTTTATGCCGCAGAGACACAGACCGAGAAGGTAAAGCATTTAAGGGATATTCACTGCTTCAAGATTTCCGATTCGATGGAACTCGATCATGCGACGAGGACCAACCTTGAACTTACACAGACCATCAGGGGAAAGACCAAGAGGGGCTCGCTGCTCTGGGCTATCGACAGGACAAAGACGGCTATGGGCGGAAGGCTTCTGCGCAAATGGGTAGAGGAGCCGCTAATATCGGTTACCGCGATCAACAAGCGTCTTGACGCGGTTGAGGAAGCCAAGGATAAATATATCGCGAGACAGGAGATAATCGAGAGTCTTACGGGTCTTTACGATATTGAGCGTCTCGCAGGCAAAGTCTCACTCGGCACATGCAACGCCAGAGACCTTCTGTCGCTGCGCAATTCGCTTGCCAAGCTTCCGTTTGTGAAGGAACGACTTGAGAATTTCTCCAAAGGTATCTTCAAGGACATAAAAGAACTGCTCGATCCCATGGAGGATATCTGTGAGCTTCTCGAAAAGGGCATCGCCGAGGATCCGCCGGTAACCGTTAAGGAAGGCGGAATTATCAAGCGCGGCTACAATGCCGAGTGCGACGAACTCAACGATATCGCGCTGAATGCGAAAGAATACATAATGAACCTCGAAGCCGGAGAGCGTGAGCGGACCGGCATCAAGACTTTAAAGATCAGCTACAACAAGGTCTTCGGATACTATATTGATATTCCCAAGAGCCAGTCGGACAAGGTTCCCGAAGAGTATGAGCGCAAGCAGACTCTCGTCAACAACGAAAGATATATAACTCCTCAGATCAAGGAACTCGAGGAAAAGATAGTATCCGCGTCCGGCAGGAGAGTGGCGCTTGAATATGAGCTTTTCTCGCAGATAAGAGACAGAGTGTTAGGCGAATCCAAACGGCTTTTCGGAACGGCTTCTGCGGTGGCTATGACTGACTGCATCACGGCACTTGCGGAGCTTGCCGAGAGTGAGAACTATGTAAGACCGGTAGTCGATATGTCTGAGGATATCGAGATCAAATCGGGAAGGCATCCCGTTGTTGAGAAGATGATGTCTTCAGACGGGGAATCCTTTGTACCCAACGATATCCAACTCGATAACGAGAAGAGGCTCATGGTGCTGACGGGCCCTAACATGGCCGGTAAATCCACATACATGAGACAGGCTGCGCTTATCGTCCTGATGGCGCAGACAGGCTCGTTCGTCCCGGCCGAAGCCGCAAGGATAGGACTTGTCGATCACATATTCACGAGGAGATGTCCTACATAATGAAGAATGCCACAAGGCGCAGTCTGCTGCTCCTTGATGAGGTCGGCCGCGGCACCAGCACTTATGACGGTCTGTCTATTGCATGGGCTGCCATCGAATATATAGTCGATCCGGGAGTGCTCTACGCGAGAACAATTTTCGCGACACATTATCATGAACTTAATCAGATGGAACGCCTTAACAGAGGTGTATTCAACTGCCACGTTGAAGTAAGCGAGAACGACGGAAGCGTAAGGTTCCTGCATAAGATCTCAGCAGGCGGAACATCAGACAGCTACGGTATAGAAGTAGCTCGTCTCGCAGGACTTCCCGAGGATATACTCAAGAGATCCAAATCGATCCTTTCCGAGCTTGAGCGTATCGGTAAGTTCAAGGTCATGGGCAACACCGAGGGTGCTCCCGGAGGCGGAACGCAGCTGTCTTCAGCGGTTATTCCGGGACAGGAATCTTTCTTCAATCCCGAGAATGTCCTTTACCAGAAGGAAGACAAGATCAGGGCGATGATCAAAGATCTTGATGTATCAAGACTTACTCCGATCGAGGCTATGAATATCCTTTATGAACTCCATACGATGGTGAAGGGAGAAGCCGATGGGCAGAATTAACGTCCTTGACAGCCGTACCGCGAATGCCATTAAGGCCGGAGAAGTTATAGAACGACCGGTCTCTGTCATTAAAGAGCTTTTAGATAATGCGGTTGATTCCGGCGCAGACAGGATCAGGATCGAATTTGCCGGCGGCGGTATCTCGCTCATAAGAGTTACCGACAACGGATGCGGAATGGACAGGGAAGACGCCGAGAAAGCGTTCCTCATCCATGCGACATCCAAACTCAAGACCATTGAGGATATTTACGATCTTTCAACTATGGGCTTCAGAGGCGAGGCGCTTGCGTCTATAGCTTCGTGCGCTGACGTGACTCTTACCACATCACAAGGTGACGGCAAAGGTACAAGGGTAACATATGAGGACGGAAGTCTTGTTGATGTCGTTGATGCCAGCTGTCCGCAGGGAACGACTGTCGAAGTCAGAAATCTTTTCAAGAATTTTCCGGCAAGATATAAGTTCCTTAAGAAAGACTCGACGGAAGGCATGTATATCACCGGCCTTGTCGAGAAACTCAGCATAATCAATCCGCAAGTTTCCATAAAGCTTATCAAGGACGGAGCGGTACAGTTTACCACTCCGGGAACCGGCCTTGTCCAGGATGCGGTCTATGCGGTTTACGGCAAAGAGACCGCTTCCAATCTTGTTCCCGTAAGCTATCAGATGGATGACATGAGGATCGAAGGATTTACCGGCATTCCCCGTTTTGTCAGAGGCAACAGGGGACTTCAGTGCGTATATGTCAACGACCGACTTATAAGGAGTAAGACCATCTCGGCTGCTATCGACGAAGCATACAAGAATGCGGTCATGAAGAACAAGTTTCCGATCTGTTTTCTCATGATCTACTGTGCTCCGGGAACTGTTGATGTCAACGTGCATCCGCAGAAAGCAGAGGTCAAATTCGCTTCTGATAACGATGTGTTCAGACTTGTACTGCACGGGATCAGAAATGCGATCACTTCATCGGGAACGGCAGGCGGAACATTCAAAGGCATTGCCGAAGCCGATAGTGAAGTAAAGGAAACACCTGCTGAGGACAGACAGCTTCGATACGATATCAGTGCAGGAGGAAAGCTTTCCGGCGGACATAAGCTGGAAAGGGAGCCGGTGACTGTTCCTGTCGCGGGCGATGCCGCATCCGCGAATGAACTCCTTAAGATACTGTCAGGATTTAAGCCTGATGCATCTGTCGTAAGAGGTGAGAAAGAGCCCGTAAGCATTACTGAAGAAGTGATCGAAAAGCCTGCCGAAGAACCTGTTGAGGCAGTTCCTGTCACCAAGGCTGAGACCCTGACCGAGAAGACGGAGATCGAGAAGCTGGCAGGCGCAATGTTTACCGGTATCCTGTTCAATACGTACATAATCATGCAGACGACCGATACATGTTATATTGTCGACCAGCATGCTGCCCATGAGAGAGTCCTTTATGAGGAGTTCATGGAGAAAAAGGCACCTGGCAAAGAGGTTGCCGCAAGCGAACATATGCTGGTCCCCGCCGTTATGAAGGTGTCTGCTTCAGATTATTCCTTCATTGAGGGTGCAATAGATAAGTTTACCGAGAACGGATTTGAGATCGAGCTCTTAGGCGACAGGGAGATCGCTCTGCGTGCTGTTCCCATGGGAAGTGCTGACAAAGCTACGGAGATGTTCTCCGGCATCCTTACGGATCTTAAGCGTGAACTTCCCGCGAAAACGGATATCTGGTATCACCTTATACAGACTACAGCCTGCAAGGCTGCAATCAAAGCAGGAGACGTTATTACAAAAGAACAGGCATTGTCTCTCATAAACAAGATGACTAAGCTCGACGATCCTTACCACTGTGCTCATGGAAGACCCACTTTCTTCTCTGTTGCCCGCAAGGATTTCGAGAAGAATTTTAAGAGGATCGTCTGATACTTTTATGATCGATCCGGGTCCGTATCTAGAAAAATATTCCTTTATCCCGATAGTCACGGGACCTACCGCAAGCGGCAAGAGTGCCATTGCGCTTGAGTTGTGCCGCATGACCGGCGGTGAACTGATATCTGCCGATTCGATGCAGATATACAGAGGACTTGATATCGGTACTGCAAAGGATTCGCCTGAAGAACTTGCCGAGATCCGCCATCACATGACGGATATTATCGATCCCGGTGAGAGCTTTTCCGTATACGATTATGCGAAGATGGCCGGAGAGTGTATTACTGATATCTTAAGCAGAGGCAAGCTGCCGGTAGTATGCGGCGGAACAGGCCAGTATATCTCCGCACTTTTGTACGGTATCAATTACGGTGTGGAAGATGACGCCGCGGTGCGTGATGCTGAAGACTATTTCTACTCGGTCCTCGAGAAAGAGGGAAGGGATTCGCTTTATGCGATCCTTACGGATACGGATCCCGAAGCTGCAGAACTGATTCATCCGAATAATGTCAGACGTGTCGTGCGCGCTCTCGCTGTCGGAAAAGCCACAGGCGTCAGATTCTCCGAAAAGAACAGGAAGTCAAAGCTCGAAGGTCCTTCTTTCAATTTCAAGGCGTTCATGCCCGATATGGACAGAGCGGTAATATATGACAAGATCAACCGCAGAGTCGATATCATGATGCAGCAGGGATTGGAACAAGAGGCAAGATCTCTTTATGAGAATGGCAAAGCGAAGGGAACCACCTGTTTCCAGGCCATAGGATACAAGGAATTCGAGAAGTATTTTTCCGGTGAAGAAGATCTTGAACAGACTGCCTATAAGATAAAACTGGGTTCACGCCATTACGCAAAGCGCCAGCTTACATGGTTCAGGCAGATGGGTGAAGACATAAGGCCTGTACCTTCAGATGACATAAAAAAAGCTGCCGGGTATATCCTCAGCAGCAGCAAGATGTCGTGATTATTTTGTAATTTTTCGGCTTTTTGTCAAATAGTCCCATTATTCGACACATTAGGCTGATATCCTTGAATTATCAAAAGCAAGCCTACTATAGTAGTTGTGTCACCGGTATTCATGCTAATCCAAAGTGAAAGGGGGGTGAGATCAATTAATACTATATCTATGCAGGCCTACTACTTTGCCGAGGATCTTACAACCTTCTTTGTTGAAGGGAATGGGTGAGTAGTTATCATTCTCAGGGAACAGGTAGGGGCTTCCGTTCTTTTTACCGAATCTTTTGACTGTTGCTTCATCATCGATCAGTGCAGCGATGATGTCGCCTTCATCACAAAAATTCTGCTTACGGACCAGGATATAATCACCGTCCAGGATATGCGCATTGATCATGCTGTTGCCTTTGACCTTCAGCATAAAGCATTCGGCATCTCCGATAACAGATTTGTTGACAAAGAATTTATCCCCGTAATCTTCGGTAGCCAGGATAGGAACTCCTGCTGTTATCTTACCGACGCAATAGACAGGTCTGCAGTCATTTAAAGAAGTGACTTTGGGGGCTGGTTCATCTTCCATTTGCTTAATGATGATTGCTCTTCTCAGACCGGGTCTGTATTCGATCCTACCTTCGTTGTCCAGTTCTTTGAGATAAGTGTGGACGGAAGAAGTGGATTTGAGACCGACTCCCGCACAAATATCGCGGACAGAAGGAGAGATCTGGTTGTTCTTGATATAGTCGCAGATGTAATCGTAAACTCGCTCAATGGATTTGTTGTCGCTGAAACGGGACATTTTGCGCCTCCAAACATATTTTCTTTAATGACATTTTACCATTATTGGCCGAGCTGTCAAACAATTGTTTGCATTATAACGGAGGTTTTTGAGATGAAATGGTTATTAGAAAACAGTAATTCTGTTCTTTCCAAAGAGAAGCTTAAATCATATCTGTTGCGGAAGCTTAATTCTTTGTACAAAGACGTCAATTCGGCACCTGAGGACACAACCTCTTATCTCAGTTTTATCAAGAGGACTGAGGAAGAAAAACGGAAGATTATTATGGATCTTTATGCAGGATATTATGCGCCGGCTAAGGTTACTGATTATTCCGGCCTTCCCAAGCGAAGATGTGATATGACCGGAGAGATGCTCGATTTTGTGGAAAACTTTGATAAGTATATTGCTTCTCTTGAAGATGAATACAATTACTATATCAGGCAGAAGAGGGAGGCGGTCGCACTCCTGGCAATGATACTGTCTTTGAGACAGCCATATTCAAGGATCTTATATCTGAGATATTATAAAAAGATGCCGCCTGAGAAGATGTGCATCGAGTTGCATATTGCCAGATCCACGCTTTTCAGAAAGAGAAATGATGCGCTGGAAGTGCTTGCAGAGATGTTTGCTGAGAACAATAATCTGGTTCTTCAACCTGATTGATGACGATTCTTCTTTGATTTTCCCAATAATGATATAATAGGCAAATCATGAAGAAAGGCGGTCCGTTTCTTGAGTGCGATCGGCGACAGAAAGATATCTGATGTTGCATCCGATTTTTTCGGCGCTTCCTGGCGTGCTACGGTAAGAGTGGTTAAGAGTATTCCGTCAAGGATATTCGGCCGTATAAGGAAGACCTGGCGCGAGTTCCGCGACAGACCGCCGCGCAAGGATATAAGCCGTGTTTATTTAGTAGTCGGTTATACCACCAAGAAATACGTTGACGAGAGATATAACGCGGAGCGCAGGATGATGATCTTGAGAAGAGGACTTCTCGCACTCATATTCTTTTTGCTGCTGTTTATAGTAATGGACCGCACGTTATCCGTTCTGAATTTCGGCGAGCTCAAGCAGATGTTCGGATTCAGTTCCTGGACTGAGCTGATGAAGAATGACCCGTTCTCCGAACGAAAGGAAACGGAACAGACCACCCAGGCCATAGCGGCAACAACGGTCACAAAAGCGACAGAGAAACAATCACAAACATGAAAATGAAAGTTCGGTCTTCCGAACTTTCATTTTTTAATTTGGTATTGCATGACCGAAAAGCTTGTATTATTATTTACCCGTTATGGATTTCCCGTGTGCTGTTATACAGACCGATCAAACCCGAAAATGAATAAATTGGCTCCCGGACTTGCAAAACCGGAGCCGGAAAAGAAAGGCGGTAACTTTATGGATTACACAATTAACAATGAGTACCTGAACGGCCTCATGCAGAAGGTTATGGCAAGGAATGCCAACGAGCCGGAGTTCCACCAGGCTGTATATGAATTCCTTAATTCTATTGCTCCTGCACTCCCTGTTCACCCCGAGCTTATCGAGAAGCAGGTTCTTGAGAGGATCGTTGAGCCTGAGCGTCAGATCATCTTCAGAGTTGCATGGATCGACGATAACGGCAGAATCCAGGTTAACCGCGGATACAGAATCCAGTTCAACAGCGCTATCGGACCTTACAAGGGCGGTATCAGACTTCACCCTTCCGTTAACATCAGCATCCTGAAGTTCTTGGGCTTCGAGCAGATCTTCAAGAACTCCCTTACAGGTCTTCCTATGGGCGGTGCCAAGGGTGGTTCCGACTTCGATCCTAAGGGCAAGTCTGACAACGAAGTTATGGCTTTCTGCCAGAGCTTCATGAGAGAGCTCTACAGACACATCGGTCCTGACTGCGATGTACCTGCAGGCGACATCGGAACAGGCGCAAGAGAGATCGGCTTCATGTTCGGTCAGTACAAGAAGATCGTTAACGAGTTCTCCGGCGTTCTTACAGGTAAGAAGCTCAGCTTCGGCGGTTCACTTGCAAGAACAGAGGCTACAGGCTATGGTCTCTGCTACTTCGTAAACGCTCTCCTCCGTGAGAAGATGAACACATCTTTCGAGGGCAAGACAGTTGTTATCTCCGGTTCTGGTAACGTTGCTATCTATGCTACAGAGAAGGCTACACAGCTCGGCGGCAAGGTTGTTGCACTTTCCGATTCCAACGGTTATGTATATGATCCTGAGGGTATCAAGCTTGATATCGTTAAGGACATCAAGGAAGTTAAGAGAGGCAGAATCAGCGAGTATGCAGAGAGAGTACCTTCCGCTAAGTACACAGCTGATGAGAACGGCTCTAAGGGCATCTGGACAATTCCTTGCGACATCGCTCTTCCTTGCGCTACACAGAACGAGCTTAACCTTGATTCTGCTAAGACACTCGTTGCTAACGGCGTAAAGGTAGTTGGTGAGGGCGCTAACATGCCTACAACACTTGATGCTACTAAGTTCTTCCAGGACAACGGCGTATTCTTCACACCCGGTAAGGCTTCCAACGCCGGCGGTGTTGCTACATCCGGACTTGAAATGTGCCAGAACAGCGCTCGTCTTTCCTGGACATTCGAGGAAGTTGACGCAAAGCTTAAGGGCATCATGGAGAATATCTTCCACACAGTTGATAAGACTGCTGCAGAAGTCGGCTGCGAGAACAACTATGTTGTCGGCGCTAACATCGCAGGTCTCCTTAAGGTTTCTGACGCTATGATCGCTCAGGGCTGCATCTGATAACCTTATAAGATACTGAATTTCATCCGCCTGTTCCGTTTCGGGGCAGGCGGTTTTTTGTCCGGAAAAAACATGAGATTACTCAAAAAATTACAGTTGTGTTACTCAATTTAGGCAATTTGCCCATTTCTGCATAAATAAATAGTAAATATGCGAAGAGGTGTTATAATACTACCGATTTTAATCAATAAAATGAGTAAGTGCCGTCTGAAGGCGCTTGAATGATATATCGGGAGAAGATTTATGAGCAAAACAGTAGCAACCTGTATAGCTGAGACTAATCAGGAACAGAATAAACCGCAGGAGAACGTTTTCTTTCTGACGTTATCACGTAAGATCGAGGATTTTCCGAATGAATTCCTGAGAACGGCCCGTTCCACATCTCCGATCCAGATCTGCGCGATCTTTTCTACGATCGGTCCGGATAACCTTGCGGCAGAACTTAACCTCGAACTCAATTCAGAACTCGAGAAGATAGTCGCACAGACAGCTAATCAGCCCGTTCTTGATTTTGAGTCTTTTTCAAACCTCGTTGTAAATACGCTTAACGTAAGAGTATGCAATTTCGGCATCAATAAAGGCAAGCAGTTCAAGACTTCAATGACCATGCTCGTCATTGAAGGTGATATCCTGCGCGTTATCCATCTCGGAATCACCAAAGCCGTGATCTTCCGTGACAAGAAGATAATGGTGCTTACCGAAGATCATTCCGTAGCTCACCGCTATGTTCAGATGGGTTCGATCACCGCTGCCGAGGAGAAGGATCATCCGGAGAGCATGAATCTTACGCAGTATCTCGGCAAACTCCCTCAGGACGGAGACCTTAAGCCTGATAAGAAGGTTCATCTCAAATTGAAGGATGACGATGAGATAATCCTTATGGGTCTCGGTATCTCAAGAGGTATGCCTGCCCAGATGCGCAATGCGATAATCGTCAAGCCTGTTCCTACAGAAGAAAAAGCTAAAGATATTATCAATGCAGCCGTAAATTACGGCGTTAAGTCCGGTCTTACCATCATTGATCTCAAGGTTGAATCTACATTCCTGCTTCCCGGTGATGCTGTTATCAGGAGCGATCTTAGAACTGACGCTTCTCTTGCGACCACTACAGCGGCAGCTGCGGCAGTAGATAAGAATAATTTCACGCCTTTTGATGCTTCTCTTGCTGAGACTGAAGAAGATGCTGACGATACGATCAGTTTCGTTCCCGGAAAAACTTATCCCAACGAACCTGAGGAAGAGGAAGAGCCTGAAGAAGAGGAAGAGGATGATACGGAAGAAAAAGCTACGGCAGGCCGTAAAGCCGCTACTATCATCATGCCTATCATCATTTTCGTGCTCTGCCTCATACTTGGATTCGGAATCATGTTCCTCGTATTGAACCTGAGGGATTTCATGGAGGCAAATGCTCCCGAGACGATCCCCAGCGCTGCTGTAGGAACTGTCTATTACGCAATCAACGACAACACGCCTGTATATGCACAGCCTTCGCTTAACTCAACAGTTATCGCTTCTTTGAAGAAAGGCGATCAGGTTACTCTTCAGCAGGAGGTAGATCCTACTTTCTCAAAGGTCGTTACTGCCGGCAGCCTTACAGGTTACTGCCTTACATCCCAGCTGACGCAACAGGATCCCGTAAATTCGGTACCTACGGAATCAAGTACGGAGACGACTGATCCCGAAGCAACAAATCCCGAGGGCGCTGACGCTACCACCACGACTTCGGAAACGACTGAGCTGGCTGAAGAAGACCCCACGCCGACTCCCACACCCAAGCCGGTCAAGAAAGCAACAGCTACTCCTACACCTAAGCCTGTAGAGACTGAAGCGCCCGAGACTGCTGCTCCTACAGAAACACCTGCTCCTGAGACGGCAAAGCCCACGGAGACTCAGGCACCCGAGACGGCAAAGCCTACGGAGACCGCAAAGCCTACAGAGAAGCCTACGGAAAAGCCTGCCGAAACAACCAAGAAGGCAGAAGAACAGCCTCAGGAAAACAACGGTTAAAAGATAAACGGATATGGAAATTAAAAAGGCGGTGCAATCGCACCGTCTTTTTTATGTCTTGATTTAGATCCCGGTATCAGTATCTGAAGAGTTCCTTGTAGAGGACTCTTACAGCATAAGAGCAGTAAGACTCTGATACACCGAACATCATGGAGATCTCGGAAGCACCCTGGTTAACGATCCTCAGGTTTATACCTGCGTTTGAAAGGGCGGAAGCGGCTCTTGCCATGATACCTACTGAATTTGCCATAGCTTCACCTACGATCATTACGATGGCGAGATCGTGGTCAACGCTTACATTTGCACCGAGTTCATTTTTGATACGCTCAACGATAACCGCTTCCTTCTCGGGTGTGAAATACTTCTTACGGAGAACGATGGTAACAGTGTCGATTCCGGAAGGAATGTGGTCGATGGAGATCGCTTCATCAGAGAAGATCTGAAGGAGGGATGCAAGGAATCCTACCTGGCGGTTCATCATGTATTTGCTTACCGTGACGGTGCAGAAGCCCTTGTCGCCTGCGATTCCCGTAACGAGTGAATCGTAATGTGATCTCTTTGATACGATCCATGTGCCCTTGGCAGTGGGATTGTTGGTGTTCCTGATGTTGAGCGGGATGCCTCTTCTGAATACGGGATAGATAGCTTCCTCATGAAGGACGTTGAATCCGGCGTAAGAAAGCTCGCGCATTTCGTCGTAGGTTATTTCGGTGATCGGGAACGGATTCTTTACAAGGTTCGGGTTGACTGCGAAAACGTTGTCAACGTCTGTCCAGTTCTCGTAAACCTCTGCATCAAGAGCAGCTGCAAGGATAGAACCTGTAATATCGGAACCGCCTCTTGAGAAGGTGATGATCTCATTCTCTTTGGAAACACCGTAGAATCCGGGGAATACGAGGAGAATGTCTGTCTCGTCCTTGAGCTTTGCGAGATTGTCGTATGTCTCGTCTAAGATAACCGCTTTGCCTGCCTCATCGTGCTTTAAATAAAGGCCGCACTCTGCGGGATTGCAGTATTTAGCCTTGTGACCTTCTTTGGTCAGATAGTATGCAACGAGCCTTGCGCTGCAGTCTTCGCCCATGGCCTTTACGGAATCGAGGTATTTGATGTCATCCGTATAATCAGCAGACGCAATGTTGTTAAGTCTTTCGATGATGTCAGGCATGACCTGCTCGATGTTGAGCTCATCGGCGATCTCTTCATAACGCGCGATGACCTTGTCGAGCTCGGCAGTGTAAGAGCTGCCGCCAAGACGGGCTTTCGCAACCGCGATGAGAAGGTCGGTTACCTTTATATCGTCCTTTGTGCGCTTGCCGGGTGCGGAAACTACTATAACTCTGCGCTCTTCATCGGAAAGAACGATGTTGCAGACTTTCTGTATCTGGAAAGCATTGGCAAGCGATGAGCCGCCGAATTTCGTGATCTTCATAACGGGTATTGCTCCTTAATCTTTATAAACTACCATACTATAATATCATAAAAGCCGCTTGTTTACTTTTCGGCCTTTTAAATATAATATTTGTCAAGAAATCAACCGGCGGTATGGTACCTGATGAACATTTTCAAAGCGATGAAGCCCGAGAGGGTATACACCACAGCAAAGATGATCCCGTGGGTCAGCCTGAAGAGCGAGGGAATTACTGTAGCCCTGCTTGATTTTGACAATACATTGGGTCCGGATCACGCGACTGCTCCCACGGACTTTTCTTTCGAATGCGTAAAGGAGATACAGGACGCCGGAATAAGGTGCTGCCTGGTATCCAATGCCAAATCAGGAAGATCCGCAGGTATAGCCAAGGCACTGGACATTCCCTGTGTCACTTACGCAAGGAAGCCGGAACCGGTAGGCGTGAGGCGTGCACTGGAACTCATGCAGGCGGGGCCTGAAGATGCTGTGATGGTCGGCGATCAGATCTTTACCGACGTTATCGCGGGTAATCTTGCCGGAGTACGTACGTTTATGGTCGAAAAGCTGCATCGCAAGGAGATATGGTACGTTGCTTTGAAGCGTATTCCCGAAAAACTGGTCAGACTGATAGGACGCTTCTGACAGATACTTGCAAGAAAACAGGCTTTCAAGTAAAATTATTTAGTTTAGCATTAATATTTTTATATAAAGGAGCTATTTTATGATAAGCGCAGGAGATTTTAGGAACGGTTTATGCTTTGAAATGGACGGCCAGGTATATCAGGTCGTAGAATTCCAGCACGTTAAGCCGGGTAAGGGTGCAGCATTCGTCAGAACTAAGTATAAGAACGTTAAGACTGGTTCAGTTGTTGAGAGATCTTTCAACCCTAACGAGAAGTTTGAGCAGGCTCAGCTTGAGAGACGCGACATGCAGTTCATCTATGCTGACGGTGACCTCTACTACTTCATGGATACTGATACTTATGAGCAGACACCCATCCATTCCGACAAGATCGGTGACGGCACAAAGTTCCTCAAAGAAGAGATGATCTGCAAGGTCGTTTCCTACAAGGGCGATATCTTCCAGGTTGAGCTTCCTATCACAGTTGAGCTCGAGATCACAGAGTGCGAGCCCGGCGTAAGAGGCGATACGACAAACAACGCAAACAAGTACGCTACACTTGAGACAGGTGCAGTCGTTAAGGTTCCTCTTTTCGTCAACCAGGGTGAGAAGATCCGTGTTGACACAAGAACCGGTGAATACTTAGAGCGCGCATAAATGCCTGATAACCTGACCCCGGAATCAATCAAGGGCGACCGCTCCATGACACAGGGGTTCGTCGCGCAGTACGCCTCAGAAGCAGCGCTTCAGATCGACGGCGTAGTGTCACTTGTTCCTTCGTTTGCCGTGGCACTCAAAGAGAAAGCCGGCGTAGTCCATGAAGGAAAGGGCGTCAGGGTTGTGTTCGATGATACCGATGACAATACGGTATCTATAACCGTTTATCCGGTGATCAGTTACGGGAAGATAATCCCGGAGGTTGCCTGGCTGGTACAAGAGAAGGTGAAGCACGATGTTGAGCGCTTCACCGGTCTCTCGGTTGAAAGTGTGGACGTCTATGTCTGCGGGGTAAAGGAGAAGGAATGATATGAACGGCTTTATCAGAGTCCTGATGTTTATCTATTCGGTCTTTATCGCGATCATGTCTGTGGTCCTGCTCTACGGACTTTATGATCAGGACATTTTCTCGGACATTATCTCACCGCTTCCTTCCGTAGCTACCGGACCTATCAGCAAATACATTTATTTCGCGGTCCTTATGCTGCTCTTCGTATCCGCGATCGTTTCCATATCGAATTCGGTTACATACGGAAGACTCAGCAGGACCAGACTCAGAAAGACTGAGATCGGCACGGTCGATATCGGAGCAGGAGCTATCGAGAGTATCGCACTTAATGCCGCAAAGTCTGCACAGGTCGGAATCAAGAGCGCGAGATGCCATGTCGCGCCCGCCAAGAACGGCGCTATTAAGGTCAACCTTTCATGCGAGCTGTATTCGAATGTCGAGATACCTGCTTCCATGGCCAAGGTTCAGGAGAAAGTAAAGAAGGATATCGAGAGATATACCGGCGTTATCGTCGAGTCTGTATTGGTTAAGGTGGCTAAGGTTGAAGCCACTACTGCAAGAGTCGAGAGCAGGTAATACATGGAACGGTTCCTTTCCAAGATCTTCGAGAAGTTACGCAACTTGAAGGCGGGTACTGTAGTCGCCTTCTTTTTCTTCGTTACCGGAGTTCTTCTTTGCATTTTCGGCTTCTTTAAGACGCTGTTCATAATATTGTTTACCGCGGTAGGATTCTTTGTAGGATCGTTCCTTTTCAGCGATACGAGCAGATTCAAGAAATTCCTTGATCGTATCCTGCCGCCCGGGAGGGTCAGATGAGCAGAATAGAGACAAGAGAATGCGCAATGGAATTCCTTTTCCAGTGCTTTTTCAGGAATGATCCGGTTGCGGGTCAGCTTGATATATTCAAGGAGAACCATCCTGAACTGGCAGGCGATGAGACATATTTCGTAGATATGGTCTACGGTGTATTCAATAAGCGTGACGAATTGGATAATCTCTTTGCTCCGTTCCTCAAGAAGTGGAAGCTCGAAAGGCTCCCTCTGACAGACAGGATAATCCTTGAGATAGCGGTCAATGAGATCGTCAACTTTGAAGATATTCCCACATCCGTATCGATCAATGAGGCAGTAAAGCTTGCCAAGAAATACGGTACCGATAATTCCGGTTCATTCATCAACGGCGTTTTGAGCTCTTTCGAAAAGAGTCTTTGATATATGGTTGAATTCAAGTCTGTAAGCCAGCTTGACAACTATATCAAAAGCTACCTTACAGGCAGTGAGTATCTCTCTGATTTCAGTGTAACCGGCGAGATCGCCGCATATACCGTATCATCCAGAGGTCACGCGTATTTCACCATTAAGGATCCTGATTCTGTAATGCCGTGCGTGATGTTCTCCAGATATTTCTCATATGTTTCTTTTACTCCCGCGATAGGAACGAAGGTAACCGTTACCGGATGCATGGATTTTTATGCTCCGGGCGGAAAACTCCAGATGCAGGTCCTGACCATGAAAGAAGCGGGAAAAGGCGACCTTCATGAGCAGTACAAGCAGCTTTTCGAAAGGCTTTCCAAAGAAGGACTTTTCGATCCCGAACATAAGAAACCGCTTCCTGTACTGCCGCAAAGGATAGGTGTTGTCACTTCGGCATCAGGCCGTGTCATCTCCGATATCGTGAATACGTTAAGGAAGAGGAATCCTTATTTTGATCTGCTCTTGTATCCGGCAAGCGTGCAGGGCGAGAACTGTCCTGCTGAGGTTACCGAGGGCATCAATTATTTCAATGATAAGAAGAACGTTGATGTCATCATAGTCGCCAGAGGCGGCGGTTCTTACGAGGACCTTTTCGGGTTCAACGACGAGCGCATAGCAAGAGCTGTCTATGCCTGTGAGATCCCTGTCATATCAGCTATCGGACATGAGCCGGATTATACGATCATCGATTATGTTGCTGACTTAAGGGCTGCGACTCCGACCGCTGCGGCCGAGCAGGTAATGGCTTCATATGACGACCAGAAGAATATGGTGGATAACCTTGCTCTGAGCCTTGATATAGCGGTTAACCAGTATCTGAACGCGAAAAGAAGCCAGCTGGAAATACTGAAGAATCATAAGGCTCTGCATACACCTGCATTCTTTGCGCAAAATCAGCTTACCGTTATCGAGAACTACAGATCAAAGATGAAGAGCGCGATGGAAGCAAAGATCACAAAGCTTCAGTCGGATTATAAGAACATGCAGGGTAAGCTCGAATCGCTTAACCCCACAAACGTCCTCAAGAGAGGATATTCATATGTCAGCGGTGCTGACGGAAAAGCCGTTGAATCGGCGTCATCGCTCAAAAAAGGCGATGTTATAGGAATTGTCTTTGCCGACGGCAGGGCAACAGGTACGATTACAGACACTTCGTGTGATGACAGGAGGACTTCGTGATATGGCAGGTAAGACCGAGAAGATGAGCTATGAAGAAGCTTTGGAAGAGCTTAAGCAGATAGTTGCCCGTCTCAATGAGGGCAAGGTCACGCTCGACGAGTCACTGCAGCTCTATAAGAGAGGCAACGAGCTTGCCGCTTATTGTGATAAAAAGCTCCGTGAAGTCACGCAGAAGATATCTGAAGTCAACAAGGCTTCCGGTACGGAAGATCCTCTGAACATCGAAGACAGTGATGTTTGATGAAGGAGACGGATCAATGACGATCGGGCAGTACGCAAGTGACACCGCAAAATGGCTGGATCCTGAACTGGGTTCGGTCTTTTCCGATGAGCAGAAAGAAGACATAACAGTCAAAGCCGCCCTTTACAGCCTTAACGCGGGCGGAAAGAGGATCCGTCCTCTTATGATGAGGATGACAGCCGGTATGATCGGCTGCTCTGATGAGAAGATGGCTGATGTCCTGTATTACGCGGCAACGCTCGAGATGATCCACACATATTCGCTTATTCATGATGATCTTCCGGCAATGGATAACGATGATCTGAGAAGAGGAAAACCCACATGCCACAAAGTGTTCGGTGAAGGTATCGCGACACTTGCGGGAGACCTTCTTCTCAACACAGCATGCGAAAGGCTTTTTAAGATTGCTCTGTCCAAGCCCGAATATCTTTATGCATCCTATTACATGTGTAAGAATGCCGGTCTTGACGGAATGGTCGGAGGCCAGAGCATAGATCTGGATTCTGAAGGGAAGACGATAGGCCTTGATCTGCTATATGAGCTTCAGAGGAAGAAGACCGGTGCGTTGATAGAATCTGCCGTAGTGACGCCTTACTATCTGATAAAGGGTCTGGATGAGAAGCAGGCAAATGAGGATATAACTGCCGGACTGTTGAGAAAGCTTGCGGGACATATCGGTCTGGCATTCCAGATAAGAGACGACATCCTGGATGTCTTATCTGATCCGAGCATACTCGGTAAGAACACCGGAAAGGACGAGCGCGATTCCAAAGCGACCTTTGTAACCCTGCTCGGTCTGGATGGTGCGCAGGACAAGCTTTCAGGCGAGATCAAAGCGGCATATGAAGTGCTTTCGGCTCTTGAGAAGGCGGGCTATGATACGAACGGATATAAAGTGCTTACAGATTATCTGGAGAAACGTGACAGCTGATGGACTATAAGATACTCGGGAAAAAAGATCTGACGCCTGTTGCCCTCAAGACCATGAGTAATGAGGATCGTATTCAGCTGTGCGCCGAATTAAGGGATAAGATACTTAATACGGTGTCAAAGAACGGCGGTCATCTTGCGAGCAACTTAGGCGTTATCGAGCTGACAGTATCGCTTCTTTCGGTCTTCGATTACACAAGGGACAAGATAGTCTTCGACGTGGGACACCAGTCTTATGCATATAAGATCCTTACGGGCAGATTCGAACAGTTCGATACGTTAAGGCAGAAGGGCGGTATATCCGGATTTCCCAGGATATCCGAATCCGAGTATGACCGTTTCGACACGGGACACAGTTCGACATCGATATCGGCTGCCCTCGGAATGGCACGCGCAAGAGATCTCAGAAAAGAATCCCAATACGTTGTCTCCGTGATAGGTGACGGTGCTCTTACCGGCGGACTTGCCTATGAGGCTATCAACGATGCGGGTCACTCCAAGACACGCATGCTGATCATACTTAACGATAACGAGATGAGCATCGACAGAAACGTCGGAGGCCTTTCCAAATATCTTTCAAAACTCCGTTATTCGAGCGGATACATTTCCGCAAAAGCGACGACTGAATCATTCCTTAGGAAGCTCGGCTTTTTCGGCAGGGGACTGATACGCATCATAATCGCACTCAAGGATTTCTTCAGATTCCTCATCTACCGTAAGAAACCATCTATCTTTGAGGACTTGGGGCTCGTTTACTACGGCCCCGTCGACGGCCATGATGTTAAGAGCATGATCAAGGCTATGGATGCCGTAAAGGATGTTAAAGCTCCTGTCCTGCTTCACGTCGTTACCAAGAAGGGTAAGGGCTACCGCAATGCAGAGCTCAATCCTTCCGATTACCATGGAGTAGGAGCCTTTGATCTTGATGCGGGTGTAGAAAAATCTAACAAGGGGTCTTACACGAAGATCTTCGGAGGCACGATCTGCGACTTAGCTAACCGGAACAGCAATGTTATTGCCATCAGTGCAGCAATGACGCAGGGTACGGGTCTTGAGAATTTCTCGATGAAGTATCCTACGAGGTTCTTCGACTGCGGAATAGCCGAGGAACACTGCGTTACCATGGCCGGAGGACTTGCGGTATCGGGATTTACTCCTGTGGTTGCCGTCTATTCATCGTTCCTTCAGAGAGCTTATGACGAGATGATAACCGACGTCTGCTTCATGAACAGCCATGTTGTTTTCGCGATCGACCGTGCAGGTTTTGTCGGCAATGACGGACACACCCATCACGGACTTCTGGATATCTCTTATCTGAATACGATGGTCAACATGACCGTTTTGTCACCGCGTGACTATAAAGACCTCAGGAATTGTCTTGATTACGCGGTAAACAAGTGCAAGGGTCCTGTAGCCGTAAGATATCCCAGGGGAAGCTCGCCTTTCGAAATGTCAGGTCCTTTGTATGAAGATCCCGCCGATTGCGTATTGCCGCATCTGTCTTCCGGCAGCGGAACTGATTTTGCCATTATATCTGTCGGCAGGATCAGTGAACAGGCTGATAAGGCTGTTGAGCTTTTGAAGGAGAAAGGCATAAACGGTATCAATATCAATCTTACGCTCATCAAGCCGATACCTCTGAAGGAAATTACCGGCATGATCTCAGGTATCAGCCATATCTTTACTCTCGAAGAGGGAATACAGAGCGGCGGATTCGGTGAGGCACTGGCAAGAGGACTCGGCGAATTTGATTTCCCCGGTCATGTCTGCAATATCGCAGTTTCGGATCCGATGATCCGTGCCGCGTCATCTGATCAGCAGATCAGAGAGGCGGGCCTTGATGCCGTATCTGTTGCTATGAAGATCGGCAAGGTGCTCGGCAGACTGTAATTTTATTCAAATTTGTGATTAATTATCAGAAGAAGTTGGTATAATTAGAAACTGATAATCTGTAATCAAAGGAATCCGGATAAGAAAATGAATTACGGAATACACTCAAATGATAACCGGGATACCGGATATGCCGTCGCCCGCAAGACTGCTGAGATAATCCTCGCATGCGGCGGGACTCCCGTTTTTGCCAAGGAGTTCGAGGGCGAATTTGACGCGCCCGAAGGTACGGTTTTCGAGAATTTCTGTAAGATCCCGCTCAAGACGATAATCTCGATCGGCGGCGACGGGACTTTCCTTTCGGTTGTAGAGAAATACAGGGAACTGGATACCGAATTTATCGGTGTTAACAAGGGCTCTATCGGTTTTCTTACCGAGATCAATGTCGACGATCTCGAGAAGGACATCACAGCTCTTGTTAAGGGTGAATACAAGATCCTTGAAAGAACGCAGCTTGAGGTGCAGGTCTTCTCTAAAGACGGCACGCTCAAGGGAACAGAAGAGTGCCTGAACGACATTATGATCGTCAGGGGAGCAAAGCCGCATGTAACAAGACTTACGCTCTCTATTGACGGTCAGAAGATCGAGAAGTTCTACGGCGACGGTCTTATCATTGCCACGGCGACCGGTTCTTCGGCTTACTCGCTTGCCGCAGGCGGTCCTCTCCTTATGCCTGAGATGAAGGACATCATCGTAACTCCGATCTGCTCTCATACTTTCAACGGTCTTACGTATGTGACAGGTCCTGACAGCGTTGTACGCGTTGATCTTGATAATTTCGAGTCCGCGCCCATGATATGTCCCGACGGCAGACATTTTGTCGATCTCGAGCCTTTTGATTCGATAATAATCAAGCGTTATTCCAAAGTGCTGAAGACAGCTACGCTCAAGAGTGACAATTTCTTCGGAGACGTCAGAAAGAAGATCGTTCAGAGGGGTTCCTTCTATGAAAACAGGTAAGAATGCCAGACAGGAGCTTATCTTAAGGCTCATCCGCGAAAAAGACATTTCCACACAGGAAGACCTGACAAGGCTCGTCCGCGAGGCAGGCTTTGAAGCTACTCAGGCGACCTGTTCAAGAGATATAAAAGAACTCGGGATAATAAAGATAACCCTTCCCAATAAATCGACTAAATACGCCGTTCTGGACAGGACGGGTGACGTGGCGCCCGGCAGGCTGCTCGCGGTATTCTCCAACAGCCTTGTTTCTGTTCAGGCAGCTATGAATATCCTTGTGATCAAGACACTTCCCGGTATGGCTCAGGCTGCAGCATCCGCACTCGATTCCATGCATCTTCAGGATGTGGTGGGAACCATAGCGGGCGATGATACGGTTTTCTGCGCGGCAAGCGGAATAGATGAAGCAAAGGCTCTCGTAATGACGATCTCCGACATGATGGATCGCGGAGCATCTTCAGACGGGACGGTGTGACAGATGCTTCTACGCCTTGAGATAAGGGATTTCGCCGTAATCTCAAATATCGTTTTCGAACCTTCTTACGGACTCAACTGCATCAGCGGTGAGACCGGCGCAGGTAAGAGCCTCATTGTTGATGCCATAAGCCTGATCCTTGGCGCAAAGGCATCGAAGACTCTTGTCAGGTCCGGTTCTTCTTCGTGCTTTGTTGAGTCATGCTTTGACATGACCGATCTCAAGAACAGGAAAGATCTTGATAAGATGCTTGAAGAACAGGGAATCACCTGTGAAGAAGACATGCTCATGATCTCGCGTCAGATCTACGTCAACGGCAAGAGCATGGCCAGGATCAACGGAGTAGGAGTCACACTCCAGCTGCTCAAGGAAGTTGCATCTTTCCTGGTCGATATTCACGGACAGCACGATACCCAGGCTATCTTCGATGAGAAGAGCCACTGCGGATACTTAGACAGTTACGGCGGCGAAAAGATCGCAGCGCTTCATGCAAAATATACCGAATATCTTGAGGAATATAAGCAGATAGTTACGCGCATTAAGGGCATATCGTCTTCGCCCGATTATTTGGACAGAAGAAGGGAGTACCTCGAATTCGTCGTAAAGGAGATAGGTGATGCCGCCTTCAAGGACGGTGAGGAAGAAGAACTCATCGAGACCAGAAAGAAACTTCAGCAGAACGAATCGACGGCATCTGCGCTCTCAGAAGTCCTTTCAGTGCTCGAAGGTTCTGACGGCAATGACGGCAGTTCTTCACACGGAGCTGCATCCGATACCGCTTTCGCCGCAAGGGAACTTGCAAAGGTCGCTTCGCATGATTCTTCATATACGAGTCTTTCGGCCCGCGCAAATGCCATTTCTCTTGACCTTGAGGCTCTTGCCGCAGATATTGTAAAGATCCTCGATGAAATGAACTACGATCCCGAGCTCCGCGGAAAGACTGAGGAGAGGATCGGGCTTTTGTACGATCTCAAGAGCAAGTACGGTAAAGATATTGCCGAGATCAATGAGTTTGGTGCAAAGGCATCTTCAGAGCTGTCTGAGATAGATGCCAATAAAGACCTTCTTTCCGAACTCAAGACGAAGAGATCCTCTGTTGAGAAAAAGCTTCTGTCCTGTGCCGAGGAACTCTCCGAAGCGCGCAAGAGTGCGGGTAAAAAGCTTTCCTCATCGATAGTAAAAGAACTTGCCGATCTTGAGATGCCTAACGCGGTATTTGAGGTTGAATTCACCAGACGCGAGAAGAACAGGTTCTTCTCGTCTTCGGGTATAGATGATATAGCATTCAGATTCAGCGCAAATCCCGGCCAGGAGCCCAGAGCGCTGTCTGCCATAGTATCCGGAGGTGAAGCTTCAAGGATAATGCTCGCTATCAAGAATGTGTTGAGCAGAAGCGATAATACGCCTACCCTTATCTTTGATGAGATCGATACCGGTGTTTCAGGAAAAGCTTCTGCCGCCATCGCGAAGAAGCTCAAGTCTATTGCGGAGGGCCATCAGGTGCTCTGCGTAACCCATACGGCACAGATCGCCGCGGCGGCTGACTGCAATTTCCTGCTTACGAAGCGTGTTGTATCCGGAAATACCCTGACCGAGTGCGAGCTTCTCGATAACGATTCACGCGTAAACGAAGTATCAAGACTGCTTTCGGGCGGGAACGGAGAGTCTTCGGTCAATCTTGCGAAAGACCTTATCAGATCTTTCCTGTAACCCTTAAGATATCTGGCGGCAGGGGGCTTTCGAACTCTCTGAGTATATTATTCTCCAAAGGATCGTTGAACTTCAGGCTGTATGCATGAAGCGCCACGCGTCCTGCGAGCTTGTCCAGTTCCATGGATTCAGGGAATCTGTCGGAGGGATTGTCGACCGAATTGGGACCGTAAAGACCGTCACCCACAAGCGGATGACCCATGTATAAGGAGTGCACGCGGATCTGATGGCATCTGCCTGTCTCGAGTTTATATTCGACTAAGGAGATATCCTTATCAGGATAGTATTCAAGGACTGTATAGTGAGTAACGGATTCGCGTCCCGTGCCGTCCGTTACGCAGTCCCTGATCATGACGGAACCGGGTCTTCTCGCGATCGGAACATCTATGGTGCCTTTATCCTTTTCCCATTTGCCGTAAGTTAAAGCCTTGTATCTCTTGGAAATGTCTGCATGAGCAGAGAGGGTGTTGTGGGTATAGCCGTCCTTTGCGATTATTATCAGACCGGATGTCTCGCGGTCAAGGCGCATTACAGGGTGAAGTGGACGGTCAGACAGATGGGTCAGGAGCGAATCGTCCAGATGGCCGTGCCCGGGATGGGTAACCATACCGGAGGGCTTGTCGACAACCGCATAAGACCCGTTTTCGAAAAGTACAGGTATCTCCGGAAGGCGGTTTAGGGGATAAGAATTGTCCTCATATTCGAAATATAGGCGGTCGCCTTCTTTGACCGTATCGATGACGCGGGCGTGAACACCGTTCAGATCGACTGTTCCGTACAGCTTGAGCTTTTTGATCATAGTACCGCTCATCTTGAATTTTCGGGCCAAAATGGCCCTTATTTCGCAGTTTTCGTATTGTTTTTCGGTCAAATACTCTATTTTCATAACTATATTGTAACAAATGTTGACACAAGGATATTTTATTTCTAAAATATTTGATGGCTTGTCAGAGCCATATAAACGTTCTTTGACAACTAAATATATTTTGGAGGTGAGTACCAACGTGCCACAACAAGGTTTTGGTTTAATTGTTGTGATAATCGTGGGCGTTGTCAGTCTCATCCTGGGTATAGTAATATCCGCTTTGTTCTTTATGTCAGGTATATCCAAATCACAGAAGAAACTTGCGGAAGATATAGCGAAGTCCAAAGAAGATCTGGACGCACAAACAGCTAATGCCAGGAAAGAGGCAGAGAATAACAAACGCGATTTGCTTTTGCAGGCGAAGGAAGAAGTCTCAAGGGTACGTTCCGAACTGGAGCGTGAAGCCAAGGACATCAAGCAGGAACTTGCAAAAGAACGCAACAGACTTGAGCAGAGAGAAGAAAATATCATCCGCTTGGAGCAGGGTTGTGAACGCAAGCAGGAGGAGATCGAGAAGAGGCAGCAGAATGTCGCTGAACTCGAAGCCCGCGCTAAAGACTACGAATCACGTAAGAAAGTGGAACTTGAGAATGTTTCCGGTCTTACGGTAGCCGAAGCAAAGAACCTCGTGCTTGAAGAAGCAAAGCGTGAATATACGCATGATATGGCAGTAATGCTCAAGCAAATGGAAGAGAAAACGAAGCAGAATGCTGACAAGGTAGCAAAAGACATCATCGTCAATGCGATCCAGCGTTACGCATCCGACTACGTTTCAGAGGTAACGGTATCGGTTGTAAATCTCCCTAACGATGAGATGAAGGGAAGAATCATCGGTCGTGAAGGACGTAACATCCGTGCCATTGAGACCATAACAGGAGTCGACCTTATTATTGACGATACTCCCGAAGCCATCGTATTGTCTTCTTTCGATCCTATCAGAAGAGAGATCGCAAGACTGACGATTGAGAAGCTTGTCGCTGACGGAAGAATCCATCCCGCAAGGATAGAGGAAATGTCCAACAAAGCCAAGAAAGAACTCAATCAGACGATCAAGGCAGAGGGTGAGAAGGCTTCCTTCGATACAGGCGTTATGAATCTTCATCCGGAGATCATTAAGCTTTTGGGAAGACTTCACTACAGAACATCATACGGACAAAATGTACTTCAGCATTCGATTGAAGTATCTTGGATTGCTTCTATGATGGCCGATGAATTGGGTCTGGACAGCAATCTGGCAAAGAGGGCAGGATTACTCCACGATATTGGTAAGTCAGTTGACTTCGAGCAGGAAGGAACACACGTTCAGCTCGGTGTTGAGATTGCCAAGAAGTACCATGAGAATCCTGATGTCATCAACTGCATTGAAGCACACCACGGCGATGTTGAGCCGACATGTGCTGAAGCAGTGCTTGTAGCCGCAGCAGATGCGATTTCAGCTGCTCGTCCTGGAGCGAGGAGAGAGAATCTCGAGACTTATATCAAGAGGATCGAGAAACTCGAAGAGATCGCCACAAGCTTTGAGGGTGTTGAGAAGAGCTTTGCGATTCAGGCCGGCCGTGAGATCCGAGTTATCGTTTCTCCCGATAAGGTTTCTGATGATGAGATGGCGCTTAAAGCTCATGAGATCTGCAAGAAGATCGAAGATGAGCTCGATTATCCCGGCCAGATAAAGGTCAATGTAATACGTGAAATTCGCGCGACAGACATTGCAAAATAATATAAATGCAATAGCGTTTTGATATATATTTTGAAACAACAGCGTGGGAATTCACTTATCCAAAGAACAAAAAAGGACCATACGATCGTATGGCCCTTTTTTATTGGTTTTTGCAGTTTATTCGTAGATGAAGTTCTCTCTTCCGGCGCCTACTTCGAAATGGTATTTGATGATGCCCAGATCAAGTCCCGAGTACATGCCTTTTGCGTATGTGATCTTAACCTTGTTCTCGTGACCTTCGATCTTGAAAGCCTGACGGTTCAGCGCGGTGGGAGCAAGAAGTGCGCTTCCTACGCCTCTGATGAACCAGAACGGGGGAGTAGAGCCTATATACTTTGATACATCATCGATGCTCTTGGATTTGTGAGCTACGCCCGGGTTCTCGCCATAGCCGATGATGATTATTCCCTTGATAAGATTGCTTCCGGGAATACCGCCGTTCTCTCTTGCTTTGCCTTTGTTAAAGGTTCCGCTGACCCACCAGGTGTTGAGTCCTAATGTCTGTGCGAAGAGCATCAGATCGGCTCCGCCGTAGCCGAGCTTTTCTTCGAGGTCGGGTTCATTCTTCCCGGAAAGGACGATGTAGTTGTTGACGTTCTTGGTAATGCCTATCCTGACGGCAGCATTCAGAGCGCTGGAATCGTTGGTTACAAGCGACATGAATACATCAAGCCCTTCGTTGAGAGCTTTGATCCTTTCATTCAGCTGCTTTGCGACATCAGCGGGTATAGGTGTCTTTTTGTAAACTCTAACCGTGTGTCTTTCTCTGATAGCTTCATCAATGGTCATGCAACAACGGTCCTCCATAAAGCGTATTTCGATTATAACAAGGTTTATTTCGGCTCTCTATAATTTATTGATAGAAAAATATTAAAAATCTGAAAGTGAAAAGTTTATTCAAGTATTTTGCTCTGTTTCTTATGTGATACAATGCGGTAGTAATTTGAAGCGACACTCATAACAGGAGCATCATCTTGAATACAGACGCCGGAACAGTCATTGGAATACCTTTGATCATAAATTCGCTTTTGCTCGGTGCAGGACTCGCAATGGATGCGTTCTCAGTCTCGATAGCCAACGGGCTTGAAGAACCTTCTATGCGCAAGAGAAGGATATGTGCCATAGCCGGCGTGTACGCCTTGTTCCAGTTCGCAATGCCGCTTATCGGATGGTTTTTCGTTCATTCGCTCGCCCTCGCATTCCGTGCTTTCCAACCGTTTATCCCTTGGATAGCACTTATTCTTCTTTCAGTTATCGGAGCCAAGATGATCTGGGAGGGACTTGCAAAAAAGACTCACGGGGATCAGGAGACTGCTCAAAACAGCAAGCCGTCATCAGGAAAGATCACGCTGGGAGTTTTGCTCGTACAGGGTGTCGCGACATCTATTGATGCTCTTTCGGTCGGTTTCACGATAGCGGATTATACAGTATTGTCTGCGATCGTATCTTCACTTATCATCGGCATCGTTACGTTCCTTATATGTATCGCGGGCCTGGTCTTCGGGAAGAAACTGGGCGAAAAGTTCTCTGATAAAGCTACTGTTATCGGCGGCTTTATACTTATCGGCATCGGAATTGAAATCTTCATAAAAAGTTTTTTATAAATAAATAGATATTTTGTAATTTTAATAAGCTCTGAGTGCTACAATTGAAGAGTATGATTTGGTAAACAAGATGTTGTTGCACCGGGTATATGGACAGAAAGCTATTTAAAAAGTCTGTTTTGCAGATAAGCGTATTCATTCTTTGCCTTTTCCTGACGGCGTCGGTTTTCCATGCAAGTTACCCGGCTTTTGCTGACGGCGATGAGAATTCCACAGAAGTTAAAGTAGACCCCGTCCATTCCAATGACGGTTATTCCGCTGTTCTTTACGACAATAAGAGCGGTCTGCCGACATCTGAAGCCAATGCGATCGTTCAGACGGAAGAAGGCTTTATCTGGATCGGCAGCTACAGCGGTCTTATCAGATATGACGGCAATACTTTCCAGAGCTTGAGTACAGACGCAGGCATCTCGAGTGTTGTCAGTCTTTTTGTTGATTCATCCAACAGACTCTGGATCGGTACCAATGACAGCGGTGCAGCCGTTATGGAAAAGGGACAGTTCAGAAAATACGGCAGAAAAGAAGGTCTCGGTTCTCTGTCCGTAAGGACCATATGTGAAGATGCCCAGGGCAACATTCTTATCGGTACAACCGCCGGCATCTCATACGTTGATAAGAACATGGAACTTCACACGATCGAAGCAGGCCTGATCGATCATGAGTATATCAGGAGTCTTAAGGCTGGTAAGGACGGTACCGTTTACGGAGTAACGGTCGAAGGAAGCGTGTTTACTATTAATGAACTCAGACTGACCGGTTTCTATAGTGATAAGTCGCTTCATATCACAGGCGCAAGATCCGTTCTTCCTGACGATGAGAACCCCGGATATCTCTATATCGGAAATTCTGGCAATACGATTTACTACGGAAGCTTTATCGGCGGCACGTTCTCGCTTTCGAGAAGATTCCTTACCGGAGATAAACTGTCCGTTAACTCCATAGAGAGATTTAACGGCTTTATGTGGGTCTGTACCGATAAGGGTATAGGCTATTTCGATGATTACGATTTCTATCCTGTCAATGATATTCCGATGACCACATCGGTAGAGAACATGATGGCGGATTATAACCACAACCTCTGGTATGTCTCTTCACAGCAGGGCGTAATGAAGGTCGTTGCCAATCAGTTCACCGATATCTTCAATAAATACGGTATCCCGAGCGGCGTCGTTTATACAACCTGCGTATATGATGACTGTCTTTATATCGGAACCAAGAATTCCGGTCTTGTCGTTATCAAGGGCGGAAAGGTTCTTAAACAGCTCCCGGTCAAATACGGAGATGAAGATTTCGATCTTATCGGACTGTTTTCCAACAGCAGGATCAGATCCATTGATGTCGACAGCAACGGAACAATCTGGTTCTCAACGTTCGGTGATCACGGGCTTGTCGGTTATAAGAACGGCAGGATAAGAAAGATAAGGTCTGCTGAAGGACTGCCTTCAGACAGAGTCAGGCACGTTCTGGAACGCCGTGACGGCTCGCTGCTCGTACCGTGTACCGGCGGACTTGCTGTTATTGAAGGCGGCACGGTCACACGCGTCTACGGCGAGGATGACGGAATAACTAATGATGAGATCCTTTCTGCGTCCGAAATGGATAACGGCGACATCGTCCTCGGCACTGACGGCGGCGGTATCTTCGTTATCGGCAAGACGGGGGTGAAGTGCATCAACGTTGATGCGGGACTAAGTTCCGACGTCGTAATGAGGGTCAAGAAAGACCGTACCAGAAACATCATGTGGTTTGTAACCAGCAACTCCATCGGTTATCTGGATGCGGATTATCAGATAAAGATCATTGATGCATTCCCATACCTCAATAACTTCGATCTGTATCAGAACAGCAAAGATCAGATGTGGGTTTTGAGCAGCAACGGTATCTATGTAGCCAAGACTGATGATATGCTCAGCGGCAAACCGTTCAATTTCCTGTATTACGGAATCTATAACGGCCTGCCCGGAATATCAACATCCAACTCCTACAGTGCGCTAACAGAAGACGGATACCTTTATATCGCGTGCACAACGGGTGTTACCAGAATAAATATCGATCACTCTGTAGATACCGTTGACAGCGTAAAAGCTGCAGTTCCTTTCATTGAAGCCGACGGCGTCATGATCTACCCGAAAGCAGACGGAAGCTTTTCTGTCGGCGCGAACGTAAAGAAGCTGACCGTTTACAGCTATGTATTTAACTATTCGCTTATCAATCCTGAAGTTACTTATAAGCTTGAAGGCTTTGATAACAATGCGGTTACCGTTTTGAGGAGCAATCTCCAGCCTGTTGATTACACGAACCTTAAGGGCGGAAGATATTACTTCAACATGAAGATCGTCGATCCTCATAACGGTCAGTCGAATGAGATCAGAGTCCAGATATTCAAGCAGAAGCATTTCTATGAATACATGTGGTTCAATATCACACTTGCCATTCTGATTGTTGCTCTGGTCTATATAGTCTTAAGGAAATACATAGACCGAAGGACCGACAAGCTCATAGCAAAGAACAATGAGCAGAAGAAACTCATCAGAGAGGTCGTAGAAGCCTTTGCACGAGTAATCGATATGAAGGACAAATATACGAGAGGTCACTCTATAAGAGTTGCTCATTATACGGCTATCCTTGCCAAAGAAATGGGATGCGATGAGGATACCGTCGAGAAGTACTACAATATCGGACTTCTCCATGATATCGGAAAGATCGGCATCGATGACGGCGTTTTGAACAAACCCGGAAAGCTCAATGACGATGAGTATGCAACGATACAGTCGCATTCCGCTCTTGGTTTTGATACGCTCAAGGACATCAGCATCATGCCGGATCTCGCGATCGGCGCAGGCGCACATCATGAGCGTCCTGACGGCAAGGGATATCCTAACGGACTTAAGGGTGATGAGATCCCTGAGGTTGCCCGTATCATCGCTGTAGCAGATACCTTTGACGCCATGTATTCGAACCGTCCGTACAGGAACAGGATGCCGTTTGCAAAGGTGCTTAAGATCATTAAAGAGATAAGGGGTACCCAGCTCGATGCGGATGTTGTCGACGCTTTCTTAAGGCTTGTCGATCAGGGAATGTTTAAAGCTCCTGATGATGACAGCTGGCCTGAGAAGGATGACGAAAAGAAAGATGAGAACAAGCCCGGGAAGGAATGATCCCGGGCTCGTTTTTTTACAGCGAGAATACCCATCCTGCCAAAGGTGACATGAATATCATTACCACGGAAAAGCAGAACGAGTTTACAGAGATAAGAGTGGCTCTCTGTTCTGCCGGAACCATAGAGTTGAGCTCGATGTCTGATCTGATCTGCAGAAGATCGTCCGCAAATGAAGTCAGGAATCCGCCAAGAGTCATCAGATACCAGATGCCCGTGAACTCGGTCAAAAGCCCTGATAAAGCAATGGTGATACATATAAAGAACAGCTTTTTCAAAGAATAACGTCCGGATCCTGAAGACAGCTTCGCACCCAGAATGCCGCCAAGCGACATAATGAAGAGGAGCGGACCCAGTGACCATTCGGGGATCCCTGTCATGGGAAGCTTGGCCTGCATAAAGAACAAAAGAAGCACGTCGACTGCACCAACAAGCGCGTTTCTGAATATCAGACCTGCAACTCTTGTGTTGCCTTTAAGGAATCTGAAAGCGCCTTGGTATGTGTCCTTGAATCTTTTGGACAGCGACACGTTTTTCTTCCTTGTTATCACGAGGTTCTCCTTAAGGCCTGATAAGATGAGGATGTTGATCAGGGACAGACCCATCGAGATGATCTGGGCTTTAGTGTTGCCTAAGATCACGGCAAGGCCCGCTGCCAGAGTAGCGATCCCGTTCGAGATTCGGTATATGACCGTCTGGTTGGATATGTATCTGTCGTATTCGTTCTCCCGTTTTTCTTCGAGCAGGGAGTCATAAGCCAATGCGCTGTCTGACCCTGACGCAAAGTTATACGAAAGGGCAGAGAAGGCGATCGAGAGCAGAACGAACCCGAAGCCCGGAAGAAAACCTCTGACCACTGCGGACATGAGTGCTGCAAAGCTGCTCATCAGAAGGCTCTTTTTCCTGCCTATGGTATCGGCGATAACTCCTGACGGGATCTCGAAAGACAGGCTTACGGCATGGAAGACTGTCTCTGCTATGCCGACCTGTATCAGGGAATAGCCGTCGTTGACCAGAAGCAGTACCCATGCTGCTCCCGCAATTGAAATGTTGGATATGAAATTTGAAAGATACAGCCTTTGAAGCTGATTCTTTATTTTGTCCTTGAACATAAAAAATCTCCTTTTGAATTAAGTGATTCAAAGGAGAAATGCGCTGCAAAAAAGCAAGTTATTTAGTTGGATATTACCTGAAAATGGGCGCAGTTCTCCTTAAAGGAGCTGCATAGAAACCGTTCATAAGATGTATGTTAGGTGTTATCCAGTGCATCTGTTTGCGCCCTTTCTTTAGATTTCACGATAATACTAACATAAAAAATCAGAATGTGAAGTGGTATGGGCAATATACTTCGTTTAAAATAGAAGCAGGGAGGGACGACGTTATGAATGAAGAATTGATCAGAAGTGCTCTTGGAGTATTGGATAATTCTTATGCGCCCTATTCGCATTTTCACGTGGCTGCGGCGGTACTTACCGATACCGGTAATGTCTATACGGGTGTAAATGTCGAGAATGCTTCCTATCCGGCAGGTATCTGTGCGGAGTGCAATGCGGTAGCAAAGGCTGTATCATGCGGGGAACGCAAGATAAGAGCTGTTGCCATAGTCGGCAGGGATTCCCAGGGAAAAAGCAGCGGATATGTATCACCCTGCGGTATCTGCAGACAGGTGTTAAGGGAATTCTCCGTTCCGCAAGAATTGAAGGTTATCCTGGCGAAGGATGTTGGCGATTATAAAGAGACGACGCTCGAAGAACTGCTTCCTGCAAGCTTCGGACCGGAATCACTCGGCTGAAAAGTCCATTTTTAGTGATTTCATATTTTGCTCATTTTTGCACATATTTTGCTATATTTGTTCAAGGTGTTTCACAATTCGCGATTACTGTATATAATGCTTGACTGTAACCCGGGTATTTTTTCTTGATATTTAATTCTTTTATTCTTGTAATATGAATGATAACTATATCTGTTAGAATACCAACGTTAGATAAATCTGTTTGGCAGAAGAGAGCATGCGTTTAAGAGACTTACTTAAATATAAAAAGATAATTATCCAGTGCCATGATAATCCGGATGCTGATGCATTGGCGTCAGGATATGCTCTCAAATGGTTTTTCGAAAAGAACAACAGAGACGTTAAGTTTATATACAGAGGCAGATATCAGATCCAGAAACTCAATCTCATTACGATGGTCGAGAAGCTTGATATTCCGGTCGTATATGCGCCTTTTATCAGCGAGGATCCCGAACTGCTTATTACTGTCGACTGCCAGTATGGTGAGAAGAACATCACCAAGACCGGCTGCGATCATGTGGCAGTGATCGATCACCACAGACAGATCGTCGATACGCCTTCCCAACTGACAAATATAAACAGCGAGCTCGGAAGCTGCTCTACCGTTATCTGGCAGATGCTTAAGGAAGAAGGCTATGATCCTAACGAGAATAAGCTTCTTGCTACAGCTCTTTACTACGGTCTTTATACAGATACCAACAGATTTGCGGAATTGTCCCACCCGATAGACCGAGATATGCTCGACTCTTTGTCTTATGACAGGAGCATCATCACTGAAATGTCCAATTCCAATATCTCTCTTGATGAACTTAAGATCACGGGAAAGGCGATACTTAATTACGAGTACTATGCCAGCAACAAATATCTTGTTATAGAAGCAGAACCCTGCGATCCTTCCATCCTGGGTGTCATAAGCGATTTCGCGCTTGAGACCGTCGGAGTTGACGTATGCCTTTCATATTTCGTAGGTAATTATGAAGTCAAGTTCTCGGTAAGGAGCTGCACCAAGGAAGTGCATGCGAATGAGCTTGCGGCGTTCCTGGCAGATGGTATTGGCGGCGGCGGCGGTCACATACTCAAGGCCGGCGGTACGATCAAGCCGGAGCTCCTCAACAGACCCGCTTCGGAAGTATTAAGAGAAAGACTGTCTCTTTATTACGATACGTATCTCGTTATCTATGCAAAAGATACGATGCTCGATACATCAAGTATGAAACGTTACAGCAAGGCTCCGCAGACGCTTGGAGCGGTAAAGCTTTCTGAAGTATTCCCGATCGGGACGCATATCAACATCAGAACATTGGAAGGCGATGTCGATACTATCATTGATAAAGGCACATGGCTCATGATCGGTGTTGATGGCGAGATCTATCCTATTAGCGAGCAAAAGCTAATGAAGAGCTACGAGTTTACGAGTTTCCGTTATAACCGTGAATTCGAATATGAGCCGAGGATAAGGAACTCCGGTACGGGCGAGATCAAGCACGTTCTCCAATATGCCAAGACCATCAGGCCTACCGGCTCATCTATTATTTTCGTAAAGCCTTTGCAGCAGCCTGTTAAGCTTTTTACCCAGTGGACTGAAGACAGATACTATTCCGGCAGGGTCGGTGACTATATCGCAGTCAGAGCTGATGATGAGCACGATATCTATATAATCAATAAAGAAATATTCGAAAAGACCTACAGGTCTGTCTGAACCTCACATTAAATTCATAATAGTGATTTATAATCATTAGTATGAAAAACATTCTTGTAGTTGAAGATGAACTTGAGATAAGGCAGCTTCTTGCAAATTATCTCAGAAATGAAGGGTTCTCTGTCTCAGAGGCAGAGGACGGCGTTGCCGCGATCGAGCTTTTCGGGAAAGAGAAGTTCAATCTGGTGATATTGGATATATTGATCCCGAAGATAGACGGATACGGCGTCTGCGAACTGATAAAGAGCAAGTCGGATGTCCCTGTTATCTTCCTGTCCGCATTAGGGGACGAGAGATCCATGATCAAAGGCTATGATTCGTTTGCTGATGACTACGTAACAAAGCCGTTCTCCATGCCCGTTTTCCTTCGTAAGGTCAAGGCTGTCTTAAGACGTGACCTTTCTTCTTCTAATGAAGATTACTCAAAGATCACCTACAAGAATATAGTTATGATCCCTGATCTTATGAAAGTCATGGTCGAAGGAACAGAGGTTGAGCTCACGAGTAAGGAATTTGATCTTCTCCTGACTCTCGTTAAGAATCCCGGACGCGTATATACGAGGGAAATGCTCCTTGAGATGCTCTGGGACTACAATTCGCTCGTTGATGAGCGCATCATCGACAGCCATATCAAGAACATCCGTCATAAGGTTGGTGAAGGTATAATCGAGACCGTGAGGGGCAGGGGGTACCGCGTTGAGAAAACGGATAACTGACAGATTATCTTTCAAGGTCTTTCTGATAACCTTTATCGTTCAGGTCCTGTTTGGCGCTCTGATCTTCGTACTGCTCTATAACACGACTCCTTTGAGTTGGAATACGCTCAGAAGGATCGAGATGGAGACAAAATTCGCGCGGTTTGTCGAGAAGCTTAACAATACGCCTTATGCCGATTCCGGAGAACTGGTGGATGACTTTATCCTTTCGAATAATTGCCACATTGTCTTTTATAAAGAGGACAAGAACGAATGGGACCGTTTTCCCGCTGATATCACGGAGTCTAAGTATCAGTTAAGAGTAAGAGATGACGTATTAAAACTAATTAACCTCGAAGACGATAAAGAAATGATCTTATCCGCGTCAGGACGCGTAAGATTTGAGGATATTAAGGGGAGAAGAGACAAGAATTTCACTGTTGTCTGCCTGTGGTCCCAAAAAGGTGAGTACGTTATCTTTGCGTCATTAAAAAGAACCTTGCCTGTGATCATCGCAGCAGTGCTTTTGATTTCTGTTGTCTGTTCGTTCATTTACGCTTATCTGTTCGCAAGACCGGTCCGCAAGCTCTCACTGCTTTCAGGAAAGATAGCCGGCATGGACTTCTCGGTAAGGAGTGACTCGAAAAGGCGCGATGAAATAGGAGATCTCGGAAGAGACCTTGATAACCTTTCTGCAAGCCTTAATGAGACCATCACCGATCTTAACCAAAGAACCCTGGAACTTGAACATGAGGTAAAACGTGTAAACGAACTGGAAAAGCAGAAGGAAGTATTCTTCATTGCGGCTTCCCATGAGCTTAAGACACCAATCACCATTGCCCAGGGCCAGGTCCGCGGCATGATCGACGGTGTACCGCCTTATGATGATCTCGATACTTACCTTCCCAGGACCCTGGCTGCATTAAAGCGTATGGAATCGCTCATAGGCGAGATCCTTACCGTATCAAGGATGCAGGCTGCTAATGAGATCACTCAGGTAAAGGTGGATCTGACTTCTTTACTGAATAACAGGATCGACGAGATCAGGGAATTGCTTGATGTAAGAGAGATACCTCTTGTTACAAGTATAGACAGAGGCCTTTTCTGTGACGGCAATGCCGAGCTTATCTCCATGGCTGTCGGGGCTTTCCTTTCAAATGCGGTATTTTATTCTTCCGAGGGTTCAAAACTCACCGTAAATGCACATGAAGAAAATGGGTGTATCTTAACCGAGATACGCAATACAGGATCGCATATCGATGAAGAAGACATTCCGCATCTTTTCGAGGCGTTCTACAGGTCAGACAGCTCAAGGAACAGAAGAAGCGGAGGTTCAGGTCTCGGCCTTTATCTCGGAAAGATCATAATCGAACGTCATAACGGCACTGTTTCTCTCGGTAATGAGGGCGATGATGTAGTTGCAAAGATAGAATTGCCTGTCTCCACAGAAAATCCATAATACTTTCATATCAATTCCAATTGACCTTGTTATCTTCAAATTGTAAGTTCACACAGAGTGAGCCTCTTTGAGAAAGGAAGGGCAGATCGATGAAGAAGGTAATCTCGTCATTAATGGCATTTGCGATATGTTTATCGCTTGTCTCGTGCGGGCAGAAGTCAAAGTATCCGCTGTCCGGCATCAAGCTTACGGAATCTGAAAGATCCTGGACAAATCCGGATAAAGAGTATTCCGGACTTACCGAGCTTTATGCCGGTGCAACCTGTGCAGGTACGATGGTCGTTGCAACGGATAAGGAAACCGTATATCTCTATGCAGAAGATGAGAAGGAGACAGACGGTAAGACTTTTGAATCTCAGGATACTGTATTTGACCTGGGATCCGTCAGCAAGACTTTCACGGCGGTAGCAGTTCTGCAGCTCGTAGAAAAAGGAAAGATAAAGCTTGATGACACGCTCGATAAGTATTTCCCCGAATATGAGACAGGCAAAAAGATAACTATCGACAATCTCCTTCACATGCGTTCGGGGATTCCCGATTACAACAACAATCCCGATCCGTTCTGGAACATATCGGGAGAAGATGCCGCCAACAAGAAATTAAGCGATGTATATTTCGACAGGATCACCGATGAGGAATTCCTTAAGGCGCTCTATCAGGCTCCTCTTGGCTTTGAGCCGGATTCACAGTTTGAATACAGCAATACAAACTACCATCTTCTTGCGTTCATTATCGAAAAGGTGTCAGGCATGAAGTACTGCGATTACGTCAAGAAGAATATTTTTGACAAGTGCGGCATGAAGAAGACCACGTCAATGGCTACAGGCGACCTGACTTACGTCCCCGTTAACTTTGACGATCTCGTGAAATACAACTTCTCAAAGGACGGGTATCCTGCCTGCCCGAACAGCACAAGAGGTGACAGCGGAATACACTCCTGCCTTACAGACATGGTTGCATTTGACAGGGCTCTTTTCGCAGGAAAACTCCTTAATAAGAATTCCATGGAGATAATGCTTAAAGAAACCGACGGTTACTGCTGCGGCCTTATGAAGGAAAAAGACGGTTATTCGCACAGCGGATCTTCGTTTACATGTTTAACCAATAACAGGATCATCGAATCAAAAGAGTACGGTCACATTTACGTTATCTCGCTTGAGAGGACCGGTGTCGTTCCAAAGTCCAGCAGTGAAGATCCCATGGTAGGCACAAACTTTACAAAGGGCGCCGTCAAAGACAGGATGTATACCAACGAATATGCAGGTCTGAAGATAAAGATTCCCGACGGTTACTCCGTCATCGGCGAAGACGAACGTCAAATGAATATGGCAGAAGCGATCAGATCTGTTGAAGACAGTAAGGAAAAGACCAGACTGCTCGCTACATGTTTCGATGCGTGGGTCTGGGACGGAAATACCGGCGATTCGATCATGGTGAATTTCCTGAATACCAAGCGCGGTTTCCCCGGTAATCCGGGTCTTACTGAAGAAGACTATCTGAATCTTGTAATTAAACAACAGTTCGAGGAATTCAAGATCGTTAAAAATGTGATCAGCAAGGTAACCTTGGGCGGAAAAGAATATACGAGAGCCGAACTGAACATGGATATCGAAGGCAAAAAGAGCTTCATGTATATTTACGCCAGAAAACTGGACGATAACCTGATGGTTGAGATCGAAGCAGGCGGCATCAGCGGCAAGACTTCTGAGTATTTCGAGAAGATGTTCATCTGAAAGACGGTATACAGCTGAGTTAATACGACCGGAAGACATTCTTCCGGTCGGTTGATTATTAGGACCCGAATTTTTGGTATAATAGGTTATCAAAAATATTTAAAGGAAACGGCAATGGAATCCACCAAGAGCCTGAAGAAATTCATTATTATCTTTGTCAACGTGATCATAATGGCTGCCATTTTGGTCTTCGTTGTTCTGTATACAAGATTTGAAAGCAGGGATTCCTTTCGCAGACAGATAGAGAACTTCGAAAATACGACCATAACCATGGAACGTGTTACGGCGAATTATCTCGAAGGCGAGCAGCGGATCTGCGATGTGTGGGCTCAATACATTAATGGCAGAGAGATGTCTGTAAAAGAGGCGGCCGAATATATACGGGCCTCTCATGTTCTTGAGCACACTTCTGCTCATGTAATAGAACTCGACAGCCTGACCGGCCTTTCCACGCGCCCGAGACTTGGTACAACTGACGACTATGCCGTTTCCTATGAGCGCTTGAATCTGCTAAATGACGTAAAATGGATCGACGAGATCGGTAAGTCCGTCAACATTACACGTGCTTATACAAATCCGATGAACGGTGAGCAGTCACTTGCATTCTGTAACAAGGTCTTTCTTTATGATAAGGTAAGCGGAGCAAAGAAGGCTGCGGTACTGCTGCGTGTAATACCGATATCCGAACTGGAAAAGAAATGGGTTTTCCCGCAGACTGAGCTTGTAAATGCCGAGATCTCGATGATCGATGCCAACGGTGATTATATCCTTAAGGGTTATGGCTTTAAGAATTCAAGCTTTTTCGAGTTCTACAAATCCTATAATGCGACTGATCCCGAATCATCAAGGAAACTGTTTGACAGCATCACTTCATCCACCGGCTTTGTCTCGATGACGGATTCTCACGGACAGGAGTGCATACTTGCCTATACTCCGGTAACTGATACGGACGGATGGACGATGCTTGGACTTGTTCCTTCCAAGGACCTGATTATTAAAAAGGAAAACCGTGCACTGTTCATCGTGGTTTCCGCGGGCCTTCTTATCCTGTTCATAAGTGACCTTATCTACGTGCTCTACTTTAACAAGCGCCTCCAGATAACGGCCAGGAAAGCCGAGTCCGCCAATAAGGCTAAGACAGATTTCCTGTCAACAATGTCTCATGATATCCGTACTCCGATGAATGCGATCATCGGTCTTACGGCAATTGCCGAGAAGAATACCGCTGATGAGGAATCGACAAAGGAGAGCTTAAGGAAGATCAGTCTGGCCGGCAATCATCTGCTGACGCTGATCAACGACATCCTTGATATCTCGAAGGTGGAAAGCGGTAAGCTCAAGCTCAGCCCTCTGACGTTCTCGATAGTTGAGACGGTGGAGAACCTCGTAAACATCTCGCAGCCGATGATCAAAGAAAAGAATATCGAATTTAGTTTCCACATAAACCAGTTCGAAAAAGAATATCTTTACACAGATCAGCTCCGTCTGAATCAGATCTATATCAACATCCTTTCCAACGCCGTCAAATACACGGAACCGGGAGGCTCTGTCAGCGTTGATCTACGTGAGGAAAGAAGCGATGTTCAAGGCTCTATAAGACTGATATACGTCGTGTCTGATACGGGTATCGGAATGAGTCCTGAATTCATGGAAACCATGTATACTCCTTTCTCAAGACAGGTTGACAGCCGTGTCAACAGCATTCAGGGAACGGGTCTCGGTCTTGCCATAACAAAGCAGATGGTCGAATTGTTAGGTGGAACGATAGACTGCCAGAGTGAGCAGGGCAAGGGAACGACCTTTACTGTAGCCCTTGATATCCCGTTGGCTGACAGGCAGAGGGATGATATGAAGCTTGATCCTATTGATGTTCTTATCGTTGATGATGATGAGACAATGCTGAATACGGCGGTCGACACTCTTTCTTCTCTCGGTGCAACTGTAGAACAGGCAACCGGTGGACTGGAAGCACTTGGAATGATCGAACACAGGCATCAGTCCGGAAAAGACTACAATGTCATAATTGTTGACTGGAAAATGCCTGAAATAGACGGACTTGAGACGATACGCAGGATCCGTTCTGTAATAGAAACAAAGATCCCGATCTTACTGATCTCAGCATATGACTGGTCTGATATTGAGGATAAAGCTAAAGCTGCCGGCGCAAACGGTTTTGTCAGCAAGCCTCTGTTCAGATCGACGCTCTACGATAAGATCAACAACCTGACAGGAAAAGAATCCGGTTCCGGTGAGCCTGAGGAGGATTATTCCGATCTTAAGGGACTTAACATTCTTGTAGCCGAGGATAACGACATCAACTGGGAGATCATATCTGCCATGCTTTCAATGTTCGGTATTACCACTGAAAGGGCAGAGAACGGCAGGATATGCGTTGATATGATAAGCAGCGCAGAAGAAGGCAGGTATGCGCTTGTCTTTATGGACGTTCAGATGCCTGAGATGAACGGCCTGGACGCAACCAGAGCGATACGCAAACTCGATAACCCGTGGGCGGCATCCATACCGATCGTTGCCATGACGGCAGACGCGTTTTCCGAGAATATCACGGCATGTCTTGATGCCGGAATGAACGGACATATTGCAAAACCGGTAGATATAAAGTTAGTGATCAAGGAGATCCGCAGGATCAAGGAGGAAAGAAGATAGTTATGAAAAAGATTTTGTGTTTATTGTTATCGGCAGTAATGATGCTCTCTTTAGCTTCATGCAACGCTGGGAAGAAGGGCGCTTCTGATAAAGCGTTCAAGCCGTCAATGGATACTTCTGCCAGCGGCAACATTAAGATCGGCGGAGGTTACGAGAACTTTGAAGCTCTTGAGGCTGAATTTGAACGCTTCAACGTTTACTATCCCAATGTGAAGCTGGTATATACGAAGATCGATGACTATAACAACATGATAGGCACGGTCCTGAACGGAAACGATGCACCTGACATCTATGTCAATTATTCATGGATGTATGGCCGTGAGCAATATAAAGCTTCCATCGATCATGCGGAGAACCTTGCTGATCCTTCTCTGGGACTCGATCTGAAATGCATCAGGAGCAATATCATCCTTAAGACAGACGACGGTACGCTTCCCATGGTTCCTGTCTTTGCCAACACATACGGTATGCTCGTTAATCAGACACTCTTCGAGAAAGAAGGACTGAAAGTTCCCACGACCTATAAGGATCTTGTTAAAGTATGCTCCGCTTTCCGCGAAAAGGGCTATAAGAATCCTTTGATGGGATTTACCAAAAAGGAAACAACGTCGATCTTCACACTGACAGTCTATCCGTTCTTCTGCGAGAGTGTTGCCAATAACGCGGAAGCCGTCAAAAAGCTCAACTCGCTTGATGCTTCTGCCGGTGAATACATGCGTCCGTCGCTTGAGAAGATAAAGCAGTTTACAAGTGACGGGTGCTTTGATATTAATTCATGCAATGAGATCGAGAATAACTATGATGCGGTGATCATGCGCTTTTTCAAGGGCGATGTTCCCATGATGACATGCTCGGGCGACACCGTTTCAGGCACAAAGAAGCGTGAGAGCCGTTCCGAGGAATTCATTGCAAACCCGTTTAAATATACTTTTGTTCCTGTTCCTTTTTCTGATGAAGGGGCTGTTTTCCTTGATATGCCTAACCTTCAGTTCTCTGTAAATAAAGACAGCAAGAACCTGAAAATGGCAAATGAGTTTATGCGGTTCCTTATCACACAGCGTGAACTCAGTGAGATGGCACAGAATAAGGGACTTGTGTCGCCTACAAAAGACCTTTCTTTTAACAGTATGTATGCTGCATTCGGCAAGATCCCGGAAAAACGCATCTTCTCGCCTGAAGTTATTGGGATTACGGACGATGCGGTCATACAGTTAAGACAGGCAAGCTATCGCGTTGCTACAGGTCAAATGACCATAGATGAGGCAGTTGCCTCATATGGCAAGCTTGAGCAATGACAGGGTGAAAAGATAAGGTTTTAATGGAGGAAATATAAATGATGAGATTGAGAAAAACAGGTGCTGTTTTTCTTGCGTTAACCATGATCGCAAGCTTTGCCTCAATGACAGGATGCTCCGGAACAGCACAGAAAACTGAAATAACCACAACTTCTGTAACAAGCGAAGAGACTACAGAACCTAAGGCAACGGAGACATCTGCTGCTGAGACTACATCGGATCCTGAAAAACCTGCAAAGGGAACGTCTGATTATGCCGAAGCAATCGCAGCATGGCGTATAAGCGGCGGAGGTCCGGCACAGGCAAACAGAAAGATAGAAGCATCTCTCGGAGACAACGGCGTTCTCTCCTGGAATAATATGGTCCCTGAACAAACTCAGGATGAAGAGGACGCGATTACCTATCGCATCTATATATCAGGTGTATGTGTGGATGTTATCGACCCGGATAGTAATTCAGCAACTGCCAGGTTTTCGAAAAATCTGAAGAAACTGATCGATGCCTATATCAAATCAGGACAACTCGAAAGATCTGAAAATGGCAAATATACAGTTTTATTGATTGAAGAATTGGATTTTTCAGATGTTTATGCTTCATGGCAGGGTGAACTCGTTTATGAGTCGAAAGCAAAGACTGCCAAAAAACTCGGCAAGATAGATGCGCGTATTGATGAAAACGGCAAACTTACATGGAAAAGCTATAAAGGTGCAGAGCAATACCTGATATATGTAAACGAATATTTCTTTACCGTTTTCACAAGTAACAGAAGCATTCTTCTTAAGAAGCAGATTGATTTCATGATCAAGTGCGGCTTCATCAAGAAGGCCGATACTTATGATATAACGATCTCCGCGTTTGACGATCCTTATGAAAGCGTATTGGCAAAATGGAGCAGTAAGTTCTCATACGCTTCAGATGCCGTGCCCGGCGGCAATTTAGGAACTGTTGATGGTCTGTCACTTAAAAACGGTTTCCTGTCATGGAATAAATTCGAGGGTTCCGATACCTATTACGTTGAAGTCTTCATAGACGGAAAATTTAAGGTTAGCTTTTTCACAGAAGAAAACAAATACGATGTAAATGACTATATTGCTAAAGAGATCTACGAAGACGATATGGATATGGATCTGAACACAACAAAGTTCACTTTCAGGGTATCAGCTGTGGAACTCTCTTGCGGAGATGCCTATGGTATTTTTGAATCTGAGCGGTTCGTAATGGCTTCCGGCCTTTATGGCGATTATAAGCTCGAAAAGGTATCTAACCCGCTGTCAGTAAGCGGAAAAGAAGCAACTGTCAGCAGCGCTAAACTCAGCAATAAAAAACAGACAATTGCTGCAGGAAAGGTGTTTGAGGGCTTAAGTACCGGACGCGGTGGCTTTGTTTTTACCAAGCTTTCGGGAGACGGCAGTATCAGCATAAATAAATCCTCAGGTACGGTAACCATCAAGAAGAACGGCCTTAAGAAAGGACAGACCTATCCGGTCAGTGTCAGGGTAGTTTCAAAGGGTAATGCCGGTTATGAAGCTTCATCACCCCAGGAAGTATCTTTCACCATAAAGGTGACTTAACGTGTCTTCAAAATCAATTCAGCAATTCCGGCAACAGCGATTATTGTTGATATTTGGCGTGACATACTGACGACATACCGGAAGAGTATGATGTTGGCATGGAGGATGAAGCTATGTCTTACAGATTGTTGATCGTTGAAGATTCACCGGAACTTCTTGAGGCCACTTGTGACTTCTATCGCGAGGAAGACGCAGGACTTTGGGACGTGGTGACCGCATCTGACGGAAACGATGCTTTGGCCAAGGTCAGCAGTGAAGATTTCGACCTCATGATCTTAGACATAATGCTTCCCGGGGCTTCCGGATTTGATATATGCAAGGCAGCGAGAAAAAGAAGCGACTGCCCGATCATATTCGTGACTGCTCTCGGCTCCGAAAACAATGTACTTAAAGGATATGAGACGGGGTGTGACGATTACGTCGTAAAGCCCTTTTCGATAAGGCAGCTCTATGCCAAGAGCCTGGCTCTCCTGAAGCGTGCAAAAAGGAACGCTGACAGCGAGATCTTAAGGTGCGGAGCCATATCCTTGGACAAGAAGACCATGCAGGTCAAAGTCTCTGACCGGGAGATCGTCATCAACGCCAAAGAATATTTTCTCTTAGTATATCTGCTCGAAAACAAGGGCTCGGTCCTCACGCGCCAGAACATCCTGGAACACGTGTGGGGCGACGATCTTGATGTTAACGACAGAGTCGTGGATAACACGATAAGGCGTCTTCGTGAATGCCTGGGAAAGGCCTCCGGACTGGTTAAGACTGCGATCGGCAGGGGTTACCGAATAACGGAGGAATAACCATGAAAGGACGCAAAGGTACCATTGAGAAACCTAAGTTTATAGTTTCGTATTTGAACAGTTTTTTCCTATTGTTAGTGATCTTCACGATCATCGCACTTATCCCTTACGTTGGGTCGTATGTCAGCTACGGATATGATGCCCGGGAATTTAAGGACTATATGAACGTGGAAAATCTAATTGGAGACTATGCCTACGAAAACAATATAGAAAAAGAGAGATTGTCAGGTGAAGATATTTCAAGGATCAAGAACGCCCTGATCATGAACTATCTGTCATACGGTCAAAGGTACAGAATACATATAAATGACGGAAGCGTCATAGATACGTCCCGGACTGCGGTAGTAAGCTACAGCGTATTATCGGATGATCAGTCAAAACTCATAAGAGACAATACATTGAGGCTGGCAGATAATAAGTATCTGAAGTATTTCGATACACCGGAGGTAAATGCTTACAAAACAGCTGCCCGCGAGGATGATGTAATGGATTACTTTGAACGTACGGATGATGATCTGTCTTATATCCGTTTCAAATGCAGAGAATTCTATGCGGATTTTGATAAGGGGGTATTCATTCCTGTAGAAGCCGAGATCTGTACCTATACCGACGGACAAGGCGATATCACGCTATCGGGAGTCATTGTCAGGTGCGAACCCGATAATACCGAAGGATATACACTTATTAAAACTCAGGATGGTGTCAGTTCATGCATCGGTATCATCGCAGGATATACCGGAACAGATAATGATTCAGACTACACCGGATTCAGCACCAGCGAAAATGGTCTGGTCACCAGGAGAGAATGGACGCCTTTAGTACAGATCCCGTTTACAAAAAAGTTCAGCAAAGGCATCATGATGGGAGTAGCTGCGATCATCTTAGCTGCTGTTGTTTTCGCGTTCATACCCGCCACGATCAGATACAACACTAAAAAGAGAAGATACGAGGTCTTCGAATACAGGAGCCAGATGGTCGATGCCATGGCACATGACCTCAAGACCCCGATGGCAGCTGTATCTGCCTACGCCGAGAACCTTTCCAACCACATAGGCACCGACAAGCAGGAATACTATGCCGGAAAGGTTGAAGAGAAGGTCGCTCAGATGAACAAGATGGTCAATGACATGCTTGAATTCTCCAAGTCCGAGAAACAGACTGCCGCTATTGCCAAGGAAGATGTTGATATTTCCGGCGTGATCTCAAAGGTGATCGCAGACAATGAGCATATGATCGGAGAGCGTTCCCTGAAGATAAGTTACGACAAGAAGAGCATTACGGTCAAAACAGATGAAAGCCTTTTCAGACAGGCGATATCAAACCTGATAAACAATGCCGTTATCTACAGCAAAGAGGGGAGTACTATCGCGATCTCGTGTGACAGCAGACTCCTGACGATCAGCAATACATCGGACGGTGAGATTGATACTTCGCGTGACCTCAAGCAGCCTTTTGCTAAGGGAAGTTCTGCCCGCGGCAACCATGGTACGGGACTTGGGCTTGCTATTGCCAATAACAACCTCGCAATGCTTGGATATAAACTGGAGATCAGGATCTCAGAAGACAGGTTCATAGTGGAAGTAAAGCTGTAATGCGGTGTCTTAAACATTCTGCACATCTGATATAATGTCCCCGTGAATTTATTAAGATAAGACTCGAGGATAGAATGATTAAGGTTTTGTTTGTATGTCATGGAAATATTTGCAGGAGCACTATGGCTCAGTGTATGTTTCAGGACATGGTCAATAGAAAGGGACTGTCAGATCGTTTTTATATCGATTCGGCTGCGACGAGCAGGGAAGAGATCGGTAACGGTCCTCACTACGGTACTGTGCAAAAACTCAGAGAGGTGGGGATACCTGTAGTTCCCCACAGGGCAAGACAGATGACGCGTGCCGATTATGATAACTACGATTATCTGATCGGCATGGATTCCTATAATGTTTCCAACATGACGCGCATCGCAGGCGGCGATCCGGACAACAAGATATATCAGATGCTCGAATTTGCAGGAATCAACAGGAGCATTGCGGATCCCTGGTATACGGATAATTTTGATGATACCTATAATGATCTGGTTATTGGTCTGAACGGTTTTTGGAATAAACTTTCTTCGCAACTGTAACTGTATATTTACAGCCTGTGTGTTAAAAATCTTTAATCTCTTGGTATAATATCCTTATAAGCGGTTTCGGGGGATATTTATCAATGACTATGCGTGAAAGACTCACAAACTCATTGGTTTGCGCTTTTGTTGCGCTGATCGCAGGCGGCATAACTCTTGCTGTCGCAGCCCCGAAAGCCAGAGGCGTAATGATAGCGATGCTGATAATTGCAGCAATTGCATTTGTTACCGTCCTTGTATTAAAGATCGTTCTTTCCAAACAGAAAGACCGCATTAAGATACTGTCATATGCAGGTGCAGCTGTAGTTTTTGCGGTAGCCATATTTTCTGTTCTCATCGTTAATCTGGGAAATCAGTCGATGTATCATCCGCATGTTGATGAAGAAGAGACTGCAAAGCTCGCCGAGATAGCAGAAAAGCATACTCTCGGCATCGAAGTGGAAGAAGTAAAGACTGCAGGCGGTATTTATTCCGGTTGGCGATATAAAGCGACAGGAAAATCCGCTTCTGCAAAACGTCCGGTACTGCTTTATTTCTGCGGCAACGGAGAGACCGCCTCAAGAGCTGTTCTCAGGTTCATTGAAAATGAGCAGTGGAAAAAGATAGCCCCGGGCTGTGATGTTATTTGTTTTGATTATCCGGGTTACGGCAAGAGCACCGGAGTTCCCCGTGAGAAGTCTATGAAAGCCATGGCTGCTGAGGCATATAAGTATGCATCTGATTTAGAGACTACTTCAGGTGTTATTGTCATGGGCTATTCGATAGGCACGGGAATTGCCGTATATACCGCTTCACAGGCAGAGACCGCTCCGGCAGGACTTATTCTGCTTGCCCCGTATAACAGCGGTTATGATCTTTACAACAACGCTCTGAACATATTTCACGGTCCTGTCAAACTGCTCGCTTCTTATAGGATGCCCGTATACAAATACGCAGGGAAGGTCAAGTGTCCTACGCTTATCGTCGCATCTGACGCCGATGAGGTTGTTCCGATCGCTTCGAGCAGAAAACTGTTCTCGGAATTCTCTTCGGCCAATACGGATTTTGTAACTGTTGAAGGCAAACTGCATAATGATCTGCCTGTTGTTGAGAAAGTAACTTCAAGGGCAGGCGAATTCGTCAAATCTGTAACATAAGGGGGGGATAAGATGTTTGAATCGTTCAAAGAAAAACTGCTTCTCCCGGTTATATTCGCTGCCTCTGTTATCGTCGCAGGCATATTAGGCATTTTTCTTCTCTTCAGTGTTAATCCGGCATGGCTCAGATTCTTCCCGCTCATAATGCTGGTACTGGGCTTTGTGGGAGGATTTGCACTCTCGTTCATTCCGATCTTTAAAGACCGTAAGTTTATTCCCGTAGCTGCGGTTGCCGTTTCGGCGGTACTGACGGGAATTGTGATCGCCGTCATTCTTTAATGGAATGACCTTCAGTTTGTATCCTATAAAGCGGAGGAACAAATATGTTTAAGACGGCAGAAGATGTGATGAACTTCATTTCTGACAACGACATCGAAATGATCGATTTCAGAATGATCGACATCAACGGCAGGTGGCATCATCTCACGATTCCTGCAAAGAGATTCGGAGAGGATACCATGAAGAACGGCATCGGATTCGACGGAAGCAATTACGGGTTTGCTCCTGTCGAGAAGAGCGACATGGTCTTTATTCCGGACGTTTCCAGTGCGGCTATCGATCCGTTCCCGGAGATAAAGACGCTTTCGATGATCGGAGATGTCCGCGTTATCGGTGATGACGGCAACAAACCCTTCGATCAGGAACCCAGAAATGTCTGCAAGAGGGCAGAAGAGTACATGAAAGAACTCGGCGTCGCAGATACATATCTGCTCGGACCGGAGTTCGAATTCTATGTTTTCGATTCTGCTTCCTTCTCCAATGATCCTTCGGAATCAGGTTTTTCGATCGATACGGAAGAAGCATTCTGGAACAGCGGATGTTCTGATTCCAACGGATTCCAGACTCCGCACCAGGGAGGCTATCACATAGCACCGCCTCAGGATATCCATTACGATTTCAGAAGCCGTGTAACGATGCTGATGGAAGAGCAGGGTATTGATGTTAAGTATCATCACCATGAGGTCGGCGGCCCCGGTCAGATGGAAGTTGAAGTTGAATTCGGTACTATGACAGAGATGGCAGATAAGACAATGCTCGCCAAGTACATCATCAAGAATGAGGCTGTCAGAGAAGGCAGGACCGCTACATTCATGCCGAAGCCTATCTATGGCGAAGCAGGTTCAGGCATGCATGTCCATATGCTGATGTTCAAGGACGGCAAGCCGGTATTCTACGATGAGAACGGCTATTCAGGCCTGTCACAGACTGCGATGTATTTCATCGGCGGTATCCTTAAGCACATCGGTGCTATCTGCGCTTTCTCCAATCCTTCAACGAATTCGTTTAAGAGACTGATCCCGGGATTTGAAGCTCCGGTTACGATCGGTTTTGCAACAGCAAACCGCAGTTCCGTCATAAGGATACCGGCTTATGCAAGAACTCCTGACAAGAAGAGATTTGAACTTCGTAATCCTGATGCGACGTGCAATCCTTATTATTGTTACGCAGCAATCCTTATGGCAGGTTTGGACGGAATCAGGAAAAAGATCGATCCGGTAGCGGAAGGCTACGGACCTTACGATTTCAATCTGTTTAATCTGTCTGATGCCGAGAAGGCAAAGATAAAGGGCCTGCCCAAGTCGCTCGGTTCCGCGATCAAGGCTTTGGCTGCTGATAACGAGTTCTTGAGAGAAGGCGGTGTATTCCCGAAAGAACTCATCGATATATGGATCAACAATAAGAGGAAAGATCTTAAGAGACACGTAGCAATGCCTACTCCCATGGAGTACGAAATGTATTACGATCTCTGATATAGGAAGATATGGTTTGAGAGGGTCCCGGGTCTTCCGGGCCCTCTGTTTTTTCAGTCAGGAACAAATTGCTTTGTACAGGATTTTATTGATCGAAGACTCTTTTGACATAAGGGAACAGGTTAAGGAGTATTTTTCGTTAAAAGGTAACGGTATATTCGAGCTGGATATGGCCTGTGACGGTTCTGACGGACTTGAAAAAGTACGTTCTCATGAATATGGTATCGTTATGGCCGACATCAGGCAGCGCGGTGACATAGCCGTAGATCTATGCAGGAGGATAAGGGATAATTGCAAGTGCCCTATTGTTTTCATCTCTGATCTCAATAATTTTGAGGATACGGATCTAATGTATGCGATCGGTGCCGATGACCTTATTCTTAAACCGTTCATGCCGATGGAACTTTTCTATGTTGCGCTTGAGTATGCGGGCGACAAGAAAAAGACCGTTAAAATGCTTGAGTGCGGAGGTATCAGGATGCATCCTGTTACAGGACTTGTAACCGTTGACGGCAGGATTGTTGATCTTCCTGACAGGTTAATGCTGATACTTAAAGTGCTTCTCGAAAACAAACCGGAGGCTGTAAGCCGTGATACAATTCTGAAAGAAGTCTGGGGAAACGGTTACACCGGTACCGAAAGAGTAGTGGATACTCAGATAAAGTACCTGAGAAAACTCCTTGGCCAAAAAGGAAAACTGATACAGACAGTCAAAGGCTCAGGTTACAGAATGAAAGGGATATGACAGATGACGCTGACAAAGATACAAAAGCATCTTTTTGATATAAGGAGTGATCCGGACTACCGTGCGTTGCAGCAAAAGATCATTACCACCGTTGATCCGGAAACGATCATCGGCATACGCACTCCGGATGTAAAGAAATATGCCAAGGAATTGCGCAAGAACGGTGAATACAAGGCATTTATAAGCAAGCTGCCTCATAAGTATTATGAGGAGAATCTGCTTCATGCCATGATACTTAATGACGAGAAAGATTTTGATACAATAATAAGGGAGACGGAGAATTTTCTTCCTTTTGTTGACAATTGGGCAGTTTGTGACCAATTTATACCTAAGGTACATAAAAAGCATACCGAAGAGCTTTTGCCGTATATATCCCGGTGGCTGGGTTCAGATGCGGAATACACGATACGTTACGGTATAAAGATGCTCATGTCGTTCTATCTTGATGACGACTTCAAGCCCGAATATCTGGAAATGGCGGCAGGAGCAGACAGAACAGACCTTAAATATGTGAGTCTGATGACTGCATGGTATTTTGCAACTGCTCTTTCCAAGCAGTACGATGAAGCGGTAAAGGTTATCGAAGCCAAGCGGCTCGATGAAAAGACACATAATAAGGCAATTCAAAAAGCAGTGGAGAGCTTCAGGATCTCTGATGAGCAAAAGAAGTATTTAAGGACTTTGAGGGTCTGAGATCTGCTCTGATATGCCATATTAAAGGCTTTGGAAAGGGAAGAGAACAGAAGATATAATAAAATCTATATCTTGGGGTATTTTAATATATTGTATAGCCAATGCCACTACAAATTGTGAGAACAAATTTTCGAATTGCTATTGATTTTAATTCCAAGAGTGGTATATTGAACACAAAACTTCAGAAAGGAGCATCTATTTTTGTAACTGTCGGTTAAGGGGAACGTCCGGTTATTATTGTTTGTCGTTAGTTTTTGGGCGTTTCTGAAGAGTTTGTTTTTTTAGGTAGGTTTAAGTGGTTACAGTTTACTTTGGCAAAGATAGCTCCGATAGCGTGAGGTACATGCTGCAGCTGGCAGCGTGATTTCCGTAAAACTGAATATAGTCCGCATTTGAGGCAGTTGATGCCTTGGATATTTATACTCGCTGTTTGCAGTAAGGGATGCACGCAGCGTGGTTTAAAACCCTCTGCGTACTGTCTTCTGGAGTGTTTTTACCGACGTGAAAGAAAGGGTTAAAGACATGAGAGAATTGAATTGTACAGTTAAAGACATTGCATTCAGACGTGAAGCCATTGAGCTCCTTACTTCATCCATGGCTGAGAACGGTTATACCGATCCCAGAGATGCTTTTATGACTATCGTAAATCATTGGAACGAGGCTCTTAACTGCGCTTCTGCCATGACAGGCGCTGAGAAATCAAGGATAGCTATGCGCTATCTTACAGGAAATATCACTATTGAGAGGATCTCTAACCTCGAATTCTATAACAACAGGACTATCAGAAGATATATCCGCGAGTTCTGTGAGTGCATAAGGAAGTTCTATCTCGAAAGATTCGATATTTCACTTGCAAAATACTGCTGAGGAGGTGACCCGGTATGAAAGACTATTATACTGAAGCATTTTGGAAAGCTGTTTCTGAGACAGCAGAGAAAGACGGCCTTATCGATGCCGCGGTCATCGTTTTCTGCCGCGTCAACAAGATGCCGATCAGCGAGTGCTGCTCTGTTATCGGTCTTGGAGCAAAGCGCGTAAAGACTGTTCTGAGCAAGTTTGACGTATATCTTGCTTCCATGATCTCTGTTGCGGATTCGGACAAGCTGAGCGCCTGATATCAGTCCGTTTAATCTCACTTTTTGTTTCTTGTCCCGTTGTATAATTGGGATAATTGTAAGTGTCCGAAGTTTTATCTGTAATTTCGAGGGAGCAGACATATGAAGCTGATACATTTGGGAGACCTTCATCTTGGCAGAAGCCTTGGAGAATTCGATCTGATCGAGGATCAGAAGTATATCCTCGGTCAGATCCTTGATCTGATCGATAAAGAGAAAGTTGACGCTGTGCTTATCTCAGGCGATGTCGAAGTATGATCAGCGGCAATCACGATTCCGATGACAGGCTCAACTACGGCAAATGGACGTTTGAGAAGCAGGGAGTCTATATTTCCGCGATCTATGATGGCAAACTTGACTGCCATGTCTTAAAAGACGGGGATACCGAGATAAATATCTATATGCTTCCGTTTGTAAAGGCCTCACACGTAAGACACGTATATCCGGATGAGACGATCGATACATATGAAGATGCGGTAAGGCTGGTGATCGATAAAGCCGGTATTGATGAGAGCAAGTGCAATATTGTAATCGCCCACCAGTTCGTCGCAGGTAAGGAAGATCCTTTACTCAGCGGTTCAGAGAGCATCGGAACACAAAATGTCGGTACTGTTGAGAAGGTAGGATATGACTGTTTCAGCAAGTTCGATTATGTTGCATTAGGCCATATCCATTCGGCTCAGAAAGTTGGAAGAGATCTGTGCAGGTATTCTGGAACTCCGCTTAAGTATTCTCTCAAAGAGATCAACGACAAGAAGTCAGTCCCTTTGATCACGGTAAACGGGAAGAACGACATAAGCTTTGAGCTTGTTCTGCTTAATCCTAAGCGTGATGTCAGGCATATTAGAGGTAAGATGGAGGAGCTCCTTGACCCTGCTAATATCTCATCTCCCGATGATTTTATTTATGCAACGCTGACAGATGAGGACATCATTGATAATGTCATGGGTATTTTCCAGCAGAGTTATCGCAATACTGTCAAGGTCGATTTCGACAATTCACGTACAAGAGAAGTTGAAAAGGTTGATATTTCACAGATAGCAGAGAACAGGACATTTGAAGACCTGATAAGTGATTTTTATAAGCAGGTTTACGGTTGCGATATCAGCGATGAGGAGATGGCTGTAATGAGAGAAGCAGCCAGAGAGGCAGGTGTTTTAAATGAAGCCGATTAAGCTTATTATCAGCTCGTTCGGACCATATGCCGGTCTGATGCCCGAGATCAACTTTGAAAGATTCGAAGATAAAGGCTTGTTCCTTATTACCGGTGATACCGGTTCAGGAAAGACTATGCTCTTTGACGCCGTCTGCTTTGCTCTTTATGGTGATACCAGCTGCCATTACAGAGATAAGGAACACCTTAGGAGCGAATATGCTGATGCCAAGCAGAAGAGCTTTGTTGACTTCTACTTCTCGCACCAGGGTCACGAATATCACGTTTACAGAGAACCCTCTTATGAGTACGAGAAGAAGCGCGGAGAAGGCACTGCAAGGAAGGCCGGGAGTGCGGTTCTCTACGCAGACGGCGCTCCGATTGCAGACGGTCTTACCAATGTAAACAAAAAGATCGTCGATCTTCTGAAGATAGACGATAAGCAGTTCAAGCAGATCGCAATGATCGCTCAGGGCGAATTTTGGGATCTTCTTAATGCTGATACTAAAGAAAGGACAGAGATATTACGTACTATCTTTAATACCAGCGGATACAATCAGATCGCGGAAAGACTTTTTAACCGCGTCAAGAATAACGAGTCGATGGTCCATGATGCCGAGAAGAGCATTGTGCAATACTTTGATGACGTAATAGCCGAGCCTGAAGATGAGCATTACGCAGATCTTACAGAACTTCAGGAAAAGGCAAGGAATACCGGCAGCGCTTGGAATATTGATGATATGATCGCTGTTATCGATAAACTGGTCGCCTCTGATAATGTTAAGAGAGAATCCGTCAAAAAAGATCTTTCAAAAGCTGAAAAAGCACAGAAAGAACTTGACGCCAAATATGCTACTGCCGAGACAAACAATAAGTTCATTGAGCGCGTTCAAGAGCTTGAGAAGCAGGCAGAAAAGCTTAAAGAACAGCAGAAGGAGATGACTGATCTTGAGGCTTTGCTCAACCGTCAGAAGGCAGCTTCGCGTGAAGTAAACCCTTCATTTGTTGCATGGGATAACAAGCGCAATGAAATTGCCGCCACAAAGGAGCAGATCAACAAGAAGCTTGCTGATAATGCCAATGCCGAAAAGAAGGCTAAGGAAGCGGAGGAAGCGCTTTCTGAAGCTGAAAAGCGCAGACCTGAACTTGAAGAACTGAACAAGCGCATTGATAAGATTTCCGAAGAGGAAACTAAATACAGGCAGCGTGATGACCTTTCCAAGAAGCTTAAAGATCTTGAAGAAGCTGACAAGAAAAATAAAGACGCGGATGCCAGCATCAAGGCTGATGAAGCTGCTCTGAAGGAAAAAGTAAATTCGCTTCAGAAAACAATAGAAGATTTAAAGAATAAGCCGATAGAAAGGCAGAAGGCTGAAACTGAAGGCAAGGAACTTAAGTCTCATTCTGAAGAGATCAAGGCGATCCTGGATGCTCGTGTTAAGGAATGCAAAAAGCGTCGTGATGACCTTAAGCTCAAACAGGATAAATACAAAAAGTCCTTTGAGGCCTATGAGAAGGCAAATGCAGACCGTATAAATGCGGAGAAGATAATCGAAGGGAACAAGGCCGGAATACTTGCTAAAGATCTGCAGGACGGGCAGCCCTGTCCGGTATGCGGTTCTACGCATCATCCTCATCTTGCCGTTATCCCGGAAACAGATATCTCCGAAAAAGAATTTGAAGCATTAAAGAAGAAAGAGACTGATCTTCAGACAAAAAAAGCAGACGATAACACTGCGGCCGAGATAGCAAAAAATACTCTCGGTGAATATGAAGAGCAAATGAGATCTGATATTCTGGATGCATTGCTCAAAACTTCCTTCAAGGAGGATTCCGAAGGCAAGAGTCTTGATGATCTCGTTGTCGTACTCGGTAAAGCTGATACTGAGATCAGTGAAAAGATCAATGCTAATGAGGCTGTATATATCCAGCTCAGCAAAGATTGTGATCGCCTGGATAAGGCACAGAAGGAACTGGCTAAGGCCGGTGAGAAAACTGAAGAGATCGGAAACAGAAAACAGCAATTGAGTGAGAGCAACAGTGCAGTTGAAAAAGCACTTGCTGAGACAAGCGCAACTCTTAAGACTCTTGAAAAACTCAGCTATGCAGACTGGAAGACTGCATCCGGTGAGATGAACAAAGCAAAAAAGCTTGCTGAAGAGATCAACAAGAAGCTTGAAGATGCCGTCTCCGGCAAAACAAAGGCTGATAACGAGAAAACGGCTGCAGCTTCTGCTCTGAAGACCCTTAATGAGACCTTACAGACTCAGACAAATGATGAGAAGATCCTTAAGGAAGTTTTGGACGAAAAGCTTTCTGCTCAGAAGTTCGCATCGGTTGAAGAGATGCGTGCTCTTGCTGTTCCGGAAGGAGAGCTTACCAAGACTGAAAACAAGATAAACAAGTATAAGCAGGATGTCTCCACAAATGAGACCCAGCTTAAGCAGGCAAGAGAAGATGCCAAGGGTAAGACTGTTATCGATCTTGAAGAGCTTAAGACAAAGTGTGCTGAACAGGAGAAAGCTGTTAAAGAAATAAGAGCTGTTGAAAATAAGATCTCCAACAGAATCTCGATCAACAACGAAAAGAAAAAGAATATTTCAGATCAGAAGGCCGGTCTCGAGAAATCAAGAAAGGAATACTATATCTGCAAGAGACTCAGTGACCTTGCGCGTGGTAATACCGGTAAAGGAAAGATCACGCTGGAACAGTATATCCAGGCTGCAGGATTTGACGGCATCATTGCCGCTGCGAACAGGAGACTGACCCCTATGAGTGACGGTCAGTTCAGACTTTTGCGTAAAGATGATCAGCTCAGCAAAAAGACCGGAAATTTCCTTGACCTTGAGGTATTTGATTACCATACCGGTCACAAGAGGCCTGTAGGCAATCTTTCAGGCGGTGAGAGCTTCAAGGCTTCTCTCAGTCTGGCACTTGGTCTTTCAGATACTGTTTCATCCAATAACGGCGGCGTTCAGATGGATGCTCTTTTTGTCGATGAGGGCTTTGGTACACTTGATAAGAAGTCTATCGATACGGCTATCGAGATACTTGAGAACCTGACCGGAGCCAATAAGCTCGTCGGCGTTATCAGCCACAGGGAAGAGCTTATAGCGGCTGTCCCTGAGAGCCAGCAGATCAGGGTCATCAAGACCTCGACGGGAAGCAAGTTGGATTTCCCGGATCCTGATTAACGGTATTTTACGGGAATATGCGGAGATTATTGCGCAGTAATCTACTGTGCTATAATTTCCGTATATATATTTCCGGAGGATCATCTGATGATTATTAGTTTTGCTTCGCTTCCGTCAAATGTTACCGAGCTGAAGGCATTACCCGAGGCAAGTCTTAAGGAACCCGAATACGGAGCAGCACTTTTTGTCGCTGCAATGATGAGATACAAGGATGATCCCGCTGCAGCAATTTCCATGCTTGAGTTCCTGAAAGGTCCCGGCGGCGTTTCGGAGTATGAGAAGCAGTTCATCAAAGACAGATTAAGTGACGGAAAGGAATACGTTGTCAGATCGTATTTCGCAGGCACATCCCCGGAGAATGACTATACGCCTTCGATGCCTTATACGGTTATCCCTGAGAAGGATGCCGCATCAGAAGATAACGGAAGGATCAGAGTCTTTATGAGATCATCCGGAGCTGACTCTCAGAGAATGATAAAGATGAGACTTAAGGCTTCTACGGGAGAATGGTTCATTGAAGAAGAGATGATCCTTTCGGATATCAGGATCCCCAGATCACAGGACGCTTGGGCATAAAATGAAACAGGAAAGAAAATATCCCAAAGCATCGATAACTTCAAAGGCTGCTGCAGCTCTTAAGAACGGGCATCCCTGGGTATATGCCGACGAAGTGAGGTCAATTGACGGCGATCCTGCGGACGGCTGTCTTATCGACTGTTTTGAAGGCAACAGCTGGCAGGGAACAGGCTTTTATAATTCGGGTTCAAAGATCCGGATTCGGATCATATCAAGAAATGCAAATGATCAGTTCGATTATGCTTTCTGGAAAAGACGTATAAGTTACAGCATAAGATACCGCCGCGATATCCTTCCCGAGCAGGATTTCAGGTGTTGCAGGCTTATTCACGGCGAATCGGATTTTATACCGGGACTTACTGTCGACCGTTATGAGGATATCCTTTCGGTTCAGACTGCATGTCTTGGCGTTGACCTGATAAAAGAAGATATCTACCGGGCGCTTAAAGAAAGTCTTGAAGAACTTGGCGTTGCCGTAAGCGGTATCTATGAGAGAAATGATCTTTTGCTCAGGGAGAAGGAAGGACTTGAAGTAACAAAAGGCTGGTATCATGGCTTTGGCGCCGTGCCTGCAACTGCTGTTACGGAAATAACCGAGAACGGTATAAGATATCTGGTCGACGTCGCTGAAGGACAGAAGACCGGCTTTTTCCTTGACCAGAAATACAACAGGGCAGCTGCGGCAAAGCTCGCCCCCGGAAGAAGAGTCCTGGATTGCTTTACACACACCGGATCGTTCGGACTGAACTGCGCGCTTGCTGGTGCTAAGCATGTCACCAGTGTCGATATATCTCAGCAGGCCGTTGACATGGCTCATGAGAATGCCGTAAGGAACTCTCTTGATACAAAGATGGATTTTGTCTGCGCTGATGTATTTGATCTGCTTACCGGAATGGCTGAAAGAAAGGATCGTTCATACGATTATATTATCCTTGACCCTCCGGCATTCACCAAGTCCAGACAGACTGTTGAAGCTGCATCCAGGGGCTATAAAGAGATAAATCTCAGGGCGATGAAGGTCTTGCCGAGAGGCGGATATCTTACGACCTGTTCATGTTCTCATTTCATGACGGATGAGCTTTTCAAAAAGATGCTTGTCTCGGCTGCAAGAGACGCTTCTGTTTCTTTAAGGCTGGTAGAGGCGAGAGGACAGGCACCTGATCATCCGGTGCTTTTGAGCGTTCCGGAGACACAGTATCTCAAGTGCTATATTTTCCAGGTGGTATGAGTGATCAAGAATCAGTTTTGCGTTTGTAAAGGCAGAACTGGTCGGTGGCGAGTGTACCCGTGAAATCACAGACTGGAGTTGTTTCAGTCCTGCATAACTCGTAGAGTTCCCAATCGTAGTCATCATCATAGCAGATGATGTAATCAAAGTAGCCTTCATCTATAAGCCTGCCTTGCTCATCGAGGATCGCAGGCCAGTCTTTTTCGATGTTAAGAAAACAGAAGAACCTGTTAGAAGGCAGTATCCCGGCGCTTGTATAGAAGCCTGCATCCATTATGTCAAATGTAAGTATCTTCGGGTTTTCGGTCTTGTTGATCTCTTCGGCGAATTTGAACTGAGGTATGTCTTTGGCAGGCTTTAATAACAGATAATTGTTCTTGCTCAGCAGGATCATGACGGCAACTGTAATGGCACAGACTGCTCCGATAAATATCGAGACCAGTCTTTTGCTGTCTTTGAGCTTTGATTCGATATAGCCTTCCAACCTTACTGTCATTATCAGCGCGAAAGGCAGATAGAACATGAAGATATACGCATAGTAGTAAATGTAATAAATGCGCGGGAAGGTGGCCATTGCCGTGATCAGGAAAGTGACGGCAAAAAGGATTATGGCTCTCAGCCTGTATCTGCGTTCGAAAGAAACTGCGCCTAAGATAATCAGTATAAGTATTATTCCAAGGCTTAGGTATTCTTTTCCAAGCCTGAAAAGGATGACAAAAGGAATGACAATGTTCTTTATAACCGGTATCGAATAGATTCCGGAAGTGTGTGAACCCGAGTTGTAAAGGAACATGTTGTTATAGAAATAGGATGTGAAAAGATCGCCGAGAGCATTGTTTACAGCGAAGTATAAGATGACAGGAACGGAAGCTGCGGCTGCTCCGGCAAGGAACAGCCCGATGAGAGAAAAGAGCTTCTTGAACTCTCGGCGTGTGATCGAATAGATGATGATGAGCAGACAATATGCGGCTATAAATGCCGTAAATGTGTATTTGGTCCAGAACAGGATTCCTGCGATGATTCCGCAGATGAAGCCTTCTTTAAGCTGTGGAAGATTATCTTCAGTCTTTATTGCCTTGAGCGCGTAGTACAGAACAATGCCAAGAAGGGGGAAACACAGTTCCTCGGCACTGTCTCCGAAGTTGAATAAGCGCATCGTATAGATTACTGATAAGAAAAGAGGGACAAGGCCGGTGCAGACTGCTGAAGGATTAACAAAAAGCTTTACCGTTTTCCATGAGAAAACGGCAAAAACACTTGCCATAACGCATTCGAGGATCCATACCCCGGTAAAGCTCTTACCCGGAACCAGAGAGCATAAAGCATGGACCAGATATAAAACAGGACCCTTCTGTTCATAAAGATCACGGTAAGGGACCAGACCTTTGATTATTCCTCTGCCCACTGTAAGAAAGCAGTTTGCATCGTCCCACGGATTAAGCGGGAACAAAGGCGAAGAAGTAGAAGCTATGGTGATGATAATAACTGCGGACAGAATAAGAAATAAGCATTCTTTCAATGAAAGCTTGCTCTTGTCTTTAAGGTCTTTATTCTGCATGAGTGTTATTCGCCTTACGGTTTATGCGTTAGCCATCCACAGACCGTGGAGATTGCAGTATTCATATGCTGCAATGACTTTCTCGTCAGATCCGATGGTGAAGACCGCAACAGGTTCGCTGCCGGGCTTGAGCTGTCTTACGATAGCGCCCTTATCGGTCTCCAAAGCTACGAAAGTGATGTAGTGGGCATCCATCATGGGATGAGCGACTTCACCGACTTTTACGGTTACTGTCTGTCCGTCAACCGAGATGACAGGAACGTGCTTCTCGCCGGCAGCATCAGTAGTGTTGGGGATGAGTTCTTCAAGGACACCGCCCTGGCACTCGGCCTCGAAAAGCTTAGTTACAACGGTTCCGCACTTTCCTTTATAAAATTTCATGGCGCAGTCCTCCTGAATAATTATATGAATTAAATTCATTATACCATTTCAGAGGCGCAAAGCTCTTTCATAATGAATTGAAAATCATTCTGTAAGCAATATATACAAACGAGATGAATTTTTAATGGAAACATCACTTGAAGTGTCAAAAACGTGCAAAAAGACATCTTTTTTGACTTATTGAAAGGAAAATGGTCTTGTATAATTTCAGTGGAGTTGGAAAGCTCCGGCAAAAAAACTATAAAGGCGGTACGGGTATGGCTAACATTTTCGATTTCAAGGGAAGAGTGGCAGTAATTACAGGATGCTCCACGGGACTCGGTGTTCAGATGGCAAAAGCTCTGGCAGGACAGGGATGCGATATTGTTGCGATCGCCCGTCGTCAGAATCTTATCGATGAGGTTGCAGCTGATATCGAGAAGACTTATGGAGTTAAGGCACTCGCAGTTAAGTGCGACATCACGGATACAGATGCAGTCGAGGCTGCAGTTGATGAGATCCTTGCCAAGATGGGCAGGATCGACATCCTCGTAAACAATGCAGGTACAGGCGCAGTTGCTCCTGCAGAAGACATCACAGACGAGCAGTTCAACAATGAGATCAACATCGACCTCTTCGGTACTTTCAGACTTGCACGTTCTGTTGCAAAGAAATACATGATCCCCAACAAGTTCGGACGCATCATCAACATTGCATCCATGTACGGTCTTGTAGGCAACAAGGTTGCTCCCGCTTCTCCTTATCACGCAGCTAAGGGCGGCGTTGTAAACCTTACAAGAGCTTTGGCTTCCGAGTGGGGTAAGTACGGCATTACGGTCAACTCGATCTGCCCCGGCTATTTCTACAGCCCGCTTACAAAGGAGACACTCGATTCCGAGTTCTTCCAGGCTAATGCAAAGACCATGATCCCTCTTGAGAGATACGGCAACGAAGGTGAGCTCGATACAGCTATCTGCTTTCTCGCATCTCCCGCAACGACATACGTTACAGGCGTTAACCTTCCTGTAGACGGCGGCTACACCGCAATGTAATCCGGTAAAAAACATTTTTGAGGCCTCTCCTTTTACGGAGAGGCCTTTTTTGATAATATATCCTCATGCCTGACAATAAAAAGAAGAACAAGATGGAATACGGCATCCGTATGCTCAAGCGCGATGCCAGAGGTAGCTTGAAGCGTCACTATCTGTTTTTTGTAGTGGCCTGTCTTCTCGCAGTATTTATGGATGCGGAGTTCATCACCTCTGACTATCTGATCAATATGCGCTCGACGTTCTTCGATATGTTCTCAAATTCATCCATAACTGTGGAAGTTAACCCAGAGACAGAGGAAAAGATCAAGGAAGGCGTTAAGGCACTGGATAACGATGCCGGCGTTTTCCGCAACAATGTTGAAAAGCAGCTTGAGAATGTTAACAGGAAGATCAAGAGCCCTGAAGGTTCCCAGGTTTTCGGAAGGACAAAAGGCGTTCTCAATCAGATAATCGATTTTGTTGCAGGCGATACATTCTTTTCACATATGTATTCAACCATATCAGGCATTGTGGGAGACCCCCGTGCCGCCAATATAGCGATTGTTTCTGTATTGGCGCTGGTCTCATTTACTTACTGGCTGTTTGTACGTAATCTTTTCGTTGCCATTATCAGAAGGATATTCCTTGAAGGCAGGATCTATAAGAAGATACCGGTATCCCGCTATCTTTTCTTCATCCGCATGAAGAGGTGGACGAGATCGGCTGTCACAATGGGTCTTTTGTGGATAATCGAATTCCTGTCGTCTTTTACTATTGTCCTTTATCCTGTCGTAAGATTCGGATTCTTCCTTGTGCCTTATATCATTGCCGAGAATCCCGACATCAGGACACGGGATGCGCTTATGCTTTCGTGGAGGATGATGAGAGGCAACAAATGGACTCTTTTTAAGATCATTATCAGCATATTGGGCTGGAATATATTGAATGTTTTCACTCTCGGAGTGTTCGGCATTCTGTATACCAACCCTTATAAGATCTGCATTTATTCCGAGTTCTATGCAAGGGTCAGGGAAGCCGCCAAGCAGAATGAGATCGAGGGAGTTGACCAGCTCAACGATATCTATCTGTTTGCAAAGGCAGACAACAACTCGCTTATGGATGCTTATGCGGACGTAATGGATGAGCTTGCTGCCGGTAAGTATTCTTTGGACGGACTTAAGGGCAGGAACAAGTTTATAGCCGATCATTTCGGTGTCGTTCTCTGGAATACGAAGGATGAGATGGAGTATGAGGCTAACGAAGAGCGCCGTGTGAAGCTCTTGGCTTACAAGAATGAAGCGGAAGGGGAGAGCTATCCTTCAAGGCTTTCTCCGATCCCCGAACAGAGGAAACTCAAGTCTTTGGCGCATATCCATTACATGCGTCACTATTCTTTGCCTTCGCTTGCGGCATTGTTCTTTATCTTTGCAATGTTCGGCTGGGTCTGGGAACTTTTCTTCTACTATGTTCAGCAGGGCAAGATAATCAACCGAGGCGTGCTTCACGGACCGTGGCTCCCGATCTACGGCGTGGGCGGCCTGATAGTATTGATATTCCTGTTTGTTTTAAGGCGCAGGCCGGTACTGCATCTTATAGCGACCGTAGTCCTGTGCGGAGTAGTCGAGTATTTCGGCGGATGGGCATTGGAAATGATCTTCGACAAGAAATGGTGGGATTATTCCGGATATTTCTTCAATATCGACGGAAGAGTCTGCGCAGAAGGCCTGTTCGTTTTCGGTGCTGCCGGAATGGCTTTCATATATGTTCTGGCTCCGCTCCTCGATAACATGATAAGAAAAGCCCAGCAGAAGATACTGATACCTGTGGAAGCTGTCCTTCTTGTGTTCTTCATTATCGATGTGATCTATTCTGCGTTCGTTCCCAATACAGGTGACGGCATCACCGGCAACTTCGATAAGGGTGACCAGGGACCGGTGATAACTGTGGAATCAACAGAGGAATCTTAAACGGCCAGTTCTTTGTGGGTCATGTAGCAAAGCTTGTCCATCAGCCTGGCGAGTTCTTCGATATCAATATCAAAGCCGTTGTCCATCCATTTTAAGACCATGCTTATACACCCGTCGATGATAAAAGAGTAGACATATTTGCTCTCTTTATCAGAACCGAAAACAGGGAGGTTGTCCTTTCTGTAAGCCAGTATATCCGTAAGGATCTTTGTCTTGGCGCCGCCGTTCTGGTCGCTGCTCATCAGTGTGCGGAAAACGACATGGTTATTCTTGACGTATGTCAGATATCTGGTCAAGGCGATGATCCTGTCCTGTTCTTTTTTCGTTGGAGGGACATACTGTGTCAAATCATCTTCGAGATTTAAAACAATTTCATTAAAGAGTTCGGAAATATCATTGTAGTGAAGATAGAACGTTGTCCGGTTAAGATCTGCCTGTTCGCATATCTCTTTTACGGTGATCTTGTGATACGGCTTAATCTGCATCAGTTCTATCAGAGCTGACGCGAAGAGCTTTTTTGTCATCAGTGTCCTTCTTGAAATTGCCACAATTTACCTCACAAAATATCGACATATCTCGAAAATATGTTGATTTCAAAACAGATTGCATTTATCTGCACATTGAAATTCAACACGGTGTCGATAAAATGATAATGGAAGTCGCAGAACAGGTCAATCAACTACTTCTGCATTTTCAGAGCAATAACAAAGCTGCCTCCGCACAACCAAACATCTCAAATCTTAAGGTAGTTTTGTTTTTGCCGATTGACCAAGTGTTTTGCGAGCTGCATCGATAAGCAGTAAATAAGGGGCAGTCAGTCGGACTGCCCCTTATGATTTTCTGGTGGAAACTGCGGGGTTTGAACCCGCGGCCCCTCCCCTGTGAAGGGAATGCTCTCCCGCTGAGCTAAGCTTCCGGGTTCATGCTACTACAATTCTTTCATTCATGCTATACTCGATTTATCAAGCATATTTTAGGAGGGGTTTTATGTCTGATATCAATAATATTCCCGAGAAATACCGTCCGATCTCAATGTGGGGTTACTTCGGTCTGGAGATACTTTTTTCGATACCTGTTGTAGGATTCATTATCCTGATAGTTTACGCTCTGGGCGGAACTAAAAACGTCAACAAAAAGAACTTCGCAAGATCATATTTCTGCTTCGTGATCATCTTTGTCATTATCATGGCTATCCTTGTTGCTACAGGCCTTGTTGCACAGGTAATTGACATGTTCAGAGGGATGTATTCTTAAGTACTGACCATACTCGCGCGAGCCTTATTGTTATGTTATAATCTCTCACGCGCGGGGGCGTAGCTCAGCTGGGAGAGCGTACGGTTCGCATCCGTAAGGTCGAGAGTTCGATCCTCTTCGTCTCCACCAGATTTTTATCCCCATTGTTCATTAACCGGGCAATGGGGATTTTTCATGGGTTTATCAGGAAAAAAGGCCTGTTTTTGACCGAAAAGATTTCAATTTCATTATAAATTATTTAAAAAATACAATTTTCCCTAAAATATTAGTGCAGTTTTGCCTTTACCGTAGTAAACTTACAAATCAGGGTAATAGCATTATCACTTAATTATGGAGGTTTTAATATGAACCATAAGAAAGTAACGTCAGTCTTATTGTCTGCCGCTATGTGTGCGTCAATGGTCGTAACACCTGTTATGGCAGATGAAACTGCTGCTCCTACTGAAGCGCAGAATACTGAGGCTACCGAAAAGCAGGAGCCTGAAGTAACTGAGAAGAAGGAGACTAAGGCTGCCGAGAAGAAAGAGACAGAAGAAACTACTGCAAAGGAGACTGAAGCTCCCGAGACAAAAGAAGTAGAGGAGACCAAGGCTGCTGAAGAGCAAAAGCCCGAAGAGACCGAAGCTGCTGAAGAGCAGAAGCCTGAGGAAACAGAGGCTTCTGAAGAACAGAAGCCTGAGGAAACAGAAGCTCCTGAAGAGCAGAAGCCTGAGGAAGCAGAAACTGCAGAAGAGAAGCAGGGCGATGAAGAGACTGCTAACAGACCTTCTGTTAATTCCAACTCCGGTAAGTGCGGTGAGTATGCTACATGGTCGCTCTCCGGCACAAAACTTACGATCACCGGTAAGGGTTCTATGACGAGCTTCTATGAGTTCGACGGACAGGGTGGCGACAATAAGGTCTATGCTCCTTGGGCACTCCATGCTGCTTCGATCGAAGAGATCGTTATCAGCGGCACGATTACTACAGTCGGAAGCTATTCTTTTAAGGATTTCGTAAATCTTACAAGCGTAACTTTTCCTGAGAGCATGAAGGCTATCGGAAGCCATGCGTTCGATAACTGCGAAAAACTTTCAAGCATTACATATCCTTCCAAGCTCGAGTCAATAAGCGGCGGCGCTTTTAAGGACTGCAAAGCGCTTTCTTCCATTACAATTCCCAATACAGTTAAGACTGTAGGCGCTGGCGCTTTCGAAGGATGCAAAGGCCTCACAAGTGCTACGCTTTCAAATAAGATGACTGCTGTAAAAGAAGAGACTTTTATCGGTTGTTCCAGCCTTAGCAGCGTTACTCTTCCGGACAGCATAACAGCTATCGGTATAAGAGCATTCTCTGGCTGTTCTTCACTTTCTTATATTGATCTCAATAAGGTTAAGTCGATGAGCCAGAGAGCATTTGCTAATTCGGGTCTTGTTGCAATGTTCATTCCTGCATCTGTAACAACGATCAACGACTATACATTCTCCGGCTGCAATAAACTTACCATGCTCATCATTCCGTATACTGTAACTTCTATCGGAACTTCTGCATTTGAAGGTTGCTCTAGTCTTCCCGCTGTCACGATACCTTACAGTGTAAAATCTGTTGGTGATAATGCGTTTACTTCATGCTCCAATCTTAATAGCTGCAAGATTGATGAGGAGCTTTTCAAAAAATGCAAGGGTACGGCTTTCAAAGGTATTTCCTGCACACCTGTATTCCTTGATTATGCAGTTGAAGGTGAGGAGACAACTGTAGCTAATTTCAAAGTCAAGGTTACGGATGCTTCGAGGGATGGTACAGGCAGAGTTACAATCCTCGGTGTTGAGACTCCGATGGCAAATGTCGTTATTCCTAATATTATTCCTATTAAGGACTGCAGATACGTTGTCAACAAGATCGATGCCAAGGCATTCTACAAGGATACTACGCTCACAAATCTCACGATCGGAGCCAACGTCTCATCTATCGGCGCTAATGCTTTCCTCGGATGCACATCGCTTACCAAAGTTACCGGCGGTGCATGGTTGCAGACCATCGGTGATCAGGCATTTGCTGGCTGCACTTCGCTGAGTTCATTTACAATTCCGTCTTCTGTATTGAAGAAGATCGGTACCTACGCATTCTCAAAGGATACAAAGCTTACACTTATTACCATTAACAAGACAACCAAGCTTACAAAAGCAGGCGTTAAGAAGTCTCTCAAGAATTCTTCCGTCAAGACAGTCAAGGTCAAGAAGGCTAAGGTAAGTGCTTACAAGAAGATCTTCACTAAAGCTAATTGCGGCAGGAAGGTCACTGTTAAGAAATAAGATTTAGAACACTGTGTTCGATCAACCGGAGGCGATATGCCTCCGGTTTTTTTATGGCTTTTTTCCGTTGTTATATCAGGTGTTATAATAAGAATACTGTGGTTACATCTTGTAAAGGAGAATGCCTATGGATAATGATAATAAGGAACAATTAGTTGATCAGTTGTTAAGAGGCATTTACAGGATGTGCGTCAACAGGGATGACTGTTCCGGCTGCCCTTATTATGTTACCAAGTGTTCTTTCGGCGAACCCAAGCCTAAGACATGGTTTGACGAAGAATCAATTGAGGTTCCCTCTGTTCACAAGAAAGCTCTGTTCTTTACCCGGGGCGCTGACGAACGCGTCAAAGAGGCTGCCGAGATCGTTGAGCTCCCCAAGCCTAAAGAAGAGCCTGTACAGCCTGTACAGCCTGTGCAGCCGGCCTCTGATGATGATTCTGAAGGTACCTGGCTCGTAAGCACTTCCATGGGCAGCGTTTTTTCCAAGTATGTATATATATGCTCCAAGTGCGGATATAGGAAAGAGTCTTTTCTTTCTATGACTCCTATGTCCTATTGCCCTGAATGCGAGAAGAGAAAGGCTAATCAGTAACTTTCCATGAAGCATTGCGGTACCGTTACTCTTGAGACAGACCGTCTCATCTTAAGAAGATTTACTGTCAATGATGCACAGGCCATGTATAACAACTGGGCCTGTGATCCTGAAGTTACCAGATATCTTATGTGGCCGACCCATACGGGCGTGGAAGTGACCCGCTCTGTCCTTGAAGACTGGGTGCCTCATTATGCTGAGGATAATTACTATCATTGGACTATCGTTCTTAAAGAACTCGGAGAGCCAATAGGAAGCATGGCCGTTGTCAGGCAGGATGATCTGGCACAGATGGCTCACATCGGCTATTGCATAGGAAGAAAATGGTGGCACAAAGGGATTACTTCTGAAGCATTGAAGTCAGTCATGGATTATCTTTTCGACGTTGCGGGATTTAACAGGATTGAATCAAGACACGATCCGAGAAATCCCAATTCCGGTAAAGTAATGTTAAAGTGCGGAATGAAGTACGAAGGCACAATGCGAAGCTCTGATTGGAATAATCAGGGGATATGCGATGCGTGTTACTATGCACTGCTGAAGTCTGAAAGATAAGTTTTCCGGGTGTTTCTATTATTTTTCAATATTATTTTCGTAAAAATGTGTGAAATCGGATATGCTCATTCGTCTTATAGGTGAGATCTCAAAAATCACTAAAAGGAAGGTTAGGCTAAATGAACAATGAAGCTGTGTTGAGACTTTTCGATACATATGCCGATGACGCATTCCGTCTGGCATACTCGTATCTTGGCTCAAGACCTGATGCCGAAGATGTTGTTCAGGACGTTTTCGTAAAGCTTATAAGATCCGATATCACTATCGCAAACGGAAAAGAGAAATCATATATCCTTACCATGACCGCCAACAAGTGCAGGGATTTCCTGAAATCGGCAAGCGTCGCTTTCAATGCACCGTTCGAAGATGCGGCAGATGTAGGGTCAGACATCGAGATAGATGAAGATGATACGGAGATGTATGAAGCGGTAGCAGAACTCCCGGACAAACTCAGAGTCGCGATACACCTTCATTATTACGAAGGCTACTCCCTCAAAGAGATCGCTGACATTCTGGATATAGCCCCGTCGGCAGTGTCAATGAGACTTACCAGAGCAAAAGAAATCTTAAGAAAACGTTTCGTGGGAGGTAGCAGTTATGCAGGATGAATACGTAAAAGCTATCGAAAAGATACAGATCGACAAGGACAGGAAATTAGAAATGAGAAAAATATTAGAAAACGAAATGGCTTCAGCTGCGACTGAAGTCAGAGCAGAACACGTAGGCAAGCGCGCCAAGACGACACGCCTTACCAAGGGCGCAAAGGCAGGAATAGCAGCTGCGATCGTAGCGGTAACAATGGGAACGCTCTTTATCATCCCGTCTTCACGCAATGCGATCAATGCAGGCATCAGGGCATTCTTCAATGTTGAAGTTCCCGAGGGCGCAACAGACGGAGTAACAAAGCAGTCTGAAGATAAGCAGAACCGCGTCATCCCCACAGACAACATGCCTGAGTCTGAAGCATCCGCCATCGCTTCAGCCGTGTCTTCACAGGACAAAGCAGAAGAAGACTACTATAAGGAGGTTATCGTTAAAGCGGAGTATTATAAGGATCCTGAGCTCAACAAACTCGCCAACTACTATGCACAGAAGGGCATGAATCTCCTGGATATCAAGAAAGATGCCTCGTACTCCAGTTTTTACAGCCAGTTCACTTCCTCGGATTGGTGCTCTGAAGGATTCTTTGTCACATACTGGGAAGGTGACAATGCGACCGGTTACAGCGGTACGATTACTTGCTTCAAGGCTACGGAAAAGCAGCTCCAGGGATTTTTGAAAAACAACCACAACATTGTTTCTTATGAACTCAGAAACCACAATCAGAAAGAGATATCTTTCGATAAGTTCTGGAAAAAGAGCACAGATTCGGAAGGCAACACTGTTTATACGGGAGAATGGAAAGGACCTGAACCGGAAATGAAGCTTCTTCCTTCTGACCGAGCAAGATTCATGAACTTTAAGATCACTTATGATGCGAAGAATCAGCTCGCCATCTGTCATCTTGAAGAAGGCGGCGGAGTAGGCTGAATCACATCCGAACGGATTACCCATATAAATATCTGCCTCTGAGATATCTCAGAGGCAGTATTTTATGCGGTTTTATTCTTGGCCTTAAAGAGCTTGTCTTTGATGAATACGATTACTATTCCCAATGCGGCAGATATGATGAAGACGATCAGGGGGAGAAGATAACCCATAACTCCTTTAGGCAATCCCGTAAATGACAGGATAAAAAGCCTGGGGACACAATGCAGATAAAAGACATACTTGGATATATTCCTGCCGAATGAAGCAGTACCGGAAGGCCATTTCTTTTCGGATCTGATACCCAGTAAGAACAGTCCTAAAGAAAGAAGTATAGAACCTATGTAGAGAAACTGCGCAAAAGAGACAAGTGTCTCGGCAGCAGAGAGGATTGTACCTGTTATTATGAGTGTCCAGATGACCGAATAAGAAAACTTATTGGCAAAGTCTTTCTTTTCGCGGATAAACATACCGCCAAGCATAAAGGGAAGCGCGGTGAAGAGCCAGTTGCCCTGATAGTACCAGTCAAGCTTTAGGACGTAGCCCAGTAACAGGTTGATTACCAGAAGTACCGGTATAAGGAAATACATAATTCTGACCTTGTTGTATCTTACGAGCAGATAAATAACAGCCAGTACATATATAAGCGCCATCAGATACCAGATGATCGGACAGATGAAGTCGGTGTGGTTGAGTATGATGAACTCTATGAAGACCTTGGTGCTCATCTGGGAATACAGCCAGTAGAACGGATTCTGTGACCTTATAAGACAGACGATGCAGTTGATCAGCGCATATAAAACAAACATGGCCAAAGTAAGACGCAATGTCTTTATAAGAGATCTCTTTATCCTTAAGAGCGAGGTCTTAGTATCGCCAGAAGGATCGCAGAGAAAATAACCGCTGATAAGATAGAAAAAGGGAACGGCAAATCTCGCGATCGCCATCGACGGAGCAGTAACGGGAGAGGGGAGATGGATATGAACGAGAACAACAAAGAAACTGGCAATGATACGGATAACATCCAGCGTATCATATCTTTTGCGATCTCCCATGGCCTTTGGTCCTTTCCTTCTGATATATGGATTATAACATGCGGCAGCCGTTGTCCCGAGCACTTGTATTTAATGCGATAAAGTGTTAAATTTTCGCTATTGTTTATTAGTGAGGATTATTTATGGAAAAGAAACCTTTTGTTACCAAAGAAATGATCGAGAAGATCGCCAAAGATTACCCGACACCTTTTCATATCTATGACGAAGCCGGAATAAAGGCACGTTGTAAGGCTGTTAAGGATGCATTTTCCTGGAATAAAGGTTTCTGTGAGTATTTTGCGGTAAAGGCCACACCTAATCCGTATATTATGGAGATCATCAGGGACGCCGGATTCGGATTTGACTGCTCGAGCGAGGCTGAGCTTGTTCTTGCGGACGCGGTCGGAGGCCCGATCATGTTCTCGAGCAACGATACGCCTGCTGAAGAGTATGCGCTCTGTGCCAAGCTCGGAGGCATAATCAATCTTGATGATATTACACATATTCCTTTCCTTGAAAGCATCATCGGACCTGAGTTCCCCGAGGTTATGAGCTGCAGATATAATCCGGGCGGAGTTTATAAGCTCAGCAACGGCATCATGGACAACCCGGGCGATTCCAAGTACGGAATGACCAAGGAGCAGCTTTTCGAAGCTTATGCCCAGCTTAAATCTCACGGCGTAAAGAAGGTAGGACTTCATGCGTTCCTTGCAAGCAACACGGTTACCAACGAATACTATCCTAAGCTCGCGGGCGAGCTTTTCGAGCTTGCGGTAGAAGCCAAGAACAAGGTCGGCGTTGAATTTGCGTTCATCAACCTTTCCGGCGGCGTAGGTGTTGATTACAGGCCCGACCAGCCCGCTAACGACATCAAGGAGATAGGCGAGGGCGTACATAAGAAGTTCGATGAGATCCTTGTTCCCGCAGGCATGGGAGATGTTGCGATCTATACCGAGATGGGCAGATTTATGCTCGCACCTTTCGGAGCTCTCGTTACAAAGGCAATTCACGAAAAGCACATCTACAAGGAGTACATCGGCGTCGACGCCTGTGCAGCTAACCTCATGCGTCCTGCAATGTACGGTGCTTACCATCACATTACCGTTCTCGGCAAGGAAAATGCACCTTGCGATCATAAATACGATGTTACGGGTTCTCTCTGCGAGAATAACGACAAGTTTGCGATCGACAGGATGCTCCCCAAGATCGACATGGGTGACTATCTTGTGATCCACGATGCCGGTGCGCACGGATTTGCCATGGGCTATAACTACAACGGAAGACTCTGGTCTGCCGAGCTCCTTCTCAAAGAAGACGGTTCCGTTAAGCTCATCAGACGTGCAGAGACCCTGAACGATTACTTCTCGACATTTGATACGACGGATTACGGAGCAAAGCTGATCAAGCGATGATCAGAATTCATCAGCTTCCATATCATTGACGATATTATTTACCCACTTATACTGCCTGTAGCGTGCAATGACTACGGGCAGTTTTATTATCTCGTCAAGATTCAGAAGGAAATATACGACGAGAACCGGAAGCTTAAGGACAAAGGCAGCGATTGCTCCGACGGGTACGATGAATGCCCACATGGTAACGGTGTCGCAAATGAATCCGAACCTGGTGTCTCCGCCGGCAGAGAAGATACCGCCTATTGTCGTTGAGTTTATCGATCGGCCCAGAATGTAGTAGCTGCACATGAGGATCATGATGAACAGATAGTGCTCGGCAAGGGGAGTGAGGTTGACAAACCTGATGACAAGGGGAGCCGTGGAAGCAGCTAATAAACCAAGTATGAGCCCTGATACCACACAGAGCTTCATGATGCGCCTTCCGTAGTCTTTGGCGGTATCAAGCCTTCCGGCTCCTAATTCGTTGCCGACAACGATTGCTCCGCCTGCGCCCAAAGCATAGCAGAAAGCAGAGACGATATCCTTGATAACAGTTACGATCGCATTTGCGGCAACGGCATCTGAACCCAGATGGCCCATTATTACTGTCATCATGGTAAAGCCGAGGCTCCAGGTTATCTGGTTAAGAAAGAAGGGGGCACTGTATTTCGAATAGCGCTTTCTTAAGGGAAGCCCTGTATAGACCAGGTTTATAAACTTTAATGAAACGATATGCTTCTTGTGCATGAAATATACACAGAATATAAAGCCTGTCAGAGAAGCCATGGCTGAAGCGAGAGCTGCTCCTGAAGCACCCATCTTCGGAATGCCGAAAAGGCCATAGATGAACACAGCGTTCAGGAAGACGTTCAGTATTACCATCACGGTACTTGCGAAAGTGCACTGCTTAACGAGCCCTACGTTCTTCAGAATTGATTCGTAGATTATCGAAAGTCCCATGAAGATGTATGAAAAAGAAGCTATGCGGAGATATGGGATGCCGTTGGCGATAAGCAGAGGCTCGTTGGTATAAATACGCATTACGGCTTCGGGCATTAACATCGTGCATCCGAAAAACAGGGCAAGGATAGGGAGCAGGAGCCTCATCGAATAACCGAAGAGCTTTTCAATGTTGTCCTTATCGCCTTTGCCCCAGAACTGGGCGGCAAACATTGAACATCCGGATCCTAAGGCTATACAGAACATGTTGAATACGAACGCGACCTGGGACGCGAGCGATACAGCGGACATTGCGTCCTGATCCGCTACGAGCATGACCGTATCTGCCAGTGGCACAAGCGAGAACATAAAGTTCTGCAGTGTCATCGGAAGGATAAGGGATACGAGCTTTTTGCGGAAAGAACTGTTTTCTGAAATAGCCATACGGGTATTCTATCACAAGGGCAGATCTGTTCTGTCTTATCAGTTGTTTAGTTATGATATATCTGTTTAAATCCATGTGTTATAATTCACGAAATCAATGAAAAGAGGTAAACGGATGAATAAAACGATTAGAATGATAACGGCAGCAATACTGTCTTTATGTATGCTCGCAGCCGCTTCATGCAGTAAAAAGGAACCGGATAACACAACGGCTTCATCATCTGCGGCTCAGACAACGGCAGCTGCAACTACTGCTCCGGCTGATACTGATGCACCGGCTTCCTCTGAGACAGGACCTGCTCCTGTAATCGCTGACAATGAACAGCTTGAGATTCTCTTCAATGCTAAAAATCAATGGTTCTCATCCAGCGATCCTGAACAGAAGTATTTTATTACGGATCTTGATATGAACGGCCTTTATGAGGTTTCAGTATCCAAAAAAGGTCAACCTTTATATATGTATGAAGTAAAAGCTGACAAGAGCGGTATTGAACAGGCAGATATTCCGTTTGATAATGAAAGCGCCGGCCCTGAGATGGATGAAGTTTACGAACTCAGATTGAACAGCAAGGGCAAATATGAATTTATCGCCAGAGAATATGATGATGCACTCGGACCTGAATCTATCTACATTTACTATTGGAAGCTTTCGTTTTCTGACGGTAAACTGAATGGTGATATAGTTGCTACAGAGATCCATGAATCCGATGGAAAAGTCAGATACGGTGATGACGAGTTTGAGATGACCAAAGATGAATTCGATAAGGTAACAAATACTTCGCTCCCTAAAATATCACTCAGAATGAGGATCGTTAAAGCCAAAGGAAAGGATTTGGGTGAATTGACAAGCTCGAAGGATCTGGAGAAGATCTGCTTCAGGATCGAGAAATAAAACAGGGCCTGCATCTGCAGGCCCTTTCTTTACGGAAAGTCAGATTGGTGGAGATGAGGAGAATCGAACTCCTGTCCGAAACCGTCTCGGCCGGGACAATCTCCGGGTGCAGTCAGCGTTTAAGATATTCCCCTTGCACATGAGCCCGCTGACGGGCTAAGGTTCCGGTAGCTTCATAGGGGGATTATAGTCGCGGATCCGGCGCAAAGCTTTGCCGGGAGGACTGCCTGCTTAACCTCTCTCAGGTGAGGTCTGCGGTGTACGTACACCCATGTGAGCAGATACACACGGGGACGGTAGCCTTAGGCTGCTACGAGCTCTGTGTTGTCTGCAATTACTTGCAATTTCCCGTTTTTTTAGGAGGCCAACGAGAATCCTCCACCCGCTTTCCCAGCTTCGGCGACCCCGTCGAAACCGGTACATCCCCATAGGGACTTTCCGTAAAGCGGTAAGATATTATACCGCGCCATTAAAGAAAAAACATCCCGTTTTCGCGGGATGTTGATTGATTAACAGGACAATTTCAGTTATTGTTCTTCATCGAATTTCAGATCCTGAGAAACGTCATAAGGCTCGAAGCTGGAGTTGAGTATTGCCTCAGCATTTGCAATCTCTTCTTCTTCAGACTGTGCAACCTTTTTCTCATAGTTCTCGGGTGCGCTCTGTGCGTCAAGCTCTTCGCCTGATGCTCTGTCCGTCTTGTAGTCTACAGCCTCGGGATCGAGACCGTCATACTTCATAAAAGGATTGCAGAGGAACTCTGTTCCGCAATAGTAGCACTTGAGAGTGAAGGGGACCTGCTCCATCTTCTGCATGCCTTTGCCGCAGTTGGGGCATTCGACGGTGTTCTTAAAGTCTTTTCTGTTGCTCAGCTGAGCTGCTTCCCTCAGGTGAAGGTTGAATTCAACGTTGGTAAAACCATGGTCCTTGAGCATAAGCCACATGGCATGGAGCAGGATCTGCTGCTGACCGACGGTTTCCTTGAGGATCTCAACTTCCTTAGCTGACTGGAACTCGTTCTTTATGCCACCGTCAGAAGCAAGAGCAGAATCAACTTCATCAACGCTCTTCATCTTGGCAAGCTGTTTCAAAGTGTTCATATCCAAATTGTCACCCATGGTAATACCTTCTTTCCGAGAAATATCAAATTTAGCTTATATTATTTCTTCTTAAAAGTCGAGCAGAAAATTGCAATGGCTGCGCACATTTCATATCTGTTGTTGGGATCTGCAAGTCTCTTGTCGTCTTCCTCGTTTGAAAGATATCCGAGCACGATCTGATAAGACCTTACCGATGAGGCGAAATTCAGTCCGGTGTACTGGTTTGTCGCTTTGGTTCCGCGGAAGGTGGTGCCTGCTGCTTTTGCAACAAGCTTTCCCAACTTGTTGCCGTTGGCTGCCTTGTTGAGTTTCCCGGATGTTGGAATATATACGCGGACTCCTTTGACTGTCTTGTTGCTCAAGTGGTCAGCATGGAGCCTTATAAACAAAGTCGGTTTGTTCTTGACCGCGATAGCGGCTCTTTGTTTGTTGGAAAGGTTAACGTCATTCTCGGTCCTTGTAAGGATTACCGTTGCTCCGCATTTTTCAAGGTATTCCTTGAGCATAAGGGCAGTATCGAGCGTAAGCTCATATTCCTTCTGACCTGTAACAACACCGACGGCACCGCTGGTAGCCTTGGCTTTTCCGGTGGTAGCGCCTTTCTTATACGGTTCTTTTTTGTAGTCGGGCGTCTGCTGGTGACCGGGATCGATAACGACCTTGATACCCTTGAGGTTGGGAGCATTGCTCTTGAGAGCAACGGGTGTAGGGGTGGGGATCTCCGTAGGGGCAGGAGCCTCAGTGGGAGCGGGAGTAGGCGAGGGGGTAGGAGACGGAGTTGCGGTAGGCAAAGCCGTAGTCCCGGCTGTTGTCTCAGCAGCTGTCGTTGTTTCCGAAGCGGAAGCTGAAGGAACGGGGATGCCGAGCTGCGATGTGAAAGCTGCAAAAGCGGGATTCTTGGACAGAACAAAGACGTAACTTAATGCGCCTGCGACTATAAGTGCGAGAAGAGTGATGATGACCGCGGGAGCGCGGCTTCTTCTCGGCTTACGGATGGGGTCTTTGGTGAATTCTCTGGAAGCATCATCAGTCTTTTCATCGGAAACTGCGGGCAGGGAGGGCTTTTCTTCTTTTTCCTCTGTCTGCTGGCTTTTGAGCGCTTCTATGATATCGCTTTCGAGATCTGAAGGCTTTTCATCAGGAGCTTTTTCAAGAGCTTTTTCGGGCTCTTTGTCTTCAGTTTTTTCTTCTTTTGCGGATTCGTCCTTTTCAGAATTGCCGGTATCAGTTTCAGCGAGCTTTGAGAATGCTTCCAGGAAGTCCTGCTCATCGCCTTTGCTCTTTAAGATTTCATATTCTTTAATGACTTCCTTGACGAATCTGTCGCGATCTTCGCCTGAAAGTTTTTTCAGGTGGTCTTCCAGGAGCAGCCTCTTTACGCGGGGCAGTTCCGATAATATCTGTTCAAGTCTGGATTCATTATCTTCCGGCATATGATACACTCCTTAATAGAAGATAATATCATTATCTACTTGCATAACAAAATCACTGCGGTAATATTCAAAAAACAGTATTGCACAATAAACAGTAGTGTGCTATATTCAATACTGACATGGGAAGTTGATGCAATTGGCTGCGTGAATGGAGTCCCTTGTCACTTTTGAATAAGGGGGAATAATATGAACAATCAGTTCAAGAAAGGAGTACTTGATCTGTGCGTGCTTGCATTCCTGGACAAAGGCGACAGCTACGGTTATGACCTGGCAGACAGCCTTACTGCCAAGATGAATATTGCAGACGGTACGGTATATCCGATCCTCCGCAAACTGGCAGCAGAAGGAAGCGTTGACACGTATCTCAAGGAATCTCAGAACGGACCGCCGCGGAAGTATTACCACCTCACGGACGAAGGCCGTAAAAGGCTTTTGAGTGACAAAGCAGAATGGATAGAGTTCTCAAAAGCAGTCGACGGCATCATCAATGAGAAACAGGGGGAAGAATCAGATGAATAAAAAAGAATATCTTGATACGCTCGGGAAAGCTCTCGGCGCAATGCCTTATAAGGATGTAAATGAGATCCTCTATGAGATCGGTACTCATTTCTCCGAAGGCTCGCTTAAGGGAAAGACCGAGGAGGAAATAGCCGAAGGACTGGGAGATCCCAACGAGCTCGCTGCTCTGTACAGAGAAGGCATGAAGCTTCCGGAGATCATTAAGAAGCGCAATAAGGCTTTTGACGATACAAAGACAGGCGCTGACGGAAGAAGCAAGCTTTTCGTGGTTCTTTTCAATGCGTTTGTGGGAGTTGAGTGCTGGCTTGTTATCCTTTTCGCGATCTTCATTGCCATCTGCATCTTCCTTGGATCACTCGGCGGAATAGCCGCGATCGTTACCGCACTTGTTACGGGAAACATCACATACTATGCTGTTCCGGCTGTGCTTCTTGCAGTAACGCTCCTGTTCTTCGCACTGTTCCTTCTTATCCTCGTGATACTTGGAATCAAGTATTTCGCCAAGGGTACAAAGGCATACATCAGATGGAACAAGAAGATCTGGAATTACGGATTTGGGGAGGCATGACATATGACAAAAGGTGATATCAAGTTACTTATAACAGGTGTTGTATCCCTGTTCCTCGCCATGGTAATGGCGGTGATCACCATCGTGGTCTTCGCTTTCGGCCTTGGCGGCAAGATAAAGAATGTGGATTGGAATAAGACTTTTGGTGAGTTCGGCAAAAAGATCGAACAGCCCGTAAATTGATAATAAGGGGATAGATTAAGCAAACTTTCCGAATAAGGGATTTGAGTAAGAGAGAAGAGGCTGCCTCATATGAGACAGCCTCTATCTTATTCCGATTTGATTCTTGAGAGTGAGTTTTTTCCGAACGTCTTCCGCAGACGCAAAGCGGCGAGGACTAAGTGAGGAAAGAACTCAGTCGAAGTTAGTCTCGGGATCCCAGTGCATGTCTTCCTGGCGGTGCATCCATTCGGAAAGGGCTTCCGTCATCTTGTGGGCATCGTTGTCGTAATCCTTGCCGTACATGGGCTCACCGACGTAGATCCTGATCTTTCTTCTGTGAAGACCGTTCAAAGGATGAGGGTGCTTCTGGGTCCTGGGCCAGATCTGATAAGCACCTGCGATATAGACGGGGACAAGAGGCACACCTGCCTTGATAGCGAGGTAAGAAGCGCCGTCCTTGAGCTCTGCGAGCTTACCGGTGTGTGTTCTTGTTCCTTCGGGAAAGACGAAGCAGATGTTGCCCTGTTCGACTTCTTTTTTAGCTTTGATAAGTCCTCTTACGGGATTGCCGTAACGGTCGACTGCGATTCCGCGTCCGACTCTCATGATGAGACGGCCGAGCTTGCCGTGCTGCGTCTCAAGATCTGAAGCAGCAAGACAGCACATCCATTTGAAATGTCCCTTCGGGAGATAATCGATGATCAAGACTCCGTCAGGATAGCTCTGATGGTTGGATGCGACTACATAAGGGTTATTGGCAGGGAAATTCTCCTTGCCGATGCACTTCATATCACACAGTAAGTGCGTAAGAAAGAGGAAGCCATTCTTGGCAACCACATCCCAGAATCCGCGCTTGGTAGGATACTTTTCATCCAGCTGGCGATGATGCTCAGCGTGGGAAACCTTTTGTTCCTTTACGTTTTCTGAAGCAGAAGACGTGTTTTCTGGTTTATTTTCAGACATTTCAACCCCTCTTTGGCTTTTGGTCTTAAATAAATATACCTCAATAGACTGTAATCTTCCAATTATTTATTTAAAACAATGATTTGTTGTAAAAAATCCGGCAAGTATGTTATATTTTCTAATTAGTCAGAAGACATGACGACCGGAGGGTGATTATGAATCCCGTTAAGGGCACAGCTATATACACGGCGGATAAGTTTACAGATATAAGGGATCTTGTAGTTAAGACCTGCGCCAGATTCCCCGAACTTGACGCTTTTATTTTCAGAAGATCGCCTAAGCTTTCTGAAGTTCACAGGACTTTTTACGAGTACGGCAATGACATAACAGGTCTTGCCACATATATCCTTAACAGTAAATATGCGGGAGACAGACTCGCAGTCGTAGGCGAGAACGCTTATGAGTGGTTTGTTTCTTATAATGCGATACTTTCATCGGGCGCTATCGGCGTTCCGCTTGACAGGGCTTTGCCTGAGGACGAGCTCATTCAGCTCCTCATAAGGTCCAAGAGCAGAGTGATCTTCTACCAGCACAAGCACCACAAGATGATGCTTTCGATCGCCGAGAAGATCAAGTCAGGTGAGCTCGATATCCCTCTTGAGAAGTTCGTTATCTTCTACAAGGACGGACTCGGCGGTAAAAAGCCTGAAGATACCTGGCCTGAGGATGACGACAGGTTCTGTGATATCTATGATTGGATCAAGGAGGGCAATGACCTCCGCGAGAAGGGCGATACCAAGTTTGAAGATACCCCGATCGACTCCAAGGAAGCCAAGATCATCCTATTCACATCGGGAACAACTTCGATGAGCAAGGGCGTTCTGCTTTCACATGATAATATCTGCTCCAACGTTTATGCCATTGCGCAGACTCTGGACGTAAGACGCGGAGACAGGGCATTCTCGATCCTGCCTTTGCATCATACATTTGAGAACACTTGTGATTTCTTTATCCTTTCCTGCGGAGCATGCATCTGCATGTGCGATGGATTGAGATATATCGTCAAGAACATGGAAGAATGGAAGCCGAATGTCTGTATCTCGGTACCGCTCCTGTTCGAGAATATCTATGAGAAGATCGAAGACGGAATCAAAGCATCAGGCAAGGAGAAGATCATTGCCGTTGCAAGACCCGTTACGAGATTCCTCAAGAATATCGGTATTGATATAAGACGCAATGTTTTCCGTGAGATCTTGGATAAACTCGGCGGCAACTTCCGTATGATCGTCATCGGCGGTGCCGGTATCGATAAGAAATACATCGATGCGTTTACCGATTTTGGTCTCCAGTTCTTCATGGGTTACGGCCTTACCGAGACTTCACCGGTTATTTCGGTAAATAACGAAGCATGTGATGTTCACGGTTCCGTCGGCCGTCCGCTTCCCGGTATTACGGTTGCGATCGATGCTGAAGGCAAGGGTCCTAAAGCTGTCGGCGAGATCCTTACCAAGTCTGACTGCGTAATGCTCGGCTATTTCGAGAACGAGGAAGCGACCGCTGAGGTCTTTGACGATGACGGTTGGTTCCATACGGGAGATATGGGATATATCGACAAGAGCGGCTCTATCCACATTACCGGAAGAGTTAAGTCCATGATCGTTCTCACAAACGGAAAGAAGGCTTTCCCTGAGGAGATAGAAGCTGTTCTTACGGAGATCAAGGGTGTCTCGGAAGCGTTTGTATGGGGCAACAGGAATGACCGCGACGCGATCGATATCTGCGCCAAGCTCCTTATCGACCGCAAGGCTATCGGATCTGAGCTCGGACTCAAGACGGAGCCTGATGATTCTCAGGTAGAGACATATCTTAATGACCAGATGCATGAGGCAAACCATAAGATGCCTCAGTATAAGATAGTACGTAATTTCGTATTCTCCGAAGAGGACATGATAAAGACGACTACACTCAAGATCAAGCGTCCTAAGGAACAGGAGCACATCGAGAGCCGTCTTGCCGAGTGCGGTCGTACGATGTACGAGATGAACGGTAAGAACTTCGATAAGATGATCAAGGCATGAGGCCTTACCATCAGTGGGTACTTCCAGGATAATCGATATCGGCGGAAGAGCCGTAATCATCGAATTTGACCGCAAACGCATAAAGAACATCAATGTGCGCGTCAGAAGAGACGGCACTCTTTATTGTTCCATGCCGTACTGGGTCAGTTTTGCGGAAGCCGAAAAGTTCATTCAGTCAAAGTCCAAATTCTTTATCAAGGCACTGGATGAAGTGTCTCAAAGGCATGAAGAAGATGAAGATCTGAAGTATATGGATAAAGAAGCCGTAGAACGCTTAAAAGACCTTATCCTTGAGCTGATCGATCTTCATATGCCTTATTTCGCGGCCAGGGGAGTTAAAAGACCTTCTAAAGTCGTTATCGGGAACTACAGATCCTTCTGGGGCGAATGCATGAACAAAAGGGGCATCGTAAAATTCAGTACCAGACTTGCAGGCAAGGAAAGGGAACTGGTCGAATATGTGGTAGTACACGAGCTTTCGCATTTCCTGGTCCCGAACCATTCGCAGTCGTTCTGGGATGTTGTCGCAGGCGTTCTTCCCGACTACAAGGTAAGAAGAAAGATTCTCAACGGAAAAGCTGTAAAAAGATAAAAAATAAGTGCGTTTTTAGTATATAATTCTTCTTGTATCGGAGGATGAAAGCCATGGCTGAAAATACTAATGACAGAGCTTGCGTAAAATTCGATCTGTGGGAAAGAAAACTTCTTGACCTTAGTACCCGTAACAGTCTTCTTAACCTGAAAATAAAGGGATCTTGCATACCGTTGTTCGTTCCTGTCTTAGGCGAACTTGAAGATACTCTTGTCGATAACAAGGAATACCGCATTATCGCGCGTAAGAGTCCCGACAAGAAGGCTGAAAAAGCTGAAAAAGCTGATCCCAAGCAGGATACAAAGGCTATCGAGCCCGTCGCCGATGCTGATAATAACGAAAAGCCGGCCGAAGATAAGCAGCCGGCTGCCGAAGCCGTGAAAGAATCAGCAGAGCTTCCTGCTGTAAAAACAGAGCCGGAGTCGCTTCCTGAATCTTCTTCAGTTCCCGCTGAGGAAAAGAAGGAGCCTGCAAAAAAGGCCGAGGCAACAGGAATTCCCGCCAGAGATTATTCCATTGAAGATCTTGCTCACACAGATGAGTTCAAAGAATACATAACTGCCGAAATGGGCAAGGGCAAGCTCTGCTCATCTCTTACGTCTTCCGATCTTGATGACAAGATCAAGGATCTCTACCGCGGTTCGAAGACCTCTATCGAAGAGAACGGTGCCAGCACGCTCTATCTCGCAGTCGGTTTCATCAAGTGGTACGAGAAGGATAAGCCGGATGCTTACTATGCACCGGTCATCCTTATACCGGTCGAACTTATCCGCAAGTCGATCCTTCTCGGATATGCAATGCGCAAGAGAGATGAGGATTCGCTTATCAATATCACGATCTTAGAGAAGCTCAGACAGGATTTCGATATAGATGTCAGCGAGCTTCAGGGCGATCTTCCTACTGATGAACACGGTATCGACGTCGATAAGGTCTTAGAGCTCGTTGAAGCCCATATCGCCGGAATGAAAGACTGGTCAGTAATAAGATCATGCGCACTCGGCAATTTCTCGTTCTCGCAGTTCGTTATGTGGAACGACATGCACAGCCACCGCGATACGATCGCAAAGAATAAAGTAGTGGAAAGCCTTATCAACGGCTCTCTGACATGGGATGCGAAGAACCTTTCCGCTATGCCTGATGTAAATGAGAGCGAAGTCCTGCTTCCGATCACGGCAGACAGTTCACAGCTTAAAGCGATCGCCGCCGCTACACCGGCCGGGGATTATGAAGGCGAGAGCTTTGTTCTCCACGGCCCTCCGGGAACAGGTAAATCACAGACCATTACATCTATAATCGCCAACTGCCTTGCCAACGGCAAAACGGTTCTTTTCGCGGCTGAGAAGAAGGCCGCGCTTGATGTCGTTTATTCACGTCTCGACAGGATCGGCATTGCTCCTTTCTGCCTTGAACTTCATTCCAATAAGGTAAGGAAGAGCCATGTTCTTAATCAGCTTAAGGAAGCCAGTGAAGTCAGGGCAAAGCTGCCTTCAAGCGAGGATTTCGAAAAGCAGCTGAACGATATCTCTGCAAGAAGGGATGAACTCGACAAATACGCCAAGGAGCTTCATGTCAGACGCGGATGCGGAATGTCGCTTTTCGAGCTTATTAATATGTTCGCGGCAAATAAGGCTGCTCCTGATATCACGCCTTTCGATGACGGTTTTGTCAATGAGGCATCTGAGGCAAGGGTCAGTGAGATCGAATCTAACCTTGGCGAGCTCATCGCAGCTTCCGGTGACCTGGGTGGAAAGCTTTCTTTTGTTAAGGCTACAGAATTCTCCCAGGAGGCTAAGCAGAATCTCGGAAGATCCTGCGAGGCTTTCTATAACGCGTATTCAAAATTTGAATCTGCTCTCAATAACTTCATGCAGTGGACTAACCAGGCGGCATGCAACGTTATAGGTATCGATGACAGCAACCAGAAGAAGATGAGCTACATTAGGCTTGCTTCCGCCATTTATGAGCTTTCGGTTCTCGGACTTCCCGCATCGTGGCTAGGATGCCGTGATTTCAGATCTCTTGCTGTAAGACTTGATGCCCTTTGCGCTGCCGGAAACGCTTATGTTCAGCAGAAGAATGCTCTGTCTGCAGGCTGGGCTGACGGTTTCTTTGCATGTGACGGCTTGAGGCTTCAGGCCGAGTATAACGCAGCGGCCTCCAGGTCCGGTCTCGGCAGAAGTCTCGGTCTTACCGGTGTCTATAAGCAGGTCAGGGTCTTTGATAAGAACAATATAGGCAAAGAAAATCTCGGGCCTGCCCTTGATGCTCTTGTTGCTGTTCAGAGGACGGAAGCTTCCATAAGGCAGGGCCTTGCGCAGGATGCCGGAAATCTTGGCAGTCTATATAATCCGCAGGCTCCGCTTCCGTGCTTTGATGTTAATACAGTATCCAATCTTAATGCCAGAAGCCTTGCTCTTATGAATGAAGCAGACGCCTGTGATATATCCGGCAACGCGAGATGCGTTCTTGCTTCCAATCAGGGCGCTTGCGCTTCTGCAGCCGCTCTTACTTCTGCTTACAGAGAGCTTGAAGCAGCTTATAACGTTCTTAAGTCTACATATGGTTTTGAGGACAATATCTTCAGTCCCGATAACGGTCTGTTAAGCGATAAGAAGGCCATGGTCGATGAACTTGGAGGAAACGCGGATCTGCTGAGATCGAAGATCACTTTCAACAGAGTATCCGGCAAGTGCAGGAATTATAAGATCACCGGTCTTATCAGTGCGTATGAAGAGGGCAGGATAGACGGCTTATCGCTCGTTCCGGCTTTCAGGAAAGAATACGCGAAGACGCTTATCACGCTTATAATCGACAGTTCTGAAACATTCAGGGATTTCAGTGCATCGCTGTTTGAAGAGAAGATCTCAAGGCTTAATGCTTTGGGTAACGAGTTCGAAAAGCTTACCCGTCAGGAGATCTATCTGAGGATCGCCAAGACGCTGCCGAATCTCACAAAGGATGCCAATGCAAAGTCTGCGCTCGGCATTTTGCAGCATGCGATAAAGAGCGGAGGAAGAGGCGTATCCATCAGAACACTGTTCTCCAAGATAGGAAACATAATGCTCAAGCTCTGTCCGTGCGTTCTCATGAGCCCTCTGTCATGCGCACAGTATCTTGCGCCTAACGCCGAGTCCCCGTTTGACGTTGTAATCTTCGACGAGGCATCCCAGCTTCCAACATGTAAGGCTGTCGGTGTCATTGCAAGAGGTAAGAATGCCGTTATCGTCGGCGATCCCAAGCAGATGCCGCCTACGTCTTTCTTCAGGGAAATGGTTTTCGATGACGACAACTATGAGATAGAGGATCTCGAGAGCATCCTTGACGACTGCCTTGCTATCGGAATGCCCGAGCTGCATCTGCTCTGGCACTACAGAAGCCGTCATGAGAGCCTGATAACCTTCTCCAACAAGCTTTTCTACGAAGGAAAGCTCTATACATTCCCGTCAGCTGATGACCGTAATTCGATGGTCACTCTCGAGATGGTACCCGGTACCTTTGACAGCGGTAATTCAAGGACCAACAGGGCTGAGGCTGAAGCGGTCGTCAATGAGATGGCCATGCGCTGTCACGACCCCGTGCGTTCCAAGCAGACTCTCGGTGTCGTAACATTCAATATCCAGCAGCAGTCACTTATCGAGGACCTGCTTGATGAGAAGTGCAAGACCGATCCCGTGCTAGAAAGCTGGGCATTCAGCGGTGAAGAACCGGTGTTTATCAAGAACCTTGAAAATGTCCAGGGTGATGAAAGAGACGTTATCCTGTTCTCTGTCGGCTACGGCCAGGACGAGACAGGCAGGATGATCATGAACTTCGGACCTTTGAACCGCGACGGCGGCTGGAGAAGATTAAACGTTGCCGTTACACGTTCACGCCTCGAAATGAAGGTGTTCTCCTCAATTACCGCTGACCAGATCAGGATCAGCGAGAATTCATCCGAGGGCGTAAGGGCGCTCAAGAGATTCCTGCAGTATGCCGCGGGCAGCGAAGTCTGGGATGCAATGGCAGACGGAGAAAGCGTCACGACCGCATCATCCGCGCCTATTATCGACAGAAGCCTTAAGTTTACGGGAATTGCCGATGATATCTGCGACAGGCTTGCAAAACTCGGATATAAGACAGAGCGCAATATCGGCAAGTCCGGTTTCAAGGTCGATATCGGTGTTATCTCACCGTCCGATCCGGGCAAATACTGTCTGGGTATCCTTCTTGACGGTAAGAGCTATGCTGAAGCGGGAACAACGACTTCCAGAGAGATCTCGCAGATCTCTGTCCTTAAGGGATTCGGCTGGAACGTGATAAGAGTCTGGTCACTCGAATGGTGGGAGAATCCCGACACGGTCATCGCTCAGTGCGTTGAAAAGATCGTCGCAGCCGAGAAGGCCGCAAAAGAGGAGGAGAGTCCTGTAGAGGAAGAAGCTCCCGGGGAGCCAGCTGCACCTGAGATCCCGATCATTGACGGAACTGGACCGATCGTTGAGGAAGAGACAGAACCTTCTGACGAGGACGACGGCAAAAAAAAACAGCTGACGCAGGAGACGAATTCAGCTCCAACGCCCAGATCTACAGACGACTCGATATCAAGTTAAAGCCTTTATCAGCTGAGACTTTCTGCGATCCTCTCTATACAAAGGCTCTGACCGAGCTCGTTACAAAGATCGCTCAGGCCGAGGCACCGATAAGCTTTGATCAGGCTACGGCTGAGATCCTTGAGCTTGTAGGCATCACCAAGTCCAGTGCTAAGCTCAAGACCAGGTGCGATTACCTCATCAGGAACACGAGGCTGCCTTTTACCGTCCAGAAACTGGGCGGGGAGGAGTCTGACCAGGAAAGCAAGTTCTTATGGGTCGATTCCCAGGCGATAAACGGCATTTCCCCGTTTTACAGGATCCCCGCGGTCGGCGAGAAACCCAGAAAAGCCTGCGATATTCCGGTTCAGGAAGCAGCAAGGGCGGTCATTGATACGGCTGAGGCACAGTACGGTCTGCCGAGGGAGAGCCTTATAACTGAGACTGCCAAGACTCTTGGATTCACTAGAGCCGCTTCAAATACTGACTGTTACAAGCTTTGCGACCAGGCGGTCGACTATGCTTTCCGTTACGGGGCGCTGAATATCGACGATAACGGCTTTATTACGTCTGCAGATTCAAACTGATATTGTAAATATAGGATAAATTTAGGACGTAATATTGTTGACTTGCCAAACCTTGAAAAGTATTATAAAGCGGTAATGAAAAACGGAGGTTACCTCCGTCTAACTCTTTTACAAAAATCATTTAAAGGAGCGTAACGCTTATGGCATTAGTAACATCCACCGAAATGTTCAAAAAGGCTTATGACGGCGGTTATGCAATCGGCGCTTTCAATGTCAACAACATGGAAATCGTTCAGGGCATCACCGAAGCAGCTGCTGAACTCAAGTCACCTGTAATCCTTCAGGCTTCCGCAGGCGCAAGAAAGTATGCTAACAACGACTATCTTGTTCACCTCGTAAAGGCTGCTGTTGAGCTTCACCCTGAAGTTCCTATGGTTCTTCACCTTGACCACGGTGCAGATTTCGAGACATGCAAGTCATGCATCGATTCCGGCTTCACATCTGTCATGATCGACTATTCAAGCCACAGCTTTGAAGAGAACATCGCAGAGTCCAAGAAGGTTGCTGAGTATGCTCACGATCACGGCGTAGTCGTTGAGGCTGAGCTTGGTACTCTCGCAGGTATCGAGGATGACGTTAAGGTTGAGTCAGGACACGAGTCCTACACAAGACCTGAAGAGGTTGAGGAATTCGTTTCCAGAACAGGCGTTGACTCTCTCGCTATCGCTATCGGTACATCCCACGGCGCATACAAGTTCACACCCGAGCAGTGCACAAGAAACGAGAAGGGCATCCTTGTACCTCCTCCGCTCAGATTCGACGTTCTCGAAGAGTGCATGAAGAGAATCCCCGGATTCCCGATCGTTCTCCACGGTTCTTCTTCCGTACCTCAGGAGTACGTTTCCATCATCAACGAGTTCGGCGGTAAGATGCCTGACGCTATCGGCATCCCTGAGGATCAGCTCCGTAAGGCAGCTAAGCTCGCAGTCTGCAAGATCAACATTGACTCCGACCTCCGTCTGGGCATGACAGCAGGCATCAGAAAGCACTTCGTTGAGCATCCTGATCACTTCGATCCCCGTCAGTATCTTGGTGACGGCCGTGCCAACGTTAAGGCTATCGTTGCTCACAAGATCAAGGAAGTTCTCGGTTCTGACAACAAGATCTGATCTTTGGAACAAAACCAATGAATTTAAGACCCGGCAGAGATTTTTCTGCCGGGTTTTGTTATAATGCCACCTATGAAATCTAAAAAGACCAGTCTTAAACCCTTATATGAACGTCCGGGCAGGCTCTCGCCCAGGCGCAGTGTTCCGGTACCCGGAAAGAAGCAGAATGAGGATCTTAAGATAACTGTCCATTATGATGACGGGGAAGATGAATATTCCGATCCGGTCAAAGGCACAACGCCCGAGTTTACGGCAGGTTCACTCAATGCTCTTGATCCTTTTGAAGATGAAGCACTGCTTTCAGGTGAGGTAAAGCCCAAGAATACGGGAAAGAGATCCGGCGTGGAGTCTTTCGAGTCTCAGATATTTGAGGCTGAAGAAGACTTTGATGACGAGGAAGAGGAAGATCCTTCCGTTTTCAACAGGGACGGTCATACGTTCATGATGAATTCCGACCTGATGGCAGGAGGAGCCGAGCCCGTTCATGCCAGATCCGCATTTGAAGCAGGCAAACCTTCGTTTTTTACCGATATAAAGAAACTATCACTGATACTTGTAGGCTTGGCGATCCTTATATTTGCCGAGGCAGTCGGTCTGATCCTGCTGTTAAGATAAAAATGACCAATGAAAAAGGGCTGTGAATCATCACAGCCCTTTGTTCTTTATGAGATCAGATTACTTTTTCTCTTCGTCTTTCTCTTCTTCTTTTTTCTTTTTCTTGGGCTCAGGGATCATTGTGGAATCCTTTGCCTGTGCCGCAGCCTGATTGTCCTCGAAAACATAATCCTTGCCGGGGAGTGCAGCGTTGAGGATGATACCGACGAGGGATCCTACAGCAAGACCTGAAAGAGAGATGATGAACAAAGGAGCAGTAGTGTCTTTTGTTTCTTTCTGAACTGTAACGTCGTCATCTTCAGCGATCTTTACGTTGTAAGGAAGCATGATGGCACCGGTGGCATCGGCATAATACTTTGTTCCGTCGATCTCAATGTATTCGACAGTCTCCTGAACGGCCTTTTTGCCGACAGGGATCTTGATTGCACCTGATGTGCAGTACTGAATACCGATCGCAAGGACGAGGATGATAGCTGCGATGATAACGTTTCTTGCCTTGGAGAAGTCGATCTTGTTCTCGACAACGTTTCTGACACCGACTGCGGAGATCATGCCGTAGAGAACGAGTGAGATACCGCCTACAACAGGTGTAGGGATAGCTGAAATGCATGCAGCGAGCTTAGGTGAGATCGAGAAGCAGATAGCGAAGACTGCAGCGAGTCTGACTACCATAGGATCATAGACCTTTGAGAGAGTAAGAACGCCCGTGTTCTCGCCGTATGTTGTGTTTGCAGGAGCACCGAAGAGGGAAGCGAGAGTTGTTGCAAGACCATCGCCCATGAGTGTTCTGTGCAGACCGGGTTCCTGGATGAAGTTCTCGCCGACTGTTGAAGAGATAGCAGAGATGTCTCCGATATGCTCAACGATCGTAGCAAGAGAGATAGGAACGATAGTGAAGATAGCCGTGATAAGAAGTCCTGTATCAAGGTTGCCGCTTGTGAAGATATTGAAGACGGTATCCTTGTAATGTACGGGAAGTCCTACCCAAGCAGCATTCTTGATGTTTTCGATGCTTGCCTGAGAGAACATCTGGAAGTTTGCGTTGCCGCCGATGCAGTAGAAAAAGTTCGGAGCTTCCTCTGTGCCGAAGTTAACAAGCTGACCGGCACTGAGAGTGAGGATTATGCAGATGAGGCATGCTCCGAGAACACCGAGGAGGATAGGAATGATCTTGATCATGCCCTTGCCCCAGATGTTGCAGATGACGATGATGAGGATCGCGACGATCGCAACGATCCAGTTCGTGGAGCAGCTGTTGATAGCTGTAGCAGAAAGGCAGAGACCGATCGCGATGATGATAGGACCGGTTACGATGGGAGGGAAGAATCTCATTACACGGTTTACACCGAAGACCTTAATGAGTCCTGCCAGGATCAGGTAGACAAGACCTGCAAGTGCGACACCAAAGCAGGCATAAGGCAGAAGCTCTTTCTCACCGTTGGGAGCGATAGCAAAATAACCTGCGAGGAAAGCGAATGAAGAACCTAAGAATGCAGGTACCTTCCTCTTGGAGAGAAGGTGGAAGAGGAGTGTTCCCAAACCTGCGAAAAGAAGTGTTGCAGACACCGACAGACCGGTGAGAGCAGGAACGAGGACGGTCGATCCGAACATTGCGAACATATGCTGGAAACCAAGCACGATAACACGGCCGGCACCCAGTGATTTCGCGTCGTAAACCGCTCCATCCTGAAGACTGGATTTACCCATAACAAGCCCTCCGTTATGTATTGGAATTTAATTTATAATAGCACTCTTACGTAAAATTCAAGCAACGAAAATGACATTTGCCTGTAATATTTTTAAAGAAGTCCGCCGTGGTTTTATTGACTTAAAAATTCATTAAACTAAAATATTCAAGAGGTTACTTTTACCCCGTTTTCAATGCGTAAAAGGAGAGAAGAATATGCAGTACAAGGATTATAAGAATGTTCAGGTCATGGAACACCCGCTCATCAAGCACAAGATCTCGCTTATGAGAAGTGTATATACCGGCAACTACGAGTTCAGAAAACTCGTCGAGGAAGTTGCTACTCTCGAGGCTTATGAAGCTTTAAGAGACCTCCCGTTGAAGCAGGTAGAGATCAAGACACCTCTTGAGACAACTATGACTCCCATGATCGACGGTAAGAAGTTTGCTATTGTTCCTATCCTCAGAGCAGGATTGGGAATGGTTCCCGGTGTACAGGCACTTGCCCCTCTTGCCAAGGTCGGACATATCGGTCTTTACAGGGACCCCGTAACTCATGAGCCTCACGATTACTACTGTAAGCTCCCTGATCCCATCGATCAGCGCCTTATCCTTGTTGTCGATCCCATGCTTGCAACCGGCGGTTCTGCCGTTGACGCCATCAATTCCATAAAGAAGCACGGCGGAAAGCATATCAAGTTCATGTGCATCATCGCTGCACCGGAAGGCATCGAGAAGCTCGCAAACGCTCATCCCGACATTGAGATCTATGTTGGAAATGTCGACAGAGAACTTAACGAAAACGCTTATATTCTTCCCGGTTTAGGCGATGCCGGCGACAGGATATTCGGTACGAAGTAATAAGTGATATAATTGCTTTGCCGTTTCGGACGGCAGACATTTTGGAGGTAGTAGATATGAAGTTAACAAAGATATTTGCAGCATGCCTTACAGCTGTCATGCTCGCAATGCCGCTCACATCCTGCGGTAAGGCTTCCCAGAAGAAGTTCGTTGTAGGATTCGATAACGAATTCCCGCCCATGGGCTTCGTTGCTGATGACGGTTCTTACACAGGTTTCGATCTTGATCTTGCCAAGGAGTGCGCAAGCAGAATGGGTATGGAGTTCGTAGCTCAGCCTATCGCTTGGGATTCAAAAGATAACGAGCTCAAGAGCGGCAACATCAGCTGCATCTGGAACGGTTTCACGATCACTGAAGAGAGAAAAGATGCTTATGAGTGGTCAACGCCTTACATGAAGAACCAGCAGGTAGTAGTTGTTAAGAACGATTCAACGATTAAGTCACTTGCTGACCTCGCAGGTCTCAAAGTTTGCGTTCAGAAGGATTCTTCCGGACTTGCAGCTGTTGAAGGCAAAGCAGAACTTAAATCAAGCTTCAAGGAGCTCATTCAGGTAGACACTTATCTCAATGCCATGATGGAGCTTGAGTCGGGCAGTGTAGATGCCATCGTTATGGACGAGATCGTTGCACGTTACGAGATCCAGACATCCGGCAAGCCTTTCAAGGTCCTTGATGAGTCCATCTCCGCTGAAGAGTACGGTGTAGGCTTCCTCAAGGGAAATACGGCTTTGAGGGATAAGGTCCAGAAGACACTCGAGGAAATGGCTAAAGACGGAACAATGGCCAAGATCTCACAGAAGTGGTTCGGATCCGACGTTACAACCATCGGTAAGTAATAATTTGAATTAACACTTACAAAGCCCCGTTCGTACAGATTTCGAGCGGGGCTTTAGTGTGCTATAATCGCTTGTATGAGTCCCACGGATATTTCAACAATTGAGAATAAGTATTACTATGTGCTGACTGTTTGCAGTATTGTGCTTGCTGTCGGATGTCTTATCATATCCGAAGTGATAATGAATAATCACAAAAAGCACTATCCTGTCGGTGCAAAGGTTAAGAAACCACCTATTGTCATTGTGCTCCTTTCTGTTGCGGGAATAGCCGTTGTACCGTTCCTTGTTCTCGTCGTACGCAAGTATCTGACGTCGGTATCCGGTAACTACAAAACGCTCCTGACCACAGCAAAGCTTTTGCTTCAGGGATTCTTATATTCATTCGGCATCTTTATCTTCACGATAATCTTCTCGCTCCCGTTAGGCCTTGTAGTTGCCGCGGGAAAAATGTCAAAGATCAAGACTATTTCCGTATTCTTTAAGGTCTATGTATCGGTCCTGCGCGGTACGCCGCTCATGCTCCAGCTCCTTTTGGTCTATTTCGGACCTTACTATCTGTTCGGTGTACAGACGGGCAGCATTGAGATCGGACCTTTCAACTACAGGTTCATAGCATCGATAATCGGCTTTTCTTTAAACTATGCAGCATACTTTGCCGAGATATTCAGAGGCGGAATACAGTCTATGTCCAAGGGACAGTATGAAGCTGCCCAGGTTTTGGGCTTTTCAAAGATGCAGACGTATTTCAAGATCATTCTGCCTCAGGTAGTAAAGAGGGTTCTTCCTTCCGTAGGCAATGAGATCATTACGCTTGTTAAGGATACGTCGCTTGCACAGGTGCTTGCGGTAACCGAGATGTTCACACAGGCCTCGGCGCTTGCTTCCGCGCAGGTATCCGTAATGCCGTTTATCGTAGCCGGCCTTTTCTATTATTTAATGAACGTCATCATCGAGACGCTTTTGGGCTTCCTCGAAAAGAAAATGAGCTACTATTCGTGAGGACATGAAATGAACATTCTTGAGATGCATGACATACATAAATCCTTTAATGACCTTGATGTCCTCAAGGGTATAGATCTCACTGTCTCGCAGGGAGAGGTCGTTGCCGTTATCGGACCTTCAGGCGGCGGAAAATCAACTCTTCTGCGCTGTGCAACGACGCTTGAAAGGATCGATTCCGGAAAGATCGTCATTGGCGGCGATGTTCTTTGCGATACCAGGGACGAAAAGCTCCATTACTGTGATAAGAAGATGCTCGCCGAGATAAGATCCAAATTCGGTCTTGTCTTCCAGAACTTTAATCTCTTTCCGCATTTCTCGGTCAGGAGAAACATAACCGAGGCTTTGATCCACGTTCATAAGAAATCCAAAGCTGAAGCCGATGAGATCTGCAATTCGCTTCTTGAAAAAATGGAGCTTACCGCTAAAGCGGAAGAGTATCCGTGTAATCTTTCCGGCGGCCAGCAGCAGCGTGTATCCATTGCCAGAGCTCTTGCCACAAACCCTGAGATAATCTTTTTCGATGAGCCGACATCCGCTCTCGATCCCGAGCTTACAAAGGGCGTTCTTAACGTAATCAAGGAGCTTGCGGCAGAGAAGATGACGATGGTAATAGTTACCCATGAGATGTCCTTTGCCAGAGACGTTGCCGACCGCATCGTGTTCATGGATGGCGGCGTGATAGTGGAGGAGGGTCCCGCTTATGAGCTTGTCACCAATCCAAAGGCCGAGAGGACAAAGGCTTTCCTTGCAGGTTACTGAGGCTTTCCGTTAAAGGCGGGAAGCCTTTTTTATTTCTGATACAGTTTTTTCTTGCTCTTATATTTAACTTGCAGTACAATTATTGAACTGACAGTACAGAAATTGAACTGCCAGTTAGAAATAAGGGATGCGGAGACAGTGCGTATTCGGATTGAAAGGAGATACTGCATGGTCAGGAAGAAGTGGGTAGAGTTATACAGAGACGCGATTTTGATGTCGGCTGAAGAGTTATTCGAGCAAAAAGGATATGAAGGTACATCTGTTGATGAGATTGCTTCTCTAACCGGTATCAGTAAGACAACTCTCTATTCGTATTTCGATAGTAAAGAGTTAATCTGGGATGCTCTGGTATGCAGGTATATGGAGAAGATCCTTAGTGATGCAAGGAAAGCCGCTGACGGAGAGGCTCCGTTTGAGGTCAGATATTACACTTTGTGCTTTGATATCGCAGCGAGGTTTGAAGAGCGTCCCGTCATATACAGAGGTACTCTCGGAAAGATCTCTGTGGATACGGATCAGGAGGTCTATAGAAAGATCTATGAGACCGGCGAGGCGACCAATGAAGCCATTGCTGATTTCATTAGAAGCGGCATCAGGGAAGGCTATGTAAGAAAAGACATCGACATCTATCCTTTGGTCATGATGATGTGGTCTTCTATATCAGGGATAATCCTCATGGCTAAGGATAAAGAAGAATACCTGAAGATGAGATTCGATATCAGCAGGCATGAATATCTCAAAAAGGCTTTCCGCATGCTGTTGGAGGGTGTTAAATGAATGCAATTTATCTGAGCGGCACCGGCAATACAAAGCACATAACGGAACTCCTTTTCAAGGAGATCGGAGCAAAAGGAGATCTGGTTCCGATCGAGTCTCCTGACGTTAGCAAAGCCTTGAAAGATGACGAGCTGATAATTGCTTATCCGACACAGTTCTCAAACATTCCGTATCTTGTGAGAGATTTCATAAACATTCATAAGGCAGACTGGAATGGCAAGAAGATCTTTCTGATCACGACAATGGGATTGTTTGCAGGTGACGGTACTGGCTGCGCGGCAAGGCTGCTGAAGAAATATGGGGCAGAGATAACGGGCGGACTTCAGATCATCATGCCGGATTCGATAGGCGACTGCAAAGCTCTTAAAAAGTCACATGAACAGAATAAGGAGATCATAGCTAAAGCCGACAAACGCATAGCTGAAGCAGCTGACCGGATCAAGGCAGGCAGATTCCCAAAGGAAGGGTTGTCTTTTGGGGCTCATCTTGCAGGTTTATTCGGACAGAGATTGTGGTTCTATAACAAGACGACAGGCTATACAGATAAGCTTAGGATCGATCCTGCAAAATGTGTCGGTTGCGGGCTGTGCTCAAAGAATTGTCCGACGCACAATATCGTGATAAAAGACGGGAAGGCATCTGCATCCGGACAATGCACCATGTGCTACAGGTGTGTGGATTTTTGCCCGAAACAGGCGGTGACTTTGTTGGGAAAGAAGTTGTACGAACAACCTTGTTACGATAGAAACGCAAACTGACAAAACAGTATAAAGGCCGCCCTTACGGACGGCCTTCTTAGTTTGCGGAATATAGGATTCTTTTTAGTTCTCAGGCTTGTAGCTGTCTTTGAGCGATACCGCCATGTTAAATACCAGGTGACCCGGTTTGGAGTCCTTGGTGTCAGCACAGAAGTAACCGGTCCTTAAGAACTGGAATCTGTCCTGGGGCTGAGTGTTCTCGAGTGATTTCTCAAGCTTTGCGCCCGTGATGACGGTAAGCGAATTAGGATTGATGAAATCAAGATAATTGCAGTCTGCAAGATCAGGCTGCTCAGTCGTGAAGAGCCTGTCATAGAGTCTGACCTCAGCGTCAACGGCGTTGGATGCGTCAACCCAGTGAATGGTGGACTTGATCTTTCTGCCGTCTGCGGGATTGCCGCCTCTGGAATCCTTGTCATATGTGCAGTGGATGACGGTTACATTGCCGTCAGCATCCTTTTCGCAGGATTCGCACTTAACGATATAAGCAGACTTGAGACGTACCTCATTGCCGGGGAAGAGCCTGAAATACTTGGGAGCGGGAACTTCCATAAAGTCTTCCTGCTCGATGTAGAGTTCTCTTGAGAAGGAGACCTTACGTGTGCCTGCGGACTCGTCCTGAGGATTGTTCTCGATGTCGAATTCCTCGGTCTGTCCATCGGGATAGTTGTCGATAACGAGCTTGACCGGCCTGATGACGGCCATTGCACGCTTTGCGTGCTCGTTAAGATCTTCTCTCAAGCAGTATTCGAGAAATGCGAAATCAACAACGGAATTGACCTTTGCGACGCCGTTCCTTGCGGAGAAGTTGTGGATGGAGGCGGGAGTATAGCCTCTGCGTCTTAATCCGCAGAGAGTAGGCATTCTCGGGTCATCCCAGCCGGAAACGATGCCGGCTTCGATCATGGCTCTGAGCTTTCTCTTTGAGAGAACGGTATGTGTGATGCCAAGCCTTGCGAACTCGATCTGACGGGGCTTTGTCTCGATTGAGATATTCTCTACGACCCAGTTGTAAAGAGGTCTGTGAGACTCGAACTCGAGAGAGCACAGGGAGTGAGTGATGCCTTCGATAGCATCCTCGATCGGATGAGCGAAGTCATACATGGGGTAGATGACCCACTTCGTTCCTGTCCTGTGGTGGGGAAGGTGATTGATCCTGTAGATAACGGGGTCACGCATGTTGAAGTTGCCCGATGCGAGATCGATCTTGGCGCGGAGCGTCATCTTTCCGTCCTCGAACTCGCCTGCACGCATTCTTGCGAACAGATCAAGGCTTTCCTCGATGGGTCTGTCACGGTAAGGGCTCTGTGCGGGAGTCTGAGTGTCGCCCCTCATGTCTTTCATCTGCTCGGGTGTGAGCTCGCAGACATAAGCAAGGCCTTTCTTGATAAGCTCTACAGCATAACCGTACATCTGCTCGAAATAGTCGGAAGCATAGAAGAACCTGTCATCCCAGTCATGGCCTAACCAGTGGATGTCTTCCTTGATGGCTTCAACGTATTCCTCATCCTCTTTGGTAGGGTTTGTGTCATCCATTCTGAGATTACAGAGACCGCCATAGACTTCAGCCGTCCCGAAATCGATCTCCAGAGCTTTGGCGTGACCGATATGAAGATATCCGTTCGGCTCGGGAGGGAATCTCGTGTGAACCTTCTGACCGTAGCATCTTCCGCCTTCAGCCAGCTCTTCGTCAATTATCTGATGAATGAAATTCTTACTTTCTGCCATAATATGCTCCCTATATCAATTAAGTTTGGAAAGACCTTCGTTTAAACGTCTCAATGACTCTTCGCGTCCTAAGAGGATAAGTACTTCCGAGCATCCGCCGGGAGTTACCGCAACACCTGATGCGGCGATCCTGACCGGCCACATTACTACGGAATTCTTTACTTCCTTTTGCTGTGCAAGTGTCATGAGAGCTTCGGTAAGAGCTTCTCTCTCCCAAGGAGTGTTTTCGAGAACGGGGATAGCAGCCTCGAGCATCTCTTTAGATGATTCAACAGTGGATTTGCTCTTCTTGTGCTCGAAAAGTGATACGTCGTAATCAGCGTAGCTTTCAAGGAAGGCAAGCTTATCGGAGATCTCGTTGAATTTAGTGATCCTGGGCTTTAAGAGCTCGTCCAGCATTGCGTAGCAGTCGGGCCTTACGCCTGCTTTATCGTAGAAAGGCTTTGCGTGGGCAAGGAAAGTCTCTTCGTCCATAAGCTTGATGTGCTCTGCGTTGACCCAGGCGAGCTTGTCGTAGTCAAAGACGGAAGGTGACTTGGAGATGCCGCTGACATCGAATTCTTTAACGAGATCCTCAAGTGAGAAGATCTCTCTTGTGTCCTTGGGGGCCCATCCGAGAAGAGCTATATAGTTGATTATAGCCTCGGGGAGATAGCCTTCGTTGATAAGATCGAGGAAACCCGTAGAACCGTGGCGCTTTGAAAGCTTCGAGATAACTTCCTTGCCTTCCTCGTCTATGGATTTGCCCATTATGAGAGGGAGGTGGATATATGTGGGGATCTCCCATCCGAAAGCCTCATAAAGAAGGTTGTATTTAGGCGTTGAAGAGAGATATTCGCTTCCTCTTACAACGTGAGTGATCCCCATCGTGTGATCGTCGATTACGTTGGCGAAATTATAAGTAGGGAATCCGTCAGTCTTTATAAGGATCTGGTCATCCAGGTCTTTGTTGGGGAAAGTGATGTCTCCGTAAACAAAGTCGTGATAAGAAGTCTCGCCGTCTAAAGGCATCTTCTGTCTGATGACATAGGGGATACCGGCCTTGAGGTTTGCTTCGATCTCTTCTTCGGAAAGATTACGGCAATGGCGGTCATAGCCGGTTACACCGTCTGCTGCATTCTCGCGGAGGCTCTCGAGCCTTTCCTTGGTGCAGAAGCATCTGTAAGCCTTGCCGTCTTTAATAAGCTGCTCGGCATAAGGCTTATACATGTTAAGCCTTTCGCTCTGTACATAAGGACCGTAGTCACCGCCGATATCGGGACCTTCATCGTGTACTAAGCCTGCTATGGCCATTGTATCGTAGATAACCTGCTCAGCGCCTTCTACATAGCGCTCGCGGTCTGTATCCTCTATCCTTAAAATGAATGTTCCGCCGGCATGTTTAGCGACAAGATATTCATAAAGCGCAGTGCGCAGATTGCCGACATGCATAAAGCCCGTCGGACTCGGTGCAAAACGAGTTCTGATCGTCATCGTGAGCCCTCTCTTAATATTAAATATATACGAGGCTTTATTTTAGCACTTTTGTGGTAATATACAAATTAGCTTTTTGAAGCCGGAGGCATAATTTGGACAGACTTGACTGCAACAGAAATTTCGACTGCTTCGTTGGAGCGGGTATCGCCGCTGAGTTCGCGGCCGGTTACATGCTCGAGGTCCTCCAGAAGGAGGCCAGATCAGGCGGGATCAAAGTAGCCATAATATCCGACAGACAGGTGAGCGGATATTACTATAATCAGATCGAGAACCAGTTTGTCTTGCGCGATATCAAGCCATATCTGATAACTATTGACGCTCAGGATGCCAATAAGGACCTCAAGACCGTGGCAACGATAATAGCGGATCTGACTGAATTTGATCTGGGCCCCTGTGACTGCGTTATTGCTTTCGGCGGCGGCGGAGTGATCGACTGCGCATCGGTTGCGTTATCTCTTTATACGGGAAAGCCCGGATATATCGTAATACCTACTACTTTGGGTGCCATGATAGATTCCGCAGTGGCTCTGCGCTCATACGTTAATTCAGGCAAACATAAGGACAGTGCATCCGTTCAGAACTGCCAGAATGCGGTCTTTATCGATCCGGTGTTCCTGCCCACGGTACCCCCGAAATACCGTTCAAATGGTTATGCCCAGATCATAAGATACGGTCTGCTCGCAGATCCTGCGCTTTTGGCTGATCTTTCCAAGCTTTCCGAAAGCGCGCCTTCGGATATACGCCTTTTCCTTAACAGGGTATATGCCGCCAGAGCCGCCCTGGAACGCAAGAATCCTATGCTCCTTACTTTCGGCGACGAGATAGCCGTCGCTATTGAAGGTTACTTCAGGTTTATGAATTATTCGGAAGGTGAAGCTCTTGCCATCAGCCTTTATTCATCACTTCCCGAGAAGATCCGCACTGTTCTTGCCCCGATCTATTCAAAGCTCGGTCTGTCTGTCAGACTTGAGGGTGTGTCTTGTGCCATGATCAGGAAAGCTCTTGAGGACAATCTCTCCAAAAAGAAGGACAAGACTGTTAAAGTGGTTGATTATGAAAGAAACGCTGAAGGTAAAATGGAGTGGATCATCCGTGATATCGATAAGACCGCGGCTATGCAGCTGTTTGATAAGCGGCTTGCTGTGATCAGTCCGCGGGAGAATAATTAATCGAGGTTATTGTTATAGTGAAAATCGCAAATAAGTCCTTTAAGGGCAGAAAACTTATATCGCTGGCGCTTACAGCCGTGTTCATTTTCAGTTCGGCAGCCTCCGTGCTCCTTACATCGTGCAAAAAAGACGACGGCAAGAAGATAAGACCTGCTGATTACGGCAGTTACGGTTCTGACCTGGCAAGAAAGATCGCTGCCGATCATCCCGACAGAAAGCCTTATTCGGAAGGTGAGAAGGCAACCGGTGAGTTTATCAAAGAGGAAATGACCAAGCTCAAATTCGAGCCTCAGGTACAGACTTTTACCACTAAGAACGGAACATCCGCCAATTATGTCGTAAAGATACCGGGAACGGGTTTTTATGATGAGGATTCCGAGGGAAAGGTGGTCACCAAGCACAGGATTGCGATAATCGGTGCTCATTACGACAATCTTCCGCCTGAGACCAAGAAGGTCGAGAATACAAAAACAACTTCCAAGAAGGGTGCAGAGACAACTGCTCTTGAGTATTCGTTTGACGGTATTTCCGACAATGCATCCGGCACCGCGTGCCTGCTTACTGCCATGAAGGCATTTTCAGAATATCCGCCGTTCGCATATGACGTTTATTTCGTTGCTTTCGGCGCGGGAAATGACGATTATGCCGGAGCGAGGGAATTCTACAATTCGCTTACTGACGAAGAGAAGCTTCGCATCGACGTTATGTACTGCATGGAAAGCCTTTATGCGGGTGATAAGCTGTATGCTTCATCCGGATACAAGTCGCTTAACCCGCAAAACAGATACAAGATGCGCAGAAAGCTCTATCAGGCTTATGACGTCTGCTTTGCAAACACTCTTTTTACAAACTACGGATTTGATCTTTATTACAATGAATCAGGCGTAAAGGCCGATCTTAACGGTGACGGGACTGAGGATATCTATAATGAAGTGTCAGCCAACAAGTCTGATTACCTTGTCTTTGATGAGGCTGGTATTCCGGTCGTGTTCTTCGACAGCTTTGAATACAATTTCACCAAGATGGACGAGATGAAGGAGACTAAGAACCTTAATCTTCAGAATTACGGCGGAATGATTAGAAGAACACATGACGACTCCACGACGTTCCTTGATTCTGTACTTATGGAACCCGATTATGACCGCGACGGCGACGGAGAGATCGACTGCAGCGGCGACAGGCTCCAGATAAGGATCAACGCTGTTGCTTTCATTATCGTTGAAGCTCTGCTCAAGGGTTCTGATTACGGCATGACCAAGGTTCAGTATGATGAATATCTTGAGAAAAAAGCCAAGGAATCTGCTCTTGCTACTGCCGTAACCGCGACAGGTTCTGATATATCGGCGTCCGCAGCACGCAAACCCGCTTCAGAGACTACTACGGAGACGGCTGAAGCAACGACAGAAGAGACGACTTCGGCTTCTGCGACTACGACAAAGAAAGCTGCGGCAACAACTAAGAAAAAGACCGCAGCCACCACAAAGAAGAAGGCGGCAGCAACTACCAAAAAGAAGAAGTGATTCCATGCTTCGCCTGACTGACATCAAACTTGCGGACGGAAGCGTTATTTCCGAAATAGAGGCTTACGACGGCAAGGACCATCTTGAAGAAAAGGATATGAGCGCTTTTACTGCGCTCCCGGGCTTCTTTGACTCGCATATCCATGGTTCTTTCGGGTACGATGTGTCAGACGGCAGGGCAGAGGATGTGGTAAAAATGGCATCGTTGCTTCCGTCTTTCGGCGTATCGGATTTCCTTCCCACGCTCATGACTTTAGATGAGGACGCGGTTCTCCGTGCTGCAGGTGCCGTATATGAGGCTAAGCAGAAACTTTCGGGAACGGATCTCGCATTTGCTGAGATTGCGGGATTAAGGCTTGAAGGACCTTTCTTAAGTCCTTTGAGAGCCGGAGTGCAAGACCCCGTAAATCTTGTAACTGCAGACAAGCTTGCTTCGATCATCGAAAAGATCGAACGTGATTACCCGGGACTTTTAAAGATAATCGATATAGCGCCAGAACTGGACGGTGCTATGGAGCTTGTTAAAGGATTAAAAGATAAATACGTTATCTCCCTTGGTCATTCCGACTGCGATTATAAGACCGCGGATGACTTCTTTAAGAACGGCGGAAATTCACTCACACATGCGCTCAACGCAATGAGGCCATGCCTGAAACGCGAACCCGGACCTTTGGGTGCTGCGTTTGACAACTCAGATTCTTATATCGAGGTTATCTGCGACGGCATTCATGTTGATCCGACTGTGCTCAGAATGCTCTTTAAGCTGTTTGAGGACAGGATAATCGTAATATCCGATGCAATGAGAGCTGCCGGAATGCCGGACGGAATCTATGATCTGGGCGGAACACCCGTGGAATCCAGGGGCGGAAGGACATATTTCGGCAAGAACGGAAATCTTGCCGGTTCAGTCACCTGTGCGGCTCAGGAAGCACTCAGGCTTTTCTCTTATGGAATTTCCAAAAAATCTATAGTTAAAGCTCTGTCCGATACACCGAGGGAAAGATTGAACATCAACAAATCCGGGCATTTGAGCGATCTTGTTTTCGTAGATGATGAAATGCGGTTAATGTGCATGATTTCCCGCGGAAGGCTTGTATCGCCTTATATTATGTTATAATTATTTAGTTATGTAATAGATTTGCCGAAGGAGCCTGATTGATGTCTAATGCCACTTTTATCAGTCAGATAATAGAGTTTGTAAACGAGCTTATAAAGTCTCTCGCCAGTGGCACTTTGTTTTTCGGCAGCTTTGGCGATTTTATCCGCTATACGATAGATATCGGTCTCGTTACCATACTTATCTATTCGATCCTTCTGTTTATCAGGCAGACCCGTGCATGGCAGCTCATTAAAGGTATCGTTCTGATCCTTATCTTTGTTTCGTTCTGCGGCATTATGGGACTCGACATGGTCGGCTTCATCTTCAACAGGCTGCTCTATGTCATAGCGATCCTTTTTGTTGTCTTGTTCCAGCCTGAATTGAGAAGAGCTCTTGAGACGGTAGGTCTTCGCACATCTTCGAGGTTTACCGATCCTTTCAAACATCAGGAGAAGTTCAACAGCACCGAGCTGTCCGCGTTTATCAATGAGATATGCCTTGCCTGCAAGGAGATGGGAAGATCTTATACCGGCGCGCTCATTCTTATTGAGCGTAAGACAAAACTTGATGAACTCCTTTCACAGGAGAATGTCGTAAGATTTGATTCGTCAGTCACAAGTTCGGTCCTTCAGAGCATTTTCTATAAAGGTTCTCCTATGCATGACGGCGGACTTCTTATCAGGGACGGCAGGATTATCGCAGCCCGCTGCCACGTTCCGCTTTCTGTTACCATGCATGCTTTGGAGCGTACAGGTACCAGACACAGAGCGGCAATCGGCGCAAGTGAGATGGGCGATACGGTCGTTGTCGTTGTATCCGAGGAGAGAGGAAAGACTTCAATTGCGGTAAACGGAAGGCTTTTCGAGATGCATGACGTAAAAGAACTCGAAGCGAACCTTTCTTATTTGCTGGGACTTACCGCTACGGATACAGGCAAGAGTGGTATTTCAAGATTCCTCGGAAAATTCAGAAGACGTCTTGCTACGGCTGAGGCTGCAGGAAAATCAGCAGCTGCGCCCGAAAAGGCTGTCAGCAAGGAGTCAGAGCCTGAGAATGAAGTTTCCACTCCGCTCGTTATCAAGACCAAGGAAGCTGATGAGACAAGTAATGCCCGCCGTGTCAGCGGAGCCACGAGAGTTGTTTTCCTGTTGCTCTCGCTTTTCATTTCGCTGTTCCTTTGGCTTTATATCCAGATCGACAACAACCCTGTTGTGACCAGGAATATTACTGTTCCCATCACATATCCTAATGAGGAATCAGACGGATATTCGTTCCCGATCAAAGATGCCGAGCTCAGGATCGTCGGTCGAAGGAACACCATCAATTCGCTTACTGCTAAGGATATAATCGTTACTGTTGACTATTCTCAGATGCCTAATAATTCTGAAGGTGTCGTTGAGATCCCGGTCGTTGTGTCAAGTAAGGATCCTAACGTGTATTTCCGTGTCGACAACAAGTTGCCTGACAAGGTTAGAGTCGTTAAGTTCCGCTCACAGTCTTAGTTACCAATTATGCGATAAACACGCATTTAACGGAGGATAAATTATGTTTGAAACAAATGAACTTATCGATCTGAGCCATACCATTGCGGCTCCGCTTTTCGAAGGCAAGCAGTATCCCTGGGAAGTTCTTCCTCTTATAAAGGAATTCATTCTCAAGATCGGGCCTACGCTTGATCCCGAGGTTTACGAGAAGAGGGGAGAGGATATCTGGATCGCCAAGAGTGCTGTGGTATTTGATTCCGCTTATATCAAGGGACCTGCGATCATCGGACCTGAGACCGAGGTAAGACACTGCGCTTTCATCAGAGGCAATGCCATCGTCGGCACACACTGCGTAGTCGGCAATTCCACAGAACTTAAGAACGTTATCCTTTGCGACAACGTACAGGTTCCTCATTATAACTATGTCGGTGACTCCGTTCTCGGTTATAAGGCTCATCTCGGAGCCGGCTCTATCACTTCCAACGTTAAGTCAGATAAGAAGCTTGTAAATGTTCACTATGAAGGCGGCGACATTGAGACAGGCCTCAAGAAGTTTGCAGCTATCGTAGGCGATAACGTAGAAGTAGGATGCGGAAGCGTCCTTAATCCCGGAACTGTCGTAGGAAGAGGTTCCAGAGTCTATCCGCTTTCAATGGTAAGAGGAGTCATTCCCGAGAATTCCATCTACAAGAAGGCCGGGGAAGTTACACTCATTATCGAGAACTGATAACTGATATAACAGACAACAAAAAAGGGCCGTACATCGACGGCCCTTAGTTATTTATTCATTTATTAAACGACTGTATCCTTGAGTTTGTCGAAAGCCTGCTTTGCGACCTGTCTTACGTTAGGATCGGAATCTGCGAAAGCAAGTTTCTTAACATATTCTTCGCAGTGCTTTGCATGGATATCGGCAGCAGCGGTAGCGGCAGCAGCACGTACCTGAGGTGAAGTATCACGAAGAAGGGGAATAAGAGCCATGCCGGAGTCGTATGTAGGTATGAGACCCATGGCAATTGCTACAGCCATTCTTACATCATCATCAGGATTATCGGCATATTTAATCAATGCCCCTAGCTTTTGCTTGGCGCCGAGCTTTTGTATCTTGTCTCTTAAAGCATCTGATCGTCCCATAAAGCACTCCTGAATAATCTATGGTTAAATCTATTATAGTTTATTTAACAACTTTTATTATAAATAAACTGTTTCAATTATGTTAATTGCCAGTTGTATCAAAAAGTTGCTTGTTTTTGTGTATCTTGCTTTATAATACAGTTTGATTATACATTGAATTTGATTAATGTGAAATAGAATTTGATATTATAAAGTTCAATTTTTTATCGAGGTAATGTGAAAAGATGAGATCAAAAATAGTATCACTGATAATGATTCTGGCGATGACGTTATCTTTTACGTCTTGTTCAAAGAATTTAGGAACGGAGACACTTCCGTCGACTACAGTGACAGTACCTACTGAATCAACAGCTCCCACAGAGACTACCGCTGAGACTACACCTGCGGAAACAGAGCTGCTTCCTGAGCCTACAAGTATTCCGCTTGTTAACAAGATGCCTGTAAAACAATACGGTCAGCTTATCGTAACCGGCAACCAGATCACGACAAAGAGCAAGGCTCCCGTTATTCTCAGAGGTGTCAGCTCAAGCCCGCTTAACGAATGTGCAGGCTTTTATGGAATTGAAACTGTTAAGACAATAGCCGAAGACTGGGGCGCTGACGTTATCCGAATCTCTGTTCCTGCCGATAAGAGCGAGGATTCTTATATCACTCAGACCGAAAAGTATTTCAAACAGACATGCGACATTATCGATCTTTGTATTTCGCAGGGTATTTACGTCATTGTCAACTGGCATAACTATGCAAACGGAGATCCCAATACATACAAGAAGCAGGCTGTAGCCTTCTTTACAAGGATCGCAGGAATCTATGCTGACAGCCCGAACGTTATGTATGAGGTCTGTAACGAATCCAACGGTGTCAGATACGGAGATAAGAAAAAGCGCGCGGTTGACTGGAAGAATTCCGTAAAACCGTTTGCCGAAGAGGTTATCAAAGCCATCAGAGCCATCGATAAGGACAATATCATTATCGTCGGCACTTCTGATTACTGCCGTGATATCGAAGCAGCTGCAAACAACCCCATCAAGGGCTCAAATATCGTCTATTCCGTTCATTTCAGCGCGGGTACGGATACTGAAGAACTTCAGACCAAGATCCATAATTCCAAGCAGAAGGGAATATGCATATTCGTAACTGAATGGGAAGCTACCGATTCTTCGGGCGTAAGTGCCGCAAATGCCGAGAACACCGCCAAATGGCTTGATTTCCTTGATGAGAGTGAGATAGGCTGGTGCAATTCCTATATCTATGCGAACAATACTTCCAACAGAAACGGAATCCTGTTCGATACAAACGGACGTTATTCACTTGAGGATATCTTTGCCGGTCACTGGCCTGACGGACTGATCTCTCCTTCCGGTATCATTGTCAGAGACCGCCTTCTCGCTGCAAAGGGAACCAAAAAGCCTGATACCGTCTATACGCCTGAAGAACTGCCCGATTTCGGAGACGGCGGTGACGAGGGAGACGATGAACCGGATGCTCCCGATCCTGAAGAGTAATCCGTGATGGGTTACATTATCGCTTCTAAAAGATCAAGGTGCGAGATGCTTGCCTTAGAGACTGACAGGCTCAGGCTTGCTGTCTTAAGGAAGAGTGAAGCTCCAAAGGTTACCGGCTATTTTATTAAGAACCGCGAATTCCATAAGCGTTTTGCCCAGACTCATCCGAACTCTTACTTTACGGTATCCGAACAAAGGAAATACCTTGCTTTTGACTGCGATTCTTTTCTTGCGGGAAGCGTTGTACCGTTGTGGATAACGTTAAAGGGGAGCGATGAGATAATAGGCAGGGTATCTTTTTTCAATCTTGCATATGGCGGCATGATGAGCTGCGCTATCGGATATCATCTTGATCAGGATCACACCGGAAAAGGTTATATGACCGAGGCTATCGATGCGGCCTGCAGCTTTATGTTCAAGGAATACGGCATGCACAGGATCGAGGCGTTCATACTTCCGGAAAACATTCCTTCGATAAAACTCATTAAGCGCACCGGTTTTACCGAAGAAGGGAAAAGGATCTCATATATGCATATTAACGGGCAGTACAGGGATCATATAGCATTTTATCTGCTCGAACCGAAATACCGTGTTTAAGCCCCTGATAGCGCGTAAAGAATACTTTGTAACAAAATTAATACATTTTTTATTGCAAAGTATGTAATAATATATTAAACGTATAGTTCTGCGGAGGTGATAAACGTGAACAGCAAAATGGCGGCTGCAAGAATTTCTGCCGGTATGCTTATCGGTGTCATGGCTTTAACTGCTGTTGCATGCGGCAAGAAGTCAAAACCGACTATTGATACCGCTCCGTCCACTTCGGAAGCAATCACAACCACTACTACGACAGCTCCTACAACTTCACTTTCTTTGTATACAGGACCTCTTACCAATGATCAGCCGATCACTTGGAAGGAGACAACTCTTGACCAGCAGGTTACTTACTATGCAAAGGTTACCAAGGGCGAATTCCTCAACATCAGAAAGGGTCCCGGTACGGAGTACACGAAGATCGGTACGCTTTCAAGAGGACAGACGATCGTTGTCGTAGCCAGGACAAGCAACGGCTGGTATAAGACAATCGACGGTTTCTACGCTTCAGAAAACTATCTTTCCAAGAAACCCCCGACGTCTTAATTTTCCTGTTGACCAATTCAGGACGTTAGTGTAATATTTACTTCGCCGAAAATCTTTCGGCGATATATGCGAGTGTAGTTCAATGGTAGAACTTCAGCCTTCCAAGCTGACCACGTGGGTTCGATTCCCATCACTCGCTCCAGGGTCATTAGCTCAGCTGGATAGACAGCTGGATAGAGCAACAGCCTTCTAAGCTGTGGGCCGGAGGTTCGAGTCCCCCATGGCTCACCAATTCAAAAGAAAAGACCTCTTTCGTTCATATGACGGAAGAGGTTTTTTATTGCCCGGATAATGCGTTCGTTTTTTCGCTATATGGTAAAATATTTCTAACAATGGACAAGGGGGGATGATCATGTTTTGCATTAAATGCGGAAATCAGTTAAATGAAGGCTCTGCGTTCTGTACCAACTGCGGTACTCCGACCGGAACTGCACCTCAAGCACCTCAGAATCCGCAGGCGCAGCAGGCACCGCAGGGCGGAACTTCTGTAAATGTTACTTATGACAGTTCTTCGCAGCAGGTTATTCCTTATGTGCCTCCGGTTATTGAGAACGGAAACATCATTATTCCTGTACATAGACGTTACAGGATCTTTTGTCCTGACTGCGGTCATGTGACAGACAGTATCAAGAAAGACAATTCTGCCGGTTATCCTTGCCCCGTATGCGGTAAGGCTTATGCATATGCAGGGCAATTGCTGCTATATAGGATACCGAGTTTTTATCCTCTTCATACCATACATAAGACCATGGTCATGATAGACGGCAGGGAGTATGGGGAACTTGTTGACAGAGATCCTGTCAGAGTAATGATGGTTCCGGGTACGCATACGGTCACCATCGGCGGTTATGGTATACACCGTCCTCAGCAGTATCAGATCACCGTGACACCTGAATACAATACATTTGCTTTTAAATTCCAACTGATCTATACAGGGCCGTTTACTTATCCGGGCAAGGGTACATCCAATGAGTTCAAGCCTTGCGCTCCTGAAGAGATACCAAACATCTGATAAATTCATGAATTGTCACAAATAAGGTTGTTCGATTATGCGGACAACCTTATTTTTCATAGATTTTAGGCTTGAAGGATATTGAAATCTTTGTGTTATAATCGATTCAGCATTAAATAATTAATAAAAAGCGAGGGATCAGGGCGATATGCCGAGTAAGAAGGATTACGGCAATGAGAGCATTTCGATGCTCAAGGGCGCTGACCGTGTCAGACTCAGACCGGCCGTTATTTTCGGATCAGACAATCTTGAAGGATGCATTCATTCCTTTTTCGAGATCCTGTCCAATTCGATCGATGAAGCGCGTGAAGGATACGGAGACAAGATAATCGTTACGAGATTTGCGGACGGTACTATCGAGGTCGAAGATTTCGGCCGTGGTATTCCGCTTGACTATAACGCGAAGGAAGGCCGTTATAACTGGGAGCTCGTTTATTGTGAGCTTTATGCGGGCGGCAAATACAATAACAACAGTTCGGGTGATTATGAGTTCTCGTTGGGACTTAATGGTCTCGGCGCATGCGCTACTCAGTACGCTTCTGAATTCTTCGATGTTACCGTTTTCCGTGACAAGCAGAAGTATACGATGTCTTTTGCAAAGGGCTGCCCCGTAACGGATCTTATTACAGAGCCTTACAGATACTTGAGAACAGGTACAATCCAGCGCTGGAAGCCCGATACGGAGGTCTTTACCGAGACGATAATCCCTCTTGAAGTATTCAAGGATATCATCAAGCGCCAGTCCGTTATCAACAGCGGTATCGAATTTGTCCTCAAGGATAACGAGAGCGGTGAAGAATTCTCATATATATATCCCGACGGTATCAAGGGATATGTTGATGAATTAAGTGACATGAAGGGCTTTACCGATACATATACGTTCTCCGGTGAAGGCAGGGGCCGTGATAAGGAAGACCGTGATGAGTATAAGGTAAGAGCTGAAGTGGCTTTCTGCTTCAATAATGAAGTTAACGCTTTGGAGTATTTCCATAACTCGAGCTTCCTTGAACACGGCGGATCTCCGGATAAGGCAGTCAGGAATGCTTTCGTTGCCGAGATCGATAAGCAGATCAAGCTTAAAGAGAAATATAAGGCCAATGAATCCAAGATCACGTTCCAGGATATTGCGGATTCGCTGATCCTTGTTACCAATACGTTCTCAACACAGACTTCATATGAGAACCAGACGAAGAAGGCCATCAACAATAAGTTTATACAGGACTTCATGACCCAGCTCATCAGGGATAACCTTGAGATCTGGTTTATCGAGAATAAGGATTTTGCAGCGAAGACGATCGAGCAGATCCTTATCAATAAGCGTGCACGTGAGAATGCCGAGAAGGCTAAGGTCAATATCAAGAAGACGCTCATGGGCAAGGTCGATATCAACAACAGGATCAAGAAGTTTGTAGACTGCAGAACAAAGGATGTTGCAAAGCGCGAGCTCTACATCGTTGAGGGTGATTCGGCTTTGGGTTCCGTTAAGCTCGGCCGTGATGCCGAATTCCAGGCAGTCATGCCGGTCAGAGGTAAGATCTTAAACTGCCTCAAGGCTGATTACGCTACGATATTCAAGAGCGAGATCATTACGGATCTTCTCAAGGTATTAGGATGCGGAGTCGAGATCAAGAATAAGCACACCAAGGATATGAGCGCTTTCAATCTTGATGACCTCAGGTGGAACAAGATCATAATCTGTACAGATGCCGACGTCGACGGTTTCCAGATCAGAACTCTCATCCTCGCTATGCTCTACAGACTGACTCCCACACTGATCGAGAAGGGCTATGTGTATGTTGCAGAGTCACCTCTTTTCGAGATCACATACAGGCCCAAGGGAAAGAACGCGCAGGAAGAGACATATTTCGCATTCAACGAGAAGGAGAAGGCTGAGATTCTTGCCAAGGTCGATCCTAAGCTGTGCACCATACAGAGGTCGAAAGGTTTGGGTGAGAACGAACCTGAGATGATGTGGAAGACGACCATGAATCCGAAGTCCAGAAGACTCATCAAGGCATGTCCTGAAGATGCACAGAGGACTGCTGAAGTCTTTGATCTGCTCTTGGGCGACAACCTCGCAGGAAGAAAACTCCATATCGAGATGGACGGTAAGAAATACCTCGATATGCTTGATTTAGGGTGATATAAATGGCACGTAAGAGAAAAGACGATATCAATTCAGATTCCTTAAAGAGCAGGCTTACTGACAGTAATGCAAAGGACATGCCGGCAGTAGACCAGCCGATTACAGACATGCTCGAGATCAACTATATGCCGTATGCAATGAGTGTCATTGTATCGCGTGCGATTCCTGAGATCGACGGTTTTAAGCCTTCACACAGAAAGCTTCTCTATACCATGTATAAGATGGGACTTTTGGGCGGCAACAGGACCAAGTCCGCAAATGTCGTCGGTCAGACCATGAAGCTCAATCCTCACGGAGACCAGGCCATCTACGATACGATGGTAAGACTTACCAGAGGCAACGGTTCATTGCTTCATCCGTTTGTCGATTCCAAGGGTAACTTCGGTAAGCAGTATTCGAGGGACATGCAGTGCGCTGCTCCGCGTTATACCGAAGTCAGGCTTGAGAAGATCTGCGAAGAGATCTTCAAGGGTATTGATAAAGATGCCGTTGACATGGTCGATAACTACGACGGTACTCTTAAGGAACCGACTCTGCTTCCCACGACATTCCCTGCGGTTCTCGTTAACGCAAACCAGGGTATCGCCGTCGGTATGGCTTCCAATATCTGTTCGTTTAATCTGGCTGAAGTATGCGCAGCTACCGAAGCATACATGAAAGATCCGGCATGCGATCTTTTGGAGATCATGCCCGCGCCTGACTTTTCGGGTGGTGGAAAGATCCTTTACGACAAGGAGCAGATGAGAGCCATCTACGACAGCGGCAAGGGAACTTTCTCCGTCAGGGCGAAATACAGAGTCGATAAGTCCAATAACCTGATCGAGATCACCGAGATACCTTATTCCACAAGCGTTGAGGCGATTATCGACAATATTGCGGATCTGGTTAAGAGCGGTAAGGCAAGAGAGATCGCTGACATCAGAGACGAGACAGACCTTGACGGTCTTAAGATCACTATCGACTGCAAGAGGGGAACTGACCACGAGCAGCTGATGACAAAGCTCTTCAGATTTACAAAGCTCGAAGATACTTTCTCATGCAACTTCAATATCCTGATCGACGGCACTCCGAGAGTTATGGGCATTTCCCAGATCATCGACGAGTGGCTTAAGTGGAGAAGAAGCTGCGTTTGCAGAGAGCTGCAGTTCAATCTCGATAAGATGAAGAAGAGACTTCATCTTTTGGACGGTCTTGCCGTTATCCTTTTGGACATCGATAAGGCAATAAAGATCATCAGAGAGACGGAACTTGAAGCTGATGTTATCCCTAACCTCATGAGCGGCTTTGGGATCGATGAGGAGCAGGCTGAATATGTTGCAGAGATCAAGCTCCGCAACATCAACAAGCAGTATATCCTTAACAGGATCGCCGACAGAGACAAGCTCAAGGCTGATATCGCAGATACAGAGGATATCCTGGGAAGCCCCAGGAGGATCAACGGCCTTATAGTCAAGACACTCAGGGAAGTAGCCGAGAAATACGGACAGCCCAGAAAGTCGGAGATCGTCATGGCGGAAGAGACAGAGACATTTGCCGAATCAGCTGTTATCCCCGATTACAGGCTGCATCTCATGCTCACACGTCACGGTTATCTTAAGAAGCATACCATGAAGTCGCTGCAGAGCGCGGGTGAGCTTAAGACAAAAGATGATGACGAGATCTTCATGGGCTTTGAGTGCGAGAACAGATCCGATCTCCTTATCTTTACGGATAAATGCAATCTCTATAAGACGCACGTTTACGATATCACTGATACCAAGCCGGGCGATCTCGGACATTTCCTTTCGTCCGAACTTGAGATGGAAGACGGCGAGAGACCTGTGTTTATGATCTCTACGACGGATTATAAGGGCATCCTCTTTATCGCGTTTGAGAACGGTAAAGCGGCCAGATTCCCGATCAGCACATACGAGACTAAGCAGAACCGCAAAAAGCTCGTAAACGCTTTCTATGACGGTAGCAAGGCCGTCGGATTCAAGTTCCTTGCAGAAGATCAGGATCCGGATATGGTTGCGACGAGCAGCATCGACAAGGCTGTCGTGTTCAAGTGTTCTCTCGTACCTTTGAAGACAACGAGAACAACGCAGGGTGTACAGCTCCTTATTTCGAAGAAGGGATCTGTCTTAAGAAGCCTGTCGCTGCTTGAAGAGGTTCCGGTTGAAGATCCCGAGTATTACAGGATACGTAAGCTTCCGGCGATCGGATATTACATAAGGGAGAAGTCCCTCGAGGCAAAGCAGATTAGCTTTGATGATCTGAAGTGAAAGGATTCTCGGCAGGATATCACATAGCAGAGACCGAAAAAGGCGGAAAGAAAGGTTTCCGCTTTGCGGCTTTTGCGTGCGGTGTGTTTCTTGCCGCACTTGTTCTGATAATGACGGTGGTTGCAAGGGAGAACGCTTATGAAGACAGAACTATCCCTGATTTCAGCGAAGCGATCGAGAACGGCAACTATGAAGAAGCTCTTTCAATCTACAGAAACGTTCAGGATCAGGTACTGGCTTATAATCCTGACGCCAATGACAATACTTATGATGAGAAGATCAAGCTCCTCAGCAGCATGGAAGAGATCGTCAAGACTAAGGTAGACCTTATCTGTGACAGGATCGTCACCAACAGATATGTGCCTCAGCACAGTGATATCGATTTCCTCGATTCCATGGAGGAACTTACCGCATCAGTCGTCGCCAAACGACTGAATTCTTTGTGCGAACAGTTCCTTCTGGGTAAGATCGAGAAACCTGATGTTACCTTTGTTTTCGACCAGTTATCGCCGATAAGCAATTTCTCCGCCATCGCCGGTCCTATGAGACGAGAAGTGGATTATATCGAGACTGCGACTGGTGATGTAAGGACGGCAGAGAAAGCTCTTGCTGAAGGGGATTATGTTGAAGCCGTTCAAAGGTATCAGCTCGTTAACGGAAGATATGAAGGATATGTAGGTGAATACTCTGCGAAGAGGATCAATGAGATCAAAGCGGAGATGTACGAACCTATGATGGCAGAAGGCGAGCATATGCTCGAAAGATACAAGTTTTATTCGGCTGAAAAGCTGTTCTCAAATCTTGCCGCGATCTTCCCGGAAGACGATAAGATCCGTTCTGATCTTCTTGCCGCAACCGGTCATACATCGAAGACCGTAGAGTGGAGAGGACATGTTGAGGTCCTTTGCGTAAGATCCCTGATTGCCAATCCCGATGCTGCTTTCGGCGTTGAGTTCGGTAAAGGCGATACAGGACTTTATCTCACGGCAAATGAGTTTACACAGATACTTGAGAGCCTTTATGCGAAGGGATATGTATTAGTCGATCCCGAGAACATGATGTCTGCTACCGATCCGGGATTCATTCTCGAACGTAACCTTACTGTTCCGGAAGGCAAGAAACCGCTTGTTATCATCATAGAGAACTTAAGCTATGATCCTACCGCATATGTCTGCGGTACATGCAGACGCCTCGTTCTGAACGATGAGAAGCAGGTCTGCGGCGAATACACGATCAAGGGCAAAGACGGAACGGAAGATCCAGTGGTCAACAGGACCGCTGAAGCGATCGGTATATTGGATATCTTCGTAAGCAACCATCTGGATTTCACGTATGACGGTTCCAAGGGCATCGTGTCCATAGGCGGACATGATTCATGCTTCGGCTATATCGTCAACCGTGAGCAGTTAAGGGACAGGAACAAGCAGCTTAACGCGGCAAACCTTCCCCAGGAAGAGTATACGGATGATGAGATAGAGAATAACCGTAATGCCGTCAGGAATATCGTTGAAGTCCTTAAGGATACCGGCTGGAAATTCGCATCCTGCACATACGGATACCTTCCAAATGCAAGGAAGACCGATCTTGCCGGAATTATGGATGACACCAACAGATGGCTTGATCAGATCGGCTCGCTTATACCGGATACACACATGATCTCTTATCCGAGCGGTAACTATATCTACGGAACGGACGAGAAGGCCGTATTCCTTAAGAACAACGGTTTCCGTATATTCTTCGGCGCAGGCCCTAAGCCTTACCATATCTACGGTGACAACTACCTTTATTTCGACAGAACGATAATAAGCCCCAATGCTATGAAGAACTATGATTTCTCCAGGCTTTTCGACAGCGATGACATCCTGGATCCGATAAGAAAGAACAGAAAACAATAGCCAATATTATAATTGTGTTTCATTTAAGAAATTTGACGCACATAGTCAAGATTTTATAATATATTGATTAATAGATACGGCAGATCCGCTTTGTGCGGGCTGAAAGATGCGGAGGATATCTGTTATGTCAAAAATAGACAGGCTTACCAATCTGACTGAAAACGAAGAGATTCTTTGGCAGGACAGGAAAAGGTATTTGGGACTTCCGTTATCTTTCACGATCTATTCTTTCAGCAAGAATAAGTTCTATCTCAAGACCGGTATCTTCAACATCAAGTCTGAAGAGATCCTGCTTTACCGTATCCTCGATATCACTTTCAAACAGTCTTTCGGCCAGAAGATCTTCGGCGTCGGTTCGGTCATCCTCAATACGGCTGATAAGACAACACCTGTCCTTGAGATCAGGAGCATCAAGACTCCCGACAGAGTACGCAAGGCTTTGAGCACGCTCGTTGAGCAACGCAGGGATGAAAAGCGCGTTACGGGTAAGGAAATGTTCGGTGCTGCCGGTGCGTTTGATAACGCAGGTGATGGTGATTTCGATTTTGACGGAGTAATCGATCACCTTTAATCAGACGGTCATAGTGAGGAATACAAAGTGGAAACTAGGATTGACAGGCTGGGAAGCGTTAGGGAAGACAAATTAAGGCAGCTCAAGCAGCTTATCGCCGAGTCTGAATATATTGTTTTTCTCGGTGGAGCCGGTGTATCTACCGAGAGCGGTATCCCTGATTTCAGAAGCGGTACAGGTATCTATAATTCCGACAGCGGAATGAAGTACAGACCTATCGATATCATTGCCCATGATTTTTTCATGGAGCACCCTGAAGATTTCTTCGATTTCTACAAGCGTAAGCTGATCTATCCCGATGCCAGACCAAATAAGGCTCATAAGGCTCTTGTGAGGCTTGAGAAGCAGGGCAAGCTTAAGGCTATAATCACGCAGAATATCGATAATCTCCATCAGGAGGCAGGCAGCAAGTGCGTTATCGAGCTCCACGGATCTGTCTTCAGGAATTACTGCATGGAATGCGGTAAGAAATATGATCTTGAATACGTTGTGGCCCAGGAAGGTGTTCCTCACTGTGAGAAGTGCGGTGGAGTGGTAAGGCCTGATATCGTTCTTTATGAGGAGAACCTCAATCACAAGGACGTTGATGATGCGATCAAAGCTATTAAGAAGTGCGATCTTCTTATCATTGCGGGCACATCGCTCACGGTTTATCCGGCTGCGACATTTGCTCAGTTCTTAAAGCATGACAGGATCGTCATTATAAATAAGAGTTCAACTTATATGGATCTTAAGGCATTGCTCACGATCCATGACAATGTAGGCGACGTTCTCGATAACTGCGTACCCAAGCGTGCAAGCAGAGCGAAGAACGCAGGAACCCGTTCCAAGAAGACTGCCGCTTCGAAAACAAAGACTGCGGCAAAAAAGACCACTGCCAAGAAGACGGCAGCTAAGACCAAAACTGAAACGAAAGCAAAGACTACGGCTAAAGCTTCAACAGCCAAGACTTCAGCCAAGAAGGCACCGGCTAAGAAGCCAGCAGCAAAGCCCAAGTCTGCAGGGAAAGTGAATGACGGCTAATCCAAAGATATTTGAAGATAAAATCAATAAGATCAATGAATCGATGACGCTGTACGGACGCAGAAGTGTCCTTCTCAGCGTTTTTCGCTTTATTACATTCATTCTCGCGGCCGGCTCTTTGATATGGGCTATAGTTAACAAGGCTGCGTTATTTTATTTTGTTTTTGCCCTGTCTATGACAGTCTTTGTCATCCTATGCATCATTCACGGCAAAGTAACCGCTGAGCTTAATTTCTATGAGGCTCTGGAAAACGTCAACGCAAGATATATTGCAAGGATCAAAGGTGATTTTAACGGCCTGTTTGATCTTGTATGCAGGAACCTTAAGAGAAGAGACGAGAAGGAGGAGGCGATAAGAAGAGCTTCAGGCACGGAATTCTATGTTGAAGGTCATGGCTATTGCATGGACCTTGATCTTTTCGGAAAGAAATCGCTTTTTTCTCTTCTTAATGTTTCCGAGACTGCTTTCGGCAGGCGTGCTTTCGCAAAGGAACTGCTCGGAAACGATAACGGCGTGAGATCCGCATCAGCGATAAAGACCAGACAGGAAGCGGTTAAGGAACTTTCGGAGAATCCTGACTTTCTTGAGAAGTTTCAGGCTACCGCGCTCCTCGGCAAAATGAAAAAGGATCCCAAGGCGCTTATTGATTTTGCATCAGAAAGAAAAGCCGTAAATAACAACCATATTGTTATAGCAGCCATTCAGATATTCCTTTGGTTTATTCCGGTTGCTTCTCTTATTTTCTTTTCCACATATATAAGAGCGTGCGTTTTAGGCGTAATCCTTGTAAATCTTTTGCTGTGGGCAGCTAACGTAAAAGCAAATTCCTACTATTTTAAAGCTGCTGACGGTATGCCCAATCAGGTTTCCACGATCCATAAGATGTATTCGCTTCTTGAATCATCGGGACTTAAGAACGGTTATCTCAGATCACTGATAGCAGGCAAGGAGGGAAAGAAGGTTACCACGTCCCTGTCATCGCTCTCTTTTATATTGTTCTTTGCGGGATTAAGAAGCCAGCCGCTTTTCGCGTTCCTAATAAACAGCGTATTCCCGCTGGATCATTTGATCTGCTATTTCATGGGCAAATGGGCCGACAGCTACGGAGACAGCCTGTATCACTCGATCACGAACCTTGCTGAGATAGAATCGCTTATGTGCGCTTCTCAGATATCATTTGTCAGCGCAGTTAATTCCTTCCCGGAAGTGGAGAGCAGCGATTCTCCCGATAAGAATGCTTATTTTGATGGTAAGGATATTACGCATCCGCTGCTTTCGCCTGATACGGCCGTAAGCAACTCGGTTACCATCAGATCCGATATAGCTTTGATCACCGGTTCGAACATGTCAGGTAAGACAACTCTTATCAGAACGGTAGGTGTATGTTCCATCCTGGCTTATATGGGCTCAAAGGTTCCGTGCAGTTCATTGTCTCTCGGAAGGATGAGGATAATGTCTTCCATGAGGATAACCGATAATTTAGGCGAGGATATGAGTACTTTTAAGGCAGAACTCGTAAGGATATCTGAGATAATCAAGTGCGCAAAACAAGATGACTGTGCGCTTTTGTTCCTGATCGATGAGATCTTCAGGGGAACGAATTCAGATGACCGTACAGAGGGTGCGCTCATTGTCTTAAAGAACCTTTCCAAGCCTGAAATCTGTGGCTTTATGACGACTCATGATTACGCTATGATCGATAAAACAGTTGACACATTTAAGAATATCTGTTATTACCATTTCTCCGAAACTTATACTGATTCGGGAATTACATTTGATTACAGGCTGGCAGACGGAATTAGCAGGGAATCGAACGCAAGGTATCTGATGAGGTTGGTCGGAATAGAATAAATCAATAAATTAATCAAATTACATTAATTATTTTATGTTTTTGTTGATTATTTTGACTAAACGTATTAAATTGTTTAATGTGAGGATGTTTTGGAAGGTGCTATATGTTTGAACAGTTAAATGGTTATAAATCCATTTTCTTAGACTATTCCGTATTATTGGAGTACGCGGATAATCCTGTCTTTGACGAGTTTCTGCAAGTAGTCGATACCGGAATTGATCTTTATGTGGATAAATCTTTCAAGGCTCTCCATTATTGCATCCTGCATATAAAGGATCCTAAGGACAGGGCAGCAGCTGCTGCAATGAAGAAGATCTGCTCAGTCCTTCTCTCACAGAACAGACTCCATCTCATCCGTGAGCTTGAGATCGACAAGGTAGCCCTCAATATTAATGAGATAGCTGACGGCTGCTGCGTTCTTGCTACAAGAAATTCCATCTTCATCAAGAGGCTCTACGAGAAGAGACCGTTTATCGCTTGCGATATTGCTATCCTTGCTCAGGGCGTTCTTAATGTTTTCGATTCTTTGGATTCACTGATGTTCTCGTTCCCTCAGCAGGAACCGAGCCGTCTTGCATATAACAGTTCATATATCGAATCTTTCGGCAGTGCGAGCATCTCTGATGTCGTTAATACCGAGAAAGATGAAAGATATGAGCTTGTTAAGCGTTTGAGCGGCGGTGCAGAAGGCATGGTCTTTACGACCAATGTTCCCGGATACATTGCCAAGATCTATCACAAGGGTATCATCACACCTCTTCGCTGGGCAAAGCTCAAGAAGCTTACAGAACTTAAGATAACCGGACATGGTTTCTGTATTCCTAAGGATCTTGTATTCTTCCGTAATTCACCGGTCGGCTATACCATGATTCTCGGTAAGGGAACTACACTCGGTACCGTATTTGACGGTCCTGATGCTATACTTGAGGCTTTCCCTGAGTGGACAAGAGTTGATATCGTAAACGTTCTGCTCAAACTCATCGAGAAGTATCTCTATCTGCACATGCATGACGTCATTGCAGGTGATATCCAGCTCAAGAATGCTCTGATCGATACAAATGGTGATGTTTATCTCATCGATATGGACAGCGTTCAGATCGGCAACCTTCCTTGTCCTGTAGGAACCGAGGAATTTACCGATACAAGACTTTGGGGAAAGGATTTCTCAAAGTTCTTAAGAGAACTTCGTGACGAGGATTATTCCATCGCCATGCTCGTCTTCTCCGTGCTTTTCTGCGGACTGCATCCTTATGCTACGCGTAACGGCGCCGAGACATTGAGGGAAGAGATCCTTAACTATAATTTCCCTTACAATTTCGAGAATGAGCCTGAGTTCATTCCGATTGGCGGTTATGACCATATCTGGGAGTACCTGCCTGACAGAATGCGTAAAATGCTTTTCGAGACCTTCAAGAACGGCTGGTGCTACGATACTCTTGAATGGCTCGATGCAGTCGTTAAGTATAAAGAAGAACTTGATAACTTCGTATATGATGATCCCGAAGCCTATAAGGTCTTCCCGAAGGAGAACTATAAACAGGCTTCTGTTAATGTTGAAGAGGCAAGAGAGGCTCTGAAGAATAAAGCTACTCAGAAAGCTTCCGCTCCTTCTCATACTCCTGCTCCGGTTGCGGCTCCTGCTGCGAACAAGCCGATCGAACCTGCTGTCGTTGATGACAAGCCCGTCTTTGCAAAGCCTGCCGAGAATTCCGTACCCGAGAATTCTCCGTTTGCCGCGAAGAACAGGTTCTCCAATGTTCCGACGGGAAAATACATTCCTAAGGACCAGCTTGCATCACAGGACGAGATCGCAAAAAAGAAAAAGTTCTTTGGATTGTTCTGACTTAATCTTTTTCTTTTTGTTATATAATATCTCTTGAAGAGATGTTATTTGCGGAGGTTAATTATGGGAGAAGTTTTCAGTTCGTCTGATTTCGGTACAAGCACGAAAAGACGACTTCCTATTTGTTTTGCTCTCGACACGTCAGGGTCTATGATGGGCAACCCTATTAAGCAGCTTAATATGGGCCTTCAGAACTTCCTGGCATCGATCAAGAACAATGATGACACGCGTAATTCCACTGATATCGCCATCATCACATTCGGTTCCAAAGTCGAGATCGTTATGCCTTTTGGTAAGATCGCAAAAGACAAGGGAATTCCTGAGATCTCAGCTTCTACGACGCTTACTCCTATCGGCGAGGGTATCCTTACCGCTTTGGAGCTCCTTAACGCGCGTAAAGAAGGCTACAAGCAGATGGGTATCAAGTACTATCAGCCCTGGCTCGTAGTAATCACTGACGGTGCTCCTCAGGGTCCGAATGCAATGCAGAACATGGAGCTTGCAATCAAGGCGTGCAACGAACTTGAGGCAAACGATAAGCTTGTTGTATTCAACATCGGCGTAGGTTCCGGCGTTGATTTCGATATCTTAAGACGTCTTTCTGTAAAGAGAGAAGAACCCATCTCGGTCAATTCGGCTGATTTTGCAAAGCTGTTCGAATTCCTCGGTTCTTCTTCTTCGTCTATCGTTTCATCGGGAATGAGTGATGACGCACTTTATCACATCAATACATCACCTACGGGTAACGCTGTTGACGTTGATGATTTCATGAAGTTCCTGAATGAGGATAACGAATAATGTATTCAGGCATCACAGTCGGCTGTGTAACGATAATCGGAAATAAGCATATAAGCAGGCAGGTACCTTGTGAGGATGCTTCTTTCGCTATGCAGAAGAACGGCGTTTCCGTCGTCTGTATCGCAGACGGAGCAGGCGGTAAGAAATATACCCATGCCCGTTTCGGTTCTGCATGTGCGGTAGAGACTATTTCCAATATACTTGCCGATCATTTTGATGCCCTGTACAGCGAGAACCGCGAAGCAGCCGTAAGATCTTATCTCATGGCTAAGATCAGGATCGCTTTTGCGGACATTATTGCCGAGAAGGAGCTTGATACTCTTGATCAGCTGTCCTGCACGCTCCTGTTTGTTGCCGTCAAAGACAGACGTATGATAATCGGTCACCTCGGAGACGGACTTGTAGTAAGGATTTCTCCGTCGGGTCTTTCACCGTTTTCGATGCCTCAGAATGAGAAGGACGGTACTACGTTCTTCATTACGGCCGGACATGCGGCCGATTACATGAGGTTTATCAAGACGACAGTTGATGACTGCCATGCCGTTGCTCTCATGACTGACGGTGTTCAGGATAATGTTTACGATGAAGATGCGGGACTTGTTAAGCCTGTTGTCGCCAAGATGGCTGAAACTTTCAAAGACGGCCGTGAGAAAGGCGAAGCAGCGATCAAGGAGATACTTGAGAAGTATATAGTCGGTTCGTCCAACGTAAGCGATGATTCCTCGTTCGGTGTTCTTTTGTTTGAGGGGACAAATGCGCCGGATGCTTCATCTCTTGAGAGCAGTGCCGATAAGTTCGGTACATCCGATGAGAACTTCAAGACTGTCGCTCAGTCTATCAAGCAGGATCTTATGAAGGCATCTGAGATAATCAGCAATGCCGCTTCGAAGAACGAAGAAAAGACAGAAACCGAAAACCAGGAAACAAAAACCGAAACTGAAACCGAAAACCAGGAAACACAAAAAGAAGAAGTACCGGCAGCTGCACAAGAGTCTAAAAAGACCAATTTACCGGCTTTGATACTCGGAATTGCATGTGCGATCGAGCTTATAATCATCGTTGTGCTGGTATTCAGAGGTATGTTATGAGTGACGAGAAAAAGTATGAGATCCTTCCCGGCGTAGAACTGCCCGATATGAAATCCATCAATGAGGCTGCCTCGGATTTCAGCGTTTCAGGCGTTAATAATATCAAGATCAAGAGCCCTCAACCTACTTATACACCTGGGGGCGAAGCTGCCGATGCAGCTACTGCAGCCGAGCTTGCAGCTTTGCAGTCTCTGGGCGATGAGGTTGCCGCAAATGAGGCACGTGCTGCCGCTGAGAGCAGGGCGCGTATGGATGCGATCATGGCAACGGCCGTCAAGCAGCCTGAATCTATTGTTGATCTTCTGAACTACAACAGGGACAAGGTCTCTGAAGAAGTCATCAAGCAGAAAGAAGAAGAGATGAGGAAGGCTCAAGAACTTCAGGATGCTCTGGCTAAGAAAGAGCGCGAAAGGGAAGAGAGAAGACAGATGCAGCAGCGTCTGCTCGAAGAAGCCCGTGAGCGTGCTGCTGCCGTCAGGGAAGCTGAGAAGCGCGGCATTAAGCCTGATGAGTCTCTTATTGAAAAACCGAAGACTGATGACGTGGAGGAAAAGAAAACTGAAGCAGCACCTGAACAGCCTGCTAAAGAAGCAGCTAAGGAAGCTGTTAAAGAGCCTGAGAAGCAGCCCGAGAATAAGCCTGAGGATAAGCCTGTAGAATCAGCTCCTGAGGCTAAGAAGCCTGAACAGCAGCAGAAAAAAGCACCGGAAGCTCCTGTTAAGAAGACTCCGCTTGCTCCGCAGGAACCTGTAAAGCCTTCTATTGCTACTGCAGAAGAGACTTTAGACAGTTTCAGCGAATTTCTTGACGAAGATAAATAATTACTCGATTTTAAGTGTTGACTATTCCTTAAGGTGTGTTAAAATAACTTGCGTTGCGCTAACGCACCTCTAGCTCAGATGGTAGAGCAACTGACTCTTAATCAGTGGGCCCAGGGTTCGAGTCCCTGGAGGTGCACCAACAAGAACCGTGAGCAAGTGCTCACGGTTTTTTCATTTTCTGATATTTGTTTTTCAGTTCTGGAAATACCCTGTCATATCGACCGTACTGAAGTCTTCTGTAAGAGGAAGAGCTATCTGACGGTTTTCTTTGGCGGCTTTGTAGATACCCATCATGGTATCTACTGATGAATAACCGGCATATGCATCTGCCACGGGCTGCTTATCGTTAACGATCGCGTTGTAAAGGTCGTAATAGATTCCCATATGAGGATTAAGCGCGCATTTATAAGAGAACAATCCGCCTTCTTTGAACTGTCTGCGGATGTATTTGCCGTTGAGCTTTTTGACTTTGCCGTTTTCATCTAAAGAGAAGATCTTTATATGGGGCTTGTTGGAATCAATTCCCATGGAGATCATTCCTTTTTCGCAAAAGACGGTAAAGTCTGCCATGTGCTTGGAAGGGAATGTGGCGGTAGTGCCTTCGACTGAAGCCAATGCACCGTTCTCAAGTCTCAATATTGCCATTCCGAGATCCTCTGCCTCGATGTTGCGGATCCTTTGAGAGATCATCGCTTCCGCGGATACGGGTTCAGATCCCATGAGCCATACGAGAAGATCTATCGCGTGAATAGTCTGGTTCATAAGAGCTCCGCCGTCGCTTTTCCAGGTTCCGCGCCATGCTGCGCTGCCATAGTAAGCTTCATCGTGTCCCCAACGGACATTTATGTTGCCGTGAGTAACTTTACCGTATACTCCTTTGGCAATATCATCTCTTACAAGACCTACGATAGGGAAATAACGGTAGATATGTCCCATAGCGATCTTGCAGCCGGTCTTTCTGGCAAGTTCATAGATATCGCGAGCTTCAAAAGCAGACATTGTCATAGGCTTCTCAAGCAGAAGATTGCTTCCGTTCTGCATTGCGTATGAAGCTATCTGATAGTGAAGGCCTGAAGGAACGGTGACCGATGTGATATCGGGCTTTATCTTGTCTATTGCCTCATGGTAATCGGAATATACAGGAGTATCAGAAAACCCTTTAACGGATGCCAAAAGACGCTTGGCCGACTCTTCGTTAGTATCTACTACAGCGGCAAGCTTAAGACCTTTAAGCTTTGAGATAGCCTTGAGATGCTTTACCGCAACACGGCCGCATCCGATTATTATTACTGATAAGGGCTTTACGGTATCAGCCATTTTGTCCTCCGGATTTATCATTCGTCTGCAATAGTTTAGCACTTTGACACCCATTTGGGGTATTCTTAATTATATATAGAGATGAGCGGGGTAAAGACAATGAATATATTGGATATTATTCTCGAGAAAAGATACGGCAGGGAGCTTACCGACGAGCAGATCGCTTTTTTCGTTAAAGGTGTAACCGACGGTTCGATCCCTGATTATCAGATATCACCGCTCCTGATGGCGATCGTCCTTAACGGCATGTCCGAGCGTGAGATGACGACGCTTACTCTCGAAATGGCCAGATCAGGCGAGATCAATGACCTTTCGTATCTTGAAGGCGTTCCGGTAGACAAGCACAGTACAGGCGGAGTAGGAGACAAGATCACGCCTTTGCTGCTGCCGCTTCTGGCAACCTACGGCATCCAGAGCGTAAAGCTCAGCGGAAGAGGCCTCGGCTATACAGGCGGAACGGTAGATAAGTTCGAGTCGATAGAAGGTTTTAACTGCCAGGTAGCAAAAAAGGATTTCCCGGAGCTCATCAAGAAGACCGGAATGGTCATATCGGGACAGACGCCCGATCTTGCTCCTGCAGATAAGATCCTTTATTCATTAAGAGACGTTACGGGAACTGTCGACTCGATCCCGCTTATCGCTTCGAGCATTATGAGCAAGAAGATAGCAGGCGGTGCAAAGGCTCTGGTATTGGATGTCACATGCGGTTTCGGCGCGTTTATGAAAGAAGAGAGCCGCGCAAGAGAGCTTTCCGCAGCCATGATAAGGATCGGTGAGGGCGCAGGCATCAAGACGCGCGCGGTAATAACCGATATGGACCAGCCGGTTGGCAACAGAGTAGGCAATACTCTTGAGATGCAGGAAGTCTATGACACTCTCTGCGGCAAGGGACAAAAAGATGTAGAGGCTGTCGTTACAGAACTTGCATTTCAACTTGTCAGACTTGCCGGCAAAGGCATGGATCTTGATGACAACGAACTCCGGACGGATCTTCTTAACAGGCTTACCGACGGCAGGGCTTTGGAAGAATACAGAAAGCTCATCAGATCCCAGGGCGGAGTCATTGATGAGGAAGGGTCACCCGTATATGTTGATTATCCTTTTGATACGATGCATGTTAATGCGGCTGAAGACGGATATATCACCAATGTCCGCGCTAATCTTATAGGCCGCGCGTCATGTACTCTGGGAGCGGGAAGATTCGAGAAGAGGGATAAGATCGATTTCGGTGCAGGCATAATACTGTGCGCCAAAAAAGGAGACAAGGTTAAGAAGGGTGATACACTCTGCGCACTTTGCAAAGGCGAGAAATCTGACCTTCCGGATGATCGTCTTTATGCGGCTTATGATCTTGCCGAGGCTGCCTTTGAGATAGGACCTAATCCTCCCAAAGACCGTGATCCCGTAATTGCGGTATTGCCTAAAAAGCCTTTTGGTGTAAAATAAGAACAAATGTTTTTATAAGGAGTAATCAATGCCGGAGAAGAAGACCATAAGATATATCGGAATTGACCCCGGATATGCGATTACAGGCTACGGCATTATCGATAAGTGCGGCAATAAGTTCACCGTTGTTGATTACGGAGTTATTGAGACTAAGCCCAAGACGGACTTTCCCGTAAGGCTTCTTGCAATAAGTGAGAAGATAAAGTTCCTGCTTGAGCAGTTTAAGCCTGATTATCTGTCGATTGAAGAGCTTTTCATGGGCAAGAACCATACCACGGTCATAGGCACGGCGCAGGCCAGGGGAGCGGTCCTCGTTGAAGCTGCCAGGGCCGGTATCGATGTATATGAATTTACTCCCGGTCAGGTCAAGCTTGCGATCACAGGCTACGGTGTGGCTGAAAAGAAGCAGGTTCAGCTTATGACCAAATCTATATTAGGACTTAAAGAGATTCCCAAGCCTGACGATGCTGCTGATGCTCTTGCGCTGGCGATATGCCTTGCCAATACAGGGACCGGATTTGCCGAGAAAGCCGTATCGGGATATCAGTACGGCCGTTACGGTTATACAAAGCGTAACGAATTCGGTTGATCGGCGATTATATGAGATAATATCTTCCGGAGGAAGGATCAATGTACGCATATATCAGAGGAAAGATAATTTCCAGAAACGATTCCCAGCTCGTTATCGAGAATAACGGGATCGGATATCTTATAAACTGCCCGTTCGCGATCTCTGCTGAACTCGGCCATAACGGCGAAGAAGCAACCGTTTATGTATATCAGAGCGTCCGTGAGGATGATATCTCGCTTTACGGTTTTGCTTCTTCAGAACAGAAGGAGATATTCCTTAAGCTCATAACGGTTTCGGGGATAGGCCCCAAGGTTGCTCATAATATCTGTTCGTCACTGACGCCTGAGCAGATCGCGCTGGCTGTCATGGGCAATAACGTATCGATCCTTTCGAGCGTTAAGGGACTCGGCAAGAAGACCGCTGAGAAGATAATCATCGAACTTAGGGATAAGCTTAAGGGACAGACAAAGACCGGTAGCGCAGGCTCGGCTTCTGTTATTACAGATGCCGCTTCAGCAGGCAGCAGTGCTTCAGCTATGGGTTCTATAGCAGATGACGCTATCGGAGCGCTTATGGTTCTTGATTACAGGGAACAGGACGCTGCCGAAGCCGTTGCTGCGGCCTATGAGGAAGGCATCACACTTGAAGTCCTTATTAAGAAAGCACTTAAGATAGCTTCAGGGAGTAAGTTCTCATGATGGATAATTACGGATACGGTGCAGAGGAAGACCGCATTATAGGAAGGGTCCAGCAACCCTCTGACATGGATGAGAGAACCTTAAGGCCGTTGAAGCTTGAGGATTATTCAGGTCAGGAGAAGATAAAGCAGAATCTCAAGATCTTTATCGAAGCTGCCAAAAAGCGCGGAGAATCATTAGACCACGTTCTTTTATATGGTCCTCCGGGTTTGGGAAAGACTACTCTTGCAGGCATCATAGCCAATGAGATGGGTGTCGGTATGCATATCACTACGGGTCCTTCGATCGAGAAGACCGGAGATCTTGCAGCGCTTCTTACCAATCTCGAAGAGAATGAAGTCCTTTTTATCGATGAGATTCACAGGCTTAACAGGAACGTTGAAGAGATACTTTATCCCGCGATGGAGGATTTCAAGCTCGATCTCATGATCGGCAAAGGTCCCGCCGCAAGGTCGATGAGGCTTGATCTGCCGCGTTTTACTTTGATCGGCGCTACGACCCGAGCAGGAATGATTTCGTCTCCTTTAAGAGACAGATTCGGCATGATCCACCATCTCGAATTATATGAGACACCCGAACTCATGCAGATACTTAAGCGTGATGCGGGACTGCTCAATATCAATATAAGCGAGGACGGCTTAAGGAACATTGCGTCCAGATCAAGAGGAACACCGAGAATTGCCATCAGGCTCCTTAAGAGAATGCGCGACTTCGCCATGTATATGGAGAAGGACATAATCGATAAAGAGGTCTCTGATTTCGGCCTCAAGCAGCTCGATATCGATGAGATCGGTCTTGATAACATTGACCGCAAGATGCTCATGACGATCGCAGACGTTTTCGCAGGCGGTCCTGTGGGCCTTGATACGCTTGCAGCGACGACAGGTGAGGACCAGGGCACTATTGAGGATGTCTATGAGCCCTTCCTGCTTCAGAACGGTTTCATCCAGAAGACTTCAAGGGGAAGAATGCTCACCATGAGAGCATTCAATCACTTAGGACTTACGCCTCCGCCTTCTTTTATCGCCGGCGGCAAACCTGCTCCCGGAGCGCAGTTCCAGAATATTTCCATAGAAGACTGGCAGAACAGCAACGGAGATAACTGATGGAAGATTTCCCTGAATCTTTGGTATTGCCGTCTCTGGATCCCGATGAATGCGGAAAGCTCCTGCTTCATTGCTGCTGCGGACCTTGTTCCATGTATCCGCTTAAGCTTTTGATCTCTTCGGGTATTACGCCTGACTGTTATTGGTATAATCCCAATATTCATCCGCAGTTTGAGTTTGACAGGCGCCTTCAGAATCTGTCGAAGGCATGTGAAGTTTATGAATTGAGGCTTTTTGCCGAGGGTGACGACTGCGAGGAAGACTATTGGCGTGCCAAGGAATATCTGGAAAAGTACGGCACAAGGTGCGAGATGTGCTATGACAGGAGAATGGAAGCGGCGGCGAAGTACTGTGCCGATAACCATTATGATTCATTCTGCACTACGCTTCTTGTAAGTCCTTACCAGCAGCATGACAGGATTGCTGAGATCTCGCGCGAAAAAGCCGAAAAGTACGGGGTTAAGTTCTACTATGTCGATTTCAGGCCGGGATTCCGTTATGGTCAGAGACTTGCAAAAGAGATAGGACTTTACAGGCAGAAATACTGCGGATGCTGTTTCTCGCTGGATGAATCCGAATTCAAGGACAAGATAGTTAAGAGCTTTGAATATTAAGACAGGCGTTCCTTGGGTTCTTCGGAATCGACAAGGACAGAATAGTAGCTCTCGTAGATGACCATGCCGGGCTTAGCTCCCGGTATTTTCTTTACATGGGATACCGGACAGTAATCGACTTCAGCCTTGAGTTTTCCGGCTCTGGAGCCTTCTGCAGCGTTGTGTTCTTCGAGGATAATGCTCTTCGAAAAGAATGCTGCCAGGGAAGCAGCTTCAAGGATTGAAGAGTCGGAAGGCATATCCTCGTCAGCGAAAGGCTTTAAGATAACATGCGTTCCGGGCAGACCTTTAACGTGGAACCACCAGTCTGTCTTTCTTGAAGCTACCGTAAACGTAAGCTTGTCGTTTTGTATGTTGCTTCTTCCGCAGATTATCTCGTGTCCGTCAGATGACTTATAACGGCGGAAGGGAAGAGCTTTTTCAGCCGTTTTGCCGGATTTTGCGTTTTTCTTGGCATTAGCGCGCTTTGCGGCTTCACGGAGAGCTCTTGAAGACGCTTTGCCTGATTTGGCTATACCGACCATTTTATTGGGATCGCCCGCGTTATGCTCTTTTGCAACTGACCTGACGTTATGCGAACCGTTGACTTCAGCTTTTATCTCTTCGTTGATGGCATCAAGGTCTTCCTGTGTTATGGCAGCATCGATAGCTGTCTTGACCGATCTCAGATACTCTATGGCGAGATCGTCTTCCTTGATGTATTCTTCGGACATTTCAGCCTTACGCTTTGCTTTGCGGAACTTCTTGTAGTATTCCTGCGCATTTCCCGATGCGTCGAGGGACGGGTCGAGATCGATAGAGATGACTGAAGGCGGATCGGTTGTATAGTCGTCAGTGGTGAGAACAGTATCCTGAGGCTTGATCATGTACTTGTAAGTCAGTATGACATCACCGCAGTGCTTGTATCTGTCGGCTTTTGCGCCTTCGATCCTGTCGGCTTCGTGGACTTCCTTTTTCTTTATTACCTTGGAAAGTGCGCTGTCAATGATCTGCCTTAACCTGTGCCTGCCTGAATCCAGGTCCATTTCGGAGAATTTGGATTCGTAGTAGAGACTGATGGCATCTGAGATCGATCCCATCTCCTTGCCGGCTTTGTATCCCGAAAGCTCCATCGGAGCAAATTCGGCAGGGTTATTGCATTCGTCAAAATAGACACGGGCTATATAGCTTCCCGTGGTTATCTCAGTCAGAAAGCTTTCAAGCCTTGTGCTTAATCTCTTTTTGGCTTCATCATCCAAGAGATGAAGCGTTTTCCGTTCGTCAACATCAGACTGAAGGCATAACTGCCTTGAAAGAACGGGTGACATGCCTTTTATCGAGTTTATCAGTGCCTTTCCGATAGGACGGGATCTTTCCTCATCAATAACAGGGAACATGCCGTTTCTTATCTTTTCAAGAGCTTCGTCCGCGGAAAGCTTATTCTGGGCGGGCGGATAGCTGTAAACTCTCGCAGGCATTACTTCTCTTAACTTGGATACGTCAAAATCAACATGAATTGACGAATCAAGGATCTTTCCGCTGCCGTTTACGAGGATTATGTTTGAGAAACGCCCCATAAGCTCAACTATAAGCCTGTAATCCTTTACGTCTCTTAATTCGTCAGTGTTGGTGCATGAGATCTCGATAACGCGCTCGTAACCGGGGTTGGATATTGAAGATATCCTTGCGCCTGCGATGTATTTGCGCAGGAGCATGCAAAAAGAGGGCGGAAGGGCAGGATTGTCCTTTACGTCCTCTGTGATCATAACTCTGGGAAGACTGGGATCTGCACAGATAAGGAGTTTTCTGATACCGTTGTTTGTTCTTATGTGAAGGACGACAGAATGTCTGTCGGGCATGAAGATCTTGTCGATCCTGGAACCGGCCAGGGATCTGTTAAGATCGTCTGCTAAAAGCTGGCAGGTAATTCCATCAAGAGGCAAGGCTTTATACCTCGGAATCGACAGAATCGTCAGAAGTCTTGGACTTTGAGAATACGAGCTTAAGTATCCATACGACAACAGCCACAAGGAGCTCTATACCGAGGATCTTGAAGAAACCGCTGAAATCGTTCCAGGATAAAAGAAGATCGATACCGACAATGACCAGAATAGCCGCGATAAAGATGAGTGGCATAGCCATCTTGCCCATTAATGAGCTGGATAAGAACTTCTCAAGCAGGCTTTTATCCTGAACAGGCGGCATTGAACGGGAAGACCTGCTCCTTGAAGAAGCAGGCTTTCTTCCGTTTGATGTTGATTTTCTTGTTGTCTGAGATTTCCTTTGACCTGTAGCCATCTTGGATTAACCGATGTTTTCCTTTGCTTTGAGGAGCTTCTTGATCTTCTCGGTAGGATTGATGAGGTTAGACAAGGAAGCGTCGTGGTTGATAGCGTCGATGAGGAGAGCAACGAACTTGCAGAGGTTGACGTCTGCGAACCAGGGAGCCTGGAGAAGCTCAGGACGTCTGTAGATGAGGTTTGTTGCAAAGACCTTTGTGATGACGCCTTCTTCGTAAGCCTGGTTGAACTTGTCGATGCCTTCCGTGAAGAGACCGAAAGTAACGGCGCAGAGGACTCTGTTAGCGCCTCTCTGCTTCATTTCGCGTGCGATGTCGAGGATGGAGTCACCTGATGAGATCATGTCATCGATGATGAGGATGTCGCAGCCTTCAACGGAATCACCGAGGAATTCATGAGCAACGATCGGGTTACGTCCGTTAACGACTGTTGTATAGTCTCTTCGTTTATAGAATGTTCCGAGGGGAACTCCGAGGATGGATGCGTAGTACATAGCTCTGGAGATACCGCCTTCATCAGGGGAGATGATCATGAACTTTCCGTTGGAGAAACTCAGGTCAGGGATCTGACGGTACATTTCCTTGATGATCTGATATGCGGTAGGGAGGCTCTCAAAGCCTGCGAGAGGGATGGCGTTTGCAACACGCTCGTCGTGAGCGTCGAATGTGATGATGTTTGCAACGCCGAGCTCATAAAGCTCTTCAAGGGCGAAAGCGCAGTCAAGGGATTCTCTTGCGTTTCTTTTGTGCTGACGGCCTTCGTAAAGATAAGGCATGATTACATTGATACGTCTTGATTTACCGGAGCAGGCGAGGATGACTCTCTTAAGATCCTGATAGTGATCGTCAGGGCTCATTCTGTTGTCCTGACCGAACATCTTATAGGTGCATGAGCAGTTCATGACATCGCTGATGAGATAAAGGTCATGACCTCTGACGGTATTCTTGACTACGGCTTTACCTTCACCGGAAGAGAATCTCGCGTTCTCGATCGGGATCGTGTAATCCTCTCTGAAGAATCCGGGATAAGTATTGACGAACTGCTCCTTCTGATACTCCGAGCGTCTTTTGTTCAGATAGAAGTTAACCTTTTCGGTAAATTCTTCGCTGCCTCTGAGCGCTAAGAGACCGATAGGACCAACCGGTGCCATCGGGTTGTCACCGTATTGATCGTAACGTGAATAAGCTCTTTCATCAGATGCTGAGGTCATAATGTAAGCCTGCCTTTCTTATATTGCTGTTACCTTTATTCGTCTTTAAATTCAAGGAACTCTCCGATCCTCATCTGGCTTGCGAGGTCGGTAAGTCTTGAAGTTGAGTTAATGAGGTCATATATAGATTCATCGAGATTGAGTGCGTCTATGATCCTTGCCACATAGGGGATCATGTTCGCATCGATGTACCACGGACGTTCAAGAAGCTCGGGAGACCTGTAGATCAGGTTGGTGCAGCATACAGCCGAGATAAGGCCTTTCTCATAAGCCTGATCGAATACGTCAAGTCCGTTGGTAAATAAACCATACGGAGCAAGGCAGAAGATGTGATCTGCACCGTATTGCTTGAGCTTGTCTGCAGTCCTGAGCATTGTGTTGCCCGAGTTGATCATATCGTCGATCAAAAGGATATCCTTGCCTTTTACGTCATCGCCTAAGAACATAAAGCTCTTGATAGGATGCTCGCCGTTGATCTTCTGGGTGTAATCCCTGTCACGGTAGAAGATGCCCATGGGCAGGTTCAGGTGTGAAGAGTAAAAAATTGCCCTTGAGACACCTGTCTCGTCAGGGCAAACAACCATAGTGTGCTGTTTATCAAGCTTGATAAAGTCAAATCTGTTGAGAAGAGAGGATGTGAGCTTAAACTGACATCTCGGATACTCGATGCTCATCAGAGGTACTGCATTCTCGATCCTTCCGTCGTGAGGGTCAAATACGATAAGGTTGGCAATCCCAAGTTCATACAGTTTCTTGAGCATTTCGGCGCAATCCCAGGATTCTCTGTGTGAATCGAGCTTTTCACGCCTTCCTTCGTAGACGAAGGGCATGATCACGTTGATACGCTTGGCTTTGCCCTTGAGAACCGTGATCATCCTCAAAAGATCCCTGTAATGGTCGTCAGGGCTGATAACATGGTCGCCTTCAACAAGCTCGTATGAGTAGCTGTGGGAAAGAACATCAGTGATGATGTACATATCATGACCGCGGACGCTTTCGAGAAGGGAGAAAGTGCCTTCGCCATTATCATATCTGTTGAGGGTGGAATCGATTATATAGTCAGATCTGCAGTATCCGGGACTGTTAACATAGGGATTGCTGTTTTTCTGAACGCGTACGGACCTTTTCTCGAAAAGAACATCGGAAACCTTCTTAACAAACTCTTTGTTAGCAGTATGTGTGATTATACCGATAGGTCCGAAAGGGGGCATAGAAGCCTGATCATAACCTGAACTGACATAAAGATCGCTCATCGCAGACCAATACCCTCCTCATTAATACTTAAATATTATAAGAAAGTCCGGCTAATTCAAATGGAATAAATGTGAATTTTTGCACGAAAACCAAATGAAAAGTTGTGGGTATTTTTGTGAGTGGTTGAGTATTGTATCAAGAGACGTTGAGAATAATCTCCGATATTGCGTTTTTCAGATCAGAAATTCCTTTTTTATCTTTCGATGAAACGGCGAAAACCATTGAATCTTCAGCGAAATCAAAGAACTCTGACAAATATGCAAGCTGCTTTTTGAGTTCGGCAGCAGAAAGCTTGTCGCATTTTGTAAAAACGATGATGTAGGGAATACCTGCCTTGTTGAGGTAATCGAGCATACCGATATCCTCTTCGGAAGGCGTCCTTCTGATATCCATAAGGAAAAGGACCAGCGAGATCTTTCTTCCGCATCTGAAATAGTTGTCGCAAAGGTCTGAGAACTTGGCTGTAACTGCTTTTGAGGCCGCAGAATAACCGTAACCGGGAAGATCTGCGACCAAAGCCTTGCCGTCTAAGTCAAAATAGATGATATCTCTTGTCTTACCGGGCTTTCCGGATACTCTGGCAAGCTTGTTTGTGCCTGCAAGGGCATTGATAAGCGAAGATTTTCCTGCATTGGACCTTCCCGAGATAACGATTTCGGGAAGACCTTCACCGGGAAGGTTTTTTACGTCTGCGCAGGTTATTTTGTATTTAAAGTTATTAAAATTAATGTTCATTGAGTTCATAACTGTGTTCACGTTGTCGTTTTTTGTAGTTTTTTGTCGGTAATATTTTGTTTTTAAGCTATTAAAATCAAACCATGACAGATTTTAACAGAATAAAACCGAATATTCCAAGAATTACGGGAGACGGAGCATTAAGCGAGGCATCGGACAGGGCTTTGCGAAGACCGCTTCTGATGCCTGCCGTCGTTTTGTTTGCTTGCTCGATCATGACGTACGTCACTGAATCGTGGATACCTATGGCCATCTTTGCCGCAATGCTCCTGGTTTGCTGTATTTGGGCAGTGATGAAACGTAATCTTCTGTGTCTTTTGGGATTTTTGCTGTCCATGCTCCTTATCTTTGTCTGCGGGATAAGGATCTTATCAGTATTTAATGCTGTTTTGCCTGCTGATATTAAAGGAACATTTGAGGGAACGGTCTTATCCTGTGAAACGAAACTGTCGGGAAGCAGGCGTATTACCGCAAGGATTGGCGGTATCAATACCGAAATGCGTTTTGAAGATGACTTTGATTCATCAGGCTTTACGCCCGGAGTCAGATTTACGGCTTCCGGCAAGTTCAAAGAGCCCGTCTCTCCGGGTAATCCCGGCGAGTTCGATTATCCGGGATATCTTAAGGGCAGGGGAATAAGGTCCCTTTTTTATATGGATTCAACAGTAATAGATTCAAGGCCATCAGGGGTATCCGGATTTATTTATTCGTTCCCCGGACTTTGTTATAAGGTCCGAAAGAGCCTATTTGACAGGTTTACTTCCGGCAGAAACTCTGAGGAGAAAGGTCTTATAGCCGCTGTCTGCCTGGGTGATACATCTCTTGCAGATGACAGTGTTATCAGGGATTTCAGACTATCAGGCTGTTCTCATCTTCTGGCCGTATCAGGAACGCATTTTGCAGGCTTCCTGATCGTTCTTCCTTACTTGCTCGGAGCATTATGCCATGACCGCCGCAAAAATACGGTTTTCTATATGTTTTTCGCGTTCCTTATCGCTTGTATAACAGGCTGGAGCGAATCGGTCACCAGAGCTGCTTTCATGTCATCTTCAGCCTTTGCCGGAAGAGATTCCGTTTCAGCGATGTGCGCCGCTGCGATAGTAATGGTCGCATCAGATCCGTTCTGCGCTGCAAGGACAGGATTTCTGCTTAGTTTCTCTGCATGCATTGCGATTAAGCTCCTATCCGGAAGGATACGCAGCCTTTTTGCTTTTATCAAAGAACGAAAGGGGCTTGTGATGGCTTTATGTGCCCAGACTTCCGCTTTGTTAGGCACAATGCCTTTTTCGGGAATCACTGACAGCAGATACGGTCCTGTCCAGTTCGTGTCACAAACGCTGGGCAGCTTTCTTGCACGGATAGCCTGCATGATGTTCGTTCCAGGTGTTTTATTATCCGTGTTATTGCCTCAAAACTTGTCATTTGCGGTTTCTTCGCCCGCAAATCTTTTTCTGACGCTTCTTAAGAAGTCGGTAAGCCTGGGGAGCAGTTATTCATTTACGTTCGCGGTAAGGCCGGAAAACACTTTTATACTGATAAGCATCTGGCTGTTTGTCTTTGTCAGGCTGATGCCGAAGTTTATGTTAAGAAAACTGCTCTTAAAGATGAGCTGTCTGATGCTCGCAGTAAGCACGGGATTGCTGGCAGCGGGATTCGTAAGGCCTGTGAAAGCCAGGATAATCTTTGCGGATGTAGGGCAGGGGGATTGCTGTCTGATAATGGCGGAAGGTCATACCTGTCTGATAGACAGCGGAACATATGAGAAAGGTGCATCTTCCGTATCAGACCTGCTTGATTATTACGGCATCGGATCAGTAGATATTGCTTTCATGACTCACTGGGATCAGGATCATGCGGGAGGTATCGCGGCTGTGGATCAAAAAGGCAGGATAAAGCAGATATATACGGGCTTTACCGGGACAGATGAAGATACGGAGATGTTTGAGAGATCTCTTAATATACGTAACTGTGATCCTAAAGCTTTCAGGAGCAAAGTCAGCAGGACTGATGCAGGAGATGTATTTACATTGTCGGATAGCGTCAGCCTTACAGTGTTATATCCTGAAAATTGCCTGACAGGAGGCAATCCCGGCAGTCTTGTGATACTGCTCGAATGCTGCGGGACAAAAATGCTGTTTACTGGTGATATCGGACTCGAAAACGAGGCGGAACTCGTATCTTTGGGGCTGGTTCAGGATATCGATGTCTTAAAAGTGTCTCATCACGGCTCAAGATATGCCAGCAGCGATGAGTTCCTTGAGATGGCAAAGCCTGAGATATCCGTTATATCGGCAGGAAGAAATAATATGTACGGTCATCCGAACAAGGCTACACTCGGCAGGCTTAATAAGACGGGTACCAGAATATACAGGACGGATCAGCAGGGGGCAGTTATCTTTGAATTCTACAGTTAATGTGTCAGATAGAGCTTTAGGATGTAGTAGAAAGCATAGAAAAGCATTACTGCAATCGCGGGATAAGGTACGAGCTTGATGTAGTCTGCGGCTCTCCTTTTCCAGAATCCGGTCTTGTAAACGATCGTACGCAGGCCTTTTCCGAGCAGAATTGCTATGAGAGGCAGGATCGGCAGGAAGTAGTGGCCCTGTATGCCCAAGATCACGTCAGAGCCTTCCGGAGTCCAGCTCAGGAGCATTGCAGGTGTCGTAACCAGCATGATCAATACAACCGCGAGTATTATCGTAATATCAAACGATTTGAGTTCTGATAATCCCGGATCTGAAGCTGCGATGACGATAAGCAGAATGAACATTATTACGGTAAAGATAAACGGAATGGTGTCATAGGCCCAGCAAAGCCTTGAACCGAACAGGTCTGATAAAAGTTCTTTAATAAACATGCCGTATGCTTTTAAGGCCATAAGAAGGTATGCACCCGGGTTTTCAAATGCAAATGATGCGGTCATGTAGCCGTTGCCTTTGCTTCCGAATTGAAAAAGGGTCCTGTCAGGCAGAATAAGATCGAATACGCAGACAGAAAGGATCCCGGCAAAAATGGGAAGGATCAGTTTTGTCGGCTTTAAGCTGCTCTCTTTTGAAAGGACTATCAGGAGCAATGGCAGGAGGATCAGATATCCGCCGCCTTTGACGGCACCGAGCATGAATGCCCAGATGCAAACGGATGTATAGGCTTTGCGTTCATCCGATTCGTTCTTAAGGTAAAGAACGGAAGCTATGAAATTCAGTGAGGATACAATGACCATCGGATCGTATGAAAAAGCACCGCTCATCGCAAGAGCAGACGGCAGAATGGCACAAAAAGCTATTATCTCTTTGGCAAAAGGAGCTTTCTTTATAGCTCTGTAGCATAAGGTGACATAAAAAACGGACGTTACAAGCTTTGCAAGATAACAGTTGACCAAAGGCCCGAAGCCTATAAGCCGTCCGATAACCAATGCCGCGGTCTGCGGTATATAGCAGAAAGCGGAATAGTAGTTCATTTTCTCAGACCTTGCAGTCATTTCAACAAGTTCCTTGTTTTTTGCGAATAACTGAAGATTATTCTTTATAATCTCATAACTGCCTATAGAAGGAAGAGTTGAGCTCCACCAAGTGTTCTTATAAAATGCCACGTCATCAGCTCTGCCTAGCCATTGTCTGCTGCCGAACTGGCCAAGGAAAAGATTTGAAAGTCGGTAGCAGGCGAGATAATGTGAATCACTGTCATTCGTGCTCCAGGGCGGTACCAGCAGGAAAAATGCGGCTGCAAGCGGGATCGCGGCAGCAAGAAACAGCTTTTCCACCGGTATGTAAGGGGTAAGACCGTCATTGAGACCGATATAAACCACACAGATAAGGAAGATAACCAGAAGGATACATACAAACGCAAGAATAAAGAAACCTGTAGTGTTGGTTGTGTGAAGCCTTACGACAAGATTGTCTTCAGGATCCAATGCGATATTGACCGTCGAAGCAGATGAATTATTGAATATGCTTACCTTATATTTTCCGGCTTTGAACCTTGTACCTTCGGGACAGGTTAAAGTGACCCTGACAGCTTTGCCTTCGGCAGAACACATTTCTTCGGTTATGCGGACAAATTTGAGGTATTCTTTTCCGTCATCAGCTACACTGACCGAAAGGTCCTGCGCTTTGCCTTCCATGACGAAAAACGTAATGGTATCAAAGTCTGTACGGTTATAAGAGAAAGGATAGCTTACTCTTGCACATGGATTTACAGAAACGGACTTATAATCTCCCAAACCTTTGATTACAACCAGTTTTGGGATTTTGGGAACCAGACATGTGAATATGATGGCGGCAAATGCCGTGGCAAGAATAAAAGATGCTATAAGTGTTATACTTTTTGTTTTAGTCCGCGTATCCATAAGACATCCCCCGGATAAAGTATAGCATACGTTCATAATGCTTAACGGTTTCCGCAGTATTACTGAATTTAATTTAAACCATCTTTGTTATAATAAGGCAATAAACATTTAATGGAGTATTTTGATGAAATTAAACATAAGAATTAAGGCAGCGCTGCTTACTGTCAGCATGGCTGCGGCTATGGCGGTCCCGGGCTGCGCTCCTAAATCCGAAGCAAGTCTTGAGCCGGTATCAGAGTCATCTTCCGTTACAGAAACTACAACGGTATCCGATACCGGAACCGAAACGCCAACAGAATCGGATATTGAGGAGACGACATCCGAGACAATACCTTCATCGCTTCATATGGATCCTCCGGAAGTAGACACTACGGCTCCGGTATTTATCAGCTATCCGCGCACGATACAGCTCCTGAAAGGCAAAGAGTTTGTGGCTCAAGACTATGTCGGATACATAGATGACGTTGACAGGGATGTGGATTTCAAGGTTACCGGTACTGTTGACGTAAATACCGTAGGTGATTATCCGATCAAGATGACCATTACTGACGATGCCGGCAACAGCAAGACAATAGACGTTACCGTAAAGGTCTATGTCAAGAAACAGGCTACCAAGAAGCCCACGTCATCATCTTCTTCCAAACCCAGCAGTACGACTACCAAAGCCAAGAAGACTACTTTTGAGGATCTTAAGAAGAAATATGAGACAGGAAATGCCTTTATCGGTATCGATGTTTCCAAATATCAGGGCAATATCAATTTTCAGAAGGTCAGGGATGCCGGCTGCAACTTCGTAATTCTTCGTGCCGCTATCTATAACAACGGCAAGTTCGGAATCGACAGCAAATTCGAGCAGTACTATAAGGATGCAAAAGCTGCAGGCCTGCTTATCGGTGTCTATTACTACTCTGTCGACAATACTACTGCTCTCATGAAGCAGCACTGCGCCGAGCTCGCCGCTGCGCTCAAGGGCAAGCAGATCGATTTCCCCGTAGCGTACGATTTCGAGAAATGGAAGGGATTCCAAAAACTCAAGATGAATTCTTCAGATCTGAACAACATGTTCTATCTGTTCTGTTCAGAGATGGAGAGCTACGGTTATGAGGCTATGATCTACGCAAATCCTTATTTTTTGAGGAACTGGTTCAGACCCGGAGGCCATAAGATCTGGCTCGCAGACTGGAAGACACAGCCCTCGTGGGAGGGAACCATTCATTTCTGGCAGTTCTCAGCGTCCGGAAGGATCGCCGGTATCAACGGCAATGTTGATGTTGACGTTTACTATCCGGAAGGCAGAGTCGTAACAGTTAAGAAGGAGAATTGATATGGCTAAAGCCAAGGCACTTCCCAAGGGTGTCATAGATTACAGGGGATTCTTCAACAGGCTCAACAATGAGCCTGATACGCTCAGCCTTATACTTTTGTACGGCGAAGAGCAGTATCTGATTGACGGCGCGCTCAAGACTGCCAAGAAGAAGTTTATTTCTGACGGCGGAGATACAGTCGATTTCAATCTTATCGACACCAGAAGCGATGACGAATTCTCGTTTTCCAAGCTTGAAGAGATGGCTTCCATGCCTCCTTGGATGTCGGACAGACGTCTTATCATCATCAAGCAGTCGGGAATAATGGGCAGGGATATTGACGAGAAGGACCTTGAAGTCTTAAAGAACATCCCTTCGTCGTCGGTCGTTATCTTCGTCGAGGATTCTGCCGATGCCAAGAGAAAGATCTTCAAGGCTTTTGTACAGTACGGCACAGTCGTTCAGATGTCCGTAATGGAAGAAGACAGCATACGTGTCCTTGTCTCGAAAATGTTTGCCAAATACAATCTTACGATTGACAGCACTGCGGCAGACTCACTGATATCAAGGTGCGGCTCTGATATGCTCTCGATCCAGGGAGAGATCGCCAAAATTGCGCTCTACTGCCAGAATGCCGGATTCGGCAGGGTAGATGACGTTATCATCGAGGAATGCTGCCGCCCGGACCTGAACAGCCGTATCTTTGACATTATGGATGCTTGCGGCAGGAAAGACCCGGCCAAAGCCCTTGGTGCGCTCAATAATCTGATCCTAACCAGAGAGCCGGTCATAACCATCAGGGTACAGGTAATAAACCATCTGAAGCGCCTTATCATGGCTAAAGAGATAGGAAATGCCAAGAAGATGGCTGTTTCTTTAAAGATGAATGAGTTTTATGCAAACAAGCTTATCGGTCAGGCGGGCAGCTTCTCAATGAACAGGCTTGTTTCGACCTATCTTGCGGCCTGTGCTTCGGATTCCGATGTCAAGCACGGCCTTATCGACGAGAGATATGCGCTTGAGATAATCCTGGTCAAGGCCGGCACGGGTGAAAGGTAACAATTGACGATTATAATGTAAAGACTTAAAATCGCTTATTGGATTTTATTTGTTTAAGGAGAAATATATGAGCAGAATCGAGATGAAGACCCCGATCGTCGAGATGGACGGCGATGAGATGACAAGGATCATCTGGAAAGAGATCAAAGATATCGTCATCCTTCCGTTTGTAGACCTTAAGACTGAGTACTTTGATCTTGGACTTCCTAACAGGGATAAGACCGAAGACAAGGTCACCATCGACGCAGCCAACAGGACAAAGGAGCTCGGAGTTGCAGTCAAATGCGCAACGATCACTCCCAACGCACAGAGAATGACCGAGTATGACCTTCATTCCATGTGGAAGAGCCCTAACGGTACTATCCGGGCAATCCTTGACGGTACGGTCTTCAGAAGCCCGATCCTTGTAAACGGCATCAAGCCGTTCGTTTCCTGCTGGGAAAAGCCTATAACCATTGCCCGTCACGCATACGGTGACGTTTACAGGAATACCGAATTCCTGGTAGACGGACCTGCAAAGGCAGATCTCGTCGTCACTTATCCGGACGGCAGGCAGGAGAAGCAGACCATTTTCGAGTACAAGGGAGGCGGCGTTCTTCAGGGTCAGTACAATACTGACGCTTCAATCACGGCTTTTGCAAAGTCCTGCTTCCAGTATTCTCTCGACACAAAGCAGGATCTGTGGTTTGCGACAAAGGATACCATCTCCAAGATCTATGACAGACGCTTCAAGGATATCTTCGAGTCTGTTTATAAGGAAGAGTATGAGGCTAAGTTCGCTGAAGCCGGCATTACATATTTCTATACTTTGATCGATGACGCCGTAGCAAGAGTTATGCGTTCAAAGGGCGGATTCGTCTGGGCTCTCAAGAACTATGACGGAGACGTAATGAGCGATATGCTCGCATCCGCCTGCGGTTCACTCGCCATGATGACATCAGTTCTTGTCTCACCTGACGGCAAATACGAGTATGAGGCTGCCCACGGTACAGTCACAAGACACTATTACAGGTATCTCAAGGGTGAGCAGACATCCACCAACCCCATGGCTACGCTTTTCGCGTGGTCAGGTGCGCTCCGCAAGCGTGCCCAGCTGGACGGACTGCAAGACTTGGAGAATTTTGCGGCAAGACTTGAAAAGAGCGCCGTTTCAACAATAGAATCAGGTATAATTACGGGTGATCTTGACAGCCTTCTCGATCATCCCGATAAGAAGGTTGTCAATACTTCTGACTTCCTTACGCACGTTGCTTCAAATCTGTAATTCATTAGGAGGGAACATAAATGAGCTATTACACGACATGGATCGAGAGATCCGAGAACAATTCCAACGAGCAGGAATACATCGAGTATGTAAACCGTTACTATGTGCTCGAAAAGGGTGTTTATGAGAAGATCCTTGGTGCATATCCCGATAATTCGGAATTCCTTAACGGTCAGCTTCTGCCTCTGTCAAGAAAGTTCGGTTTCAATGCTTCTAACATGGAAGTTTTCGTAGGCTTCCTCGACGGAATCAAGTCAAGCCTCAAGAACGGTGATGCTTTGGATCTTGAGTCACTTACAGACGAGTCCGAGATCAGCCTCGACATCGATTATGAGAAGCTTTATTACAACATGCACGACGCAAAGGCTGACTGGCTTTACAACATTCCCGCCTGGAAGAACGTTCTTACCGAGGAGAGAATGAAGGAGATCACTCACGATTACCGTGTAGCCAACATCGCTCATTCCGACAAGATCGGAAGAAACGATCCGTGCCCTTGCGGTTCCGGTAAGAAATACAAGAATTGCTGCGGCAAGAAAGCTTAAGAATCTTATATCTAAGGAGCGTTTGAATTGAAGAAGCTGTTGAAGACTAAGTGGTTTATAGTTCTTGCGGTATCACTGCTTCTGATCGCAGGTATAATCCTGAGCTTCGTCCCCGGTAGTCCGCTTAAAGCGGCTGTCGGGCTCGCTTCAAACGCGGTTTCCCCGGCACAGAAAGGCGTTAAGACAACAGGTAACGCCTTTTCTAATTTCTGGTCCGCTTTGACGGACGGAATTGCCATCAGGGAAGAGAATAAGGCTCTGAAAGAAGAGATCGCGGACCTTAAGTACAGGCTCAACCAGTACGAGGAGGCTGCTATCCGCTATGAGGAGCTTAAGGGAGCATTCCATATAAGGGATACTTTCAGCAATTACGATATCTACGGTGCTACGATCCTTTCAAGAGAAGCAGATGAGTGGTTCTCGGTTATCAGGATCAATGCGGGTAAGAACGAAGGTATCGTTTTGGAGCAGGGTCAGTCTTACCCGGTTGTTGACGTAGAGATGAACCTCGTAGGGCGCGTAATCGAGACGGAAGGATCCACATCCAAGGTATTGCCGCTCCTGCACGAAGGTTTCTCCGTTGCCGGCAAGGTAAACGAGGTAAACGGTGCTTCCGTTATAATCAGCGGAGACTCGGTCCTCAAGAGATCCGGCCTCTGCCGTGTCAAATCCTTTGATAAAGGAGTTAAACTCGAGCCCGGTACGGTTATAGTTACTTCGGGTGAAGGCGGTCTGTTCCCGGAAGGTATCCCCATAGGGACTATTTCAAGCGTTGATTATTCAAGTCCTTCAGAAGTTACGGCGACTTTAAGACCTTTCTCCAGTATCGGAGAGCTTGAAGACGTATTCGTAATGATCCCTTTCAATGCTGATGAAAACAAGGAGGGAGTTCCCGGGACTTCTGAGACATCCGGACAGGGTCAAGGCGGGAACGGCTGATGGACAGACGCAAACTGATACGTAAAATATTGGTTTATGCTATCTATATCCTGCTGCTTTCTTCGCTTCAGGTGTCATATCCGTACAGTTTCGGATTTGGCGGTCAGATAGCTGATTTCACGTTTGTCTTTGTGGTTCTGACAGGCTATTTCTACGGCTTTAAAGATGCTGCGGTAGTCGGGCTATTAATGGGACTTGCCAGAGACTGTCTTGCGCCTATCGCCATCATCGGTATTGACGGAACGCTCCATGTATCCGCAGGTATAGGAATGCTTGTCATGTTCCTTGCGGGTGCCGTCGGCTCGTCCTTCTTTACGAAAAGGATGCACAGAAATATACCGTTTGCGTTTGTTTCTGTAGCTTTTACAACTTTGCTTTACAAGATATCGGGTCATTTTCTCGCTTACAGTTGGACTTTTATAGCTCCTGCGGCAGGCAATTATGATCTCGGTGTCTATGAGATCGTTGTCAGATCCTGTCTTTTGCAGACACTTCTTAACCTTATCGCAACGATCCCGATATTGCTTCTTCTGCGTTTTGCCGGCCCTGTCAGCATCAACGAGACAAGAAGCACTTCTGATGACGTGATAATGACTTCAGGTGATAATTCATGGCTGCAGATCTGAAGATTGAGGATTACAACGCATTTGACCGTAATTCCGATAACGAAAGGAATAACGGCAAGGATAGTCTTATCAGGCGTTTTCTGGCTTTGTTCGGAAACCGCTATCTTGTACTGTCCCTGATTTTCTGTGCGTTCGGCGTCACGATCCTTTTTATGACCGCGAAGCTTCAGTTCTCCGACTATCAGAAGAATATGTCCGAAGGTTCCACCGGTGTTTTAAGACAGTACGTATCTGAAGCGCCCAGAGGAGACATCCTTGACAGTAAAGGATTAAAACTGGCATCCACCACCGAATACAACACTGTCATGATCGCCAATGCCTACCTTAGCGATACCGAACTCAACGCCTTGTGTCTTGAGCTCAGCGACCTTTTCCAGAAATATCACTGCATTTCACTGTCAGAGCTTGACCAGTATTTCACGATGGATCCCAATCCGACGTTCCTTAAGGAAGAGGATAAGATCAGGGCATGGCAGAGCAATTCCAACCTTTTCGCACTTGAAGATTATGCCCAGGGCGTTATAGTCACTTATTCGGATAAATACGTTAAGACAGACCCGAATGTCTTTTTCCTTTATCTAAGACAGAAATTCAAGCTCGATAACAGGTACACGATCGAGGAAGCATACAAGATAATCAGGATAAGATATCAGATCTTTACCGATAACTGGGCATTCATCAAGGGCACGCCGATCAAGATCGCAACAGATGTTCCGGAAGACCTTATCAAGATCTTTGCCGAGGAGAACTACCATTATATGGGTATCGTCTGCTCCAAGAGCTATGCACGATACTATGCTCCGGAAGCTCTTTATTCATGCCATGTGTTGGGATATGTAGGTCAGATCTCACAGGCAACGTTCCAGGATCTTTCCAAATTCGGCTATACGAACGATGACATGGTCGGAAAATCCGGCGTTGAGTCCCAGATGGAAAGATATCTCCACGGAGACGGAGGAGTTACGCCTTACAATATCTGGACAAAGCAGGGAGAAGAGGGAATGTTTGTCCCTTCAAACTACGGTGTACAGGCAAAAGCCGGCGCCACAGTACATCTGACCATCGATTCAAAACTCCAGAAAGTCGGAACTGACGCCCTTAAGCAGTACATCAATGACGCCCAGAAGGAAGAAGCCAGCAAGCATACCGGTTTTAAGACCGCGAGTTCGGGTGCTTTCGTCATGATGAACGTAAATACGGGCGCCGTCCTGGCGATGGGCTCTTACCCCAACTACGACCCGAATGACTTTATTCTCGCAAACTACGGTGATGCCCAGGCCGCTGAGCAGGTCAAATACTATCTCGGACTTGATGAATATGCCGAGATGACTGCCAATGACCTTCCTTTGTGGAACAGAGCCATCATGTCAATGTACGCTCCCGGTTCGACATTTAAGCCGATCACGGCTCTGGCAGGTCTCGAAAGCGGCACTATCACGCCTGAATCCAACTGGATTTCGTGTGTCTCGCCTCTGGACGTTGACGGATGGATCTTCAGATGCCTCGAGTATCCGTATGGCGGTCACGGCCCGCTTAACCTCGACAGCGCAATGGGTACGTCCTGCAACATCTATTTCATGAGACTGGGCGTAAGCACAGGTATCGACAATATCTCCAAGATGGCTAAGAGATTCGGTCTTGGCGTTAAGACCGGAATCGACCTGCCGGGTGAGATCAAGGGCGTTATGTCCAGCCGTGAGACGAAGAGACTCCTTCACGAATCCGAATACGATAAGATCTGGTTCCCGTCAAATACGGCTCAGGTATCCATAGGACAGTTCGATAACTGCTTTACCATCATGCAGCTTTGCCGTTTCGTAGCCGGAATCGCCACCAATAAGCTCGTA
>CACYMP010000014.1 GCA_902775565.1 Oscillospiraceae bacterium
CTCTATTACTCTTTTTAAACTCAATTCATAGAATTGAAAAGGTCCGTTTTACTTCAAGTTTTGCATTCTATTCAATTTTCAAGATCCGCGCCTTTTTGCGGTGTTCGAGGCATACTTTTGCATGCCCTTCCGTTAAAGTGCTTGATTATTCTAATTCGGTGCCCCCTATCTGTCAAGAACTTTTTTGCATATTTTCAAAAAAAATACAGTTACTTTAGTGCACTAATAAATCAAGCATATTTTTGCTCGGATAATATACAGGTTAAACTGCGGTGTGGCAATTAAAAAATGTTTGTGTTAATATAACTTGCGCGTGCCTTGGAGAAGTACCCAAGAGGCCGAAGGGGAGGCTTTGCTAAAGCTTTAGGTCGGGCAACTGGCGCGGGGGTTCGAATCCCCCCTTCTCCGCCAAGCAGCATAAAGCCCTGCAGACATTACGTCTGCAGGGCTTTTCTTTTCCCGGTTCTTTCCCGTTCTTATATTAATAATATTTTTACGTTATTGTTTTGGCTTTCTGAACGGCTACATGACTTTTTTTGTCCCTTTGCAACACTATCGTTTACTGCTGTTGTTTATTCAACAGATTGGGCATTGATTGAACATAGTCGCGCTGTCTTGTGAATGATTAAATACGGCTATCAAAAAACAATAACCGCAAAGGCAGGAACAAAACCATGAACAAAAAGATACTCGTAATCCTAACAACAGGCACTTTGCTTGCTGCATCCGTTACGGCTGCAGCCTGTGCTGCGAAAAAGCCGCAGGCCGCAGAGACAGCTCCCGCGGCTTCAATCCTTATTGCCGAACCCGCAGCTGATCCCATGTCCTTCGGAAATGAGGATCCTGTAGTCGTCAAGTCATTGCATCAGGCAGATCCCGAGGTCAAACCGGCCTGGGTTATCGAGATCGAGGATCTTGTTCTTCTGAATACCAAGCCGGCTGCGACAAAGAAGGTCTCCAAAAAGGCTGTAAAGAAGACAGTAACAAAGACTTTCAAGAAGACAAAGAAGCCGGCTAAAAAGCCGGCAAAGAAGCCCTCTAAGACTTCCGGAAAAAATACAGCCAAGTTTACTTACGGCCGCAGTGTATACACATATCAGAATATGGCAGTCTATCTGACTATCAATAAGGATAATACAGTTGATTTCAGTGCTGTCGAAACGAAGCACAATGCTCCTGAGGTTCAGTATGAGATCTGCTGGCAGGCTACAGGCACTCTTGATCCGAAGACCAATACCATTGTCTACAAGGACTGCGTCAAACAGCTGATCGTATTCACCAACACAGGAAAAAACTTCAGGACACATTACAGCAACGGTCACGGCAAGGTCACATTAAACGGCAAGACGCTCAAGTGGAATGACAACAGCGATCAGAGATGCGGCAATTTCACATTCGTAAAGGCATGACAAAATAACCTTATCAGACAACAAAACCTCCGGGATTCCGGAGGTTTTTTGTTTACGTTCAGATCATTGCGGCAAGTTCCGCGCGTTTCTCCGATATGGTCTTGAGGAACGGAGCATAATCGGCATCGGTCCTGTTGCGGAGAAGTTCCGTCATCTCACAGACCGGAGTATAGATAGGCGTCAGAGCGAGGTTGCCGAGAACGCCTTTCATTGAATGCGCTATCTCAAAAGCCGTATCGTAGTTTTTAGAAGCTATGGCTTCCTCAAGAGTGGCGAAATTCTTATCGTCTACAACTTTCCCGATAAGCTTAAAGTAGAACGCCTCATTTCCCATGCAGCGGGAAAGGCCGTCATTTGTATCAGCACCAAATTGTTTGAGAGCCTCTATCGTCAGCATAATCATTTTCCTTTCTCTAAAAGAAATCTTTCGAATTCATTTGCCGGGACAGGTTTTGAGAAATAATAGCCCTGGATTATCGTGCATCCGAGTTTCTTAAGTGCAAGATACTGTTCTTCAGTCTCAACGCCTTCAGCGATTACCGGAACTCCGAGATAGTCCGCGATATCAATTACGATGCTGATCATGCGCGTATCGTTCAGCTTATCGAATGCGTTTCTGATAAACAACATGTCAAGCTTCAGCGCATCGATCGGAAGCTCAGAGATCATGTTAAGTGACGAGTAACCCGAACCGAAATCATCCATTTCGATGAAGAATCCGTGCTCCCTGAGCGACTTCACGCGGTCGACTATCTGATCCGAATCACTTACGTAAGCCGATTCCGTGATCTCCAGATACAGGTCTTTGGGGGTTATGCCGTTATCACTGGTAATCTTTTCCATCTTATCGATAAGACCCGGATCATAAAGCTCAGCACGTGAGAGATTGACCGATACAGGCACCGAGATGCCGAGACGCTTTTTCCAGTCAGCGATTATTTCAGCTGTCCTGCGCCAGACAAACTCATCTAACTGCGCGATCAGGCCGTCTCCTTCAAACAACGGAATAAACTTGCCGGGAGATATCATTCCAAGCGTCGGATGTGACCATCTGACGAGCGCCTCCGCGCTTGAAAGTACAGGCTTATCTCCGACGATGTTGTACTTCGGCTGGAAGTAGACCTGGAATTGTTTTTCCGCAAGAGCTTTCGGGAATTCCTCGACCAATTGCTCCGCATAGAGTTCCGCATCTATCAGTGCTTCATCAAAATTACTGATGGAGACCGAATAGTTGTTGCGTATCTTGTCCGCTGCGATCTTCGCACGGTCAAACCTCGCATGGATATCCAGTTTCTTGTCGCAGAAGGAATATACACCGACGCGCACCTTGACCGCAGTCTCGAGATCTTCTATGACGGCTGACACCTGCTCGACGATATCGGAATAATCATCCTTGTGCGGACAATATACGAGGAAGGTATCGGCGGCTTTTCTGCAGACAAAGCTGCCCGTATCAGGGAAAGCCGACTGCAGACGGCGGGCTATGCATTTAAGGATCTCATCACCTTTGGCAATGCCGAAACGCTCGTTTAGTACATGGAAATGGTTAATGTCAAAGCAAAGAGCATCTCTGTCAGCTGACGGATAATACTTATCAAACTGGCTGCCGTAGCGGTAAAAATATTCAATGGTATAAAGACCTGTAAGCTCGTCTCTTTCAGTCGAGCTGATGATCTGGCGGTCTTCAATAAGTTCGATCGAACGCGATATGCGGGCCTTGATGACATCAGGCTGCGGATAAGGCTTCGGGATGAAGTCAAAAGCGCCCTTTCTGAGGCTTTCTACTTCCGAGGCTTGATCGGATGTAAGTACGATGACAGGTATTCCCTTAAGTTCAGGGTCTTCAGAAAGACGCACAAGAAGCTCAAGTCCGGTAAGCTTTGGCATTATGAGGTCAAGCAGTATAAGCGACAGCGTGTTGCGGTGCTGCCTTATCATCTCATAGGCCATCTCACCGTCTTCCGCTTTGAGAATATCGTATTCATCAGCAAGGATATTCTCGAGCATCTCACGGTTGATATACTCGTCATCTGCTACCAGGATCTGCCTTCTGCCGTTTTCCGAAACGTCTGTGCAGCTCGTCATCAATTGCCTCCTTTTTCAGCACTTTTTGTCACCGCCGTTGCAGGTCACCTCGTGCTGAACGGGTTTTATATACTGAAGCATCACCCTGTATTGTAATTATATCATATTTCTTTGATAGTAATCTTCCAAACACAAAAGTAAACGGGCACCCCAAGAAAGGGTGCCCGTCTGTCTTATCTCTCAAGGAAACATCTTCTGAATCCCCGAGGCCGTAAATGAGATCCGCTTTATCGAATCACCAAAAGCCTGCGGCTCTCATTGCGGTTACTTCTTGATGTCTGCTCTCCATGTTGCAGGCTTGAATTCCTGTACGAGAGGGAGCAGACGCTTATCTACGTCGATCTTGAAAACGGAGTTGAAATTGTTGGTTGCGATCATCTGACCTGCGAAACCAACGATAACTACGAGTTCCTGATCGTTAAAATGCTTCTTGAGTTCTGCGAAGAGCTCATCTGAAACGGATGTGGGATCCTTTACGATAGACTCCGCAAGCTTTGTAAGAAGAGTCTCCTTCTCATCGTAAACGAGGTTTGCGGGATCTAAGCCCAGGCCCTTTACGTCGCTGATGAAGAAGAGTGAGCACAGCTGGCATGAGTTTGTCGTGGAGATCTTGTGAGCATAAAGGATAGCGTCCTTCTCACCGATGACCTCAACGAGTCTGTTCCAGGATGTGTACCATGCCATATATGCGTCGTATGTTGCAGCGTCATTTAACAGCCCCTTCTTCATGTTCGTAACTGCGTTTCTTCCTGCGAGTTCGTCATAGCGCTCTTTTTCTGCGCCTGTTGCTTCATTCTGTTCTACCAATTTGATCCTAGCCATTTTTGTTTCTCCTTTTACAGTGATTCTTTATATGGTGATTCCATTAAAGTGCAAGTTTTAATATGTCGGTTATCTTCTGTGCATCAAGGGGAACGTAGTGTCCTACATTGCCTCCGGCCGTTGCACGTTTAGCCATTGCTTCAAAATCCTTATCGTCAATTCCGAGCTGGTTAAGTCTTGTCTTAAGCCCCAAGCTTACGAAAAACTTTTCTAATTCCTCCGACAAAAGGAACGCTCTTTCCTCCTCGTTGAAATCGTAAGGATCTTTTCCATAAACTCTGGATGCCAGCAGCGCAAGTCTCCAGGGCTTGATCTTTGCCATGTACTTCGTCCATGCGACGAAAACTATTGCCATTCCTTCACCGTGTGTGATGTTGTACTGTGCGGACAGTTCATGTTCAATACGGTGTGATCCCCAGTCAGCCGATCTTCCGGCATCGAGGAAATTGTTGTGGGCGACTGATGCGAGCCACTGTATCTCGGCACGCGCATTGATATCAGTCGGGTCTTTTATCAGTTTTCTCGCGTTTACCTGCAAAGCTCTTATCGCGCCTTCTATCAGATAGTCGGTCGTATCAGAATTCTTCTCATCAGAGAAATATCTTTCGAGAAGGTGTGACAGAACATCTGCGATACCTACATATGTCTGGTAAGCGGGAAGATTTACCGTGTACCTCGGGTTCATGATCGCGAACTTCGGAATTATGCGGTCATCCTCAAAACCTTTTTTCCATTCTCCGTACGAAAGGATCGCCGCATTGGAAGTCTCTGATCCGGATGAAGCCGTCGTTGCGATAACACCTATGCCGAGTACTGATTCCGGTACGGTTCCCTTGGAGAAGAAGTCCCAAACATCTCCGTCGTAAGGGATACCTATCGCAATCGCCTTGGCCGTGTCGATGGAGCTTCCTCCACCGACCGCCAGGACAAAATCGACTTGGTCCTTCTTACCTTGTTCGACGAGCTTTCTTACAAGCTCAATGCTCGGATTCGGTACTACTTCCCCACTCTCGGAGAACTTGATGTCAAGTTCGGCAACGGCATCCCTGATAACGTCGTAAATACCGAGTTTCTTAACGAAGTCTCCGCTATAAACTAAAAGGAGTGATCTTACGTTATTCTGCTTTAAAAGCTTTGCGAGACTTTTCTCGCTTCCCTCACCGAAAACAATCTTCGCGGGGTTATAGTACTCGAATCCGATCATGACCTTTTCTCCTTAGCCGAAGAGGGGAACTACTGCGCCGTCATACTTCTCCTTGATGAACTTAGCGACCTCAGGTCCCTGGAGTACTTCAACGAGCTTCTTGATAGCTGCATCGTTTTCCTTTTCCTTAGATGTTGCGATGATGTTGCCGTATGTCTTTGCTGCAAGACCGTCATTTGCCTCAACTGCGAGTGCCTGGCTTACGTGGAGACCGCCCTCGATCGCATAATTGCCGTTGATGACTGCTACGTCTACGTCGGGAAGTGCTGCTACGAGCTGCTCAGGTGCGAGCTCCTTGAACTGAACGTTCTTGGGGTTCTCTGTGATGTCTGCTACTGTTGCGTTGATGCCTGCGCCGTCCTTAAGCTTGATGATGCCTTCCTGTGCAAGGAGGAGGAGCGCTCTTGCTTCGTTTGTTACGTTGTTGGGAACTGCGATGATCGCGTTGTCGGGAAGTGCCTTAAGATCCTTTGTCTTACCTGCATAAACACCGAACGGTTCATAGTGGACTGCACCTGCAGAAACAAGAGTTGAATTGTTCTCTTTGTTGAACTGCTCGAGGTAAGGAACATGCTGGAAATAGTTTGCGTCAAGGCTTCCCTCGATAACACCGGTGTTAGGTGTGATGGAATCTTCGAGCTTTACGATCTCGAGCTTGATGCCTTCCTTCTCGAGGATCGGCTTTGCAACTTCCAGGATCTCAGAGTGAGGTGTGATGTTAGCGCCTACCTTGAGAACAATCTGCTGTGAATTGTTTGAAGCCTGTGCGCTTGCTGCTGTGCCTGTCTCTGTCTTCTTTGCGCATGCACCGAATGATGCAAGGAAAGTAAATGTAAGTGCGGTAGCTACTACCTTTTTGATGATGCTGTTTTTCATAGTGTGATTCTCCTTGGTTTCTTTTTGATTTGAATTGATCTGTATTTGTTTTTCTTGTTCAGGGCCAAGAAAAAGCCCGGAAGTTTATTTAACTCCCGGGCACATGGCATGTTCATGAATATCAGATCATCAACATCGTATCGCAAGGCGTGAAGCAGCAGTGCTCATCGCCGTGGCCATATTGCGTGCCCGGGAGCTAAGCATTCGACAACACATCATGCTGTTAACTGTGAATGTGATTGAGTTGTACATTTTTCACGCCTCCTTTCGAGTTGATGGTGAAAGTATATCGGTATTTACCTACTATGTCAATAGGTTTTTGAAAAATATTTTTCTCGTCTTTCAAAAACCCTGAAAGTCAATGGATTAGAGCATTGCGAAGCCCATAAAGAGCATGTTCATCTGCTCTTCGTCATGTAAATATGTGTGATCGTGCACAGTTCCCTCATAGATCTTTGCGCCGTCACGGTAGACCAGAAGTCGGTTGATCGGGACCTCTTCCCATGCACCGTCATCGAGAGGCCTGGTTGCGAAAAGAACATGTCCGTCACCGGTCTTTCTGTACATCGTGCCGGCTTCATTCTTATGCACGTAAAGATTCTCGCCGTCAAAGATAAGGAGATTGAGCTTATTGCCTTTGGAAAGCTTCACGACGATGGAATCCATCAGATCGAATCTTCCGGATTCATCTGTAATTCCTTCGTTCTGATCGAGGATATATAACAATATCCTTTCACTGTCCGTATCGCCTTCCTGGATATTCGCATAAAGATCCAGTTCATCAGATTCAAATATCGTTCCGTTATGGACCAGCGTCCATTTTCTTCCGTTTGCATCGGTTCCGGTAAACGGGTGAGTATTCTCATATTCAACGTGGCCTATCGTGGCTCTTCTGATATGAGCGAACATTCCGCGGCATGTGAGATCTGCTGAAAGGAGTTCAGCAATCTTCCCGCTTCCGGCGGAATTTGACGGTTCTTTTATAAGAGTTACCGTACCTTTTTCATCCCATGAAGCAATGCCCCATCCGTGCGGGTTCAACTCACCGTGCTTAAAAAATTCCTTAAGCTCGGCGTTGACATTTATATCCTTTGCGGATGAGACTCCGAAGACTTCACACATTGAGTAGATACTCCCGATCTTTTTCCGAAAGAGCAGATCCTGCTAATCCGACCAGATATTTATACCACTCACGGGCTGTCTTTTCATCATAGATAACTGCATCCAGACCGGATACGATGATCTCGTCTACAGCATCGTCGAGTTGCGCAGGCGAATTGATAAACGAGAGTTTCTCTTCAAGTGCAGCGAGGTTTTCCTCAGAATAGATAAGTCCTTTTATGAGCGCGACATAGCTTAACGCGCGTTCGATCGGAACGCTGTCGGCCACTCTGATCTCGATGTATTTCTTTATCCTGAAATGGAAAAATCCCATGGAGATGAAATGTTCGATAAGCTTCTCCTTGCGCGGGCTTTCCAGTTCTTTCTCTATGACTCCCTCGCTTATGAGATCTTCAGCTGTCTTGCTTCCGACATCGGTCGTCTCACCTTCATCTGTAAGAAGGATGAGCGGCGTATGTGTTATAACGTCAGCGATCTTGTCGTAACCGAAATCGCTGTCGAAAGAGTGCGGATAAAAGCCCGTTCTTGCGGGATCCAAGTCGCCCCACTCCTGCATGCGAAGAAGGTGCTTCTTATCTGATCCCTTCTCGATAACGGAATCCTCATAGCTCTTGTTTTCGAGAGCGATCATGAGGATAGGTGATATCTTCTGCAGCACGAGGAGCTTGCGGACGAGATCTTTTTCGGAGCTGTAGTCAACGGATATCTGCACCGATGAAGATGCTCTCATCATGTATTTTCCGTATTTTCCGCTGCTTCTGAAATACTGATCCATGTATTTATATCTCTTCTTATGTGAGAGCGGGATATCATCCGGATCGATCTCGCCCGATTCCACCAGCGGCAGATTGCCTTTAGCTATAAAGTGATATCCACGTTCTGCGAAAACAGATGTCCACAGGTCCAGAAAGCTCTGATAGACCTGCTTGATCTCATCAAGATCAGAGAGCGGATCGACACTAATCTCGAACTGGCAGGAAGGTTCCAGCGTAACAGAATAACCCGGGGTATGGTAACCGACCGGGTATCCGTCCATGTATATTATTTCAGCATCAAGTTCAGAGGCTACCTCTTTTATGAGTTCCGTCACTTCTTCAAAGCCTATCGGGAACCCGCGGTCATCTATTACGAAGTGCTCCACTTCAAGGCCTAAGTTCTGCCCCTTTGTCTCGCCTGATCTTATGTAATCGACTATATATTCGTGTACACCCATAAATTCACCTCTTACGTCTTTCTTGTCCTCTTGGACAGCCTGATGCCGATCTCCTGTATGAGCATTACCATGATTATGAGAAGTGCGACCGTCGTCCAGAGCACATCCTTCTGGTAACGGTAATAACCGTACTGAAGTGCTATCGCACCGAGTCCGCCGCCTCCGATTACGCCTGCCATTGCCGAGTAACCTAATACTGTAGCGACATTGATCGCACCGCCCTGAAGCAGCGAAGGAGTCGCTTCGGGAATGATGAAATGAACTATCGTGTAAAGAGGCGATGCACCCATTGATGTTGCAGCTTCGATTATTCCCGGATTGACCTCGCTTAATGATGACTCGACCATTCGTGCGACTATCGGGATCGCTCCTACCGTAAGAGGAACGATCGATGCGACCGTACCGATCGAAGATCCGACAACGAATCTCGTGAATGGAATGAGCAGTACGAGAAGGATAAGGAACGGCAGTGAACGGGTAACATTTACGATGAATCCGATAATGCCGTTTACCGCTCTGTTCTCAAGAAGTCTTCCCTTGGATGTCGCGTAAAGGATAACTCCCAGAGGAAGTCCGACAACATATGAGAACAGAGACGCAAAGAGCGTCATCTCAAATGTTTCCAGGATTCCGGAAAGTATCGCGTCTTTTATGTAATCAGTCATTTCTACCCACCTCCGATACGGAAAGACCGCCTTCCTTGAAGAAGTCGATAACTGTCTGACGGTCCTTTGCAAGCTCGGGCAGCTCGACGATCATCTGACCGTAGCCGATGCCGCCCACGCTCCTTGTATTCGCACTCAGGATGTTCACCTTGAGTCCTGTCTTTTCGACAAGGTTTGCGATGAACGGAACATTGGACTGCGTTCCGTCGAAAACGATCCTGACGATCTGCCCGTTCTCATTCGAAGGATCGAAAGGATTGCTCGGGAACACGAGCTTTTTCGCAGCCTTCGACTGAGGGTTGGAGAATACATCCGTGACATCGCCGACTTCCGCCAGGTTGCCGTCGTCGATTATCGCAACTCTGTCGCAAATCTTTTCGACTACGCTCATCTCATGTGTGATGATGACTATAGTCAGTTTTCTTTCCTGATTGATCTTTTTTAACAGGTCTAATATCTCGCCCGTGATCTTCGGGTCAAGTGCGCTCGTTGCCTCGTCGCACAAAAGAACCTTAGGGTCTGCCGCAAGCGCTCTTGCAATAGCGACTCTCTGCTTCTGGCCGCCTGAAAGACGCGCGGGATAAACGTCCTGCTTTTCGGACAGACCTACGATCTCGAGCATCTGTCTTGCTTTCTCTTTACGTTCTTTTCTCGGAACGCCGGCGATCTTTAGGGGCTGCTCGACATTTGCAAGGACCGTTCTCTGATTCACGAGATTAAAGCCCTGAAAGATCATGGAGATCGAATGCCTTACTTCGCGGAGTTCCCTCGGCCTAAGCGCTGCAAGATCCTTATCGTAGAACTTGACGGTTCCTTCAGTCACTTCCTCAAGACGGTTTAACGTACGGACAAGAGTTGATTTGCCTGCGCCGCTCATTCCTATGATGCCGAAGATCTCGCCTTCTCTTACCTCGAGGCTGACATCTTTGAGCGCGGTAAATTCCTTGCCGTCGTTCCTGTATGTCTTATATACGTTTGTCAGTTCAAAGACGTTGCTCATTAACCAAATAATCCTTTGCTAAGATATCTGTCTCCCCTGTCAGGGAATACCGTTACTATATTTCCCGATTCGATCTGTTCTGAAAGCTTGATCGCTGCCGCGAGTGCCGCGCCGGATGAGGATCCTGCAAGGATGCCTTCGTTCTTTGCAAGCTTTCTGCTCGTCTCGAATGCTTCGTCGTCTGTTACCTTGATGACTTTATCGACCAGAGTGATATCCATCGTATCCGCGATAAAATCGTTGCCTATGCCTTCAATGTTGTAATCGAAGTGCTCACCGCCTCCGATAGTCGATCCGTAAGGATCTGCAAGAACTCCCGTGATATCAGGGTTCTGCTCTTTCAGGTATCTGACTACACCTGTAAATGTTCCGCCGCTTCCGGCTCCTGCCACGAAGTAATCTATCTTGCCGTCTAACTGGCTGTATATCTCAGGTCCCGTTGTCTCATAGTGTGCGAGAGGATTTGCGGGATTCCTGAACTGTCTTAATGAGACAGAGCCTTCGATCTGCTTTAACAGTTCTTCAGCTTTCTGCTCTGCTCCGAGCATTCCTTCCTCTCTTGATGTGTGTACTATCTCCGCGCCCAGAGCGCGCATGACCTGCTGCTTCTCGATGGAGAATTTCTCCGGTACGGTGAAGATAACCCTGATACCCTGATTGAGTGCCGCTACTGCGATACCGATACCGGTGTTGCCTGCGGTCGCATCGATTATCGTTCCGCCTTCTTTAAGTATTCCGCGCTTTTTCGCGTCATCGATCATGTAGACACCGATGCGGTCTTTTACGCTTCCTGCGGGATTCATGAGTTCAAGTTTTGCATAGATATTTACTCCGGGCTTGATGCCTATATGATTGATCTTTAAGATCGGTGTATTGCCGATCATTCCTCTTATGTCTTCATATACGTTTTTCATTTTTATCGCCTCTTACGCCTTGACTGAATTCTCGATCGCCTGCTTGAGATCTGCTATGAGATCATCAACGTCTTCGATTCCTACCGATAATCTGATGAGCTCGTCAACGATACCGACTTCCTTGCGGATCTCAGCCGGGATCGCAGCATGAGTCATCGTGGCAGGATGGCACACGAGTGATTCGACTCCGCCCAGGCTCTCTGCCAGCGTGATGAGGTTTAACTGCTCGAAAAACTTCTTGTAATCATATTTGTCGTTCAGCACGAAAGAGATCATCGCGCCTGCACCCTCAGCCTGCTTTTTCTGCACTTCATATCCGGGATCGCTCTCAAGTCCGGGATAGTAGACCTTGCTTACATATCCGCTTTCAGAGAGCCATTTTGCGATCTTGCCTGCGTTGGCAACATGTCTGTCCATGCGAACACCGAGTGTCTTTATTCCTCTTATGATCAGGAAGCTGTCCCAGGGTGCCAGCACTCCGCCGATCGCATTCTGCAGATAGTAAAGCCTGTCAGCCAGTGCCTTGTCGTTTACTACAACGAAGCCCGAGATGGTATCCGAATGTCCGCCGAGATATTTTGTTCCGCTGTGGATGACGATATCCGAACCGAGCGTCAGAGGACGCTGCAGATAAGGCGTAAGGAATGTGTTGTCAACGATCGTGAGCTTGCCATGCTTTTTCGCGATCTTGGATACCGCTTCGATGTCGGTGATCGTAAGGAGCGGGTTTGCGGGTGTCTCGATATAGACTGCTTTTACGTCATCGTCGATAGCGTTCTCAACAGCCTCAAGATCTGATGTATTTACGATCTTATATGTGATGTTGAAGTTCTTGAAAACATTATCTAATATCCTGAACGTTCCGCCGTAGATGTTGTCTGATACAACGAGCTTGTCGCCGCTCTTGAAAAGCGAGAGAACTGTGTTGATCGCTGCAAGTCCCGAAGCAAATGCGAGACCGTATTCACCCTGCTCCAAGTCTGCGATGAGCTTCTCAAGTGCCGCTCTCGTCGGGTTGCCTGTTCTTGAATACTCCCAACCGCGGTTCTTGCCGAGACCGTCCTGCTTGTATGTTGATGTCTGGTATATGGGAACGTTAACTGCGCCTGTTAACTCATCGCCGTCGATCCCGCCGTGTATAAGTAAAGAATTAAGTTTGATATCTGTTCTGCTCATTTTGTTTTCCTCTCTTTGTCAAAAAAATGCCCGAAGCGTAAATCGGCTCCGGGCAAAAAGTACATGCAGTTTACATGATTCATCTACATCGAATCATATTAAGACAGCAATAGTCCATTGCCCGTGAATATAACATTCGACAACACATGAACTTCATACTTACTGTCTCCTTTTGGTGATCTTCGATGTGAGGATTATAATTCCATTTACCTACCGTGTCAATAGGTTTTTCTCTTGATTTGCCTATTCGCCTACTGTTATAATGGCAAAAAGATTTGACAAAGGGGTAAATTACATGATCTCTACTAAAGGAAGATATGGTCTTCGCGTCATGATAGATCTGGCAAAGAACGACAACGGCAGCTATATTCCCCTTAAGGATATTGCCGACCGTCAGGAGATATCCAAGAAGTATCTTGAGATAATAGTCAAGAAGATGGTCGAAGGCGGCCTCGTAAAAGGTTCGAGCGGAAAAGGCGGCGGATATAAACTCGTCAAGAAACCGGAGAAATACACCGTCGGTGAGATCCTAACCTTAATGGAAGGAACCATCTCATCCGTTGCCTGCCTCGCAGACAAGGATTACGACTGCCCCAGGAAAAAGAAATGCGAAACTCTTCCCATGTGGAAAGAGTTCGACAAGATAGTCCACGACTACTTCTATAAAAAGAAGCTCAGTGACCTGTTATAAATTGAAGAGAATACTTAAACGATATTCCTGATCCCCTCACAGATACGTCTGGCAACGAGGGGATTATTCATTGTGTAAAGATGGATTCCGCTGATATCGCTTACGAGAAGATCGATTATCTGGCTTAAGCAGTAAGACATGCCGGCATCAAAAAGAGCTTCCTTGTTGTCTTCATAACGGGAGATTATCTTACGGAATCTCTCGGGGAAAGAAGCATGGCACAACGTGACCATTCTCTTGATCTGCGCAGCGTTGATAACGGGCATTACCCCGGGAATGACCGGGACATCGATATCCGCGATCTTGCACTCTTCATGGAATCTGTAGAATATGTCATTGCTGAAGAACAGCTGCGACAGCAGTACTTCCGCACCTGCATCGACTTTTTTCTTGAGGCTCTTAATCTCTGCGATCACGCTCGGTGACTCGGGGTGGCACTCGGGATAGCACGCGCCTAAGAAGCAGAAATCGTTATCCTTTTTCAGATACGAGATAAGATCTGACGAGTGGGAGAAATCATTTTTCGCAGGGACATTAGGGTTTGCATCACCGCGCAGGGCAAGTATGTTTTCGATGCCTTCACCTTTAAGGACTCTTGCAAACTCGTCGATCTCATTCTTGTCGTAATGCAGGCATGTGAGATGTACCACAGGCTCGATCTTGTACTCGTACTTTATCTTTTTCGCGAGCTCGATCGTACGGTTGCAGTTGGAAGATCCGCCTGCACCGAACGTCACGCTGATAAAGTCGGGTTTAAGCTCAGCCAAAACCTCAAGAGTCTCATCGATGTTCTCCAGCTCCGCGTCTTTCTTTGGCGGAAATATCTCGAACGAAAGACTTCTTTTATTCTTGCAAACCTGTGATACCTTCATCACTTATCCTCTTATCTGTTTAGCAGCAGCAACGAGGTTTGTAAGGCTCTTGACGGTCTCCTCATTGCCTCTTGTCTTAAGTCCGCAGTCAGGGTTGACCCAAAGCTTGGAATCCTCGATCTTTGCTCTCATCTTTGTGAGTGCAGTTACGATCTCTTCGACTGAAGGAACGCGGGGACTGTGGATATCGTATACGCCGGGGCCGACCTCAGTCTTGAAGTTGTTCGCCTTGAGCGAATCAAGGATAAGAAGATCGGAACGTGATGCCTCGAATGTAATGACATCTGCATCCATTGCATCGATAGCGGGAATGATATCCGTGAATTCGCTGTAGCACATATGAGTATGGATCTGTGTCTCCGGCTTAACCTTGCTGTGTACGAGCCTGAACGCAGGGATAGCGAAATCAAGATACTCACTGTACCAGTCGGACTTTCTAAGAGGGAGCTTCTCTCTTAATGCAGCCTCATCGATCTGAATGATGTTGATGCCGTTTGCCTCTAAATCAAGGACCTCATCTCTTATAGCAAGTGCGATCTGAAGGATACTCTCCTTGATGGAGATATCCTCTCTCGGGAATGACCAGTTGAGGATCGTAACAGGACCCGTGAGCATTCCCTTAACCGGCTTGTTAGTGCAGGATTTTGCAAACTTCGACCACTCGACTGTGATCGCGCCCTTGCGTGATACGTCGCCCCAGATTATCGGCGGCTTAACGTTTCTTGTACCGTAGGACTGTACCCAGGCTTTCTCAGTGAATACATATCCGTTTAAGTTCTCGCCGAAATACTCGACCATGTCGTTACGCTCGAACTCGCCGTGAACGAGAACATCAAGACCGATCTCTTCCTGGAGCTTGATGCACTCTGCGATCTTCTTTTTGTTGAACTCAACATATTCTTCTTTTGACTTTAAGCCCTTCTTGAATTCCTGTCTGTTCTTTCTGACATCCTGTGTCTGAGGGAAAGATCCGATCGTTGTTGTCGGGAACAAAGGAAGACCTAAGATCTCCTTCTGGATCTTCTCTCTTTCAGCGAATGCGGGAAGTCTTACATAATCTGCATCAGTGATTGCTGCAACCTTTGCCTGGACATCCTTATCCTCGCTGTCCTTTCTGCCTTCGAAAAGCTTCTGATTGTTCTTGAAGATCTCGCTGTTTGCATAATCAGTTCCGGAGATGGAAGCGATCTCTGAGAGCTCTGTCAGCTTCTCTTCAGCGAAAGCGAAATGCTTCTTATAGTCTTCTGAGAGCTTTGTCTCGCTTGCAAGAGTGTAAGGAACATGAAGGAGTGAGCATGATGTTCCGAGTACAACGTCGGATACTCCGATCTCATCCAATGCTGCAAGTGTTTTCCTGTAGTCGTTTCTCCAGATGTTCTTACCGTTAACAAGACCTGCGAAGAGTGTCTTATCCTTAGGGAAACCGTTTGTCTTGATAAGCTCTGCTGTCTTTCTTCCTTCAAGGAAATCAAGACCGATCGCATCGAAATCAAGCTTTATTACTTCAGCGTAGATATCCCTGATATCTCCGAAATATGTCTGAAGCAAGATCTTTACGCCCTTCTTGTTCTCGAGGATGGGGCTGTAGATATTCTTGAAAAGAGCGATATCTTCAGCATCAAGATCCTTAACAAGTGAAGGCTCGTCAAACTCGATCAACTCTGCACCCTTTGATGCAAGAACAGATACGAGCTTTATGTATTCTTCTGTGAGCTTTGAAGATACGTCAGCGATCTTTTTCGAGCCCGTAAATCTTGCAAGCTTAAGGAATGTAAAAGGTCCGATAAGTGCAGGCTTGGTCTCAACACCAATCTGCCTTGCTTCGAGATACTCATCAACAGGCTTTGTTCCTGTGAGAGTTATCACTGTATCGTCGTCGATCTCAGGTACGAGATAGTGGTAGTTTGTGTTGAACCACTTCTTCATTGCAAGAGCCTTTACGTTGCCCTTGTCTCCCTGATAACCTCTTGCTGCGGCAAAGTATGTCTCAAGTTCAGAAAGTCCCAATGCCTTATATCTCTGAGGTATCACGTTAAACAGGAATGCTGTATCCAGAACGTTGTCGTAGAAAGAAAAATCATTGGAAGAGATATATGAGATCCCTGCATTTTTCTGTGCAAGAAGATCTTCCTCCCTGATCTTTTTCGCTGCAGCGAGAAGTCCTGCTTCATCTAATTCGCCTTTGAAGAACTTCTCTGATGCGAACTTCAATTCCCTGTCTTTTCCAATCCTCGGATAACCTATGACTGATGTCTTCATTTGTATTTCCTCCGTGTCTGTACATTTTTATGGTTGCGAGTATAGACCTACCGGTTCAATGGGTAAAATACAAATAACCTTTGCTTGTCCATAGATTTAATCTATGGTAAGCGGTATAATCGAGATGCAATCTATTTATAAGGGGATATATCAAATGACGCTCAAACAGCTTCAATATATAGTAACCGTGGCCGAAGAAGGCAATATCACCAGTGCTGCGAAAAAGCTCTACATCGCGCAGCCCAGTCTCACCTCTGCAATACGCGAGCTTGAGAATGAGTTGGGCATTACTATCTTCATGAGATCGAATAAGGGCATCAAGTTAACTTCAGAAGGCGAAGAATTTTTAGGTTACGCAAGACAGGTCTTGGATCAGACGGAACTTATAGAGGAACGTTACGCAGGAAAGCAATCCGGCAAGCTCAAGTTCTTCGTCTCATCGCAGCATTATTCTTTCGCTGTCGAAGCGTTCGTCGAGCTCCTAAAAAGGAGCGGCGCGGACAAATACGAATTTCATATGAGAGAGACGCAGACGTTCAACATAATAGATGACGTCGCTCACTTGAGATCCGAGATCGGTATCCTGTATCTGAACAAGTTCAATGAGGAAGTCATAAGGAAAACCTTAAAGGACAACAACTTATCTTTCTACCCTCTGTTCAGAGCCGAGCCTCATGTCTTTATCGGAAAGAATTCTCCTCTGGCAAGGAAAAAGATCCTTACTATCGATGATCTTAAACCGTATCCGAGACTTTCTTACGAACAGGGCAGTCATAACTCGTTCTATTTTTCGGAAGAGATACTTAGCACCGTAGACTGTGACAAGGATCTTGTTGTTCTTGACCGCGCAACTCTCTTTAACCTTCTGATAGGTCTCAACGGATACACGATCTGCAGCGGTGTCATCAACGAGGAATTAAACGGTCCGAACATCATCGCCAAGAAGCTCAAGGTCGACGATTACATGGAGATAGGTTATATCCTTCCGGGATCGATCAGGCCTTCTCATCTTACGATGGAATACATCGATATCTTAAGATCTCTTACTGCCTGATCAGCCTAACGCGACGTCCATCGCCATCATGATGCTGAAGCCTGCCGCAAAAGAGATTACACCGATATTCGAATGCTTTCCCTGAGACATTTCGGGGATAAGTTCCTCTACTACGACGTATAGCATTGCGCCTGCCGCGAACGATAGAAAATACGGCATTGCGGGAACGACAAGTCCTGCGATGAGTACAGTCAGGCCGCCGGCTACAGGTTCGACCGCACCTGAAAGAACACCGAGCACAAATGACTTTGGCTTGCTCTTGCCTTCCGAGTATAACGGCATTGATATGATCGCGCCCTCGGGGAAATTCTGTATGGCGATACCCAAAGCAAGTGCAAGCGCGGCACCCGCGGTTATATTACCAGAGCCGTTCATGAGTCCTGCGTAAACAACACCTACAGCCATTCCCTCAGGAATATTATGAAGCGTGACCGCAAGAACGAGCATAGCCGTACGGGTGAGTTTGCTCTTTGGACCTTCAACCTGATTGATGGCCGCATGAAGGTGCGGGATCACATGGTCTAACAGGAGCAGGAACAAAATACCCGCCCAGAAACCGATGAAAGCAGGAAGAAAAGCCCATCTGCCTTTATCGGCACACTGCTCGATCGCCGGAACTATAAGGCTCCATATAGATGCAGCCACCATTACACCGGCTGCGAATCCTGTAAGTGCTCTTTTGATTCCGTCCTTGAGATCTTTCTTGAGAAAGAATACGCAGGCAGCACCTGCGGAAGTTCCTATAAATGGTATGAGCAGACCTATTAATACCGTTTTGATCATTGTCAGACTCTCTTCATATATACGTCAGGATAATCCTTCTTGCACATCTTGTACACGCCGGCCTTGTCGGTCTCATAGACCTTTGAGGCCTTCGTGAATTCCTTTATCGAAAGTTCCTTGTATTCTTTATCGTTCATGTTCAATTTATCTCCATGAATTCATCTATTGCCTTGAGCACGGGAATCGCGAACTTCTTATCGCCAAAGAGCCACTGCTCATGCTGCATATCAAACTCCCTGATGTCGGGGTTCCTGAAATACTTCAGATAGCGCTTTTTGTATTTCTCTCCCATTTTGTTCGCATAGATGAAATGCGCGGTCGTGCCTTTGACGTCGATGCCGTCCTTGAGGTGCGTCAGAAGATCGGTGTAGTATTCATTCTTTATCGATCTGACATCAAATTTCGAAAACGACGCTACAAACTTATTTGCAACCTCTTCGCTCATCTCAAAATCATCCATCATCATCTTCTTTGTCTTCTGCTTTTTCTTCTCGCTCTTGGTGACTCCCGTGAGAAGCGGAGTTACGAGCATTGACTGAAGCTTGGCTGCTATGATGCCACTCTGATCCAAGTCAGAACTTCCGAATATTCCGTGATCTATGTGCACGTTCTCGCGCTGGATGAGCTGGCCGACAAAGGTGCCTCCGAGCGACGAACCGAGTGCGCCGTCGAGTCTTCCGCCGTAGTTATCGGCGATGTATTTTTCGATCTTTTCTGTTACCGTGATCACATCAGGAAAGATCAGATCACTTCCGTCAAAACCGTCGTAATTGACGCATATCAGGCAGTACCTTTGTGCAAGATCATCGACGACGTTTCCGAAGTTTGACTGCCAGTCGCAGCACGTGCCCGGAAGGAGCATTAAAGTCTTGCCGTTCATGTTCCCCATTTCTTCAAAAGTCATCCGAATAACCCCCTCTTCACATAAGGCTCTGATTCACCGCCCAAAAAGTCATAACCCGTTTCTTTTATTGCAGCTTCAAGCACCGCTATGTCAGACTGCTCTTCTGATAAAAAGCTTGCTTCCTTTTTCGCACGTGATGCCTTCACTTTTTTTGCATCAGGAACGGCTTTCCTTATCGCGTCGCAGATATGAGCTTCGCACATTCCGCACATCATTCCGTCGATCTTCAGTGTCGTCTTATACATGATTACTCCCTGTTCTTAAGAACTACTGCAGGATTGATCTTCTTGAGCCTTCCTGTCAGGACAAAATTGATAACGAGATAAAGTCCTATGATCACCAGGAATATCGCTGCGAACAGCTCCGGCGGATATGAAGGGCTTATGCCCACTCCGACGTTGCTTACAAGGTATCTCGGATAGATGTAGTCCATAATGATCTTGCACAACGGGATGACGATCAGAGCACCCAATGCGACGGTGATGAAGTTGCCGTCCAAATACATCTTTCTGACTTCCCTGTTCCTGAATCCGAATATCTTCACGAGCGAGATATTGAATGTCGAGCGGTCGATCATCATCTTGACCATCAGGTACATGACGACCGCGAAAATGACTGCCGATGCAGTGGACATTACCGTTATCATCGGGCCCATCATGTCAACGTAGATGCCGGCGGACTTTTCGATATCGCTCTTGGTGACGGTGGAATAAAGCCTTCCGCTGTCGATATCGAGAGCGTGATCTGAGAATACAACGTTGTAATACTTGTCATCCTCACCGAAAAGATCCCTGCACCTGTCGATGTCCATGAACACCGCAAGCGTCGCCGAATAATCGATTATCTTGGAGACCTTGAATGCATAGAGCCTTCCGCCGTTTCCGTCCTTCATAGTGAATTCGTCACCGGTCTTGAGATTGTACTTCACCGCGGCTGCAGAGCTTATTACCACATCGGTATCGTTATCGGGAAGATCACCCGTATCAAAAAACGGATTGTCCTTAGTGATACCCAGTATCGTTACATCAAACGTGTATCCGTAGATCTCTTTTCTAAGGCTTTCCGCAACGGCTTCATAGCCGCCCTCCGGCACCTCTTCAGTCGGATATTTATAGTTGTACATGTATTCGTACTTTGTCTGGCTGACGTAGAAATCCTTGACCCTGCTGCAGTACACAAAAGTATTGATCGCCATCATCGCGACAAGAAGGCTCATGAACATACCGAGAATTACCGTAAGTCCCGCCCTGAGTTCTCTTATCATCTGTCTTAACCTGAACATACTTATGAACTTTAAGCCCTTGATCTTGAGGTCTTTGCCGCGCACTGCTTTCTGCTCGTTGCGGAGCAGGGCCAAAGGTGTCTTGCGAAGCCTTTTGCGGATGACCAGAACGTTTACGATAAACGCAGTTACGGGCGGTATCACGAGTCCGTAGATCAGAATGAACGGTGTCACCTTTATCGTCACTTCCGGCATGGAATAGTAGCTTAAAGAATCCTGAAGCTGTGCAGGAATTCCGGCCGGTGTAAGCACCGCGAGCGCAGTTCCTATTACGCCCGAAATGAACGATACAAGGACAGGCACCGCGACATAGCTCAGAGTAAGTGTTCTTCTCTTTACGCCCATCGAGTAGAGTGCTCCAATGACAGCACTCTCCTGATCGATCATGTGCACGATGAATACTGATATTACATATGCAAAGAGCATTACCAGAAGTATTCCGAAGATTATGCTCGCGGTATAAGTTATCTGTACGTCATCCGCCGCCGAATCGATCCTGGGATTTTCAGCGTGATTCATGAAGAGCATGAGATTTGACGCCTTGATATCGAAATATTCATCAACGAAGTCTTTTGTCTCGTCGGCGAATTCCTGCATTCCGTCTGCATATTCCTTCGCACCGTCGGCAAGCTCCTTTGAACCGTCCCTGATCTCTGCCGAACCATCGTAAAGCTTATCGATTCCTTCAGCAAATTCATTCGCACCTTTTCTAAGTTCTGTCGTTCCCTTATGAAGTGATGTGACTCCGCTCCTCAAAGTCGCGCCGATCGAATTGAGCTTTTTGATGCCGTCATACATCTTGCTGGCGCCGCTGCTTAGTGCCACGGCACCGGAATTGACTCCTGATACGCCTCCCTTGATCTGGGCATATCCTCCGGCGAGCTGCTTGGTTGAACCATCCATCTCCTTTGCCACACCGGCAACATAAGGATTCTCGCTCCTGGTCATCGAATTCACTGCGCCCGCATATTCATCCATTCCCTTGCCGAACTGCTTTGCACCGCTGTTCAGCTGCTTTGTTCCTTTCGCGAGTGTTTTGGCACCCTTGGAAAGTGAAGATGCTCCCGTGGCGACTTTACCGATACCGTTCGTGTAGTCTTTTATACCCTTTTCGAATTTAGCCGCGCCGTCGTCAAGTGACTTTATCCCCTTCTTGAGATCGGGAACGCTGTCTTTGAGCTCACCCATTCCGTTATGGAATTCCTTTGTTCCGTCGGATAATTCCTTGGCACCGTCAGCAAGTTCCTTTGCGCCGTCATTGAGCTTGTCTATCGCTTCAAGAAGATCGTCCTTTTTACCGGTCATCCTGTCCCAGAATTCCTTGAAATACTTGTCATTCGTGTCACTGATCTTGAATTCGATATCTTCTAATGTGTTCTTTAACTCTTCCTCGCTCATTTGGCTTCCCAAAAGATAAGCGTAGTAGTATTCCTCGGAAGACAAGGATGCACCCGAGGCATAGAGTCTGTCGTATGCATCAGAGGTAACGAAGATAAGGCCGAAAGACTTACTGTCTACAACAGAATCCGAGATCTTCTTTACCATGTTGTTGTAATCGGGCGCAGCACCTATTCCCGTAACGGTGAATTCATATTCTCCGATCTTTATGCTGCTTCCGACCTTGACTTTGTTTTCTTCCGAATAGCGCCTTTCGATGACTGCCTCATCATCCTTTTCTGGCATACGGCCTTCGATCAGGCCGACCTTGTTGATGTTCTCCCTGACCTTGAATGCACGCAGAACCTTGTTTCCGCTTACTTCGTAATCGGCATAGAACATCTTCTCCAATGTGACGCCTTTATCATTAAGCTTCTTTATCTCGTCATCCCTGAGCGGAACGAACACTGAGAACTCCCCGTCTTCACGGCTCAGCTTTTTGTTGTTCACATCAGTACTGTCTATAACGGTTACCGAAGCTCCCATCAGGCTTATTACGATAAAAAGCGAGAATACTATCAGTATCGAGAGCGCGAGATATCTGGCCCAGCCGGCTTTCAGATCGCGAACTGCTCTTTTGAATAAGATCCATCCCATATCAGAGATCCTCCAGTTCCGAGGCAGGAGTCTTAGTCTCGTTGTAGTAATTCTTGTGGATCTCGCCGTCCTTTAAGTAGATAACGTGATCAACCATGTTCTTAATTGAGTTGTTATGCGTTACGATCAGCATAGTCGTTCCGTACTGCCTGTTTATCTTTTCGAGGAGTACGAGGATGTCCCTTGAAGTCTTTGAATCAAGAGCTCCCGTGGGTTCATCGCAGAGAAGCACTTTCGGATTTTTTACGAGTGCTCTCGCGATCGCGCAGCGCTGCTGCTGTCCGCCCGACAGCTGTGACGGGAACTTGTACTGGTGCTCGCTAAGGCCCAGCACTTCGATCAATTCATCCAGATCGAGCGGATCCTTTGTCAGGTATTCGCATACCTGGATATTCTCTCTTACCGTGAGATTCGGCACGAGATTATAGAACTGAAAGATGAACCCCAGATTGTCTCTTCTGTAATCGGAAAGCTTCTCGCCTTTTAGGCCTTCAATAAGCGTTCCCGCGACCGCGACGCTTCCCGAATCTATTCCGTCGAGACCGCCGATACAGTTAAGAAGGGTCGATTTGCCCGAACCCGAGGTTCCCTGGATAACGCACATCTCCCCTTTTTCGATCCCGATGCTGATTCCCTTGAGGACCTGCACATAGCTGCCGCCCTCACCGTATGCCTTTTTCAAATCCTTTGTAACGATATACATAAAACCACTCCATTGTTTTTTCAATAACATTATTAGCCTTTGCTAACCGTCTGTGCAGATGTTGATTTCAACAATGTTTTACTGATCTGCGGGCAGTTAAATCGTGAATTAGTTAACCCACGCTAACCAGGGTGTTTGAATAATAATTCTGATGACTTGTGCAACTGCGTTTGCATTCTGCTCATAAAACCTCCAAAAATAAAAAAATATGGCCGAAGCCATATCAAAACAATTTCCGGAGAATCGTCATGTATAGCTTCGCAGTTATACATGAGTCTCGCAATTTAAAACAAGCCAGGCTTTCTGCCAGTATGTTGACTTGTTACGCAGTACGCTTGCTACTCCCTCATGGGACACGATTGAACATATGAACAACCGTTTATATGTATTATAGCGCGGTGCACCTGTTTGTCAACCCCTGCCCGCAAAGTCATCTGATACTGACGGTTGTGAATTCTAAATAAATACCCTGTAAGTCACACGTTCCAAGAGACAAAGAGGCTATAATTAAGAAAAAACGGAGGGATCCGGTATGCAGCAGCGAAAAGGTATTTCCATCCTGGGATACGGATGTATGAGATTTTCCAAAAGCGGTAATTCCATTGACTTTGACAAAGCCGAAAAGGAGTTCATGCGCGCCTTTGAGCTGGGCGTCAATTATTTTGACACAGCATACATCTATCCGGGCAGCGAGGATGTCGTCGGCCGCATCATCGAGAAAAACGGAATAAGGGATAAGATCAATCTCGCTACCAAGCTCCCCCAGTATCTTATTAAGAGCCGCGCCGCGCTGGATAAGTATTTCGATGAGGAGTTAAAGCGCCTGAGGACCGATCACATCGATTACTATCTGATGCACCACATGACCGATCTTGCCCAGTGGGAGAAGCTCAAGGCTGTCGGTATCGAAGACTGGCTCGCAGAGAAAAAGAATAACGGCCAGATAAGGCATGTCGGCTTCTCTTTCCACGGCGATACAAAAACATACTTAAGCATCCTGAACGCATACGACTGGGAGCTCAGCCTCGTTCAGTACAACTATCTCGACGAGAATACGCAGGCAGGCAGAGAAGGCATTCATGCTGCCGCACAGAAGGGCGTAAAGGTATTCATCATGGAGCCTTTGAGAGGCGGCAAGTTAGTCGACCTCCTCCCCGAGAAAGCAAAGCGCGAGATAGCGAACGAGCATCACCAAAGAACTCCTGCAGAGTGGGCTTTCAGATGGCTCTGGGATCAGGAAGACATCACATGCGTTCTGTCCGGAATGAATTCGATCGAGATGGTCGAAGAGAACTGCCGCATCGCATCCGACGCTAAGGCCGGAGATTTCGGTCCCGAAGAAAAGGAATTCATCGCGAAGATCAAGTCCTATATCTTGGATAGCACCAAGGTCAACTGCACGGGCTGCAGATACTGCATGCCCTGCCCGAGAGGCGTTGATATCCCCGCGATCTTCTCCTGCTACAACCACATGTATTCCGAGAGCAAGAGTTCCGGAAGGCTCGAATACTTCCAGACGGTCGCGCTGCGCATGACGCCCGCTGACGCTTCATTATGCGTGCAGTGCGGCAAGTGCGAGCAGCACTGTCCGCAGAGCATTCCCATCAGAGAGAAATTAAAAGAGGCGGACAGAAAGCTCCGTCCGCCTTATATGAAAGTCTTTCACAAAGTTGCCAAGCGTTTCATGCTCGGCAAAAAGAAGAAGGATCAGGTATCCTTGTAATTATCGGTGATCTCCTTGCAGGTCTTGAGGAAGTCAACGTTGAGCTTTCTCAATCTGTAGGACATGTCGCGAAGGATCATGTAGACCTTCTTAGGGCACTTCTTGATCATATTCTGAAGGTCTTCCCTTGAGATCGTCTCAACGGTTGCGCCGCTTGATTCTACGACTGCCGTCGCATTTCTGGGTTCATCCGAGATAATGCCCATCTCACCGAAGAATGAGACAGCTTCGAGCGTGGAGAGCATGACCTCTTCCCTGCTTCTGTAATTGGTATACATGCCGACTCTTCCCGTATGGAGAATGTACATGCAGTCTTCCTGCTTGCCTTCCTTGAAGATGAACATGCCCTTGCTGAGCTTCTTTATCTCACCGGCACTGACGTTCTTATACATTTCAAGTTCCTCTTTGAGGAGGTCCTTTGAAGGTTCTTCAAGCTGGTTCTTGTTGGCCTGATAAGCATCCATATGCTTCTTGATCTTGGAGAAAAGGGATTTTCTCTTTCCCTCATCGGATTCACGAAGCGTCTTTAAAAGGATCTGTGATTCGATGTAATCGGATGCCATTGTCTCGATCCTGCTTCCGAGAAGCTTCATGAGATCGATGATCTGATCGGGATTCTCGGCAAAGAACGAACTCATGTCATCACCGGGGATCTCGGTAACTACGATATTTCTCTCGGCAACGACTGTCGCGCTCCTCGGATATGCCTCAAGGATAGCCATCTCGCCGAAGAATTCTCCTGCCTCAACAAATCCGAGTCTGAAAGGATTCTTCTTGCCGTAATCGACATATACACCGGCTTTGCCTTCCTGGATATAAAAGAGCGTCTTGCCTACGTCGCCCTCTTTGATTATGATCTCGCCCTTCTTGTATGTTTTTTCAGCTAAACCCATAAAAACAACCTCCCGGTACAAATTTTGAAAAGATAATCTGTCTAAAGAATAGCATAATCGGAGGCCTCATTGAACGCAAAATATCACCTTGTTCTTGTAATGTTTTCGATACATGAAGGATATAACCTGCGATTATAATCGGTCTTGGAGATACCCGAATTGCAATATTTTTCGCAATATTATGATAAAATGCTAAAAATATATTTAGCATTTTGGTGTATTAATTTGGGGGTGAGGATTAAATGACTAAAAGGCGGAGAAAGATAAACCTCGGCATCGTCCTGCTGTTTATCCTTGTGGTGGGTGTCGTCGTTTTTTGCGTTATCGACGAGTCCAGATTTTATTCGCGCAAAGATGCAGCCGTAGAAAAAGGCAAAGCATTCATCACAGGTCTGGCTGAGGTCTGCACATGGCCGAAGAACATGCCGGATGTCAATGCTCTCGACATAGAGCGTGATCCCGAGAAATACCTCACGTACTTTGATGCCGGAATGGAGAAGGTCAGGCCTCACATATATAACAGCAAAGCGCTCGAGAAAGAACTTAAGAACTATGCCCTGAGCTTCGTCAGAGATTATCTGGTCATAGGCGAAAAGCCTGTGAAGGTCACGTTCGATTCCCAGTTTGCTAAGGTCATAATCAAAAAGGATACTGCACAGATCAAGGGTGTCATCAACTCAAAAGCCACGGTATCCAAAGGAATGATCAAGGAAAAACAGATCAATTTTTATCTCAATCTGGAATATCAGAATGACAACTGGGTCGTCGTCGACTATATGGTCGAACAATGGTAACGGGATCGGGGTGATGAAAATGGCAGATAATAAGCAGGTTGCTCTGAGCATAAAGAACATTACCAAGATCTACGGCAAAAAGGTTGCCGCTGATCACGTGTCATTCGATATACACCGCGGCGAGATATTCGGTTTCTTAGGTCCCAACGGTGCCGGCAAGACCACGGTCATCAAGAGTATCCTGGGATTCATCTTCCCTGACGAAGGCGAAGTCTTTATCAACGGTTACAACACAAAGACCGACTATGAGAAAGCAATGGCTTCAGTCGGAGGCATCGTCGAAAATCCGGAGATGTATACCAACCTTTCCGCAAGACAGAACATCGAGATGTACGCAAGGCTCCACGGCAGGATCACGAAGTCGCGTATCGATGAGGTTATCAGCGATGTCGGGCTTTCTGCGCGTTCCAAAGAAGCGATAAAGAAATATTCATTGGGAATGAAGCAGCGTATCGGTCTTGCTCAGGCCATGGTACACAAACCGGAGCTGCTTATCCTCGACGAACCCACCAACGGTCTTGATCCTACCGGCATCCACCAGTTAAGGGATATCTTAAAAAAGTATGCCCATGAAGACGGTGCTGCGGTAATGGTATCAAGCCACATTCTTTCGGAGATGCAGCTTCTGTGCGACCGCGTCGGCATCATCAGCAACGGAAAGCTCATCAGCGTATGCACCATGGATGAACTCGCACATCAGATGAATCCTTCAACTCAGTACAGCATCAAAGTATCTGACGCAGCAAAAGCCTCAGAGCTGCTTTCAGACAATGAGGCCGTAGGCAAGGCAGAGACAAACGGAAACATCATAACAGCTGAGATCAGCGAGGATAATATCGCTTCTGTCGTAAGACTCCTTGTCACAGGCGGAGTCGATATCAGCGAAGTTCATAAGATCGAATCGTCTTTGGAGGATATCTTCCTTCAGGTTACGGGAGGAGGGATCGACATTGAATAAGATAAAAGCCCTTTACACAAACGAGATCATAAAGATCTTACACCGTCCGTCTGTATTTATTGTCGCGGTATTTACTTTGGTCTTGGCATTCGCGTTCCCTTTTCTTATGCGGATAGTTTTTATCGGTGACTATTCAGAAGTGTTTGAAATATACACGAAAGAGAAGTTCGAAGAAGATCTCGCCGGCTACAAGACCGAACTCAAGAACGCCAATCTCAAGACAACAAAAGAGACGGTCGAGATAGAGGTTAAAGGTCAGGCCAAATCCTATGAGATGACCCTTTATACGGGAAATGATATTCCCAGGATCCTGAGCTTTACCAATTGCTACGAAGACATTATCTCTAAATACGATTTCGAGAAATATCCGATGAGACAAACATGGATCTCCTTAGACGCGCTGAGAAGATACCGTTCCGCCGAACAGGATCTGATAAACATGCAGACTGTCCCTTTCGAAGAAAGAGATGCCGAATGGCTCAGCACCTTCGAAAAAGAGACCGCATCCCGCGACTATTTCCGCAGATCACTTTTCGAACACGATTACGAATACTACTGCAAAGGTCTGGAGACCAACGCTGTCGAAAATGACTATAATGACCCGCGTTTCACTCCCGGTATCATCAGACAGGTGGCAGCTTCAGATCCCAAGGGAGAATTGGGATACATGGAAGTTAACTATCTTATGCAGTATCTCGTCGAGAAGAACGAGAACCAGGAGCTTCTTGATTCAGGTCTCGAACGCTCGGGAACACTTCCGCGCATCCTTACCGAAGAGCGTAAAAACATACTTGCAAATTCCAATAAGATACTTGATTACAAATTCGCTAAACGCAATACGTTCAGCGAGGAAAGCGCTATCTGCATTACGGTCAACCATTACACATCGCAGGTAGCCCAGTACGGGATCATCGTCCTTCTCATCCTTATTGCGGGAAGCAGCGTGTCACAAGAACTCGCAACAGGCTCGATCAAATCGCTGATAATAGCTCCCGTTAAGCGCTGGAAGATCTACACAGCCAAGCTCCTGTCGGTGATCACATTCATGCTTTTGGCCTCTGTTCTGGTAAGTATTATCGCCATCATCGGCACAGGCATAGCATTCGGCTTTGATAAGCTCCCTCCGTATCTTTATGTCTCCGGCGGAGCGGTTAAAGAGATGCCTTACTTCTTCGCAAGGATCCTGATAGATCTGGTACAGAATATCTCTGTCTTCTTCTATGCGTTCGTGGCATTCATGATATCCTGCTTCACAAAGAACACCGGTGTATCTGTCGGTGTCTCCGTAGGACTTCTTCTCTGCCACCAGGTACCCGCGCTCATCGGAATGTCCGAGATGCCTCCGAGGATCTTAGACTTCACGCCGCTTTCCAATATGGATATAGTCAACAAGGTGTTCCCTTATATCAAGCTCATGGTATACGACGCCGAGTCAATATCGATGTTCATCGGCGAAGGGTCCGCCTTACCTCTGTGGCATTGCATAGTTTATACAGCAGTGCTGACGTTCACTGTGCTGTTCATCGCTTATGAGCAGTTCACCAGGAAGGATATCCAGTAAAGAGCAGCTTACTCCATTTCCTTGAAGGCTTTGTTGATAAAGATCGCGCCTACAAGATCGAGCACAAAAAAGAACTCAAAGATCAGGCCCAGTATCATATAGATATTGGGCTTTTTCTTTCGCCTGATGAGAAATGCGATCATGTAGATGATATCGGGCATACCCGTCATGATCATATAGACATACGTAATGCAGCATCCGATGACGATAATTGCGGGGATCGCCAGGAACAGGAACGGATTGAGCATTCCCGAGACCAGCATGGCCCAAAGGTAGATGTTGATGCAGAAGAACGGTATCAGTGCCGCTTTGATCATGACCGTAAGACGTGTCTTTGGATCTTCTTCCCTTTTAGCCGTCCCGATTATCCCGAAGATCAGGGCTGCTATACCAACCACCAAAGCTAAACCGAGAAGCACTCCGATAAGCTTGAAATTAAAATCCGGCCAGTTCAACTGGTGAAGAATACCATAAGCCGGAATCAGGATCGCTCCCTGCATCACATACAGGATTGCCGCTGCAGCAATGAGCAGACATTTAGAGACGAACATAGAATTCGTCCCGCTCTTGACGTTGTTTTCCATAATCTATCCCTTCTTGTATAAATACACGACGTATTCGTCGTTATACACTACCTTATTCCCGTGTCTTATAATAGCATCTCTTACCCCATTGAAAAAGGGCTCCCTTGCTTCTTCTTTGAGCGCTATGTGAGTCGAATGCGTTCCCATGTATTCGGTGTGTTCGTCAGCCGTATATTCCCTTCTTCCGTGGAACGACTTCTCTTCAATGAACGTCAGTCCGTACTTGCCGCCGTTCATGTAATCGAAATGCTGATCATACGGCTGGTTGGTGTCAAAACACTCGTCATAGACCTTCTGGATCTCTTCGTAGAGCTCCGGGTTCTCGGACTTGTATTCACTCCTCATGAGGCACATCGCAAGATATCCTCCGTCTTTCAGGAGGTCATGCACGCGGCTGTATGCGATATCTTCTTTTATCCACTGTATCGTTGCGGCGGAATAGATAAGATCGAAATTTTTGCCGCCGAAATCATAAGTCTCAAAATCAGCGTTCACGATGTGGAAATTCGGATAAGACGAATACTTTTCGCGCATCTTGTCCGCCAGGTGCGATCCGAGTTCTATCGCAAGATAATCGGCTCCGCTCTTTATTGCGAAATCAGATGCCTGGCCGGTCCCTGGGCCTATCTCAAGGCATGACCTGCCCGGCCCCAGGCCAGTGGTCTTAATAATATAGTCAAACAGCTTCGGATCGTATCTTACTCTCCACTTGTCGAACTTTTCGGGTATCGTGTCAAATACAAGTCTCTTATCCTTTTCCATGCTCTTGCCCCGCTGACCAATTACAGATAATCCTTCTCTTCGTGAGAGACCAGTTTTTCTCCCTCATACCTGAATCTCATCGTAAAGAAACGCCGCGGGGTCCTCTTGAAAAGGTAGTCGAACATTATCTTGTCGCCTTCCCAGACCGGCAGATCATTTATCTTTTCGAGCTTAACCCAGGCAAGTTCGCCCTCATCGCATTCTTTGCACGGGACCTCGTAATCTTCGGGCACCGCAGCCGTAAAGACATGCATATATTCGCTGGGATATTCAGATGAAATGAACGTAATAAGGCCCCTGTACTCAAAGTCATTTAGGTCTTCTTCAGGAATTCCGCTTTCTTCTTTCAGTTCTCTTAAGGCGCATTCTTCGGGCGTCTCATCCGTCTCGAAATGGCCGCCGATGCCGAGCCACTTGTCCCTGTTCATGTCGCCTTTACGAGTCTTGCGTATAAACAGACATGAATCTCCGCGGGTTATGTATATAAGTGTGGTGAGATTATCGATGCGCATACGGTTTTGTGCCGTCTATCGCGGCTGTCAGATCGCCTGCTCTGCAGGAATTGCTTCGCTTTCTGCCTCTTGGTTTGCACGAGCGATATGTGCGTTGACGCGGTAAATGATGTACGAAGATACGTCAACCTTAAATGTCTCGCAAAGAGCGCACCACTTGTCAGCTAAAGTAACGAGAACGCTCTCACGGTATCTCGGAGGCATGAATGTAAGCGGGAACATATGCTTGCTGATGATGTCTTTTTCTATCTTGTTAAGACCGAAATCCCTGTCTGCATTCAGCATTGCCGTACGGGGATGTGTGAATCCGTGGATATTGTGTCCGGGAATGGTCTTATCGTGCCAGTCATAAAGGAAATAATCGTGAAGAAGAGCGGCTCTTACGAGGCTGTCCCTGTCCACCTTGATATTGAACTTCTCCTCAAGGTAGTAAGCCATGAGCAGTGAGAACTTTGCTACTGAAACGCAGTGCTCAAACACGGTAGTCTTACCGTGCTGGGTAAAAGTCTTCATTACCTGTGCTTTGGGATCTAAAATTACATCGTGGCCACGGGTAAGGATCTCCTTGGCCAGCTTATATTCAGTGATATGCTTAGATTTAGAACTCAACTAACTGCTTGCCTCTTTATAGTTCTTCGCTTGCGCTCAGGAACCTTCTGCCTCTTCGTACCATCTGACATTATAAAGCATATTGATTTCAATTGCATCACAAACAGGCTAAAATCACGGAACTTTTAGAGGATCAGCGATGTTAAATCTGATACTTCTTCCTGATCCTCAAGTCCCACCAGATCTTCCAGGTGTCAGTGAACATCTTCCAGACGTCCTTGAACTTGATCCTGCCGAACGACTGCCCTCTTGTAAAGTTGAGCTCTACGGGCATCTCGACGAGCTTGGCTCCGCACTTGTTGGCGAGTGCCAAGAGCTCGATATCGAACGCGAAGCCGTCAACCTTGCGCAAAGGAGCGATCTTCCTTATCAGGTCGCCTCTGTAGATCTTGATGCCGGTCTGCGTATCGTGGCACTTAAGCCCGAAAAGGACCTTGAGCATTATGTAGTAGCACAGCGAAAACACTTTTCTCGCAAAAGGATATTCAAGTTTTGAGTCCTTATGCATTTTCGAGCCGATGACTATATCGGCATCCGTTGCGAGCATCTCCTTGACGTAGCCTTCAAACTGGCCGGGATTCAGGTCAAGATCGGCATCAACAAAGCCTACGATGTCGCCTCTGCTGTTATTGATGCCCCATGTGACTGCTCCGCCTTTTCCGCGGTTTTTCTCATAACCGCAGTCTTTTATATGAGGATTTGCGGCTGCCGCACGCGCAACTTCCGCTCCGGTATTGTCCGTACTGCCGTCGTTGACCGCGATTATCTCGTACTCGGACGCAAAAGCAGATACGGCCTTATCAATTACCGTAAGATTATCGAAAATATGCTCGCCTTCATTATAGGCAGGGACTACGATACTCAGCATGTACACCTCATTAACAGCACGTCAGAAACGGCCTCCGCCGCCTCCGGAGAAGCCGCCGCCTCCTCCGCCGCCACCGCCGGAGAAACCGCCGCCACCGCCACCTGAAGAAGACGACTCTATGCGTACGACAGTCTTTCTCAGGAATTTATCCTCTCCTGTGACGGTACTGTTCGCTTTATTCATGTATGTGGAAGGCACCGGAACGGGATCGAGCCTTCTCTTAGGAGTCGCGAAATATGTAATGATCATGGCAAGCAGCACCGGTATGATCATCGTGAAGAAAACGATCGCACCGTAACCCTTGTAGCTGTATCCGCCGAGACGTCCGACAATATCTTCCAGCGCCTCGAAGTATTCACCTCTTCCGAGATGTTCCTTGTTGCGGTAGAACAGGTTCTGACACTCGCTGTCGCTTACCGCAAAGTGAGCCGTACCGTATGTGTAGAGCCAGAAGAACCTCTGCCCGTCCTCATCGATCGAAAGGTCAACGAGGATGCATATGCCCGAGTTGTTCTGCAGCGGAACGGTATTGACGTTCCTCATGTAATAGTCGCCTGCGTATCTTGCGCAGTCGTCATCGGAATTTGTGTAGCCGTCACCCTTGTTGCGGGTGGTGACGAGAACGACATTGATGTCCTTCTCTTTAGACAGGCTCCTGGCCATGTCCTTGAGTTCACTCTCTTCCTGTTCACTTAAGATCTCCGCATAGTCATCAACTCTGACCTTTTTCGCAGGAGAGAGATTCATAAAGATATAGAAGATTATCGCCACGATGACGATGCCGAGAAGGCCAATGCCGACGCCGACCGAGGCACCGCTGAGCTCGTTCCAGATAGATATTTTCTGCGTTTTTTCAATTTTATTGCTCATCCCCAGATACCTCTCATGAAAATGCCAAGGATCAGCCTGGCAATGACAGCCGCGACCGCAAGGGCAATGAAGAAGAATCCCGTCTTCTTGACCGTGCTGACAGGAACCTTGCCTGCAACCTCGCCGGTCTGTCCGTTCATCGCAAAGTAATACATCTTGTTGTGGTATTTATATGCCATGAACCATACGGGAAGCAGAGCGTAATGAGCCGCCATCGACGTGATCATGCTCTTGTTCTTTGTGATCCTGTGCCTGTCATATTTCTTGCCGATGGAACTCTTGATGATGTCATCCATTCCGCTGATACCGCGGTCGGTAGCACGCTTTGCAAGAGCCTGAGCGTCCTGATCGTATCTGTCCGCGTAGAATCCCGGGATATAGTCGTAATCATAAGGGATAAGCTTCTCGAAATTAAAAGGCTCGATAGCTTCCATGAGCTTATCGTCGATCCTGGTCTCACCGTCTAACGGGATATTCTTCCACTCGGCATCGCCCTGCCTGGTGACCTGATAGTACTTGGTCGTGCGGTATTCGCCCGAGTAGGAGATATCCTCGGCAGAAGCCTCGATATCGATATGAGCCTTGATATTGAAAAGCCAGAACGGAACATAAAGGCCCGTTAGCTTGGTAATGTTCTTCTTGGAAACGAATCCGAAAGGTGTCCATTTTCCGCCGCCGGCCCACTTCATGAAAGCCTGCTCCGCCTTTTCGCGTGATACCTTGAACGGGATCATGTACTGGGGCTTGAATTCATTCGTAAGCCTCTGGCCCACCAGCGCAGGTGATCCGCAGAATGCGCAGAAAGTAGCCGACGTATTCTTGTCTGTTACGACTCTGGCGCCGCAGGAGTTGCATACGAACTCGACCTGTTCCTCCATGTGTGAAGGAGCTGTCTGGGCAGCCTGCTCTGAAGGTCCGATAGCCTCGGAAACATCAGTGACGATCTCTTCCTGAGGCTGCTGATACTGCTGTGGCTGCTGTGCCGGTGCCTCCGGCTGAGCCTGGACCGGCTGCTGCTCCATAACAGGAGCCGTGTTTTCCTTTACGAGTTCATCGACCGCAGAGTTAAATAACGAAGGGTCGAAAGATGCGCCGCAGAAATCGCAGCCGAGTTTCTGAATCTCAGGATTGAACTTCAGATTGCTCCCGCAATTCGGGCATTTGATCGTGTCTGCCATACCTATCCCCTTTGCAGTGCTTTATTTCTTCATTTCCATATCAGCCTGGAGCACTGCCTTTGCAAGCTGATCCGCGCATGAGGTGTCCTTGAAACCGCAAGTGTTGCCGGCAAGCTTGGCCGCTATCTCAGCCGCTGTCATTCCGTCGCACAGCTTGCTCACTGCCTTGAGATTTCCGTTGCATCCGCCGTCGAAATGAATGTTTGTGATCTTGGAAGAATCATCAATATCAAATTCGAGATTGAACGGACATACGCCAACGGGTCTGTATTTGTAATGCATCAGATCACCTCCTGAATCAAGATATCATATAAGTGCCTGTTTTACTATTCCGTGAGCGCCTTAAGCGTCATGGCATAGCCCTTTTCCTCATAGGGATAAGGGTTTTCGCGGTATGTCACTCCGCGCTTTTCCGCGATGAGCTTTGTCAGATAAGTCGCGAAGAAAGGGTTCTTAACAAGGACCGGACCGATCAGGCTGATTCCGAAGAGATTGCCCTTCCTGACTCCGTCTTTTGCGAACGGGATCTGGCCGATGGTCTTCGTGATATCGAACATATAACCGTCAAATCCTTCGATCACATCGCACTTGTTGATAAAGCCGACAAACGGTTCTTCAAAGCCTTCAGCGGACATGACCGCATCGCCCGTGAATCTTGTTTTAATCTCTTCTTTTACATCGAAACCGAAAAGGCCCAGTCCTTCGATCTTATCGCCGTAGAGCGTCGTAATGTTCTTCCCGAGCATGCCCCACGCATTGCCTGTGAAGAGCACCGGGGTTCCTTCTTCAACTGCAGCTGAGAACTGCTTTTCGAACGTCTTAAGGTGAGATACCGCGGCAGTCCTTCTGGACTCTGTTCCGGAACCGCAGTAAATAAGGTCAAAACCTTCAAAGCTTATGTCATCATCGGTTACCGTTTTCCTGGTGATCTCAACGTCAAAGCCCTGGTCTTTCAGGCGCTTTTCCATGATCCTCACGTTGCCGTTGTCGCCGTAGAGGTTGAGGAAATCGTAATAAAGATAGAGGATCTTAGCGGTCATTTGATCTCCTTCCTTGTCACGATCGACAGGATCTTTTCCTTGTCGGAAAAGCAAGTGATTACATAAAGATATTCGTCACGGTCACCGGCGAAAGCCGCAGCATCGGGAATGGACTCGAAAACCTCCGTCTTGTCAGAACCTATGCCCGCAGCCGCAAAACGCACTGCCAGATCGTTGCAGTACTTGCCTGCGAGGATTATCTTGCTTACGTTCTGAAGATCGAGCTTCTCGAAATCAATGTCCCAGAGCCATGAAGAATCCGAAGTGAAATATTTGCGGCTTATCGCATCGACAATGATCATGACATTGACCTTCTTGGGGTCATTGGCGACGACATCTATAGAGCGGTCATAAGAGACCGAATTCTCGTGTTTTGAAAGAAGGAGCCTGCCCTCTGTCTTTCCGAGCGTAAAGTCAACGATACGGCCGGACTTGAGTATATAGCCTCCGAGGGCCTCCGCAGCCTTCTCTTTGGAGATGCCCGCAAGGTCTGCCGCGGCAAAAGCAGCGAGCGTGTTGTAGCAGTGGTAGATGCCGTTAAACGTCAGCGGGATCTTGTATTCGCCGTTGATAACTATCTTGCCTTCATCTAGGTCAACACCTGTCAGCGCCCAGCGTGTATCCGGTCTTGCAAAGCCGCATGACGTGCAGCGGTATTTGCCGATATGGTTGTAGTGGTAGTACTCGTATTCCATCGGTTTCTTGCAGATGGGGCAGTATTTGCCGTCATCGTAGATGCTGTCGTTGGTATTTGTGTCGCAGTCAAGGTGATCCGCTCCAAAATACAGAGTGCCTTCCCTGCCCGCGCCGAACTTGGATACGAGCGGATCGTCAGCATTGAGGACCAATGTCATATCATCGTGAAGTCCGCGCTTTATGATGTCGTAGATCCAATCCGGATGACCGTTTCTCGTCATCTGGTCGCGATAGAGATTGGTGATTATCAGGTATCTCGGATGAAAGAACTTGAACGTTCTTCTCATGTATCTTTCATCAGACTCGAGCAGGACCGCTTCGCTCCTGATCTTTCCGCCCAAAGTCGCATCATTTAACAGGAATGTGGTAACACCCTCGGTCTGATTGGAGCCCTCTTTGTTATACGCAACCTTAAGGCCGCCCTCACGCAGGACGTGGGCGATCATCTCAACAGTAGAGGTCTTTCCGTTTGAACCAGTTACCGCAATTACGGTATCGGGATACTTAAGGTGCGCAAGAATATCCGGGTAAAGCTTTAAAGCTATCTTGCCCGGCATGCTCGACCCACGTCCCAAAAGGCCCGCAAGGAACCTTAATATCTTGCATATGAGTATTGTAAAGAACATTCGAATCTTCATCGCGAACGATTATACACCAAACACCGCTTTTTTGTCCGTGCATATTAAATAAATAATAAAATAATGCTGCTTTATGTGTTTATCTCTCCCTGACGTACTTGGTGACGCGGTCGTTGATGTATGACACGGCCTGTTCGAGTGTAACGCTGCCTGAATAATACGGCTGCGTCTCCTCGATCACAAAAGTCACTATCTGCGGATCCTCGTAATAGTAGGTCGAGATCGTTGACAGACAAGCCAGGAAGTTCTTGACCATTGAGACAGAGCCGAGCTTATCGTTATAAAAACCGACCTCGACCGTTGCATTATTGTTGGCTATCTTCGCACTAAGGGTTTTGTTGTGCGCTACGTTGATGATCGGGACCGAACTCTCCATTATCGTTTTGTTGGTAATGATATCGCCGATCTCTTCAGAACCTGTCTCATATCCCGCGCCGTCAAAAAGGAAATTCAGAAAACGCTTGCAGCCTTCTGTCCGGTCTGTGTTAGCTGCGACCGAGATGGTCTCGAGCGCTCTGAACCTCGGACCTGAAGCATTAACAGAAGGCGTGCCGATCAGAGTGTAGTTGCCGTCCTCTTTGCAGCATGCCAGAACGAAATCCAGATATCCCTTGCATCTTGCGTACATTGACTCGCCGCGCACCTTGTTCTTGATATCATCGCGCACTTCCGGAGGCGTGCTGTCGTAGTCAGCATATATGAAATTGTCTTTGGCATATCTGACTGCGGCATAGAACTGTTTCGTGCCGAAATCGATATTCTCTCCTTCGATCGCAGCTTTGGTGTCGATACATGACAGAATGAAGGCGACCTTGTTATTGTATGTGCTAAGAGGAAAATCGTACGGAGAAAAGCCTTTCAGGTCTTTTTTCACCATATTGCCATAGTCTTCAAAGGTAATACCGACGGCACCGTCAGCAATCAGATCTGTATTCGTGACGAGACCTTCTATCTCAAGAGTAACTGGAAGGAAATACTGTTTGCCGCCGATCTTGCATGCTTCGATGACGTTGCCGTACTGTTTTCCCATGACAGATTCGTCGAGCATGCCTGTCAGATCCATGAAGATCTCGTCCCTCATTGCATAGTTCTTCTGTATGCCGATGACAAGGTCCGGTGCTTCGGATCCTTTGAGATGCTGGATCATCGTATAGAGTTTCTCATCATCAAGATTGAAATTCTCAAAGTGGCTTCCGACTGTAAATCCGGTCTTGTACTTGTCCCATACCCTGATCAGATACTCGCTGTCATTCTTGTTGAACTCATAGATCGCATGTGACAGATAGACCGATACACCGGTATCCAGCGGCATGGCAAGTTCGATGATCTGCTTTCCCGCATGAGGATTCCTGTCATTCTTGGTCAGCACCGTGATGTAATCGAAAGTATCGATAGTGAGCGTAGTTCCCGGAGTAGTGCAGGTTGAGCGAATGACAGTTCTGTCGCTTGTGCATGTCAGTATCTTGTTCTCTCCTGACAGATCGCTGAAGAAAGGGGAATACCAGTTGTTATCGATCACTGTCTCGGCTTTGTCCGCCTTTGTATCAAGCCTGGTTATGTTGCCGAGTGAGTCGATCCTGCAAAGCTCGCCTTTATCCGTGATCCGGTAATCGGCAGAATTGACTTTGCTGTTGTCAGATATCTCATATTCACTCTGTCTGACAAGTTTACCGCTCGACGGATCAAACTCCAGAACTATATCGGTTCCTGCATATGTGTGTCCGATGACATTAAGGGTATCAGTCGTCTCGTTATACGAGAAAGGTTCGAACATAAAGACTTTCTCCATCTGTGAAGTATCCAGCTCGCCGACAAATTCAGCGCCTTTGTACAGATAGAAATATGTATCCGTGTTCTCAACGATCGTAGCTATACAATATTCGCCGACCAGACACGCTGAGGAAACTCCCCAGTCGCCCCTTTTAAGAGTATTGCCGCTTGCGTCAGTGAATTTGACGAAGTCTGATACCTTTCCCGTCTCAAGGTCTATCTCCAGCCTGCCTGTGTCAAATGACTGTTTACCCCAGACGGTAGCGATGACATTTGCTGTCTTTCCTTCAGGATCGATCTGAACGTCCCTGAGACTGTCTATATCATAACCACGGGGAGGGGTTAACTGTTTCCGGTCAAGAAGCTCGCCTGAATCATCGTAAGTATCGAGGACCGTTCTCCGGCAGTCATCCTTATCCGAAATCTCGTAAAGAGAATACATATAGAAGATCTTATCGTTACTTGCGCCGCAGCAGTCACCCGCTACAAACTCCGAAGGTTTGATGTCCCTCTCGAGCTTAAACCTTGAAGAACTGTACCAGGGGTCATTCTCCCTTACCACAGTCGCTTTAGCCTTGCGTTTTGAACAAGATGTGAAGAGTAATAACGACATTATTGCCACCATAAAAACAGCAGCAGCCTTTGTCTTTATCATTAGCATCTCCTCCTGTTATCGTTTACATCAGTATAACCTTTATTCCTCTTTAAACGTAACATTCGAAGGCACGTTCGTGTTCCTGGAAGCGATATCGCGGAAATTATCAGTGATCCTGGTCTTCCAGATCGCCCTGCCGTCTGAATCGTCGACAAAATAAAGCATCATTCCGAAATCCTTACCGCCGTATTTGGACACATCAAGGTCTTTCACGAAATAGTACGGGACATTGCTTCCGTCCCTGTAGGTCATCAGCTTGCCCTGGCTTAATGTGACGCGGTTGATACTCCTGGGATCATTCCTGTCCCAGATTAACATGTAGACGTGCAGCTGCCTTGCGGCAAAGACTTCAGGGGTTGTTCCCGTGATCCAGAGATCCATCGTCTTTTCGCCTTCTGAATATCTGGTCCCTATATCGACCGAAGCGGATGTCAGTCTGTGCGAAGCAGATTCCGGAGACAGATCGAATACGGCCCTGTCGATGACCTTTCCGTTTTGTTCATCGTAGACTACAAAGTTATATCCGTTCCCACCTGTAGAATACTCTTTCCCGTCAATAACGACCGAGCCCAGTAGGTCTGAAGATGCAAGCTCAAATTTCTTTCCGTCCTTAAATACGCCTTTGAATAACATCATGCCGTTGCCGCTGTTCTCATGGCGGAAACCGGTTCCGACCGCACCGATGTAGGATCTGTGGGATTCTTTGAACGCAACGCATTCGAGATCTATATGAGAGAAGGATTCCGCGATCTTGCGCGACAGTCCTGAGGCCGCGTTTCCCTTTGAGACGATCAGCACGCTGATGTTCTTAAGTCCCGAAATCGATTCAAGATAAGACGGGATATCTTCTGATCTTAAGACGGACCTTCCGTCAGTATTCTCATAGAAGACGTGCTCTTCCCCGTTCGAATCCTTAGCCGTCAGTCTCATTCTTCCGGCAAATACGTCCCTGTAGGATAGTCCTGTCTTGAACGCTCCTTTCCATGTCTTGTCGGGCTTGATCTCGAAATCACATGTGCAGACGTTGTTGCCGTTTACGTCAAAGAATTCGCCCCTGACGGAATCTATCACAAGTCCTGCCCTGTCGATGCCCCAGAAGTTTACTTCAAGCGTTCCGGGATCTTTATAAGAGCAGTCCATATCAAGATAATCAAGGTCTTCCAGGATGGTCTTAGACAGCGGATCGTATTTCGCGATATCGCGGAAGGACTTGCTGTCCCTGGTCAGTTCCTCCTCAAGCGTTGCCCTTCCGAATCGCTCGTAGAGCGTCAGACTGTCAGAGAAAAGATCCGTTCCGAGACCTAGCCTGTTACCTGTGATCTCAGCGCCGATCGCAGCAAGCGTAGTCGGGAAGATATCGAATGTCGTGTATTCCCTGTGCCTTGCGCTAACGGGTTTGACAGCCGGATTGATTATGTTCGTGTAAGTCCTTCTCTCATACTGCGGATCAACGCCGTTGCAGTAGTCGGCATCCATCGTAATATGGTCGCCCGAAAGGATTATTGTCGTATCGTCGTAGAAGTCCTGTTCCTTGAGCCAATTGACAAACTCGGTGACCTGCTTTGACGAGCATCTGATGACATTCGAATACTGCGTATCATATTCGCTGCCGCATTGGCTACAGACATATCCGTCCTCGAAATGCGTATCCGCAGTAAGGATCGTCAGCGCAAAAGGTTTGTCTGAAGATGCCATGTCAGCAGCTTTTATCTTCGCGAACTCGAAAAGCCTGCTGTCCTCAAATCCCCACCACACCTTGTAGCCTTTGGGTATGTAGTTGTTTGCGGCAGCATAGTCGTAATCGAAAAAGTCATCGCATCCGTGGCTTTTCAGGTACACTTCGCGGCTGCCGAAAGACACCGGGGATCCGCACATAAATGCCTGATTGTAACCTTCGTCCTTCAGTATATCTCCGAGTGTTCTGATGCCCGGATAAAACGTATCTGCATGCGCCGTCGCGGCGTTGGTCTTGCCGCCCGCAATAGGAATTCCGGCAGTCTGTGCAACAATACCGCTCATGGTGTATGTCGCACCTGTTATGACATGCCCGCCGTTTAAGCGTTCGCTATTGCCTTCGAAACACTCGCCGCCCTTTAATGCAAGCTCTCTTAATTCCGGGATTACGTCCTTATCGAAATCCCCGCCGTGTGCCTTGTCTGTGTACGTCGTCTCCATCGATTCAAGATAGATGAAGATGAGATTTCTTTTCTTGCCCGGGAATCTCACATTATCCTTTGAAGGCGCTATGTAGTAGTTGTCGACGAAATCCGATGTGGTATTCTGCGACCTTATGTATCTTATAATGCCGTATCTTTTGTCGGCTCTTATGAGCTGTACGACCGACACGAGCGCAGCAATAGAAATGAGCAGTGCTGACAGTATCCTGCGGTTCTTATCCTTATCTGTTTTGTGAAGAACCGCCGACAAAATTGCAAATATTACCGCCGCCAGAACAGTCGGAACAAGGACCTTTAAAATAAAAGCGGTGATGACGTTTCCGGCTGTTCCTTCAAGCGGTGAGCTCAAGTAGAAAACTATCTCATCGAATGTGATGTCATGCCAGTAGCCGAGCGTCCAGGTAACGAGTGCAGCAATGAAAAACAGCAGTAAAAACACCACTGTTCCGATCACTATACCTATTGGAAATCTGCCTTTTTTCTTATCCGTCATAAGTCCATCTTCATGAACACATCGGCCATTTGATTGTCGTTATATCTGTCGATCTTTTCAAAACCAAACTTCTCGTAGAGCCTTAACGCGTCTTCGTATTTCAGCATCGAATCGAGCATTATCCGTTTAAAGCCGCGTGTCCTTGCCTCATTGACTGACACGCTCATAAGAAGGCTTCCCAGACCCTGTCCTCTGTATTCTTTATGAAGATACAGGGCTTTGAGTTCAACGGTTCTTTCATCGATCTTTTTCAGCGCAACCGTTCCAATGACATCACCTCTATCGACAAGGCAATAAAACACTTCGAATGCTTCTGGGATATTGTTATAGAAATAATGTCTGCCCTGAGGTTCGAACTTATTGCCAAGCTCGGTAAAGCACTTATCAGTGAAATCAAATACACCCCGCTTCAGAGAAGGATCGTAAGTGACCATCCTGATGCCGGCCTGTTCTTTCTTCGTGATCTCAAACCCTTCATCAAGATAAAGTCTGACCGCTCCGGCATTCCATTCCGCAACGTGGATAATAAACTCAGCTGCGCCCTTTGAAGCGATATTGTTCATCGCCCAGATCAGGAGCTTTCTGCCATATCCTTTGCGTTTGTACTTCTCATTTACGAAAAGATCGTCTATCTCGTTTCCGATGCATGAGACCGCGCCTATCAGCTCATCTCCTTCAGTCAGAAGATTGATCTCATCAGCTTTGGAAAGGACCGCGCTGTCATCGCCGTACCAGTCGTACGGCCTGATGTTCAGAGCCTCTCTCATCGGACGGAAAGCGGCGTTATAAAGGGCCTTGTACTGTCCCAGATAATTCTCATCAAAAGTAATGCATTCTATCTGCGCTTCGGGAATATCCTTTAGGCCGCGCCGCATCTCATAGACAACAAACATATATCACTTCTTTTTCTTGGGCTTCGGAGAAGGAAGCTCAGGATACATCGCATCGAAAAGGTCTCTTAAGAATTCCCTGTTATCGACTTCGTCCACCAGGATCATTTCCTTGGCACCCTCATAAGGAAGCTCAAGTTCCGCGCCGGGCATGAGATTACGCGCGGCCTTCGTATCCTTCACGAGGAAGCGGTCATCGTAGATGCCGCCGATCACTTTACCGCGGTAGTAGATAATGTATTCGCTCATCATGGCGCGGTAAGAAACGTCGTCAAGAAGCGACAGCTGATCCATTATGAATGCCAGATAATCTTTGCTCGATGCCATATCAGTGACCCTCACAATTTCTTTTCCATATACCCGGCCGTGAAAGAGAAGAAATCAAACTTTTTCGTGCAGGTATGGGTAAATCCGTGATCCTCATACCATTTGCGAAGCACCTTGTTCTCTTCAACGATCGAAAGCTTCATAACGGTGCAGCCGAGTTCTTTTGCACGTGCCTGCGCGTCGTTCAGCAGAGCCTCCCCGATCCCGCTGTGCCTGTACTCAGGCAGAACGCAAAGGCTTCCCAGTTCGCACTCGCCTTCTGAAGGCAGAGCAAGGTTATAGTACCCCGCCATCTTACCGCCTTCGAAATACCCGTACATCGGGCGGTGCTGCTCATCCATCCAGAAAAGCACCTTTGCCTCATTAGTTGCAAAAGCGGTAAAAAGCGGCGAGTTTTCAGGCGTGATATCGAACTCTTCAGCAACCGTTAGAAAGCTTGTACGTATTACGTTTACGCATTCGGGAATATCTTCTTTTGTAATTGCTCTGATCATGTTATTTAATCCCGTATAATCCCAGGATAAACTGCGCGGACTTCTTCGCAAATGTACCGAAAGACTTAGGCCACTGGCCGTCGATCTTTCCGGTCTGTCCGTTGATTACTATCGTGTAGAGCTTGTTGTCGTAGAAGAATGAGTTGATCCACACCGGCACGATGAGATATTTGTACTGGAGATTGTAGTACTCCGTAGCCATCTGGATACCCATGAGATACTTGGACTCGACCTGCTTGTTCGCCTGATTCTTAAGATAGAAATCCATCTCGCTGCCTATCCCGTTCCACGCTTCCGCCAAACCGATGGAATAGTGCTCGCAGGGGAATCCCGCGAGAGCATCCGGCGTGTAAGGCTTTGCCTCACTCGTTCTGTAATCTTTGATGACATTCAAAAGGAGCTTGTCCGAAGCAAGCTGTTTGCTTGCAACGACAGGGAAATCATCGACCTGATGCTGGAATCTTCCGCTCTTGAAAAGAGTTCTGTTGTTCTCGTTGTAATGCCCCGTAAAGCGGTTGATCGTGAGTACGTCAAACGTAAAGAGAGGAACATAGATACCGTAGAATTTGTTGAGCTGCGCGTCACGCGCAAGGAGCTCGGGTGCAAGGAACCTGTCCTTGATCCAGTCCTTAAAAATAAAGAGCGCACGGTTTTCCGTGATCTTAAAAGGAATTACTCCGTTAGGAGCCATGATGTCCTGTGCCGGGTCACCGGCCTCAACTGTGGTGGAGCCGCAGAAAGGACAAAGACCTGAGAGCTGTAGCTTGTTCTGGATGGTCTGTGCGCCGCACTGCCTGCATGTTACGACCTTGGCTTCCATGCCCCAGTCGTGGCTCGCGGTGTGCTGTGCCTTAAGGAAATCCATCTCCTCAACAGGGATATTAGATACGAGTTCCGGAATGACTTCTCTATGTCCGCAGGACTGGCAGACCAGGTCGTTGAACCCGGGATTAAAAAGCATTGTGCCGCCGCAGGACGGACATTTCTTAGTATGTTCCATGTCAATAACCTCTAAAGCAAATTTCCGTACCGTCGTAACAGAACCCTATTATACCAATAGCCAGGACAGTTTTTGACTATTCTTTCTCTATCTCCATGAAGATATCGACATCGGTGCGCTTGAACTCTTTGAATCCGCACTTCTCATACACGTGTTTTGCACGCTCATTATCTGCATAGACAATAAGGTAGATCCTCTTTAATCCGAGCTCGTTAAAGCCGTATTCCACGGACCTTTTAAGTGCTTCGGTGCCGTAGCCTCTGTCCTGCATCTTCGCAGTCAGGACTATGCCCCATTCCGCCTCATCGAAAACGCGGTTGAAGAATTCGATATTACCGATGAATTCATTGGTGCCCTTTTCGAGCATCGAAAACATTGTCGCGTTGTTGTCCATCTTGTCCTTGATGTAATCGATCTCGTCCTGCTCGGAATACGGTTCACGCCTTTCGCCGATAAAGCGCGCGACGTTCTCGATGTCGTTGACCATCTCAAGATACTGAGGCACCAGATCAAAAGACGGTCTTACATAAACTATATTTTCAGATTCGAATATTATTTCCATTTTTATCTTGAATAAACTCCCGTAAGGATCTCCTTTTTATATGCTTCTTTATTAGGCATGTCAGCGAAAAGAACCGACCTGTCAGCGGCCTCTTGGTTGTCATACGGAATGCTCAGTATATTCATGCTTATAGGGGCAGGTTCAGATGAGCCAAGCTCGCCTTCGATCAGCAATGCATGGCATCTCGTAACACCTAAAGAATTGCCTACGCTTCCCGTGTTGATCGCGTAGCCTAAGTCCATCTCGAGGATGTAAGGCATATGACAGTCCGCGCTTATGAAGCCGTTATGGAGCTTCCCCTTCGTATCTGTATAGCCGGGACGCATCTCATCCATCGTGAGATAAGGATGGAAATTGGCCGCGATCGGCCTGCCGTGGAAGAGCCTGAAGTTGATGCCGCTTATCAGGACCTCGTCTTCCTGAGGCAGTGCTTCAAGCCAGGCAAGGCGTTCCTTGCCGAGCTGTTCGGCATAGAAACGGTTCATCTTAAGCCATTCGAGGTGTTCTGCATCAATGGCGCTGCTGTCCATCTCGCACAGCTTTCCGGTCTCAACACAACCCAGGTCCCAGTTGCCCGCGATAAAGTGGTTGCAGTTCTTTCTCACCCAGTCTAAGGTCTTATCGCTTTCGGGGCCCTTGCCGACGGCATCCCCTAAAAACCAGATGTCATCAGGCTTTATCTTTTCGATCTCCTTTTCGAGCGCCAGCGTCGCAGGCATGTTCCCGTGAAGATCAGCCAAAAACAATATCTTCTGCATTCTTGTTATTCCTTTACGCTTTTATATAAGCTTACGTGCTTTGTAAGATCAGAAAATCCGTTCTTCAGATAGAACCTGTACGAGGGCATGTCGTTATCCGTCTGAAGAAATATACCGGCTAATCCCTTTGTCCTGATATCACTTTCTATAAGATCCAGAAAATGAGAGCCGATCCCCTGTCCCTGGACAGCGGGATCAACACAGAATTCCTCGATGTTGTAGTTCGTTCCTTCCCACCAATGGCGCACCGTTCCCAGTGATACAGCAACGAGCTTGCCTTCGTTCTTAAGTCCGTAGTTCAGGTCTTTGAAATCCCCTGAGACGTCCTTCAGGTATTCACGGAGCTGAGCCGTGTCGCTCCAGTCATCGTTCCAGGGTTCGCCTTTAAAAGCGCTCCTGTAAAGCTTAGCGATCTCATCCAGATATGACTCGTCAATCTCAAAAAACTCTTCGATGACCATTGATCAGATTTCCTTTCCGGCAAGTATCTCTTTGTAGTCTTTGAGGTTCTTTTTGAGCAGGTTCGGAATGTCTAATTCATAAGGACATCTCGTCTTGCAGATACCGCAGTCGATGCAGGATTCGATCTTCATCATCTCGTTCTGCCAATGCTCCGTAAGCCAGTTCTGCGACGGCGCGCGCCTTATCATCTGGCTCATCCTCGCGCACTGGTTGATCGTGATATCGACCGTGCACGGCATGCAATATCCGCATCCTCTGCAGAACTCTCCCAGGAGCTCCTTGCGGTCGTTTTCGATGAAGTTCCTGATATCGTCAGTCATCTCGATCTCTTTACCGAAAAAGCCCAGCCATTCATCAAGCTCTGATTCTCTCTGGACGCCCCAGATCGGCAGTGCCGGATACTGGCTCATGAAGGCCATGCACGCTTCAGAGTTAGTAAGCAGTCCGCCCGACAAGCCCTTCATCGCGATAAATCCCATGCCTGCCTTTGCAGTATCTTCAACGAGCTTGATATCCCTGTCCGATGCCAGATACGAGAACGGGAACTGCAAGGTCTCATAAAGGCCGCTCTTAACAATATCCTCGGCTACTCCGATCTTGTGCGCAGTGATGCCGATGTGTCTTATCTTACCCTGCTTCTTGGCTTCCTTCATGCATTCATAGAGCTCGTCGCCTTCACCGTAACATCTGGCAGCGCAATGGAGCTGGTAGATGTCCAGATAATCAGTCTTAAGCAATGTCAGAGATGTCTCGAGGTCGCTCCAGAATTTCTCTTTCGTGGTGGCCATAGTCTTCGATGAGATATAGACTTTGTCTCTCATCCCCTCGAAAGCGATGCCGACCTTTTCCTCGCTGTCGGTATATGCTCTCGCGGTATCGAAAAACCTCATCCCTCCGTCGTATGCTCTGCGAAGGAGATGTGCCGCTTCTTCAGTGCTTACCCTCTGTATCGGCAGCGCGCCGAAAGCATTCTGGGGAACGGTTATTCCGGTCTTGCCCAGTGTATATTCTTTCATGTTCATTCCCCCTTTTTACGTTTTATTGTTAATCAGTTTTTCGCTGAATTCAAACAGTTCTTTTGCCAGCTCCATATCCTTGGACCGCTTGGATGACTTTGCGATCTTACATTTATAGAAATACTCTCCGCTGACATCCGCCACCGAATCATCTGTGGCAAGAAATACCGCAGTCCGCGCGCCCTGTTCGGGCGTCTGAAAGAACGGCTTCAGAAGTCCCGTCACCGTCTTTCCGAATCCCGTCTCGCGGTCTATTCCTATGTTGGTCGCGACAGCTCCCGGATGGCAGCAGTTAACGGTTATTCCTTTGTCCTTAAGCCGCCTTGCGAGTTCTCTCGTGAAAAGGACGTTTGCAAGCTTGCTCTGCGAATAAGCCTTGATAACATTGAATCCCCTGTGAAGGTTGATGTCGTCGAAATGGATCTTTCCCGTCTTGTGCGCACCTGACGCAACTACGACTATCCTTGCTCCTTTTCCCATAAGATCAAGAAGGCTCGTTGTAAGAAGAAAATGCCCGATGTGGTTTATGCCGAACTGACGCTCTAATCCTTCTTTTGTTTCCTGTCTGTCGAGCGAGATAAAGCCCGCGTTGTTCACCAGGATATCGATGTGAGAATATGATTCCCTGACCTTCGAAACGAATGATCTTACCGAATCGTAACCACCGAGATCGCAGAGTATCAGATCAAGATCGCGTGGCTTTTCGGAATTCAGTCTTTCAAGAGCTTCCCTGCCCCTTTTCTTACTCCTGCACAGCATTATGACCCTTGCGCCCATATCGCTCAAAGCTCTCACGGTCGCCATTCCCATACCGGAATTAGCTCCGGTCACAATCGCTGTCTTACCCTGCAGTCTCATACTTTCTTATATTAACATGCAGAAGTAAGCTTTCGGGAAGGATCAGATAATGTAGAACCACTCGTCTCCCTGTTTGACTTCTTCGCTCTTTACCTTGTTGCCTTCGGTCTTATATTCGTTCTCAAAGATCTTCGTGCTGACCTTGGAATTAGGCTTGATCGAAGCCGTGATGAACGAGTTGCCTCCGATAACGGAATTCTCTCCGATAACGGTCTCACCGCCCAGAATGGATGCATTTGCGTAGATGGTTACGTTATCGCATATAGTCGGATGACGCTTCTTGCCGGAAAGCCTCTGGCCGCCTCTTGTCGAGAGCGCGCCAATGGTGACACCCTGATATATCTTAACGTTCTTGCCGATGATGGACGTCTCGCCGACAACGATACCCGTGCCGTGGTCGATGAAGAAATGCTTGTCGATCGTAGCACCCGGATGGATGTCGATACCCGTAAGCGAATGCGCGTACTCGGTCATGAGCCTGGGCAGCACGGGCACTTTCTCAACATAGAGCTCATGAGCCATACGGTATACGGTGATGGCATAAAGCCCCGGGAAAGCGAGGATGATCTCTTCATAATTGTCTGCAGAAGGATCGCCTTCAAAAGTCGCCATGAGGTCTGTCTCCAGGTATTCGCGGATCTTCGGGATCCTGTCAAAGAACGTCTTTACGATGCGGAAGCTCTCCTCATCCTTCTCTTCATCTGAAAGAGCGCTCTTCTCCTTTGAATAATCGAGCGCCAACCTGACCTGCTTGTTCAGATGATAGAACGTGTCCTCGATGATCACCGCGAAGCTGTTTTTCGGGTTATAGATCTTATATGTCCTGTCCCTGAAATACCCGGGATAAACGATCTGGAACAGGTTGTTTACGAGCTCCTGGACCTCGGACTTGTCAGGCTTGTTATAGATGTTTATCTCATCGATTATCTTGCCGCCGTTATAGTCTTCGAAAATGTTTGCTACTATCTTTCCTACTACTTCCTGATCGATCTGCTTAGTCATGGGGTTCCCCTTTCTTATCAGCTGTGCTTTTCGCGAAAAAAGCCCGGAGGCATCTGTCTTCCGGGCTTATCTTATGCTTATATCTCTTGGCTTCTCATCTGGCAATCAACAATCGAATGCCGTCCATAAGACTTCACCCTCGGACGTACAGATACAACAACAGATTGTATGCTTCTTCGAAAACATGATTACCTCAAAGTTATTTTTTATACGGCGATTTTATCAACATCAACCAGCTTAGTCAACGGGTGCTTATCTCTCACAGAAAAACTCCACCTGTTCGCCCAACGGACCGAAGCAGAAAGCCATTCTTATGGGGAACTCGGGAACCGACTTTATGACTCTGTCATTTGGTTCTATAAACACTTCATATCCCGCTTCTTTGACTTTCCGCGCGCATCCGTCAACATCATCCGTAAGGAGCGCGATATGCCTGATCGCGCCTAACTGACGTTCTCCCGGCGCATTGGTGAATATCTCTATACAGCCGTTTCCCGTGTCGATCATGAGGCCTTCGGGCCACTGTCTGATTATCTTCATGCCGAGAAGATCAATGTAGAACTCTTTTACCTTGGCGAGCTCTTCTTCAGTCCCGCATTTCATCGATATGTGATGGATTCCCTTAATAGCCATATCCGTTTTCTCCAGGCATATTTACTTCCAGGACATTTTAACACAGGCGTTCAATAAAAAAGCCGGAGCTGAACGCCCCGGCTTTGAAGTTTATCAGTTTAGATCAGATTTCGAGCCTGTAGCCGCTGTAACGTCTGGCTTCTGTTCTGAAGTGTGATCCGCTATGTCTATGATTCTTGCTTCTTGATGTGAGTCTTCTCTTTGCAAGTGCTTTTACATACTTCTTCATCTTTGACTCATTTCTCTTCTTTGCTCTGTCAGAAGCCTTCTGTGCAGCCTTCTTGGATGCTGCTTTTCTTTCAGCCTGCTTCTTTGCGGCTTTCTTAGCTGCAGCAGCCTTCTTCTCAGCTGCCTTCTTAGCTTCTGCTTCCTTCTTTGCTGTCTCAGCTGCCTTCTGTGCGCCGATCCTTGCGTCAGCCTTCTGGGTAACGCGCTTTACGTACTTCTTGCCCTGCTCTTCCTTAGCTGCGTTCTGAGCGTCCTGAGCAGCCTTGTTCATGTCTTTTCTGGCATCGGCATTCTTCTGTGCAGCGGTCTTCTTTGCAGCAGTCTGCTTTGCAGCAGCGATCTTCTCGCCCATGTTCTGATACTTTGTTGCAGCCTTTTCAGCTTCTGCTCTTGCCATTTTTACGATAAGCGCTCTGGGATCGACGGTAGACTTATTGGATGTCTTCTTGGAAGTCTTGGTGACTGTCTTTGAAGGTGTCTTCTTAGCTGCCTTCTTCGTTGTCTTGAAAGGCGGGATGGCGATCTTTTCGCCGTCATCTGTTTCAGCCTGATTGCCTGTAGTATTCTCGTCTGCGAATGCATTCTCGTTTACGAGGATCTTCTGTCCTGCAGGTGCCGTCTCTTCCTGGGAAGGCTGTGTTTCTGCCTCGGCAGTTGTCTCGATCACTGTTCCTGTGGGAGCGATTGTCGGGTCAATGCGGCGCTGGGCAGCACAACCCGTTGCAGTAACGCCTGCTGCGAGTACTGCACCTGTTACGATAAGCATCCAAAATTTCTTGTTCATGTTTTTTATCCTCCGTTGTTGTTGCTTTCTGGTTGATGGCTTGATTTAATCATCCGCCCTGTTTGAAAACAACGAACAATGTCGGACCTTTATGATGCTTAAGCAACAGCACTGATGTCCAGTGTTGATTAACACCTGAAAAACCGCATTTTTATCTCGCCTTAAATCCGTTCAAACAAAGAAACCGGGTATTAGACCCGGTTTCTCAGTTGCTGTTTTTTTGTTGATCACTTCTTGTCTTTTTTAGACTTGCTGCTCTTCATGATGATACCAATGATTATCATCACTATCGCTGCGCCGATAAATACATACTTAAGAATGTCGTATAACATACACACCTCCCGATCAGCCCTTAGGATACGTCAATTATATCATTAGAAAAAATAAATCAGGATCCCCTCCGAAGAAGAGATCCTGTCTTAGTTAATATGATTTGCAAATTAGTATTTTAAGCCTTTTACTTTGAAGCCTTCATCCGTCCAGCACCAGGTTGCCACTGCGAATTCTTCTCTTACTTCCCATGTTCCTTCCCCACCGGCATCATAAATCTCATCCTTTATAGGGAGCAGAACGGCATTAAGTTTGTCCAGAAAATCCTGTACCTCCCTAAGGCTCTTGCAATCAAATTGAATACTGTTGCAGAGAATATATGGATCGTAGAATAACTCGCCATCCTCTGTCCACGCACCCTCGCAATATCTGACCTGGTCTTCCGGTATGGAGCTTTTTACAATGTTATGCAGCTGTTCAAGTATATCGGGGTATTTATCAGTGTCAAAAGCCGCCCAAAGATTAAGCTGTTCAGACCACCACTCATGTGAAAAGGTTTGATCGATAATATCCTCCGTGCCTGATGCAAGAACATCTATATTTTTGCCGTCCAAAATCTTCTCATACATAAATCCACTAACATCATGATAAAAGATAAAAATCTTGTATGTAAATGCATTTCTACTCTTATACTCATCGAGGGTATCGAGCATGCCTGCACCGGTCCAAATATCGTCTATAGGAATAATGTCCGCACGTTCATCGTCAGAGAGTTCACAGAGAACACCCTCGCAAGTCAAATCAACAATAAACCCTTCTGCATTGGGGAGTTCCTCATATAATGCCTTGCGAAAACTTTCAGCATCTGTTGATGAGAAACACTTTTGCCCAACAGTCAATGTTGCATTAAGCGTTACAGAGTCGTACTTTTCATCGTAAGGGTCATCTGCTAACTCTGGATTGTTTTCATTCAAAAATCTGAGATTCTCAGGAGATTGTTCAATCGACAGTCTGAGCAGAGTTGATAAATAATTTTGCAGATATTCTATTAGTTCAAACTGGGAAGGTTTGCACTTAACTTCAAGGTACTCGTGCATCTGCACATCATGTCCAATGAAATGATCATCTTTGTGATAAATATTACTACTCATCATAATATAAACTCCTTTTTTGATTAGTTAATATGTGCCTGGCACATATCAATATTGGTCTTTTACATGCCTTTATAATATCACGTTATTAAATTACCATAGTCCCATTAATCTCCCACTTCAGTCTTGAAAACAATAGTAATTTGATAATGCTATATCAGGCTAGACACTGTGACATAAAAGGGCCTGACAAAGATGGAATTATGATGCCTAAAGATAAAAACGTTAAAGGCTGAAAAAATAAAAATGCCCGGAGATTACTCTCCGGGCACTTCCAAAAACTCAATAATCTTTCAATTACTTCTTGTGAGCGATTGCAGCCTGTGCAGCAGCAAGTCTGGCGATCGGTACGCGGAAAGGTGAGCAGGATACATAGTCGAGACCGATCTCATCGCAGAACTCTACGGATGTCGGGTCACCGCCGTGCTCGCCGCAGATTCCGATGTGGAGGTCAGGACGTACTGCCTTACCGTTCTCGATAGCCATCTTCATAAGCTTACCTACGCCGTTCTGATCGAGACGTGCGAACGGATCGGACTCGAAGATCTTGGACTCATAGTAAGCCTGGAGGAACTTGCCTGCGTCGTCTCTTGAGAAACCGAATGTCATCTGTGTAAGGTCGTTTGTACCGAAGCAGAAGAACTCAGCTTCCTTGGCGATCTCGTCAGCTGTAAGAGCAGCTCTCGGGATCTCGATCATGGTGCCTACCTTGTAGCCCATGTTGACGCCAGCAGCCTTGATCTCTTCGTCAGCAACCTCAACGACTACCTTCTTAACGTTAACGAGCTCCTTGATCTCGCATACGAGCGGGATCATGATCTCAGGTGTAACGTTCCAGTCAGGATGCTTCTTGTTTACGTTGATAGCAGCTCTGATGACAGCTCTTGTCTGCATCTTTGCGATCTCAGGATATGTAACTGC
>CACYMP010000015.1 GCA_902775565.1 Oscillospiraceae bacterium
GGCCACACCTGTTCCCATTCCGAACACAGAAGTTAAGCTCACCCGTGTCGACAATACTCGGCTGGCAACGGCCCGGGAAGATAGATTGCTGCCGGATTAAATTCCTCAATAGCTCAGTCGGTAGAGCGTTCGGCTGTTAACCGAAATGTCACAGGTTCAAGTCCTGTTTGAGGAGCCAAAGCACCAGTCATCTGACTGGTGCTTTTTTTATTGTCTTGCGGACGGTATATCTATCTAATAGAATTAGTTCATCGGACAATTTATTAATAAAAGTTAAGGAGGCGCAATCATGGGTTTATTTTCGAATATTTTCGGTAACGGCGGCAAAGAAATAGATGATGCATTGAAGCAGATGAAGAACCTTGCCGGAGACATAATCGACGACGGCCAGATAAACGATTCACAAAAACAGCCGGTAGCTCAGAACTCTGTTCCTGCGCCTCAGTATATTGTCACTCCCGCACAGGAATTTGTTGACGGCGGACCTTCGGGTGATTCATGGGGTCCTGTCATGCCTTCTGAAGAGAATCAGTTCAATTCAGGCCTTAACTACCGTGATTATTTCACAAAGGTCTTTTCGGAGAATTTCTCTTCTTATCAGATTGATAAGGAAGACGTAAGGAACGGCAGCGCAATGCTTTTCACATTCAGCCAGGACGGAGCTAAAAAGCTCGTGGTTGAAGTTATATCAAGCCGCAGCAATCCTTATAAAGTCAGGAATGACTGCAGATCTCAGGGAATAGCTTATCTTCGTTATTACTACGATTATGACGGATGGTGGAATACAAAATCTTATGTTATCAGGCGCACATCAAAAGCACTTGGTATCGGTTAGGAGTTAAATGATCTCATTTTCGGTCTATAAGAGATTCACAGCCGTATATTTTGCTGTCGCGGTTTTATGCATTGTCATTGGGGCGGTATCAGTGAGCCGGAATCCCGGCAAGGAAATACTTTTGTTTGCTGCCTTAATGGCTGTTTTGGTGATAACGATCTTCATTCTCAGGAAGATTGCGAACAAGAAGTTTCAAACGGAAGTTGTTTCGCATCTGCATAATTGCAACGTTGGTCTTTATATTGAGTCACTTACAAAACTGCTTGGAACAAGACGCGATAAAATTGACCAGTCCATGTATGCCTGCCTGTCGTCTGTCGGATATGAAGTTCTTGGTGATTACGATTCCTTATATGCCAGCTGTAAGAACATAAAGCTGAAAATGCATATGCCGATCTATCACAGACGTATGTTTTCTTACTATTTCAACAACAAAGAACTTGAGTATGCAATAAATGAAGCAGATACCCTGGCTGCTTTAGCCGCTAAAGAAAAGAATCTTAAAGAAAAGAAAATAATTGATGAGATGGAAGCAGAGTGCAGGCGCACTTTGCGTGTCAATGACGGTGATTACGATGAAGCAATGAAATACTTCAGTGAAATACTCCAAAGCACAGATCCGCATCCGCTTCTAACCAGGGTCAGCTGCTCTTATGCATATGGAAAATTGCTTTATCTTACGGGCAAAACTGAAGAAGCTAAAGAGCCGTTGTTATTTGCATCTTCAAGAGGCGGCGATACAAAATACAAGAAAAATGCCGTTGAACTTCTTGAGAAGATCGGTTGAAATTGGCATAAACAGTCTTTTTGAAGTAAAATCTTTTTGTTATCGATCGGAATAGGGAAATAAGGGAGAGATAATGACAATGAAAAGATCTGACAAAGCCTTAGTGATAAGTCTTTTGTTAATGATTTCAATTTTGTTCCTCACATCGTGCAAGGTATCCGGAAAAAAGCAACTGATCCGTTATGCGCAGCAGAATTACGGCGACTGTGAGTTTATCAGTGAAGAACATGAGGGAAGCGGAAATGATGAAGAACGAACGGTCTGTCTGAGGGACATTGATACCGGGATCGAATACAAGGTCACTTCAAAAATGATCTCCTTCGGATTAGACGGAAGTATTTTCGGATATTCGGAACAAACAAGATCCGATTTCCCTGAACTCTACTCGGATTATGTCTGGAACAATGCCAAAGACAAGATCACAGAGCTCGAGGATAAATACGGCATTAAGATAGAAAAAAGCTCATATATCAGATTCAAGGAACGTGCCACGGAAACAGATGCCGAGAATGCTGCCAAGGAATATGCCGAAGTCATTAACGAACATGACATTAAAGGATTTGGCATCGGAAAAGTCCTCGTATATTCGGAAGAGAAAGTACATATCGGTGATTATGATTCTGATGACGGAACTTGGAAGGCAACAGGCGAATATGAAGTCATCGACTATGTACGAGAACAATATGATAAGGATGCGAAGTTTCTACACGTCATTTCCGGTTCTCCGCTGAACATGTTTTACACTTCCGAAGAGATAGACAAGCTGTTCCCTGAGCTGTCGGACAGAGACGGGATGCCGTCAGGCAAAGCTTATTATTTTAAGGATAAAGACGGTGACCGGTTCATTGCGATAGATCTGAAGGATTTTGGAGTAAAAGAAAAGGGGATCCGCCTTTTCCGTGACAAACCATCTGGAATGGAAGAGATAAAGAATAAAGGAGACGAACTGTGAGATATGACTGTCTGATAATAGATGATGAGAAAGAACTCGCAAACAACACATGCGAGTATTTCAATATGTTTGATGTTAAGACTGCCGCAGTATATTCGAGTGCGGAGGCAAATACGTTTCTGGCTTCCAATGAACCTTCACTCGTGCTCTTAGACATCAATCTTTCCGACGGCAGCGGATTTGAACTCTGCAAAAAGATCCGTCAGACAATGAACATTCCCATCCTTTTCGTGTCGGCGAGAAATACAGACGACGACAAGATAATCGCGCTTAACATAGGCGGTGATGACTATATTGAAAAGCCATATTCTCTGGGCGTTCTGCTTGCCAAAGTAAAGGTTGTTCTTAAGCGTTTTGCCGGAACGGGAACTGAAAGCGGAAAGAAGACGGATTTCGATGACGGCTACCTTAAGACAGATTCCGCGAACAAGACTGTATTTGTTAACGGTACGGAAAAGAAGATCACATCGATCGAGTTTAAGCTCCTCGATTATCTGATCGAAAACAGGAACAGGCTCGTCACCAAGAACGATATATTCGATAAAGTGTGGAATGACAAGTTCACCACTGACGGAACGCTCAATGTTCACATCAGAAAGATCAGGGAAGCTATAGAGAAAGACCCTCAGGATCCCAAGTACATCGTAACCGTATGGAAGGAAGGCTACAAGTTCGTAGCACCCGAATGATATGAAGAAAGCTCCGTTTATAGTTCTGCTCGTACTGACATTTCTTGCCGAAGCGCTGGCTTGCTATTTCATGCTTACGAGGATTAAGGACATAAAGACTGATCCCGTCAAAGTTAACGAGTGCATGTATTCCATAACGGAGAATTTCGGTGACACTTCAAAGTACAATGATCAGCTCGACTACGTTGTGATCGATAACGGCGGTAATATCCTTTATAAGACAAAAGAAGGACTATCCGAATCCATTAATGAAGCGATACAAACTAGAGGACTTATCATCGATCTTAAAGTTGACGGTGAGGTCAAAGGCAAGGTGATCTTTGATTACAACATCGGCGTACAGATGGCCGAATTCAAGCAAAACATCATTGCCGTTTTCATCATCGTCGGTGTTCTCCAGACCGCAATCATCATATTCTGGTACATCTATATAAAGCGTTCCATGATCACGCCTTTCACAAAGCTCTCAGACTTTGCCGCAAGAGTGGCGGAAGGCAATCTCGACATGCCTTTACAGATGGACAGGGGACATGTTTTCGGAGCGTTCACGGAGAGCTTCGATCTTATGCGTTCCGAGCTTAAGAAAGCGCGCATTGCAGAGAAAAAAGCCAACGATGAGAAGAAGGAAGTCATAGCAAAACTATCGCACGACATTAAGACTCCGGTTGCATCGATCAAGTCAACATCAGAAGTCGGAATGGCGATCACAAAAGAGGAACGCACAAGGGAGATGTTCGGAGTGATCGACGCTAAATCCGACCAGATAAAAACGCTTGTGGATAACCTTTTTACATCGAGCGTACAGGATATCACGGAGATCGAAGTCAATCCCGGAAACCAGCCTTCTGACGTCATTTCCGGGCTTATCAAAAATTCGGATTACCTTAACCGCGCGGGTGGTTTTACTGTTCCTTTATGCGATGTGTATTTCGACAAGTTAAGGCTTCAGCAGGTGTTCGACAATATCTTCATGAACTCATATAAATATGCCGATACTGATATGCATGTTAATGCCTCGATATCAGGCGATTATCTTGTCATAAGGATCTCTGATGAAGGCCCCGGAGTTAAGGAGGAAGAGATACCGCTCCTTAAGGATAAGTTCAGGAGAGGCAGCAATGCGAGCGATAAGGACGGTGCGGGCTTAGGCCTTTACCTGACTGACTATTTTATGGAGAAGATGGACGGCAAGATCGGACTGAAGAACCTGGAACCGGGCTTTGAAGTAGCGGTCTATATAAGGACTGTGTGATTTAAGAACTATTTAAGAGTTCCTTAAAGGCACTTAAGGGTCAGAAAAGTATCCTAGTGCCATAAGGAGGTCGAAAGACATGAAAAACATAATTGAAACCAAAAAGCTTTGCAAGACATTTTCCAACGGCGGCGTTCAGCAGCACGTTCTCAAGAACATAGATCTTGAGATATACGAAGGTGATTTCACGATCATAATGGGTGCTTCAGGTGCCGGCAAGTCCACACTTCTTTATTCACTGTCCGGCATGGACAAGCCGACATTGGGCTCAGTCTCCTTCTGCGGAACAGATATCACAAAGATGAATACCGACGAGCTCGCGATCTTCAGAAGAGGCAACTGCGGATTCGTTTTCCAGCAGGTATATCTCGTTGATTCGATGAGCGTTCTAGATAACATCATGGCAGCGGGTCTTCTCGTCTATAAGGATAAGAAAGTCCTCGCAAAGAAAGCAGGCGAGCTCCTCAAGGCCGTTAATATCGATGAGACTCTCTGGAGCAAGTTCCCTACGCAGATCTCAGGCGGCGAGGCTCAGAGAGTCGGTATAGCAAGAGCTCTTATCAACGATCCCGCACTCGTTTTCGCAGATGAACCTACAGGCGCTCTGAACTCTCATACAGGTAAGGCAGTGCTTGATACTCTTACGAAGTTCAATGAAAAGGGCCAGTCGATCATAATGGTCACACATGATATCACAAGTGCGAGAAGAGGTAACCGCATCCTTTATGTTAAGGACGGCGAGATCGCAGGCGAATGCAACCTCGGAAAGTATGTGACAGGTGATAAGGAACGTCACCAGAAGTTGAATGACTTCCTCGCAACGATGGGGTGGTAATCATGAACAAGACATTATTACTTACAAGATCGAACCTCAGAAAAAACAGGGGTACGTCAATTGGTCTGTTCCTTCTGATGGTCATCGCAACATGTCTCATAGGCATATCGCTTCTCATCTTTCTGGACTGCTATCCTTCCGTAAGCAGGGAAGCGGTAAGACTTAACGGAGGCGACGGATACATAAGCATTTCCGGAAACCTTGAAGGATTTACCGATGAGAAGATCACTGAACTCATTAAGGAAGATACTGACAGATACTATACATATCATGACCTTAAGTTTTCAAATCATCCCGTAAAATTCGGCAATGGTGAGGTTGTCATCAGTATTGATTTCTGTGATGATTCTGCATTTAAAAGACCGATGAACAGATTCGAGGTGATCACGGAAGATGCTTCGATCAAGGAAAACTATATTTATCTTCCTTACCAGTTCAATACTGCAGGCGGATTTAAGACAGGTGATACATTTGAGCTTACAAATGCCGGAAAGACATACAGCTACAAGGTCAGAGGCTTTCTCAATGTGGTCTACGGCGGATGCAATAATACTGCTCTGTTCGCCATGGTCGTTGATAACGACAGCTATAAGAAGCTCTGGGATGATACTCGTGACGAGTATGAAAACATCAATGTCATCTATGATCTCAAGGATGGCGTAAAGAACGGCAAGTTCAGGATCGAGGCATTTAATGACATTCTCAAGGTCAATCCCGGAGCAGTCATCGAAGGCTATGATATTGCGGACGTGATAAGCAACAGGACTTTTATCGGACTTATTATCGCGGTATCATTCCTCGTCGCGACTTCACTCATAATCGCAGCGGTTGCGATGATGCTCGCAAACAGCATCAGCAACTATATCAGAGAGAATATGAAGACATTAGGTGCGCTTAAGGCGATCGGATATACCGGAAAAGATATTAAGTCGTCTCTTGTGATCTGGTTCTTTGTCATTGCAGCTCTGGCAAGCATTATCGGTATCGCTATAGCTTACCTTGTCATGCCGGTATTTGCTTCGATCATCATCGGACAGATGGGTGTTCCTTACAGTGTCATGTTCAATCCTTTGGCTACACTTATACCTGTTGCTTTCGTTGTTCTTTTTACACTTATCGTCACAGTCATCTGTGCAAATAAGATCTCAAAGATCCAGCCTATCGTGGCTCTCAGGGAAGGTGTTGAATCACATAACTTCAGGAAGAATCATGTTGCACTCGACAAGACATCATTAGGCCTTAACATGAGTCTTGCAATGAAGACGTTTTTCGGCAACATGAAGCAGAATGTCATCACATTTATCGTATTGGGATTCATGATCTTCTGCTGTGTTATCTCTCTTCTTCTTTACGAGAATTTCAGCCGCAAGCCGAAGCTCGATATACTTGCAACAGAAGTTTGTGCGGGCGTTGTCGCTTCCGACTATGAGACAAAAGAAGAAGTTCTTGATTATCTCGGAAAAAGATCTGACATAACGAATATCAGAGAGATCATCAACATGAATGTTTACTATAACGATGAAGTCAGTTTCTTCTGCTATATCGTTAAGGATCTCTCCAGGATGAAAAACACCAATCTCTGCTACAAGGGCAGGCTCCCCTCATACGATAATGAGATCGCAGTGAGCGGATCTTTTGCCAAGGCATACGGATTTAACATCGGTGACGAGATTAAGATCGATTACGGTGACAACTCATTTAAATATCTCATCACGGGCTTTATCCAGACAACAAACAACGGCGGAAGAGAAGCGATCTTCTCTTATAAGGCTGCAGATCACATCATGGATATCGACAGCATTCCCGGATGGTACTGGTTCGATCTTACCAATGAGTCTGATGACGTAAACAAGAATACGGATGAAGTCAACCGCATCCTTGAAGAATGTGAAGATAAGTACGGAAGCCACATTATCAACACCATGAACTTTTACAAGATGATCGGAGGCGCCATGACAACATTCCAGGGTATATCCGTCATGATGCTCATCGTCATGTGCTCCATCTCTGTTGTGGTTATCGCTTTGATCCTTTACCTTCTCATCAAGTCGCTCGTATATCACAAGCGTAGAGACTACGGAATCTACAAGGCCTTGGGTTACACATCAGGTAGCCTCATGCTTCAGACGGCGTTAAGCTTCATGCCTGCAGTGACCGCTTCGGCAATAGTCTTTTCGATCGTATCGTACTATGTGGCAAACCCGTATATCTCGCTGTTTATGCGTTCGTTCGGTCTCATGAAGTGTGACTTCGCGATCCCCGTACCCGGCGTGATCGCAATCGCAGCAGGGTTAACGGCAGTGTCTTTCTTCCTCGCTCTCATGCAGACAAGAAGGATCAGGAAGATCGAAGCATACGATATGCTGGTAGCCGAATAACACTTTATTGAAAAAGGGTTAGATTGAGTTAATGCGTACGGGCTGTCTTACAAAGGCGGCCCGTATGCATTTTTAAGTTAATCAACAATCGTGCTTAAAGGTGTTGTTTAATCAGCATTACATATATCTATTGCTCATAGTCCGGATGATACTGCTTTGTGATAATGAACCCGTAAGAACAAATCAGATAATTCCGGAGGGAAATATGAAAGATCATAAAACAGTATCAAATCACCTGAAGACGATAGCCGCAGTCTCTGCAGCATCAGTTCTTATCGTAGGCATATGTGCTTTTACCCGTATAGATGTTTATCAGAACACAATGGTAAAAAACGCGGTCTCAGCCACTGCCGAAGTAGCTCTCCGCGAGACTGATGCCGCAGCTCCCAAAAAACTGGAAGACTTAAATCTCTGGACAGATGATGCAGCATCAAAAGCTAAACTGACAGAATATGTTGAAGCAGTGACAAAGCCGGGATCACCTGATTATATTCCGGTAGAAGACAGGATCGCAGTCTTTGATATGGACGGCACGATCCTCTGCGAGACAGATCCTTACTATTTCGATTTCTGTCTTTTGAAATACAGGGTCCTAGACGATCCTGAATATAAGGACAAAGCTTCGAGCTTTGAGAGATCCGTGGCAGAACAGATCAAGGCTTACATGGATGGAGATCATTCAATTAAGCTCAGCATGACAGATCACGGCAAAGCGGTTGCCATGGCATTTGCCGGCATGACTATCGATGAGTTCGAAAACTATATCGACAAGTTCAAGAGCCAGCCCGAGCCCGGATATAACGGAATGACGCGCGGCGAAGCTTTCTATAAACCGATGCTCCAGGTAATCGATTATCTTCAGGCAAACGGGTTCAAGGTATATATCGTGAGCGGTACCGACAGGTTTATCGTAAGAGGCGTTGCGAAGGATGTTGTCAATATTCCGAAAAGTCAGATGATCGGTTCTGATGAGACGCTCGTAGCGTCCGGTCAGGGTTCACAGGACGGACTTGATTATACGTTTACAGATAAGGACAAGCTCGTTTTAGGCGGCGATTTTATCGTAAAGGATCTCAACATGAACAAGGTCACGGTCATCATGCAGGAGATCGGAAGCCAGCCTGTGCTCTCTTTCGGCAACAGTTCAAGTGATGCCGCAATGGCTGAATATACAACTACTAACAACAAGTACAGGAGCCTTGCATTCATGCTCTGCTGTGATGACCTTGTGCGTGAGAACGGCAATGAGGAAAAAGCAGATCAGATGAAGCAGCTCTGCAGCCAGTACGGATGGGTTCCCGTCTCAATGAAGAATGACTGGAAGACGATATACGGCGAAGGCGTAACAAGAAAGTAAGCATCCACATTTCTTATAAAGACAGAGGGGCTGTTCTCCGGAACGGCTCCTTTGTCTTTATGATGGTTTGAAACTGTAGTATTCGTTCACGAGACTTGTATAACCGAGCTCTTTTAAGTCTTCATATCTTACGTTGAAGCGTGCTTTCGTGTGCTTGCCGCTTATCAGGAACCGTAAGAGTTCCTGCGCATAAAGATCTATCTCGTGAAGGCTTTTCGCCGTCGTGATTACAGGGAAGAACCACAGACTCCATGTGAGATCGGAGTCTTCGTTAACCTCGAGCAGTTTGTGATTAAAGATACGGATGAAAGCCGCTGCAGCTTTGGTTCCTTCAAGGCCTTCCCTGTGATACCAACGGTCAAGCGCGCGTGCTTTTCTTCTCATCTTCTGCTTGAGCTTGGTTACCGAAGCGGGCGCGATGTCTATCCCGCCGTTCTTGACCTCAACGCCCAGAAATGTGAATCCGTCTTCCGGAGACGCGAAGACTTCCTTGTCCGGATTAACCGTGAGGCCTTTATCCTTAAGGAAATCCAGAATGATCTTTTGGTATTCTCTTATCTCATCTTCTTTTTTCGCGAAAACGATTATGTCGTCTGAATATCTTGCGTACATAATGCCTCTGTCCCTGAACCATTCATCGAGTTCCTTGAGATAAAGATTCGCATAGAACGAAGCTATCGGGGTTCCCGCCATGATGCCCTTGGGCACACGTTCTTCTTTATCACCAGATATGCTTCTTTCTTCTTTCAGAAGTGCTTTCATGAATGATAAGAGCCTGTCATCGTCAGTGATGGTTTTGTCCAGTGCCGCGCACATCTGATCGACCGGGATCGAGTTGAAGTAATCGCTGACATCGATCTTATAAGAATACATACTGCGTATATCTTTAGTCTTGCAGATAGTCATGATCGCATCCTTTGCGCACACTCCCGGGCGGAAAGAATACAGATTACCGGAGTAGATGTGATCGTATTTCCGAAGCGTCAGATAAGTCAAAAGCTTCAATAACATGTTGAAGTCATAAGGGTACTTAAAGACGGTGCGCTTCTTCCGGCTGCTCATCTTGCTGATGACAGATCTTGCAGGCAAGGGGAGATCAGTAAGGGTAATTACCGCATCTTTATAAGCCAGATAGGAACCGTTATCGATATATTCACGCAATTCTTTTTTGAAGCGCTTTGAACATCTTAGACCGAGTTTGTATTCGTAGAATCTTTCCCAGCTGCTCTTCTCAAAGAGCTTATCTATCAGTGACACTTATTGTTCCTTAAATCTGATGTTGGTGATCGCGCACTGATCGCCCGTCAGAGCGATATATATCTTAGCCGGTGTATCATTGATCGTTGTCACGTTGTCAATATCGATACCGACATTCTTCGTTTTTAACATGATCTGATTTCCGTTCCGCTCAATATAAGCGGTGACGTCGAGGCCTGCTTTGTTGATATCTTTCCAAGAATCCCAGTTGGTGAATTCCTGTGTATAGACCAGTGTCATCTTGTTCGTGCTGTAATCACCTGTTGCCCAGTTCTCACCGTCAAGCCTGATCAGGCTGTATTCATGGTAGTTCGGTCCGTTGATCTTGCCGTCATCAGAGGAGTAGATGCAGAAGAACGGGCAGTGCCATATGAGTCTTGCGGTAGGAAGGCTCATTGTATGGAATGAGAGGGTAAGCTTATCCTCAATCGGAATGCCGGCCGTTGATTCCAGACGATAACCGTCAGTCTGAACGTTAGGAATATCTCCTGCGGGGACATCGATGTAGCTTATCTCTTCAGCGATCCTTTCGATGTAGTTATCAGGAACGCTTACCTCGTCACGGTCGATCCTGACGTCGCTCAACTGGCAGTGTTCGCCCGTAAGACCAAGATATGCCCATCTTGCGCTGTCAGGGAGAGCGGCAGTGATCTTTATCGTCTCGATCTCGGATGTGATCTTGATGCTTACATGGTCTTTGACCTTAACAGCTTCGATCTCGTATTCAACGCTCTTTGACGAACCGGGTTTTGCAGTTCCCTTGGTCACATTTGTCTGCATCTTGCGAGCGCCTTTGCGAACGACATTTCCATCAAACCTTATCTCGCCATACTCGAAATAAAGGAATTTGGCGATGCTCTTCTCGTCGTTATGGATCCTTGCGTCAAGCGCATCGAAAAGAACCAGAGACGGAATGCTCCTTGCCATGGGATAGCTGTCTTCAGGTGTGCTCTTAAGCTTGATCCTCGTTATCTCTTTGGAAAGGAAGATGCCTTCAGATACGTCAGATCTGTATTCTCGGCATGTAAGGCCGTTCTTGCCCGCGAGTTCTCTGACGTCTTCTTTTTCTTTCATCTGGAATTCTGAGTCAATATCGATCAGGTGGAGCATGAGCTTTCCGTAGACAGGATCAAACTGCGTGCCGAGACACTTGATGAATTCTTCTCTGACCAACTGCTGAGGGATAGTGCCACGGTAGCTTCGGCTGGAAGTCATGGCGTCATATGCATCCGCAACGGCAATGATCCTTGCGATCTCGGGGATATCTTCGCCCTTGAGGCCTTCAGGATAGCCTTTTCCGTCGTACCTCTCATGGTGCGACTTGGCACCGATACTCAGGTAAGGTGATTCGCTGATCGAAGACAGGATCTGTGCACCGATGTTCGGGTGCTCCTTGATAACCTGATACTCTTCGTCGGTAAGTTTGCCGTTCTTGTTGAGTATCGTTCTCGAAATGCCTATCTTGCCTACGTCATGCAGGAGAGCTGCGTAATAGATCTCTTCACAGTCCTGTTCATCCTTGCCTGCGAGCTCGGCGATCTTTCTGGAATACTCGGCGACTCTGGAAGAGTGACCTTTGGTGTAAGGGTCCTTGGCATCGATGGCGCTGGCCAGAGCTTCAGCCGTTTGGGCGAACAGACGCTTGGTGTCTTCGCTCTGTTTCTTGAGGAAATCGAATTCTACCTTGCGCGCACGCTCGACGGTTACGTTCATATCCTTAAGAGCGAAAAGGTAGAGCATGATGGCAAGGAAACCTGTCGTAAGATTGATGAGCGACAGACCGTAGTACTGGAACTGGATGATACCTGCGATGAGCGGCAATGTGGTGAAAAGGATCAGTGAGATGAAAAGTCCCCTACGGAAATATCTGCTGAACTGTATGATCACGGAGAGCTGCATGATCAGCATAGCGCAGGGTATGGTCATACTGATAAAGAACAGCGGTGCTCTCTGATAGGTGTTGGATGCATCGAAGGTGTAGTAAAGACCCGTAAACTGTGAGATGCAGAGCAGGAGAAGACCTGCAATGACCATGATGTCTATCACGGTAAGTCTTACGGGGATCTTTTTAAGACCAGTCTCATCGATGTAGATATCTCTGATGTAGTGATTGAATGCCCATATTATGAGAATGACCATCGAGAACTGTATAAAGTTGCTGATCCTGACCATCCAGTACCCGGTGGCGCTCGGGTCACCGTTGAAAAAATGCTCCAAACGGTCGAAGTAAAGGAGAAGGACGGTGAAGATGTTTGTTAAGATGAGGAACAGCTTGCGCTCACGGTCGAGCGTCTTGGAAAGGGCCATAAAAAAAGCCGTGGCAGCAGAGATGCCGCTTAGGATAAGCATCAGGTCGAGCTGTAAGCTTTGTGGTGTTCCTGTCATTCAGCCATGCCTTCCGAATATCTTGAATAGAAAAATTATAATCCCTTTTTGACAATATTTTTAGTAGTGTAGTTTTAAAAGATTATTAAATTAAAATTAACTGCAGGAATAAATAGCAAGATTAGATACATTTAGCAATAAGGGTTTATTTACAAAACGTCCGCTAAAATGATACTATCTTTCGTATTGGAAGTATTGAAGTTCTATAGAAGAGGTGCTTATGAAAAAGAACGAACGCAAAGATCTTGTCACCAATATCTACACCGCAGACCCTTCTGCACATGTTTTTAACGGCAAGATCTATATCTATCCTTCACACGACGAAGACCTTGATATCCCCGAGGACGATGACGGCGAACAGTACGTAATGAAGGATTATCACATCCTTTCCATGGATTCACTTGACAGTGAGTGCGTAGATAACGGCGTGGCATTAAGCGAGAATGATATTCCGTGGGTCTCAAGACAGCTCTGGGCTCCGGATGCCATTTATACAAACGGCAAGTATTATCTGGTCTATCCTGCAAAGGATAAGGACGATATATTCAGGATCGGCGTTGCCGAGTCCGATTCTCCCGTAGGTCCTTTCAAGCCTCAGGAGAACTACATTCAGGGCAGCTACAGCATCGATCCGGCAGTCCTTAAAGATGACGACGGAAGGATCTGGTGCTACAACGGCGGTCTCTGGGGCGGCCAGCTCGAGATGTGGCAGTCCGGTTCATTCAATCCCAATGAGCACCGTCCCGAGGGCGATGAGAAGGCTCTGGGACCCCTTGTCGCAGAGTTTACTCCCGACATGACTGCTTTCAAGGCAGCACCCAAGATGATCACCATCCTCGACGAGAACGGTGAGCCTCTCAAGGCTAAGGACGAGGACAGAAGATATTTCGAAGATCCCTGGATGCACAAGTTTAACGGCAAGTATTATTTCTCATACTCCACCGGTACGACACATTACCTCTGCTATTCCGTAGGCGATTCTCCTGAGGGACCTTTCACTTATAAGGGAAGGATCATGGAGCCCGTCATCGGCTGGACAACACATCACTCAATCGTTCAGATCGACGGCGAGTGGTATCTGTTCTATCACGATGCAAAGAGATCCGGCGGCTGCTCACACAAGAGATCTGTTAAGTTCACAAAGCTCAACATCGCTGAAGACGGCACTATCGAGAAGATCATTCCTTACGATCACGAGTAACAGCTTACTTAATTAAAGAACTTATTTAACCGGGCTTCAATCATGAAGCCCGGTTTTTTGATGCGTAAGAAAAGTTTTCGCAGGTTTTGCAACACATGTTTTACGGACTGTTGCTTAATCAACGAAAACAACAGAAATTGTCCGCTGTATTGCCGTTCCGGTAATGATTAAATCTAGCCGTTACGAAAAGACAAAATCAAATCAAAAGGCAGGTTAATCACATGAACAAAAAATTTCTGGTCCTTCTTGCAACTTGCGCGGTAGCTTCTGCTGCCATTCCTTTGGCAGGCTGCGCAACCGGCAAGGTACAGCGTGGTACTCCGCAGCCTACAACAGTGCAGAGCGAAGCATACGATTACGATGAAGAAGAACCTGATTACGACGAAGAATACGAAGACGAAGAAGATGAAGAATATGATGAGGAAGACGGAGCCGAAGAAATGAGGCTCAGTGCAACCAACATCTTCGGCAAACCGAGAACTACTCTTAAAGCAGATCCTGCACCCGCAGCCAAGCCCGTATCCAACAAGACGTCCAAGAAGGCTGCTAAGAAAACAACTTCAAAGAAGACAACCAAAAAGACAACTGCTAAGAAGACAGTCAAGACTTCAAAGAGCGCTCCGGCAATCAGACCTTATCAGGTAGTATTAGGCGATCCTGTATTCTTCTATCCGACAGAGATGGAAGACGAATCCCAGACTCAGAACGATAACGATGATGCAAAGAAGCCTTCAGTAAATAAGCAGGGCGAGACCAAGAAGAACAACGATTCTAAGAAGAATAATGATTCCAAGAAGAACGATGAGTCCAAGAAGCATACTTCCAAGACACATTCTTCAAAGACCCACTCTTCCAAGACACACGGAGAGACAGACAAGAATACCGGTTCCAAGAAGGATTCCGGATCCAAGAAGCATAATGATTCCAAGAAGCAGACTGAGAGCAAGAGCCATAAGCATACAGACTCCAAGAAGACTACATCTTCCAAGAAGCATTCAGACTCAAAGAAGCCTTCTTCAAAGAACACTTCAACAAAGAAACATTCTGATTCCAAGAAGCCCTCTGTAAAGAAGACTTCCGGCAAGACAACTTCCAAGAAGACAACTTCCAAGAAGAACAACGGAACAAAGAAGACTTCCGTAAAGAAGAATACATCTTCCAAGAAGTACAGCACAAAGAAGAACTCCTCTTCAAAGAAGAACAGCTACAAGAAGAATGTATCTTCCAAGAAGAATAATACAAAGAAGTACAGCTCTTCCAAGAAGCATTCATCAAAGAAGAATTCTTACAAGTACAACAAGATGAATAAGAAGGCTGCATTCAAGAAGGCAATGAAGAAGCTCGCAAAGCATAATCATCATCATTCTCACTTCGCTTTCTGCTAAAGCAAACTGATATACAAAGCAAAAGCCCCCGTTTTCTAGAACGGGGGCTTTGTCATTGAAATAATAAGCAGAAAGAGAAATCATTAAATCCAAGAAATTTCTTGGATGTACGAGATCGTACACGGACCGGCTGCCTGCGAAGCCTATAATGATCCGTGCCGGACCCGCCACAGGCGCTAAGCGTTCTCTTTCTGCTATGGGTAATTATACTCGCGAAAAAGACCAAATCAAATTAGGCTTTGATCAAGGCTTCTTAACCGGCTTCTTGGTCGGCTTCTTCGTAGGTTTCTTCGTAGGAGTAGGAGTCTTCTTTTTCTTCTTCGGCTTCTTGGTGGGAGTAGGCTTTTTGGTGGGTGCCTTTGTTGTCTCGGAAGTTTCCTCTGTTTCTGAAGTTTCGGTTATAGCCGTTGTCGTTTCCTCCGGAGCCGTTGTGGCCGCAGTGGTTGCTTCAGTAGTTGCCTCAGTGGTTGCGGCAGTGGGTTTTGAGTATGTGGTCGTTGCCGAACTTGTCGGATTAACCATATCGGCAAAGAGCATCCTGGGGTTAGAGCCCTTCTTGTCGCAGAGCACGGCAACACCGAACACTAATATGATCCCGATCGCACCGACGATGCCTATGACAGTGTTTCTGGTAAATGAAAATACAGGCAAAGACGGCTTTGACCTCTGGGACAAAGGCTCGCTGTAAGAAGATCCGGTATCCTCTGAAATGTTTTCGGGGAGACCGAATGTGTCATCCTCGGCATATAACTCTTCAGGCATGATCTCTTCTTCGAGTTCGCTGATATCTGTCTCTTCAATGTTGTTTTCGTTGTTTTCAGAATAATTACTCATGAAAGTTCTGATCCCGATTCCCTTTTCTCATTTTCTGCCCGTCTAGTATAATTACTTAGGCGGATGACTTTTTTACCGCCTATTATTATATTTTTATTTGCGAAAGAGTGTGTTCTATTATCGTTACGATTTATTGGCCGGATTATTACAAAGAGTTCAGATGCAAGGCAGGTAAATGCCTTCATACATGCTGTGCCGGCTGGCTTGTGGGCATCGATGAGAAGTCTCTGGAAAGATTTGAGAAAGAGCCTGATATCAAAAACAGGATATCTGACGGCTGTTTTATCATGGGCAAAGACGGCAGATGCCCTTTCTTAAGGGACGATAATCTGTGCGACATGATACTTGAACACGGAGAAGACTATCTTTGCGATATCTGCAGGGAACACCCGAGGTTCTACAACACTTTCGATGACCATATCGAGGCCGGGATCGGCCTTGTTTGTGAAGAGGCATGCAGGCTGGTGTTAGAATGCGGTAAGCCGTTTGAGCTTATTGCTGAAGACGGCTCGAAAATGCAGCTGCCCGGATATGTCAGTGCGGTATTTGACCGTTCAGGGCCTCTTACGGCAAGGCTTTCTGAGATCAGCGGCGGCAGAAGGGCAGGCTCAAAGATAAGGGCAGGGATCTTTAACGGCATGGAGATAATGGATCCGGCCTGGAGCGGCATTCTAGGCAAGATAGTGTCCGAACCCGTATCGGCTGAAGATGAGGACAAGATCATAAGTGAAAACGAGAGCATGCTTACAAACTTTGCCGCGTATCTTTTATACCGGTACAGGGGCGCAGGCAGGTTCGCATCCGAAGCCGTATATCTTATCGCAGATCTGAAATCCAAAGGCGTCAGCATCCCTGAGGCTGCCAGGATGTTCTCGGGTGAAGTCGAGTATTCGGATATCAACATCGACGAAGCTCTTGAGACGTTCTCTTAAAACAGTGATAAAATCAGTTAGACCAAGCAAGTGGAGGGTATTATGACCGCAGATTACAGCAAGATCGAATGGACAGCGAACCCCGCATTCAAAGGCGGTGAAGGCGTGTTTTACAACAAAGTGTTTACCGACGGCGTCAATAAGATGATGCACGGAAAGTTAGAGCCGGGTTCTTCGATCGGCTACCATAAGCATGAAGGCAACTGCGAGATGATATTCATCCTCGAGGGCGAGGGCAAGGTGCTTTACGATGACACGGAAGAAGAGGTAAGACCTGGCGTCTGCCACTACTGCCCGGAAGGTCATTCTCACTCGCTCATTAACAACGGAACAAAAGATCTGGTTTTCTATGCGATAGTACCAAAACAATAAGGGATAGGGAGAATTAGGAAAATGCCACATTCATCAGGCGGAGGCTCATCCGGAGGCGGCTTCCACGGAGGCTCATCCGGAGGAAGCAGCAACCACATTTCGAATCATTATTTCGCGGGCGCAAGGCGTTACAGAAGGTTTTATACCGACGGACGCCCTGATGAGTATATCTACGCGAATTCAAAACCCGGTAAGACGGGTGTTTCGGCGCTTGTCATTCTTGCGCTGATGGGAATCATATTCATGGGGGCAACTTTGTTTGCCGCTTTTTCCGACAAGCCAAAGTTTATTGTCCCGAAGTATTCGGATGACCCTGCAATCTATGACGATGTCGGTCTCATGGAAGAAAACGAAAAGTCCGAGCTTCTTTTGCTTATGAAAGACTACAATAAGCTGACCGGAATCTGCCCCGTCATCTACACGACTTTCGATGAGGAATGGAACAAGCAATACACCAGCCTCGAGAAATATGCTTACGACCAATACGTCTCACATTTCAGTGACGAGCAGCACTGGGTGTTTGTTTATTCGATCCCGGCGAATGCTGCTAAATTCCAGACGGGCGGAATTGTTACCAGTTCAGAGTTCATGTGGGAAGCGATCCAGGGAGATGAGACCGATCCGATAATTACCGAATCGGCTTTTGATAAGATCGGCAATGCCATACAGAAAGATCTTAAAGCCGGAAAAGGTCCCGCAGCCGCATTCATTACCGGTTTCAACAAGGCGATCGCTTCAGCGGAGAGCAAGCTCAATCCGAACCCCGGCACTAAGATCTTCAGGACCGTCACGGGTCTGATCCCGTTCATTTTAGTCACAGGCATCTTCATTCCGCTATGGATCTTTGCATTCAAATCCTACAAAAAAGAAAAGACGATGGATTACGAGGAAGTTCCCCTCGATGTTACGCCCGTTGAGGTACCCGGATTAAAGACATTTATGAATGCGAACGGAGGTACGGTAACCGAGTACAGAGGACCCGGTACATACAGCAGGTCTACCGGCTATGACGCCTCCAACCCGGCCGCCTCAAAGGTGGTCAGCATCATAAGCCTTGTCATGCTCGTTCCGTTTATCCTTATCGGCGTCGGAGTAACGGCTGGCGGAGCATCTATGCTGGGCAAAGCAGACGGCGACAGGATCGGCGGCATCTTCATGATCGGCTTCGGTCTTGTTTGGACCGTTATAAGCTTGGTTACACTGATCAGCCTGCTAGGCAGGGCTTCCAAGGCGAAAAAGATGGTCAATAACCCGCTCACAGCCGAATACCCGAAAGCAGAATATCCGGATATGAAGCCGGTAACACCCGAGCCGGCAAGACCTTCTGATCAGACAGAATTCGATCCGCAGTTCTTCGGCTCTGCAAAGAGTGATTACGAAAGTGACGATGAAGACTACAAGAGGATGAAGAGACAGGGGTACGAGTAATTATTTCTCGTATTTCCTGAAATCATCAGCGTATTTCAGATTAGGTTTGATATAGACTGGCTTTGCATGACCGGCGGCCAGGATAATCTCGTTGACCATAACATAAGTGTCTTCGTACCTGACCCATACATAGGCCAGGGTCCTGTTGTACTGGTCGGTTCTCTCGGCGTCGTATTCGAGACAGACCGTTTTTGTGTCTTTCAGCAGTTCTTTGAGAAATTCTGAAGCGGCTTTTCCTTCTTCGGTGTTCCGGCTTGCGTCTTCGGCAACGGATTCCGGAGCATCGATGCCTGTAAGGCGCACTCTCAGTCTGTTGCCACCGGGATCGCGGACGATTATGGTATCGCCGTCAACGACTCTTTCAAATTCGAAGGGGGCCAGGACAGCAGGGTCTGCCTGAAGTCTGACTCCGTACGGAAGCTCTTTTGCCACTGAAGAGGCAGAGTGAGTGTCAGATCCGGTGGGCGAAACGGCCGCAGCTTTGCTGTTTTTGGCAACTGGCGGCTCCGGACGGCGCCAAAAGCACCCCGAGATGAGCAGGGATGACAGAATGACCCCCGTCAGCAAAAGAGGGGCACAGCGCCTGAAAACCCCGTAAAATAAGGCTTTCATTAAAATATCAAAGCGACTTCTGCCGGCCTTTATTACATTTTTCATGAAACTATTCTAAACCGCCATTTTTGTTGTGCAAAGACAGAGTAATCTGTGTTAAAATTCTTCCGATATTTATATATGGACTCTAAGAAGGGGGCAAAAATATGCCAAAGAGAGATGACATCAACAAGATCCTTATTATCGGTTCAGGTCCTATCATCATCGGCCAGGCTTGCGAGTTCGACTATTCCGGAACTCAGGCATGCAAAGCGTTAAGAAAGCTCGGTTATGAGATCGTCCTGGTCAATTCCAATCCCGCGACCATCATGACTGACCCCGATGTTGCAGACAGAACCTACATCGAACCGCTCAACGTCAAGCGTCTGGAGCAGATCATTGCGAAAGAGCGCCCTGATGCACTTCTCCCCAACTTAGGCGGACAGTCTGGTCTTAACCTCTGCTCTGAGCTTGCCAAGGCAGGAATCCTTGAAAAGTACGGCGTTCAGGTCATCGGCGTTCAGGTCGATGCCATCGAAAGAGGCGAAGACAGGATCGAGTTCAAGGAGACCATGACTTCCCTGGGAATCGAGATGCCCAGATCACACGAAGCATACTCCGTTGAAGAAGCTGTCAAGATCGCTGACGAACTCAGCTACCCTGTAGTCATCAGACCTGCTTACACGATGGGCGGCGCAGGCGGCGGCCTCGTTTACAACATCGATGAGCTCAAGATCGTCGTTGAGAGAGGTCTTGCAGCTTCCATGATCCATCAGGTCCTTGTTGAGGAGTCCATCAGCGGATGGGAAGAACTCGAGCTCGAGGTAGTAAGGGATGCCAAGAACAACGTCATCACGGTCTGCTTCATCGAGAACATCGACCCTATCGGAGTTCATACCGGCGACTCCTTCTGCTCAGCACCTATGCTCACGATTTCTGAAGACGTTCAGAAGAAACTTCAGGAATATTCATACAGCATCGTTAAGGCTATTGAAGTTATCGGCGGCTGCAACTGCCAGTTCGCTCACGATCCCAAGACGGGAAGGATCGTTGTTATCGAGATCAATCCGAGAACATCAAGATCTTCCGCTCTTGCTTCAAAGGCTACAGGCTTCCCGATCGCATTCGTTTCCGCACTTCTCGCCTGCGGTCTCACACTTGACGAGATCCCCTGCGGCAAGTACGGCACACTCGATAAGTACTATCCGGACGGCGACTATGTAGTAATCAAGTTCGCAAGATGGGCATTCGAAAAGTTCCACGGAGCTCAGGATAAGCTCGGCACACAGATGAGAGCCGTAGGCGAGGTCATGAGCATCGGAAAGACTTATAAGGAAGCTTTCCAGAAGGCTATCAGATCCCTTGAGAAGGACAGATACGGCTTAGGCTTTGCAAAGGATTTCAACAAGCTTTCCAAGGAAGAGCTTATGCTCAAGCTCACTCAGCCTTCCTCAGAGCGCCAGTTCATCATGTATGAGGCTTTGAGAAAGGGCGCAACTGTTGAAGAGCTTTTCGAGCTTACAAAGATCAAGCACTGGTTCATCGAGCAGATGAAGGAGCTCGTTGAGGAGGAAGAAGAACTCATGAAGGGCGCCGGAAGGATACCGAATGAGGATGTTCTCCGTAAGGCTAAGCTCGACGGCTTCTCAGACAAGTATCTTTCACAGCTCCTCAATGTATCCGAGGACCTCATCCGCCGCGCACGTTACGAGTATGGCATCAAGGAAGGCTGGGAAGGCGTTCACGTATCCGGAACACAGGATGCCGCTTATTACTATTCTTCCTACCACATCGAGGATAAGTCGCCTGTTTCCGACAAGAAGAAGATCATGATCCTGGGCGGCGGTCCTAACAGGATCGGTCAGGGTATCGAGTTCGACTACTGCTGCGTACACGCTGCTCTCGCTCTCAAGAAGCTCGGATTCGAATCCATCATCGTAAACTGCAACCCTGAGACGGTATCCACAGACTACGACACATCAGACAAGCTCTATTTCGAGCCTCTGACTCTTGAGGATGTTCTTGCTATCTACGAGAAGGAGCAGCCTGTCGGCGTTATCGCTCAGTTCGGCGGCCAGACACCTCTTAACCTTGCAGCTTCGCTCAAGGCAAACGGCGTAAATATCCTCGGCACAACACCTGAGACTATCGATCTTGCTGAAGACCGTGACCACTTCCGCGCAATGATGAAGCGCCTTGGAATACCGATGCCTGAGGCAGGTATGGCAGTCAATGCTGACGAGGCCATCGCCATCGCAAACAAGATCGGATATCCTGTCATGGTACGTCCTTCCTTCGTTCTCGGAGGAAGAGGAATGGAAGTCGTTCACGATGACGAGATGATGAGGGTTTATATGAATGCGGCAGTCGGCGTTACACCTGACAGACCGATCCTCATCGACCGTTTCCTCCATCACGCAACAGAGTGCGAGGCAGATGCTATTTCCGACGGTGAGAACTGCTATGTTCCCGCAGTCATGGAGCATATCGAGCTTGCAGGTATCCACTCCGGCGACTCCGCATGCATCCTGCCTTCTCTCAACCTCACACCCGAGCAGGTTGCAACGATCAAAGAATACACAAGAAAGATCGCTGTTGAGATGCACGTTGTAGGTCTCATGAACATGCAGTACGCGATCGAGGACGGCAAGGTCTTCGTTATCGAGGCTAACCCCCGTGCATCACGTACGGTACCGCTCGTTTCCAAGGTTACGGGAACCAACATGGTCAAGGTCGCTACAGACATCATGACGATGCACCTTACAGGAAGACCGTCACCCGTTACGGAACTTCACGATAAGATCATTCCTCACTACGGTGTCAAGGAAGCTGTCTTCCCGTTCAACATGTTCCAGGAAGTTGACCCCGTGCTCGGACCTGAGATGCGTTCCACAGGTGAGGTTTTAGGACTTGCAAGCCACTTCGGCGAGGCTTACTTCAAGGCTCAGGAAGCAACGAAGACTGAGCTTCCTCTCGAAGGCACGGTTCTCCTTTCCGTAAGCGATCTCGATAAGGTTGATCTGATCGATGTCGCAAAGGCATTCAGTAATCTGGGATTCAAGATCCTTGCAACAGGCGGAACATATGACATGATCACCGAGGCAGGTATCACGGCAGAGAAGGTCAAGAAGCTCTACGAGGGAAGACCCAACATCGCAGACATGATCCTCAACAGGGATATCGATCTCATCATCAACACACCTGCAGGAAAGACATCATCACACGATGACTCATACATCCGTAAGGACGCTATCCGCCAGCACATTCCGTACATCACGACAATGGCTGCCGCGAAGGCTTCAGCAGAGGGTATCAAGGCCGCGAAGGAGAGAACTTTCGAGGTTAAGGCACTTCAGGATTTCCACGCTGACATCAAGTAAGCGCTCTTGATCTGAAATCAACAACTGAAGAGACCGGCCTGATACTGAAGTGAACCCCTGAAGTTAGACAAACTTCGGGGGTTTTTATATGAAATACAGTTTTGAAATAAAAAAGGAAATCTACGAGAAGCATTGCAAAGGCTATGGAAGTGGTTTTCTTTCAAAAGAATATGGAATTGAATCTTCAAAAATCCGTTATATGTGCAGATTGGTAGATAAACACGGATTAGAAGCTATCTGGCATAAATTCACAAAGTATTCTTCTGATAATAAATTAGTTGCAATTAAGCGTGTACTGGAAAACGGTGAAAGTGTTGAATCAGTCGCCGTTGATCTGGGATTAGCAGCAGATGGCATTTTGAGGCAATGGATTAAATCTTATATTGATAATGGGTATAATGTCGTTACTAAGAAGAAAGGCAGGCCTTCAACCCGTGGCAAAGAAAAAGAAAACAGTCGAAGAGCTGGAAAAGGAGAACGAACTCCTTCGCGAGCAGCTGTTGAAGAAGACCGTAGAAGCCGAATACTAAAAAAAATTGTATGCCTTAACTCACGGGGAAGAAAAGAAGAAAAAGAACAACTGACAGAGGCAGTGACTGAGTTAAGGCAAGAATTAAAGTGTTCGCTGGATTTTATTCTTGAAACAATTAACTCAAACGATTTGCTGCCGAGTCTTCCCAGATCCGATTACTACTATTGGAAGAACCGAATCGATCCGGATGTTAAGAATTCGGATCTTATGGATGCCATAACCACCATCTATACTGACAACCATAAGCGATATGGCTACCGAAGGATTACGTTACAACTTAAGAACGAGGGCTGGATGGTAAACCACAAAACTGTAAAAAGGCTTATGTCCAAACTAAATCTTTATGGAATTACGCCCAGAGCCAAATACAAGTCCTACAAAGGCGATTTCAACGGAACAGTAGATAACAAACTCCTGTACAAGAGAGTAGATACCAAGAAACACAAAACAGTATACATAAGAGATTTCAGCACAACAAACGTCAACGAGAAATGGACAACGGATATATCCGAATTTCATATAGCGGCCGGCAAACTCTACCTGTCACCAATTCTGGATATGCATAACAGAGAGATTATTTCATATAACATTTCAACGAGCCCAAGCTACTCTCAGATAACAGATATGTTGAACAAGGCATTCAACAAATTCGATGACCTCAGCAATCTCACATTCCATTCAGACCAGGGCTGGCAATATCAGATGTTTCGATACCACAAAGCATTAAGAGAAAGAGGCATAACACAATCTATGTCACGCAAGGGAAACTGCTTAGACAATAGTCCTATGGAGAACTTCTTCGGAAAGATGAAGAACGAGATGTTCTATGGACATGAATATGAATTCAAGACATTAGAACAGCTTCAACAGGCAATGGAAAATTACATTGACTACTACAACAACGAGAGAATTCAGGTCAAATTGAAAGGACTGACTCCTTGCCAGGCAAGGAATCAGTCCTTATACTCGTTTTAAACCGTCCAACAAAGTGGGTTCACTTCATACATTGGCCGGTCTCTTTTTTTCATTTCGGTTACGGTTCTGCGACGTCTGAAAACACGCAGTTTCTTAATGTTATACTTTCACCATCGTAAATATAATGATGGAGGTATATTTATGGGGTTCTGGGAAACACTTGCTGCCATAAACGATAAGGTCAATACGTTCGTATGGACTCAGACAGGTGTATGGCTTCTCATAGCAACAGGCATCATCATGACCTGTCTTACAAAAGTATTCCAGGTAACGCATATCGGTCATTGGATGAAGAGGACGATCGGAAGCCTTTTCGACAAGAACGTTATCGGACATACTCAAGACCGCGCAACTATCTCACAGTTTCAGGCTCTTTGTACCGCGCTTGCTGCAACGGTCGGCGTAGGCAACATCGCAGGCGTTTCCGCGGCTATTATAACAGGCGGCCCGGGTGCCGTTTTCTGGATGTGGTTTGCCGCTTTCTTCGGAATGATGACCAACTATTCCGAAAACATCTTAGGTATCTATTTCAGACGTAAGAACCATGACGGTGAGTGGTCCGGCGGTGCCATGTACTACCTGCAGGACGGCTTAGGCGGATACAAGGGAATGAAGACCGTAGGCAGAATTCTGGCTGTCATTTTCGCTATCTGCGCTGCTCTTGCCGCATTCGGTATCGGAAATATGGGACAGGTCAACAAGATCGTCCTCAACTTTACTTCCGCATTCGAGAATAAGCGCTTGTCATCCGTTGTCCTTTATACTTCAGGTAATTCCCAGGTTACTCTTTACATGCTTGTCGTAGGCATAGCTCTTATGGTCCTTGTCGGCATCGTTATCCTCGGAGGACTTCAGAGAATAGCATCGGTTGCCGAAAAGATCGTTCCTTTCATGGTCGTATGCTTCATCCTGGGATCCGTCACGATCATCATTGTCAATTTCAGACAGATCATTCCCGCTTTCGGAGCTATCTTCTCCAGAGCTTTCAACTCTAAGGCTGCATGGGGCGGCGCTACCGGCGTTGCTTTCAAGACGATCATCACCCAGGGCTGTAAGAGAGGCGTTTTCTCCAACGAGGCAGGTCTGGGTTCCTCGGTCATGGTCCACAGCAATTCCAATGTCAAAGAGCCTGTCAAGCAGGGCCTCTGGGGCATATTCGAAGTATTTGCCGATACTATCATCGTATGCTCCATGACTGCTCTTGTTATCCTTACTTCAGGTGTCGTCAATCTAGAGACCGGAGCGCTTGAGACAACAAGTGATGCAACACTTGTCGCTGACGCTTTTGATACCATTTTCAAGGTCGGCAATTTCTCTTACGGACGTTATTTCGTTGCACTCGCCATCCTGTGCTTTGCTTTTACCACGATCCTCGGCTGGTCACACTATGGAAGCAAGGCTGTCGAGTACCTGAGCGGATCGCATGCTCCTACCGCAACAAAGATCTATAAGATAATCTTCGTCTTTGTCATCCTCGGCGGTGCTGTTATGACATCTTCTATCGCATGGGATATCTCCGATACGTTCAACGGTCTCATGATGCTCCCGAACCTTATCGGTGTTCTCGCGATGAGCCCGCTGGTCATGAAGCTCACATCCAACTATGTTGACCGTAAGATCAAGGGCAAGAAGGATGTTAAGCCCCTGCTTTCCTACGATCCTGCCGTACAGGCCGAGAACGAGAAGGCTCTCGCGGAAAATCCCGATCAGGACTAAACTGAAGGTTACTGTTAGATAACTGTTATTTTCGTCGAAGTTCTGTTCATTTTGCGAAAAAACTATTACCCTCTTCCGCATTTCTGTAGAATAGCGGAAGAGGGTATTTTTATCTGCTCCAACGGACATTGGAAAGGAGAATTCAAATGGATAATTTCAGATTCTGTTCACCCACATATTTTGCTTTCGGAAAAGGCACCGAGAATGATGCCGGCGAGCTCGTAAAGAAATTCGGAGGCACAAAGGTACTGATCGTATACGGAGGCGGAAGTGTTGTAAAATCCGGCCTTCTTGACCGTGTGGAAAAGTCTCTTGCCGCAGCAGGTCTTGAATATACGAGCAAGGGCGGAGTCAAACCGAATCCGCTCAGCGATTTCGTTTACGAGACTTTAGATGACCTGAAGTCCGGAAAGATATCTTTCGATTTCCTTCTTGCCGTAGGCGGCGGAAGCACGATCGACACTGCAAAAGCAATTGCCGCAGGTGCGGTCTATGACGGCGACTTCTGGGATTTCTACGAGGGTAAATGGATTGAGAAAGCTCTCCCCGTAGGAACAGTTCTTACCATCGCAGCCGCAGGCAGTGAAGGCAGCGGCGATTCCGTAATCACCAAAGTTGAGGGAATGCTCAAGCGTGGCGCGAGCGGAGACGGCATAAGACCTAAGTTCTCGATCCTTAATCCCGAACTTACCCAGACACTGCCTCCTTATCAGACCGCATGCGGAATGACCGACATCATCGCGCATCTGTACGAGCGTTATCTTACCAACACAAAAGACGTTGAGGTCACGGACCGCCTTATCGAGGCACTCATCATGACTATTGTCCATGAAGCACCGCGTGTCATGGCAGATCCCAATAACTATGAGGCAAGAGCAAACATCATGTGGGCAGGTACGGTAGCGCACACAAACGTTGTTGGCGCCGGAAGAAGCCAGGACTGGAACAGCCACAATATTGAGCATGAGCTTTCAGCACTTTACGGATGTGCCCACGGCGCAGGCCTCGCTGTCGTAATGCCCGCCGTATTCACATACTGCATGGAGCACGATGTCACCAGATTTGCCCAGATCGCTGAGAGAGTCTGGGGCTGCAAGATGGATTTCTATCATCCTGAGGTCACTGCTAAGCAGGGAATCGAAGCCCTCAGGAATTTCCTCATCTCCATCGGCATGCCTTCCAGGCTCGGAGATTTCGGCGGAAAAGAAGAGGATATCCCGGTTCTCGTTGACAAGCTCTGCAACAAGACGGGAAGAGGAGGCTCGATCAGCGGATTCGTGACTCTTGACACGGATGACTGCAGCAAGATATACAAGTTGATGCTCTGATCCCGGCTCTCGAAAAAACCTTTAATTTAGCTACTTTCAGCCGTTCATAACTGTCAATTACACTTGACGTTTGAACGGCTGACTTATATACTACAAATGGTCTTTTAAAGGCTTATTAAGTCATGCTTTCTTTTCCGGAAGCGGCCAAATCGACGGATGGGGGATTTAGTTATGAAGCAGTGTGAGAAGGGTCATTTTTACGATGACAACCGTTTTGACGGTTGCCCTTACTGCAAAGAAGGCACAGGACTCGGCAAACAGGCTGCTGTACAGATACCTCAGTTCCAGCCCGCTCCTGCTGCACAGGCAAGTGCTCCTTCCATGGCAGCATCCGGCTTCAAGTTCTGCACCAAATGCGGCAATAGAGCCGAGGCAAGCGCGAAGTTCTGCACAGGCTGCGGCAATCCGTTCCCGGCAGCAGCACCCGCTCCTTCTTCAGACATTGGCAAGACAGTCGCGGCTTCAGCGCCTGCGGCTCCCACATCTGATATCGGCAAAACTGTAGCTGTAAAGCCGATGGCAGCAGCCCCGACATCAGATATAGGCAAGACGGTAGCTGTTAAGCCCATGGCTGCACCTGCCCCCACATCTGACATCGGAAAGACGGTTGCAGTCCAGCAGCCTGTCATTCCCGCTGCGCCTGCAGCACCGGCGGCACCTGTTGCTCCCGTTGCTCCTGTAACTCCTACATCTGATATCGGCAAGACAGTTGCCCTGCAGCCTGTTGTCGAGATCAAATCTTCCACTTCCGATATCGGCAAGACTGTTGCTTTGAGGATGCCCGAGCCTGAAAAGAAGCCGGCTAAGACAAAGCCTGCAGCTTTCATGGTCTGCATCGCAGGAGATAACGCAGGTGATTCGTTTACTGTCGCGGAAGGCAGAAACTACATCGCAAGCGGCAAAGACGCCGATATCAAGCTCGATAAGGACAGCACGGTTTCGGCTGAGTGCCATGCCGTAGTCACATATAATCCCGCGGAAAACAAGTTCACTCTTTCGGCAGGCACCGGAAGAGGTATCACATACCTCAACGGCGGACAGGTCGATGTCTCGGCAGAGCTTACAGCTGATGACAGGATCAAGGTCGGCAAGAGCGAACTTCTGTTTATTCCCGTTTGCTCGGATAAGTTCAAGTGGGATGATAAGGCCTGATGAGTATTGAGATTGCCAACGTTCAGGGAATAGGAAACCGGAGCGAACAGCAGGATGCTTTCGGCGCAAGCCGTATAAGTGATTATGAGACAAACGGTATCCTCCTGACCGTCTGTGACGGCATGGGCGGCATGACTTCCGGCGGCGTAATCGCGCGTGAGGTCCTTTCGAGGATCCTGGAAGTTTTCCCCTGGAAAGACGATTTCGATGTTCCGGGTTATCTTTCATCAGTCAGCAACAACGTTTACGATAATTTCTACGGACAGGGCGGCTCTACGGTCGTCATGATCCATCTTGTCGGAAGAAGGCTCAAGTTCTGGAGCATCGGAGACAGCGACATCCTCCTGCTCAGAGACGGCGTGCTGACTCCGCTCAATATCCGTCACGAGTATTCGAACGATCTTATAGTCAAGGGCATAGATCTCGGATTCCCTGTAAGCGATGCGTTCTCTGATCCTCAGGCGGCTGCTCTTTCTGAATATATAGGAAAGAGAAATCCCGCCTGCGAGACTAACAGACTGCCCATAGAGCTCAAGCCCGGAGACACGGTACTCTTGTGCTCTGACGGCATAAGCGATACTTTAAGCTTTGACCGGATAGCCGAGAATATGGCGCTCCCGGTAGATCAGGCTGCTTCAAAGATGGAGCAGGACATTATTTCGGCAAATCTTGATAATCAGGATAACTATACAGGTATAATATTAAGATACAACGGCTGATAAGCCGTAGCCGTAAAGCCGGCGGAAAGGAAAGGTTATGAAGGGAAAATTTACTGTGATGAAGCTTATAGGCGTCATCCTTGCAGGCGTGGGACTCCTGTTTGCGATCCTTGGAGCGATCTTCGGTACGATGAAGTACAAGATCAAGCCCTCGGATGCAAGAAACTCCGTTGTTTGGGTCTATGAGTATCTGCAGGTACCCGAACTTAAGTATGAGGGCGCCTGGTCCGGAACAGGCTGGGCTATCGGCGAACCCGGAAAAGACGTTAAATATATCATTACCAACGGTCACGTTGTTGAGCAGGCTTACGCATGGCCTAAGGGCAAGGACGATCCGTTCGATATCGAAGCAAAGAAAGGCTTCAGCCTTGATACTTATCTTAAGCAGCAGTACGGAGTTTCTCTGAGCCAGCTTAAGATGAAGCATGAGATCAGGGTATATTTCTCACAGTCTTCCAACGACTATGTAGTACCTGAAGTTGTTTACTATTCCGGTCCGTCAGAGAAGGATATCGCAATCCTCAAGCTCGACGAGGCTACAAACAAGAGAAGAGCTCTCCTTATCAAGGATTCCGATAAGGTAGAAGTCGGCGAAGAAGTTACGGCTCTCGGTTTCCCCGGAGTTTCAGACAAGGTTCAGGATCCCGGTACGATCAACCACAGCATTGATGACGTTACGGTTACTAAGGGTATCATCAGTAAGAGAGTTAAGCCTTCGGGCACAGAATACGATTCATTCCAGATGGACGTTGCCATCAACCACGGCAATTCCGGCGGACCTCTTGTTGACAAGAACGGTTATGTTGTAGGTATCAATACTCTCGGAAACAATCTGGACAGCAACATGAACTATGCCATCGTTTCCAACGAGCTTACCAAGATCCTTGATGCAGAGAAGATCAGCTACAAGTCAACTGCTCTCAAGGCACCTGCACTCCTTTCACTCCTGGTTATCGGACTTCTCATGATCGCAGGCGGCGCAGTCCTCTTCTTCGTACCTTTCGGCGGCAAGAAGGCTCCCGCAGCAGGCGCAGTTGCTCCTCAGGCAGGCGTACAGCCCGGTGCTAATCCTTATGCTCAGGCTGCAGCTCAGCCCGCAGCTCAGGGCTATGCCCAGCAGGGCGCAGCGGCAGGTGTCCAGGCAGGCGCAGCGGCAGGTCAGATCGGAAAGACCGTTGCGGTTCAGGCATCTCAGCGTCCTATCCTAAAGGGACTTAAAGGCCAGTTTGCCGGTAAGTCATTTGACCTTTCAAGAGGCGCAGTTGTTTTCGGAAGAGATCCTGCTTCATGCAATCTCGTATTCAATAAGGAGACACCCGGTATAAGCAGCAGACACTGCCAGATCGTTTACGATGCGGCAAGCGGAAGCTTCGTACTTACCGACCTCGGTTCTTCTTACGGAACATACCTTGCAAACGGCAAGAAGCTTGAAGCAAATAAGCCTGAGCGCCTCGCTGCAGGTGACGCGTTCTGTCTTGCTGACGAGAACGTTAAGTTTCAGATCTCTAAGGAATAAAAATAAATGAGTGAGTTCCTTCTTAAAAAAGGAAAGATCGACGATGCTGCATCCAATGGCGGTGTAGCATCTGTCGCATATAATGACACTTATGTTTTTGATGCCTCGGGCAATCTCAAAAAGATGAGCGCCGATGCTCTTGCTTCATACAGACTTAAAAAGGGCGAGGGTGAACTCTGGGTATCCGGAAAACTTGATGTCACACCTTTAGAGATAGAACTTGAATTCAGAAAAACCGGCATCGCCCGCAAGTGGCTTGAGAATCTGATCGTCCGTCACGTGAACCGTCAGAAGACATTGGATGATTCTCTTACTGTTTTCGTGCGCACATCGGAAGACGGCACGGGCATTACCTGTGCTGATATACCCAATACTTCCGCGCCGCCGATGTCGAAATGGAGGAATAACTAATGAGCTTTGATCCCCAGCATGTCTGTTACGGATGCTTTAAGGAAAAGGAACCCGGAACGGTCTGTCCGAAATGCGGATTCAACGAGAATTCCGAAAGACCTTATCTTGCAGTACCGATCGGAACGATCCTTGACGGCAGATATCTTATCGGTAAAGTGCTCGGAGTCGGCGGCTTCGGCATAACCTATCTGGGTTACGATCTTACTCTCGACTACAAGGTGGCCGTAAAGGAATACATGCCTTCCGGTTATGCCACGAGAGCTGAGGACAAGTATACTCTTACGGTTACGAGCTCCTCCCAGCAGCAGGCATATGACGAGGGTCTGGACAAGTTCCTTAGCGAAGCGCGTACGCTTGCAAAGTTCCATAACACACCCAATGTCGTCTCGGTACAGGATTTCTTCAAAGAGAACAATACGGCATATTTCGTAATGGAATATGTTGACGGTGAAAGCCTTAAGGACTATCTGGACAAGAACGGCGGAAGGATCTCCTATCAGGCTGCTATCAACATCCTGATGCCTATCATGAAGGCTCTTTCGAAGGTTCATGCACAGGGACTTATCCACAGGGATATCAGCCCGGACAACATTTCGATCACATCTACGGGCGAGCCCAAGCTCCTTGATTTCGGTGCGGCCCGTTCCGCGTACGGAGAGAACAAGAGCGTATCGGTCATCTTGAAGCACGGTCTTGCTCCGATCGAGCAGTATTCCAACCACGGCAACATGGGTCCCTGGACCGATGTTTATGCCATGGGTGCGTCGCTCTACCGCAGCATCACGGGTATACTTCCTCCCGAATCGATCGAGCGTATCCATGCCGATTCCATCAGGACACCGTCTTCGATGGGTATTACCATTCCTCCGTATGCCGAGATGGCTCTCATGAAGGCACTTGCGGTTAATCCGGAGAACCGTTTCTCGAATATCGAACAGTTTATGGGCGCGCTTAACGGAAATACTTCATATGCAAGTGCTCCTGCAGCTGCACCCGTACAGGCACCCGCTGCTCCTGTTATGGTCCCTGTTGCTCCTACAGCTCCTGTACAGACAGTCTATTCTGCTCCCCAGAACGCTGCTCCGGTAACAGGTTACAATGCACCTACGACCTCGACTGCTTATAACTATACGGCAAATCAGCCTGCGGCAACTTCAGGTGCTCCGAAGAAGAAACTCAGCAAGGGCGCGCTTATAGGCATCATTGTCGGTTCTGTCGCACTTGTGCTGACGGTAGTAGGAACCATCACTGCTATCGCAATCGCCAATAACACCGGATCAAATCCGAGGCATACAACGACCGAGACTACTGAAGAGCCGGGCGGCGGTCATTTCGGAAGCAAGCAGACGACTGAGACCAACATTACGACTGAAACTGAAACAGAAACTGAAACAAGCGAGACTGACACCCCGATCAACACTACAGAGGGCACGATGAATTCTTCGGTCTCCGGAGCCAACGATTATAACGGCGGTACGGTAACCAATCTCGGAAGCATCAATGCCTCCATATGGATCCCTGACGGTTACAAGAAGAATGATAAGGGTTTCTATTCGTCTGCAAACGGAGGCTTCTCCGTAAACTTCGCGGAGATCGTCAAGGATGTTCCTGTTTACGGCATAGAAGATGTTATCAGCAACAAAGCGTTCTTTGCCGAGCATTACCTGGGCAAGTCCGTTACCGAGACATATTCAGGAAACTATACGCTTCCCAGTGGCAAGACGGGTTACGAGATCGACGGTGAATACAGCGGAGCTAAATTCATTCTTCTGGCTGTTCCTTGCCACAATCCCGGTTCTAAAGCCGGCTGCTATTTCATCAGTTCCTGGTACAAGACGAGCGAAGCGGGCAGCCAGGTGATCAAGGCGATAAAGAGCTTTGAATCAACCGGTGATGTTGAGACAAGACTCAATGTTTTCTATCAGGATCTTGCGTCAAATCCTTCTGCCGGAACCCCTGACGTCAGGCTGAAGTTCCTGTTCGAACCCAGCTTCTCATACGGATTCTTAAAGCAGGGAGATACGGCTTCGATCGTAAACAACAAGAACGTTACCAACAAGTCTATGGTCATCTACGCCAGCGTATCTTCGGTCAAGACCGAAACGCAGGTCAGAAATGACAGCAAGGCTAAATTCGAAGAAGATTTCAAGGCTAACAAAGCTACATTGAAGTCAACAAAGACATCGACCGTTACTTATAACAATATCAAGTGGACTATTGATACACATGACTTCGGCAACTTCGAGGCTCAGACCATCGCTGCGGTCTATCCGAACGGAATGATCGTCTGCATCCGCGCGAAGTATGTTATATCGTCAAGGTCTAAGGTAAACAGCTATATCAAGGATCTTGAGAGATCCATAAGGCTTGAAAACGCATAAGTAAGCCGCATCTAATCTGATAGCAATATTTGAATAGTATAAGCCCGGAGAAATGATAGTTTCCCGGGCTTGTTTCATTTGGTAAGACACAATGAAATAAAGGCGCTTTTAGGCAAATCTGAAGTGCGCCGGACGGGGTGTCAAAAATTCGCAACAATTGTATAATTTTTCCATTTTGTCGAAATACGGACAAAGATTACTGCATTTTTAGCGATACAAACTTGAGGTGTTTGCCTATAAGATGTTAAGAGTAATTTTATATTTTTCGGAGGTATTTATGCTGTTTATCGGTATTGATCTCGGCACTTCCTCGGTCAAGCTGTTGCTTATGAAGAGCGGCGGTGAGATCCTTCGCACAGTTACGGAGGAATATCCCGTCTATTTCCCGCAGAGCGGATGGTCAGAGCAGGACCCTGAGGAATGGTTCAACGGAACCATGAAGGGAATCGCAAAGCTTCTCGACGGTTTTGACGGCAAGGAAGTCGGAGGAATCTCTTTCGGCGGACAGATGCACGGTCTCACACCCCTCGATAAGGACGGCAATGTCATCAGACGCGCTATCCTTTGGAATGACGGAAGGTCAGAGGAGGAGTCACAGTATCTGAACAACGTTATCGGAAAGAAGAACCTTTCAGCATATACCGGTAACATCTCCTTTGCTGGCTTCACAGCTCCGAAGGTCCTCTGGATGAAGAAGAACGAGCCTGAGAACTTTGCAAAGATCGACAAGATCCTCCTTCCGAAGGATTATCTTGCATACCGTTTGAGCGGTGTTTTCGCAACAGACGTATCTGATGCTTCCGGCACGCTCTATTTCGACTGTGCAAACAGAAAGTGGTCTGACAAGATGCTCGAGATCCTCGGTATCACAGAAGCTCAGCTCCCTAAGGTATATGAGAGCTATGAGGCTATCGGCAAGATCCTTCCCGAGATCGCAGACAAGCTCGGCATCAATCCTGACTGCCTTATCGTAGCAGGCGCAGGCGACAACGCTGCAGCTGCTGTCGGAACAGGCACTGTCGGCAACGGCGGATGCAACATCTCTCTCGGAACGAGCGGAACGATCTTCATCGCATCTTCCAACTTCAAGAACGATGAGGACAACTCTCTGCATGCTTTCGATCACGCAGACGGCGGCTATCACCTTATGGGCTGCATGCTCAGCGCTGCAAGCTGCAACAAGTGGTGGATGGAAGACATCATCGGCACAAAGGATTTCGCTGCAGAGCAGACGGGAATCACGACATTGGGCGAGAACAATATCTTCTTCCTTCCTTATCTCATGGGTGAGAGATCTCCTCTCAATAACCCTGAATGCCGCGCTATGTTTATCGGCATGTCCATGGATACAAAGCGTGAGGAAATGACACAGGCAGTCTTAGAGGGCGTTGCTTTCGCGCTCAGGGATTCTTTCGAGTGCGCTAAGAAGATGGGTCTTGATATCAAGAGTTCCAACATCTGCGGCGGTGGTGCTAAATCTCCTCTGTGGCGCAAGATCGTTGCAAATGTATTGGGCATCGAGCTTACGAGAACCCAGAACGACGAAGGTCCGGCACTGGGCGGCGCTATCCTCGCGGCAGTTGCATGCGGCGAATACAAGAATGTTGAAGAAGCATGCAAGGCTATCGTTACCACACACGTAGCAGAGACACCGGATCCCGAGCTCACTGCTAAGTATGAGGCTAAGTATCAGAAATTCAGTAAACTTTATCCTATGTGTAAGGAGGCAGGATTATGGTAATTTTCGAATCACATTCCGAGCGCTTCCGCAAATACGGACGCGTAGTCAGCAACATTGACTTCACACCCGTTATCGAAGCGCTCGAGAAGATCAACATCCCGGACGGCTGCGTCGAGTACAAGCCTTCCGTAAAGGAGCTTGAGGAAGCTTCCGCAAAGGTCGATCTCACAAGACTTTTCGGTGGCGAGCTCGCACTTGAGACAGGTTACTGCGCAGGTCAGAACCAGCTTCTTAACGCTGTTGAGTATCACAGATCTTCTGAGATCAACATCTGCGCTACTGACTGCATCCTGCTCCTCGGTTCTCTTCAGGACGTAACCGATGATTTCCACTATGACACATCCAAGATAGAGGCATTCCATATCCGCAAGGGTACAGCTGTTGAGCTCTATGCGACAACGCTTCACTATGCACCCTGCGGCATCGAAGGATCCAAGTTCATGGTAGGCGTAGTTCTTCCTGCAGGAACAAACTACGACTTAGAGCAGGATCACATCGACTGTCTTGCTGATTCCGACAGCGAAGATAAGCTCCTTACAGCAAAGAACAAGTGGCTTATCGCTCATCCGGATGCACCCGGCGAAGCCGGACATTTCCCGGGTCTTATCGGAGCAAACATTGAAGTAGATATTAAAAAAATACAACTGGAAGAAATCTGATTCAGAGTAAACATTTAAGTAGACAATAAAAAAACAATTGGAGGAAATCTATTTATGTCAAAGAAACTGTTTAATGCACCTGACGTTAAGCTCGCTATCGTAGCTGTCAGCCGTGACTGCTTCCCGGAGTCCCTTTCCGTTAACAGAAGAAAGGCTCTCGTTGAGGCTTACACAAAGAAGTATGGCGCTGATGATATCTATGAGTGCCCTATCTGCATCGTTGAGTCTGAGATCCATATGCAGCAGGCATTGGCAGACATCAAGGCTGCCGGCTGCAACGCTCTTTGCGTTTACCTCGGCAACTTCGGACCTGAGATCTCCGAGACAATGCTCGCTCAGCAGTGGGACGGCCCCGTTATGTTCTGCGCAGCTGCAGAAGAGTCACAGAATGACCTGGTCGGCGGCAGAGGCGATGCTTACTGCGGTATGCTCAATGCTTCCTACAACCTCAAGATCCGCGGCGTAAAGGCTTACATTCCTGAGTATCCTGTCGGAAACGCTGAAGAGTGCGCTGACATGATCAATGAGTTCATCCCCGTAGCTCGTGCACTCGACGCTATGAAGAACCTCAAGATCATCTCTTTCGGACCCCGTCCGCAGAACTTCTTCGCATGCAACGCTCCCATCGAGCCTCTCTACAGAATGGGCGTTGAGATCGAAGAGAACTCTGAGCTCGACCTTTTCGAGGCCTTCAAGAATCATGAAGGCGACGAGAGGATCCCTGCAAAGGTTGCAGAGATGGAAGCAGAGCTTGGCGCAGGCAACAAGAAGCCTGAGATCCTTGAGAAGCTTGCTCAGTATGAGCTCACACTCCTTGACTGGGTTGAGAAGCATAAGGGTTCTAAGAAGTATGTTGCAATCGCAGGAAAGTGCTGGCCTGCATTCCAGACACAGTTCAAGTTCGTTCCCTGCTATGTCAACAGCCGTCTGACAGGTATGGGTATCCCTGTATCCTGCGAAGTTGATATCTACGGATGCCTTTCCGAATACCTCGGATATGTCATCTCCGAAGACATCGTTACTCTCCTCGACATCAACAACTCCGTACCTCACGACATGTATGACGAGTCCATCAAGGGCAAGTTCGACTACAAGTTCACAGATACATTCATGGGCTTCCACTGCGGTAACACATGCTCTAAGAAGCTTGCTTTCTGCGAGATGAAGAACCAGATGATCATGGCTCGTGCTCTCCCTGTCGAGGTTACAAACGGAACACTCGAGGGCGACATCGTTCCGGGCGACATCACATTCTACAGACTGCAGTCCACATCCGACGGCCAGATCAGAGCTTATGTTGCAGAGGGTGAGGTTCTCCCTGTTGCTACTAAGTCCTTCGGCGGCACCGGCGTTTTCGCTATCAAGGAGATGGGCAGATTCTACAGATACTTCCTTATCGAGAAGAACTTCCCTCATCACGGTGCAGTTGCATTCGGTCACTATGGAAAGGCTCTCTACAACCTCTTCACATACCTCGGAATCTGCCCTTGCGACATCGGCTACAACAAGCCCGCTGGCGACAGATACCCGACAGAAAATCCGTTTAACTGATACAGGTTGGATATGTATGGCGGGGCTTGATCTACGGGTCAAGCCCTTCCGTATGTAAAAGACTTTCAGATAAATCTAAAAGAAAAAGGTATTCAAAATGACTAACAAAGAACTCAAGATCACAGCGACAAAAGTCCGCAAGGGAATCGTTGAAGCAGTTCACAGCGCAAAGTCTGGACATCCGGGCGGATCACTGTCTGCTGCCGATATGTTCACTTATCTTTATTTCGAGGAAATGAATATCGACCCCAAGGATCCCAAGAAGGCTGACAGAGACAGATTCGTTCTCTCAAAGGGTCACACGGCTCCCGGTCTTTATTCCACACTCGCAAACAGAGGTTATTTCCCCGTTGAAGACCTCAAGACTCTCCGTAAGCTCGGTTCTTATCTCCAGGGCCACCCCTGCATGACTGAGACTCCCGGCGTTGACATGAGCACAGGCTCACTCGGCCAGGGCGTGTCAACTGCAGTCGGTATGGCTCTCGCAGCAAAGCTGAACGGCGATTCTTACAGAGTCTATGCTCTTACCGGTGACGGTGAGATCCAGGAAGGACAGATCTGGGAAGCATTCATGTTTGCAGGCGCAAAGAAGATCGATAACCTCACAGTTATCATCGATAACAACGGACTTCAGATCGACGGTAAGATCGATGACGTTTGCTCACCTTATCCGATCGACAAGAAGCTCGAAGCATTTAACTTCAACGTTATCTGCATCGACGGTCACGATTTCGATCAGATCAGAGACGCTTTCGCAAAGGCAAAAGAGTGCAAGGGAATGCCTACGGCGATCATCATGAAGACAACCAAGGGCAAGGGCGTTTCCTACATGGAGAATCAGGCTGGATGGCACGGCAAGGCTCCGAACGACGAGGAGTATGCACAGGCTATGAAAGAGCTTGATGAGCAATTAGCAAAATACGAAGCAGAGGTATGATCATGGGAGATATAGTAAAAATCGCTACACGTGAAAGTTACGGTAACGCACTTGTAGAACTCGGTAAAAAGAACCCCGACGTTGTAGTTCTTGATGCCGATCTCGCAGGCGCAACAAAGACTTCCACATTCAAGAAGGCATTCCCGGATCGTCATATCGACTGCGGAATCGCTGAAGCAAACATGACAGGCATCGCTGCAGGTCTTTCCACATGCGGCAAGATCCCTTTCGTTTCTTCATTTGCAATGTTCGCTGCAGGCAGAAACTTTGAGCAGGTAAGAAACTCCATCGGTTATCCTCATCTCAACGTTAAGATCGGCGCTACACATGCCGGCATTACAGTAGGTGAAGACGGTGCTTCCCACCAGTGCTTGGAGGACGTTGCTCTTATGAGAACGATCCCCGGAATGACAGTCATCGTTCCTTCCGATGATATCGAGGCAAAGGCTGCGGTCATGGCGGCTGCCGAGACAGAGGGACCTTTCTATATGAGATTCGGAAGAGCTGCAGTACCGGTAATCAACGACAGACCTGACTACAAGTTCGAAGTCGGCAAAGCTGTTGTTATCAAGGACGGCACAGACATGGTCATCTTCGCCAACGGCGTCTGCGTAGCAGAAGCAATGGGCGCTGCAGAGAAGCTTGCAGCTGACGGCATCAGTGCTGCAGTTGTAAACGTTCATACAGTCAAGCCTATCGACAAGGATACTATCCTTGAGTTCGCAAAGAAGACCAACAGAGTATTTACTGTTGAGGAGCACTCCGTTATCGGAGGCCTTGGAAGTGCAGTATGCGATGTTCTTTCTGAGAACTATCCCGTTAAGGTCAAGAAGATCGGCGTTTATGACAGATTCGGAAAGAGCGGCCCTGCAGGAGCGCTCATGAAGGAATTCCAGCTTGACGCTGAGGGAATCTACAATCAGATCAAAGCTGCCCTTTAATTAAATAAATACAATAATAGTAAAGAGGCTGTCCCAGAGATTGAGACAGCCTCTTTTTATGTGTTAGGTCATGAATTTTACAAGCCGGTATTTTCCTCATCGGAAGTGATGACTGCTCCGTGTTTTTCGAAGATCCTTTTCAGGAAGAAAGAGAACAGGAGTGCTACTATTCCGAAGCCCATGAATATAAGGATACTGAATGTGATGATCATTTCGAAATGCCATGCGGCTGCGACGCCTGCCGTGACTACAGCGAAAAGAATTGTGGTAGGGAGGTTGGTGATCGCAAGGAGCAGTGAATTCTTGATAGTCTGCTTGACGGTCTCATCAAACCAGGCGATAAGAGGGAAGGCGTAAGATGCCGATGCAAATATCGCGAAAAGGAAGAAGAATGCAGGGTACATGGACCACTGGTATTGCTGGGGAAGCATGGTCCTTACCATATAGATCTCAAATCCGAAGAAAGCTGCAAGTATGCAGTAGACTATCCAGAACACGGTGGATCTGATGAAGTTCTCCTTGTAGCAGCTGAAGAAATCCCTGAAAACAGAGGGGTTCTCGCCTGCAGCGATCTTGATGGTTATCTTATACGTAGCCGTAAGTGAAGCGCCGATGGTAAAGACCGGAATGCAGCCGATAATGAAACAGATATTTACGAGAATAAGGTTGCATAAAGCCGTAAGTATCTTCATCGGGATACTTCTTTTATCAAAAAATGAAGCCATGCTTTGCCTCCAAATATATACGTGGATTAAAGGATAAATCAGAATGACATTATAACAAAGAAATACATATATAGAAATGTTACAACCGTTACTTTCGTGAGACGGTCACGAGGCACCGTTTATGGTGGTTTTTATGCAAACATTACTTGACGGATAGGGTTTGTTTGTATAAAATAACGATACGTGTGGACAAGAATGTCCATAAGTAGAAAACGAAAACACACAAGGAGGAAAACTTATGAAAAAAGTTATTGCTAGCTTGCTCTCCGTAGCTATGATAGCAGCAATGGCAGGTTGTAATCAGCCCGCTCAGCCTACAGGTTCAGCTTCCAGCGAGACAAAGTCTGGTGAGTCTAAGCCCGCAGAGACAACAACAGCAGGTGGCGAGACAACCACAACAGAGACAACCGTTAAGGAGTCTTACGGTGAGGGCCCTGTTCACATCAACATGTGGTCATTCACAAACGAAGTTCCGAACATGGCTAAGAAGTACATCTCTCTTAACCCTGATTTCGGCAAGAAGTACACAATCGATGTAACAATCATCGCTACAACGAACGGTACTTACCAGCCTGCACTCGACGCAGCACTCAAGAATGGTGAAGTTGATCTGTACGCAGCAGAGGCAGCTTTCGTTCTTAAGTATGCTCAGGGCGATGCAGCTCAGTTCGCAGCTGCTTATAAGGATCTCGGAATTGATGTTGATAAGGACCTCAAGGATGCAGAGATCGCTCAGTACACAGTTGACATCGGTACAAGACCTTCCGATAAGGCTCTCGTAGCTCTCGGATATCAGGCTACCGGTGGTGCTATGATCTACAGAGCTTCCATCGCTAAGGAAGTTTTCGGATCTGATGAGGCTGCTACTGTTGAGAAGGAAGTTGGCGCTGGTTCCGGTAACTATGATACATTCTGGAAGGCAGCTGAGAAGCTCAAGGCTAAGGGCTATCCTATCGTTTCCGGTGACGGTGACGTTTGGCACATGGTTGAGAACTCCTCTTCTTCTGGTTGGATCGTTGACGGCAAGCTCAACATCGCTCCTGAAAGACAGGCATTCTTCGATATCTCTAAGCAGCTCCTCGACAAGGGCTGGTCAAACGAGACTCAGGACTGGACACCTGCTTGGTACGCTGACATGAAGGGCGTTTCTCAGGAAGGTAAGGACAACAAGCCTGCATTCTGCTTCTTCGGACCTGCTTGGCTCATCAACTACGTTATGGTTGGTAACTCCGGCGGCGAGAAGGCTGGCGAAGGCACATATGGTGACTGGCGTGTATGCAAGGCTCCTGCAGGATTCTTCTGGGGCGGTACATGGGTACTCGGTTCCAAGTCTGCAGCTGAGAACGCTGACAAGAAGGCTGGCGTAGCTGAGCTCATCAGATGGATCACTCTTGATGCTACTGATAAGGGTCTCCAGTATATGTGGGCTAACGGTACATTCAACGGCGAAGGCGGCACAAAGGACTGCGTTGCTTCCGGTAAGGTTATGGCTACTGCAGACGGTAAGCTCGACTTCCTCGGCGGTCAGAACATGTTCCCTGCTTTCATCGCAGCTAACGCTAACGCAACAGGTAAGAACATGACTCAGTACGACGAGACCATCAACTCACTCTTCCGTGAGCAGGTTAACCAGTACGCTCATGGTCAGAAGTCTGTTGACGACGCTGTTAAGACATTCAAGTCCAACGTTGCTGATAAGCTCGGTGTTGAGAGCTAATAGAAAATAAACTGATTAACAGTTTAGATTCTGACTAATTCAACGGCAGGGTAAATCCAGGTTTGCCCTGCCGTTTTCAAAAAAATCTTTAAGGAGGTAAGAAGATATGAGAAACAAGAAACTGGTCGATTACGGCAAGTTCGGATATATTTTCTCAATACCTTTCATTCTGGCTTTCCTGGTATTTTCTCTTTACCCCATCCTTTACACCCTTTTAATCGGATTTACAGATCTTAAGGGTCTTATGACCACAGAAATCCACGTTTTGTGGAAGGAACCGTTCAAGAACTTTGCTACGGTTCTTAAATCCAATCTGTTCAAAAAGTCATTTTCCAATACAGTTATTATTTGGATCATGAACTTTATTCCCCAGATGGGATTGGCTCTTCTTCTTACCGCTTGGTTTACTGACAGAAGATCAAAAGTCAAGGGACAGGGTCTTTTTAAGATACTCTTCTACATGCCTAACATCATCACTGCTGCAACAGTCGCTATTCTCTTCACACAGATTTTCGGCTATCCTTCAGGACCTATCAACGCTATCCTGATCAAAATGGGCCTTTCTGAAAAGGGTATCGATTTCAGACTTACTCCGTCCAGAATCAAAGGCGTCGTTGCGTTTATTCAGTTCTGGCAGTGGTATGGCTACACAATGGTAATGCTCATTTCCGGTGTTATCGGAATCAACCCCGAGATCTTCGAAGCTGCTGATCTTGATGGCGCGAACAGAGTTCAGACATTCTTCCTGATCACGCTGCCTTGTATCAGAACAATCATGCTTTACGTTCTTGTTACTTCCCTTATCGGTGGTCTGAACATGTTCGATATTCCTTCGCTCTATGCTCAGGACAAAGGCGATAACGGTGGTTATACAGTTAACATGTATATCAAGGACCAGGCATTCGCTGGTGCTTACAGATACAACACCGCTGCAGCTGCGAGCGTTATCATGTTCATTGTCATCGTATTGCTTTCACTCGTTCTGTTCTACATCATGAGAGACAAGGATGAGGCTAAGCTTAAGAAGCTGAAGAAACAGCAGCTTAAGATGGCAAAATCAAGGAAAGCATACTGAGGGGGTGCGAGAAATGGCTAATAAAAATTCACTTCACAAGGAATCGATCGGCCTCAAAGTCGTCATCTACATCGTATGTGTTATTCTTTCGATCATGAGCCTTTTGCCGTTCATCATCATGTTCTCGAATGCTACGAGAAGTACATTTGAAATTCAGCAGAGTGCTATTTCACTTTACTCCGCGCATCCTATTCAGAACCTGATCAAGAACTGGAAAGTTTTTAACGGAAAATCATTCGATCCTGCTACAGGTTTCGTTAACTCTCTTATCGTATCCACAGGTACTACGGTACTCGCAGTTTACTTCTCCTGCCTCACAGCATATGCTCTTTATGCATATGAGTGGAAGCTCAGAGATGCATTCTTCGGTTTGATCGTAGGTATCATGATGATCCCCGGAACCATCACAATGATCGGTTTCTATCAGGCAGCATACAAGGTTGGTATGACAAATAAGCTCTCACTGCTTATCATCCCTGCCATTGCATCTCCTAACATGGTATTCTTCATGAGACAGTACCTGCAGGCATCACTTTCAATGGAAATCGTTGACTCTGCAAGAATCGACGGTGCCGGAGAGTTCATGACATTTAACCGGATCGTTTTCCCGCTTATGAAGCCGGCTATCGCAACACAGTGCATCTTCACCTTCGTAGGAAGCTGGAACAACCTTTTCGTTCCTCAGATCCTTCTTACAAAGAAAGAGAAGTATACACTTCCTATCGAAGTCAGCTTGCTCAACGGTGATATTTATCAGACTGAGTTCGGTTCTATCTACTTAGGTCTTTCGTTGACGGTTCTCCCGCTCATCGTGATCTACGCTCTGCTTTCAAGATATATCGTCGAGGGTGTTGCTCTCGGTGGTGTCAAGTCTTAATAAGAGCGACCAACAAGTTTATAAAAAGGGCAGTGAAGAAATTCACTGCCCTTTTTCTTTTGTTTATTTTTTTATATCAGGATCTCTTAGTCCTGCGGATCCTCTGGCGGTACTGGGAAGGAGAACATCCGTAATGAGTCTCGAAATTGCGGCTTAAAGAAGTAAGGTTGTTGAAGCCGGAAGACAAGGCGATCTCGCTGATGGAAAGATCGGTATCGGCAAGCTTTTCGACTACGGATTTCAGCTTGAGATTTGTCTGATAATCGTAGAATGTCATGCCTGTATATTCCTTGAAGATACGCGCGAAATGGAACTTTGAATAGCCTACGTAATTGGCAGCTTCTTCCATTGTCACGCTGTCGGAATAGTGGATGGAAAGCCATTCGAGAAGGCTCCTGAGCTTGATATAGATCTCACGCTGCTTATCGTTATGAGGCATTTCAAAACCGTCGTTGCATTCGCTTTTCGACAGCATTCCGATTATGCCCAAAAGATGCGAGAAGATAGGTGTCTCTTTAACTACTGAATTGTAGAAGAAATAAAGATTGCTTATCTCCATGAATCTCGCATATATACGGTTATAGACTTCCGGATAAGTGGAAGTGTTGACGATAAGAGGCTCTCTGATAAGTTCCGCAAAATCGGAATAGTCGAAAAAGTCCTTTAAGAAGTCAATCTTGAAAAGATAGATGAATCTTATTCCTTCTCTTGTACCGGAGATCTTGTGAAGCATGTCCGGAGGAACGAAAAGGATCTCTTTCTCCTTTAAGACAATGGTCCTGTCCTCGAAGACATATGTGTAAGAACCCGAAAGCGGGATTGCGATCTCAAGACATGAGTGTCTGTGAGTCGGATAGTCCTCAGCTTTGTTGTTGTACCAGATCCTCATGTTGGAATTAGGTACGAAATCAACCTCTTCAACATAGTTACTGACGATCCTACCGGTGAAGTTTCTGATCGGCTGCTGATAATTGCCGGGCACCGTATTGTCACTTAACTGCATGGACAAAATGCTCCTTTATCGGAAATCTAAAAAAGTGTAATAATATAATAGCAAGATATGTATAAAAATGTGAGTAGCATTATAATATATTTATAGAAATTTCCCGTGAGGTGAGATCATGAACAGAGAAGATGCAAGAAAAAGAGCAGAAGAGCTCGTCAGCCGCATGACCATTGAGGAGGCTGCATCACAGCTCAGATTCGATGCTCCCGCCATTGAAAGGCTCGGAATACCCGAATACAACTGGTGGAATGAAGGTCTTCACGGAGTTGCGAGAGCGGGAACCGCGACAAGCTTTCCGCAGTCGATCGCACTCGGAGCAACATTTGATGAAGAACTCATGGGTAAGATAGGTGAGACCGTCTCAACCGAGGGACGCGCAAAATATAACGAGATCTCCGCAATGGGAGACCGCGATATCTATAAGGGACTGACATTCTGGTCACCCAATATCAATGTATTCAGAGACCCGAGGTGGGGCAGGGGACAGGAGACATACGGCGAAGACCCGTATCTCATCTCAAGGCTCGCAATACCTTTTATCAAGGGACTTCAGGGCGACGGTGAATACATGAAGGCGGCCGCTTGCGCAAAGCATTTCGCTGTCCACTCCGGACCTGAAGCGAAAAGACATGAGTTCGATGCAAAGGCCACACCCAAAGATATGCGCGAGACCTATTTCCCCGCATTCGAGGCATGCATAAAAGAAGCAGATGTCGAAGCCGTAATGGGTGCATACAACAGGACCAACGGTGAACCCTGCTGCGGACATTCATATATAAAGGACATCATCAGGGACGAGTGGGGATTCAAAGGCCACTTCGTGTCAGACTGCTGGGCGATCAGAGATTTTCACGAGCATCACAAGGTTACAAAAAACGCAGAAGAGAGTGCTGCGCTTGCACTTAACAAAGGGTGCGATCTCAACTGCGGATGCACCTATGTCCATCTCATGAAGGCATACAACAAGGGCCTTGTAACCGAGGACGCTATCAGGGGCGCGGCGGTAAGACTTTTTACCACAAGATTCCTTCTCGGTATGTTCGACAAGACCGAATACGACAACCTCAATTACCTTGATGTCGAGACGAAGGAGAGCATCGCGCTTGCCAAGAGAGCATCCGATGAAGCCGTTGTTATGCTCAAGAACGACGGTATCCTGCCGGTCAATAAAGACAAGGTGAAAGTAATCTCCGTAATCGGCCCGAACGCAGACGCGAGACGTCCTCTGATGGGCAACTACTACGGCACTTCTTCCGAATATATCACCGCGCTTGAAGGCATCAGAAAAGCTGCCGGAGACGATGTCAGGATCCTCTATTCAGAGGGCTGTGACCTAAGCCTTACAAAGCCTGATCCGCTCTCAAGAGATTACAACACCATAGCGGAAGCAGAGGCGGTAATGAGAAGATCGGATCTCGTTATCCTTTGCATCGGTCTTAATGAGACACTCGAAGGAGAAGAGGGCGACCAGGGCAACCAGTATGCATCAGGTGATAAGAAAGACCTCTCTTTCCCGAGGCCCCAGTTAAGGCTTATCGAAGCTGTTATCAAGACGGGCAAGCCGTTTGTTACCGTTGTAATGACAGGCTCTGCAATGGATCTGACACGCCTTTCGGAGACATCATCCGCAATCTTGCAGGCATGGTATCCCGGAGCAAGAGGCGGCCTTTCCATAGGCGATATCATTTTCGGAAAGGTTAACCCTTCCGGAAAGCTTCCGGTCACTGTTTACAGAAGCACAGAAGACCTGCCTGATTTCGAGGATTACTCGATGAAGAACAGGACATATAAGTATATCGAGAAGGCGCCTTTATATCCGTTCGGATTCGGCCTTACTTACGGCAGACTTGAGATCTCGGGCGCATCAGCTTCAGACACTTCGGCATCCGCACGTGAGAACGGATTAGACATCACGGTTAGCGTAAAGAATAACGGAAAGTTAAAGACGGGCGAAGTTGTACAGCTCTACGCGAAAGCACTCGAAGACAAGAACGAGGTAAGGAACTTCAAGCTCGTCGGATTCAAGCGTATCTGTCTTGAGGCCGGAGCTTCGGAAGATGTCGTGATCAGCATTACTTCTGATGCTCTGAAGGTCGTTAAAGAAGACGGAAGCAAGGTTGTACCTGAAGGAAAGATCGCGATCTATGCGGGATTCGGCCAGCCCGATGAGAGGACTGCGGAGCTTTACGGAACAAAGTCGGTTGAGATCGATATCTGAAGCCGCTGCGGCAGCCCTGTAAACTGAAACGTAAACTTTTCGGGCCCGAAAGTTTACGGTCAGGTTTACTTTTCCGGAAAATAAAGAAAAGCGTAAACATTTTCGGCTGAAATGTTTACGCTTTTGTTTACGTTATTTTGAGCGCGTGGACTATGGCTCTCAGTTGCCGCTGTGGATGTTCTCGAAGCTTAATCCGAGCTTTTCGTTGTGATCGACTGCCCAGTCGACTGCCCATTCGGACTCGAAAAGCACTACCGGCTCCTCGTCGCGGTCAAGGACGAGAAGAGATGTTGAAGTGAGCGTCATTGATTTGGGATCGAAGTCCTCGGAATCGGACCTGACCCAGCGCGCAAGGCGGTAGGGAAGCGATGTCCGGACGATATCAACGCTGTATTCGGACTTGAGCCTGTACTCAAGAACGTCGAACTGGAGGACGCCGACAACGCCCATTACGTAGGTCTCGGTACCGATGTCAGGCTGCTTGAAAAGCTGAACCGCGCCTTCCTGCGAGAGCTGCTCGATTCCCTTGAGGAACTGCTTTCTCTTCATTGAATCCTTGGGTTCGACGCGCGCGAAATTCTCGGGCGAGAACACCGGGATAGGGTCAAATTCGAACTTGCGGTTGGTTGAAATGATGGTGTCACCGATGCGGAAGTTGCCCGGATCGAAGATACCGATGATGTCGCCTGCGAAGGCTTCCTCGGTGATCGCGCGGTCCTGTGCCATGAACTGCTGGGGCTGTGCCAAAGTGATCTTCTTGCCCGTGCGCATGAGGTTGACGGTCATGTTCTTCTCGTACTGGCCGGAGCAGATTCTGATGAATGCCATTCTGTCGCGGTGGGAAGGATCCATGTTTGCCTGGATCTTGAAGACGAAGCCTGAGAACATTGTATCCTCGGGCTCGATTATGCCGTCGGTGGAATTGTGCGAAGCAGGCTCGGGTGCCATCTTCAGGAAGTGCTTAAGGAACGGCTCAACGCCGAAGTTGGTGATGGCAGAACCGAAGAAGACGGGAGTGAGCTGTCCGTGAAGGACTTTGTCCATATCGAGTTCGTCGCCTGCCATATCAAGCAGCTCGATATCGTTCCTCAAGGTCTCCAAGTGGCCCGGCATGAGCATCTTGTCGAGTGCGGGATCGTCGATTCCCGATACGTTTTCGGTAACCATCGAAGCACCGTGGTCGTTGTTCTCCTTGTCGAAAACAAGCACGCGCTTTGACTCTCTCTCATATACGCCTTCGAAATCGCCGTCGGTGCCGATAGGCCAGTTGACGGGGCAGGAACGGATGCCCAGGACCTTTTCGAGCTCATCCATGAGATCGAAGGGGTTCTTGGCGGCACGGTCCATCTTGTTTACGAAAGTGAAGATCGGGATGCCTCTTCTGCGGCAAACCTGGAAAAGCTTGATAGTCTGGGTCTCGACACCTTTCGCGCCGTCAAGGACCATGACCGCTGCGTCGGCGGCACAGAGGGTACGGTAGGTATCCTCGGAGAAGTCCTGGTGTCCGGGGGTATCAAGAATGTTGATGTGGCAGCCGTCATATTCGAACTGCATTACTGATGATGTTACGGAGATACCACGCTTCTTCTCGATCTCCATCCAGTCTGATGTGGCATGGCGTGCGGCCTTCCTGGCCTTTACCGAGCCTGCCTGGTGGATGGCTCCGCCGTAAAGGAGGAGCTTCTCTGTAATCGTGGTCTTACCTGCGTCCGGGTGCGATATTATCGCGAACGTGCGGCGTCTTTTTATTTCCTCGACCGTAGAATAATTCATTTTGACCCTCATTAGTTATATAATGGTGAATAGACTTTTAAAAAGCCAAATAATTATATATAAGATTGAGAGGGAATACAAATGAGAAGAGGCGGCGGAGTACTTATGCATATAAGTTCTCTCCCCGGACCGTTCGGAATCGGCGTGTTCGGAGAAGAGGCCGTGGAATTCGCAAAGAAACTGTCAGAGCAGGGGATGAAATACTGGCAGGTTCTTCCGTTCTCCTACCCGGGAATGGGCAATTCACCGTATCAGAGCTTCTCTGCTTTCGCAGGCAACTGGCTGTTCATAGACCCGAGGCGTCTTGCCCAAAGAGGTCTTCTTACTCCTTCGGAGGTTCAGTCTGCGGAGTATAACGAGAACAAGTGGAGGATCGATTACGATTACTTAAGGAGCAACCGCGACGAGCTTTTGAGAAAGGCTTTCGAGCGTGCTGACAGGGCTCTGCTCAAGGAAGTCGACAAGTTCCTCGAAAAGAATAAATGGGCGTGCGACGTGGCCGCTTATCTGTCCATCAAGGACGATAACTTCGGCAGACCATGGTGGGAATGGACGGACAGCAGGCTCAAGAACTACGATAAGAAGGCAGTTGAAGAGCTTAAGGGCAATCCCAACTACCAGTATCACGCTTTCGTGCAGTATCTGTTCCTCGACGAGTGGACCAGGATAAAGAAAGAGATAAACGATCTGGGCATTTCGATAATCGGCGATATGCCGTTCTACGTATCCGGTGATTCAGCCGACGTATGGGCTTCAAGAGAGCTCTTCAAGATGGCGAGCCCTTCTAAGACCAATAAGCTTCTCGCAGATTACGAGAAGGATTTCGCAAAATATCAGTCCCTCAAGGCTAAAGCCGAAAAAGACGGTGCTTCCGAAAAGAAAGAGGGCGCTGAAGAACTGACGGAACCCAGGAAACCGAAGCCTGAGGCGCTTGTTTTCGAGAGCGTGGCAGGAGTTCCTCCGGATTATTTCTGCGAGGACGGACAGCTCTGGGGCAATCCCATCTACGACTGGAAAAAGATGAAAGCCGACAACTACGGCTGGTGGATGGACAGGATCGGCGAGAACTTCAAGCTCTACGATTATCTGAGGATCGACCACTTCAGAGCATTCTCTTCTTACTGGGAAGTCGATGCCAACGCAGAGACAGCAAGGATAGGCAAGTGGAACAAGGGTCCGGCTCTTGAGTTCTTTGCCGAATATGACAAGGTCTTTGGTGACAGGAGCAGGCTCATCGCTGAGGATTTAGGTGAGATCACTCCCGATCTCAAGGAGTTCATGGACGTAGTCGGAATACCCGGAATGAGGGTCATGGAATTCACCTTCTATCCCGGAGACGACAGCTCATTCATGCCTCATAACTTCAACAAGAACTGCGTTGCATACACGGGAACACACGACAATAACACGCTGCTCGGATGGCTTTGGGATTCGAGAGAGGACGTCAGGAACTTCTGTCTGAAGTACTGCGGTTTTGAAGGCGCGAACTGGGGCGACGGCGGACCTCACAGCGGTTCCTGCAGGGCAATAATCAGAACGCTCTGGATGAGCCATGCGGACGTTGCGATCATTCCCATCCAGGATATGCTGGGTTACGGTGCAGACACGAGAATGAACATCCCCGGAACTCCCACAGGCAACTGGGTCGTAAGGTTCTCCAAGGAGGATCTCGATTCGATCGACAATGAGTGGTACCGCACGCTTAACACGCTTTACTACAGGTAACGGCTGATGAGATACATTCTTTGCATCGACCAGGGCACCACATCCACGAAAGCATTCCTGCTTGATGAACAGGGACATCTGTCAGACGGCGCGCATGTGCCGTTTGAGCAGATATATCCCAATCCGGGATGGGTGGAGCACGATGCGGAGGTGATCTTTCATACGGTCCTTAAAGCTATCGCGATGCTTATGGCCGGTAATCCAGCCGCAAAGGGAAATATCGCTGCCATTGGACTTACGAACCAGCGTGAGACGACCATCGCGTTCGGTCTTGACGGAAAACCTCTTGCCAATGCAATCGTATGGCAGTGCAGAAGGACGACGGACATCTGCAGAAGACCTGAGATAAAGAGCCAGGAGAGAAGAATAAGCGAGATCACGGGACTTAAGACCGACCCGTATTTCTCTGCCACGAAGATGCTCTGGCTGCTCGAAAACGTTGCAGGATTAAGAGAGCTTGCCGATAAGGGAGAAGCTTATTTCGGTACAGTTGACGGTTTCCTCGTTTACAGGCTTACAGGCTGCAGAACGTTTGCTTCTGATTACTCGAACTGCTCGAGAACGATGCTTTTCGATATCGCGAGAAAAGATTACGACGAAGAACTGCTCAAGCTCTTCAAGGTACCGCGCAAAGCGCTTGCGGAGCCGCGTGAATCCTGCAGCGGCTACGGTGCTGTTATTCTCGATCCCGCTTATCTCAGCGGTGCGGGCTTTGATGAAAATGATATTGATAACCTTATGAGCCTTAACGGCGTTGAGATAACGGGTGTTATTGGTGATCAGCCTGCGGCCCTTTTAGGCCAGAATGCAATAAATGAAGGTGAATCCAAGACTACATACGGCACGGGAAGCTTTACGCTGATGAATCTCGGAACGCAGCCTGTTTTCTCGAAGAACGGACTTCTTACTTCGTGCGCGTGGTCTCACAAGGGCGTCACTTACTATGCTCTTGAAGGAAGCATCTTCCAGGCCGGTTCGGTAATAAGCTGGCTTAAAGACGAGCTCCATCTTATAGATTCTCCCGCGGAATGCGACAAGTACTGTGAATCGATCAAGGATACCGGAGGGGTATATCTTGTGCCTGCGTTTACGGGCCTCGGCGCGCCTTACTGGAGACCTGACGCCAGGGGCGTCATGACGGGTCTTACAAGGGGCACGGGACGCGCTGAGATAATCAGGGCGGGTGTTGAATCCATAGCGTATCAGGTTACGGAACTCGTGAACCTGATGATGGACGATACGGGCATAAAGGCAAAGCAGATGAAAGTAGACGGCGGTGTTTGCGCCAGCTCGTTCCTGATGCAGCTTCAGGCCGACCTTTTGGGCGTTACGGTAACGCGTGCCGCAAGTGATGAGATGACCGCCATGGGAGCGGGATTTGCAGCAGGCGTAACATGCGGTATATTTGATAGCATTGAACAGACCG